>JBQDIN010000022.1:0-50887 GCA_052094425.1 Propionibacteriaceae bacterium
GGCCTCCGGTACGGGCCAGGACGGCAACATCTCCGACCTCTTCGGCGGGCTCTTCAGCGGCAACAGTGGGACCCGGACCCGGTCGAGTTCCAGCCGCGGTCCCCGCCGCGGCTCCGACATCGAGGGTGAGGTCACGATCGACTTCACCGAGGCGGTGGACGGAGTGACGGTCGGGATGCAGATGGTCTCCGACGCCCCCTGCTCCACCTGCCATGGGACCGGCGCCAAGGCGGGCACCGTGCCGCACGTCTGCCACACCTGCGAGGGCAGTGGGATGCAGACCTCCACCTCCGGTGGGGTGTTCGCCGTGACCGAGCCGTGCCGCGACTGCCGCGGCCGCGGGATGGTGGTCGACGACCCCTGCCCCGTCTGCAACGGTTCCGGGCGGGGCAAGTCGACCCGATCGATGCAGGTCCGGATCCCCGCCGGCGTGACCGACGGGCAACGGATCCGGTTGAAGGGCAAGGGCGGTGCCGGCGAGAACGGCGGCGCCGCCGGGGATCTGTACGTCGTCGTGCACGTCCGCCCGCACGCCCTCTTCGGGCGCAAAGGGGACAACCTCACCCTGGACGTCCCGGTGACCTTCACCGAGGCAGCCCTCGGGGCGACCGTCGAGGTGCCCACCCTGGGCGGACCGACGGTGAAGTTGAAGCTCGCCGCCGGGACCCCGAACGGACGGACCCTCCGGGTGCGCGGCAAGGGTGCCACCAAGCGCGACGGCACCCGGGGTGACCTGCTGGTCACCGTCGACGTGGTCGTCCCGACCGAGTTGTCCGAGGACGCGAGGTCGGCCCTCTCGGCCTACGCCGAGGCCGTCGGCAGCACCGATCCCCGAAGCGGATTGTTCGACGCCGGAGCTCGCTGATGCCCGGGACCGAGGAGCAGCACGGGGGACTGCCGCAACGGATCAACACCGACGCGCCGATCTTCGTGATCTCGGTGGCCGCACAGTTGGCCGGGATGCACCCACAGACCCTGCGGACCTACGACCGGATGGGGATCGTCTCCCCGCGGCGCACGTCCGGGCGGGGACGACGCTACTCGCCGCGGGACGTGTTGCGGCTGCGGATGGTGCAGCAGCTGTCCCAGGACGAGGGCGTCAACCTGGAGGGGATCAAGCGGATCCTGGCCCTCCAGGAGGAGATGGAGGACCTGCGCGGCCAGGTCGCCGAACTGGGCGAGCGGCTCGCCGAGGCACGGGCCACGCCACCCGCCTCGCGGGTCTTCACCGCAGACCCGATCGGTGGCGTCCGGCTCGCACCCGGGGCCGGCTGGACCCCACCCAAGGCACTACCCAGTCGCTGAGTCGCTCCCCAGGGGAGGCGGCCGGTACGCGCATCGACCCAGCCGCTGACCAAGGGCGGCACCAAGGAGAAGAACCTGATCATGGACACCGAGAAGCTCACCACCAAGAGTCGCGACGCGATCTCCGCCGCGCTGCGCAATGCCCTGACCGCCGGCAACCCGAATGCCGAGCCGTCCCACCTGCTGCACGCCCTGCTGATGGTCCCGGAGAACACCGTCGGACCGCTGCTCGCCTCCGTCGGGGCCGACCCGGCGGTGGTCGACGCGGCCGCGCAGGGTGCGGTCACCAAGCTGCCCTCGGCCAGTGGCTCGTCGGTGGCCCAGCCCGGCCTGTCCGGAGCCCTGGCCCGGGTGCTGGCCGATGCCGAGAACCGCGCCGGTCAGCTCGGTGACAAGTTCGTCACCACAGAACACCTGGTGATCTCCCTCGCCGCCATCGACTCCGACGCGCGGACGATCCTCGGTGATCTGGGGGTGACCTCGGACAAGCTCACCGCCGCCTTCAACGAGAGCCGCGGGGACAAGAGGGTCACCACCCAGGAGGCGGAGGGCACCTCGTCGGCCCTGGACCAGTACGGCGTCGACCTCACCGAGCAGGCCAGCTCCGGCAAGCTCGACCCGGTGATCGGCCGGGACACCGAGATCCGGCGCGTGGTCCAGGTGCTGGCCCGGCGCACCAAGAACAACCCGGTGCTGATCGGCGAGCCCGGCGTCGGCAAGACCGCCGTCGTCGAAGGGCTGGCGCAGCGACTGGTCGACGGGGACGTGCCGGATTCCCTGAAGGGGCGGCGCTTGATCGCCCTCGACCTCCCCTCGATGGTCGCCGGGGCCAAGTACCGCGGTGAGTTCGAGGAACGGCTCAAGGCCGTCCTGACCGAGATCAAGGAGGCTGAGGGTCAGGTGGTCACCTTCATCGACGAGTTGCACACCGTCGTCGGTGCCGGTGCCTCCGGGGACTCGTCGATGGACGCCGGCAACATGCTGAAGCCGATGCTGGCCCGCGGGGAACTGCGGATGATCGGCGCCACCACTCTGGACGAGTACCGGGAGCGGATCGAGAAGGATCCTGCCCTGGAGCGGCGCTTCCAGCAGGTGTTCGTCGGCGAGCCCTCGGTGGAGGACACCATCGCGATCCTGCGCGGCCTGCGGGAGCGCTACGAGGCGCACCACAAGGTGGAGATCACCGATGCTGCCCTGGTCGCTGCGGCCAGTCTGTCGAACCGCTACATCACGTCTCGGCAGCTGCCGGACAAGGCCATCGACCTGATCGACGAGTCCGCCTCTCGGCTGCGGATGGAGATCGACTCCTCCCCGGAGGAGATCGACCAACTGCGCCGTTCGGTGGACCGGATGACCATGCAGCAGCTCGCCCTGGAGAAGGAGACCGACGCGGGCAGCCGGGAGCGGTTGGGGCGGTTGAATGCCGAGCTCGCCGACGCCCAGGAGAAGTTGCGCGGGTTGGAGAGCCGGTGGGAGGCGGAGAAGCAGGGCCTCAACCGGGTCGGCGACCTGAAGGAACAGATCGACAACCTGCGCAGTGAGGCCGACCGGGCCCTGCGCGAGGGCGACCTGGTCCGGGCCAGTGAGATCAACTACGGCGAGATCCCCGGCCTGGAGGAGCAGCTCAAGCGGGCCGACACCGAGGAGGCCGAGAACAAGGCCAAGTCGATGGTGTCGGAGGAGGTCGGTCCGGGCGACATCGCCGAGGTGGTGTCCAACTGGACCGGCATCCCGGTGGGTCGGCTGCTGCAGGGCGAGAGTGAGAAGTTGCTCTCGATGGAGGAGCGGCTCGGGGAGCGGCTGATCGGCCAGCGCCCGGCCGTCACTGCCGTCTCGGACGCCGTCCGGCGGTCCCGGGCCGGCATCTCCGACCCGAACCGGCCGACTGGATCCTTCCTGTTCCTCGGACCGACCGGTGTCGGCAAGACCGAGCTGGCGAAGTCGCTGGCGGAGTTCCTCTTCGACGACGACCACGCGATGGTGCGGATCGACATGAGCGAGTACTCCGAGAAGCACTCGGTGGCCCGACTGGTCGGCGCCCCGCCCGGATACGTGGGCTACGAGGAGGGCGGCCAACTCACCGAGTCGGTGCGCCGGCGCCCGTACAGCGTGGTCCTGCTGGACGAGGTGGAGAAGGCCCATCCGGAGGTCTTCGACATCTTGTTGCAGGTGCTCGACGACGGTCGGCTGACCGACGGGCAAGGTCGTACGGTCGACTTCCGCAATGCGATCCTGATCCTCACCTCCAACCTGGGCAGCCAGTTCCAGGCCGACCAGAACCTGGACCCGGAGCTCAAGCGCGACGCCGTGATGGGTGTGGTGCGGAACTCCTTCAAGCCGGAGTTCTTGAACCGGCTGGACGAGGTGGTGCTCTTCGACACCCTCGGCACCGAGGAACTGAGCAAGATCGTCGACATCAACCTGACCCGGTTGAACGAGCGGCTGGCCGATCGGCGGATCGCCGTCGAGGCGACCCAGGCCGCCAAGGACTGGTTGGCCCTCACCGGTTTCGACCCGGTCTACGGTGCCCGGCCGCTGCGGCGATTGGTGCAGTCAACGATCGAGGACCAGCTGGCCCGCCGGGTGCTGGCCGGCGAGATCCTCGAGGGCGACACCGTCGCCTTCGACGTCGACGACGAAGCCGACGGTCTGGCCATCGTGTCCACCTCGTCGGGCAGCGAGTCGGCGGTCCCCACCGACACCGCCCTCACCGACGAACTCGCCCAGTGATCACTCGGGCGTCAACGCCGCTTGGGCGTGCCGAAACCACCGAGCGCCACCAGCAGGCATGACCCTCGTCGAGGATCCGCAGCGGCGAGGTGCGTACTTCATCCGGGTCGATGGGACGGACCAGTCCTACGTCGACCCGGATGACCCATTACTGCTGGAATTCGACTACGTGCAACGGATGGCGGACGTGCTGGACGCCCACGCGCCGGAGGGGGAACGACTCCGGGTGGTGCACGTCGGGGGTGCCGGGCTGACGCTGCCGCGCTACCTGGTGGCGACCCGGCCGACCTCGCACCAGATCGTCCTCGAGCCGGACGAGGAATTGACGTGTGAGGTGCGCGAGCAGTTGCCACTGCCGCGCCGGAGCGGGATCAAGGTACGTCCCCAGGGCGGGGTGGCCGGCCTGGCCGCGATGCCGGGCGACTACGCCGACATCGTCATCGTGGACGCCTTCTCGGGCGCCCGGGTGCCACCGGACCTGACCACGTCCGAGTTCCTGTCCGACACCCGACGGGTTCTGGTCCCTGGTGGTACTTTCATGATCAACATCACCGATCGGGCTCCGTTCGCGTACGGGCGCCGGGTGCTCGCCGGAGTGCGCTCCGTGTTCACGGAGGTGCTACTGAGTGCGGAGCCGGCCACCCTGAAGGGGCGGATGTTCGGCAACGTGCTGATGGTCGGCGGAACCGATCTGCCGCTCGGGATCCTGCAACGCCGAGCCGCCAGTTCCGCCTTCCCGTACCGCGTCGTCCACGGCCCACACCTTGATCAACTGGTGGCCGGGGCGCAACCGTTCAACGGGTCCGACACGGGTCGGTCACCCCAGCCCCCGCAGTCACTCTTCCACTCCGGTTGAACCCGAATGCACGTTTCGTCCCGGACGGCCCCGGCGCGTGTGAGACTGACGGCGTGTACCTCTGCGTCGAATGCGGCTTCGAGCACGAACTGACCGCCGCCCCCCGTACCGCGGACCTGATTCCCGAACATGCCGCTGCGTTCGCTCAGGTCCTGCGCGGTGGTGCCGACCCGGCCACCCGGCGCGATCCGGTGGTCTGGTCGCCGCTGGAGTACGGCTGCCATCTGCGCGACATGTTCATCGTCCAGCGGGAACGGATCCTGCTCGCCCTGCGGGCCGACCGGCCGTTCGTGGTGCCGATGGGACGCGAGGAGCGGGTGCTGCACGACGGCTACGCCGACCAGGATCCGGACGACGTGGTGCGCCAGTTGACCGAGTGCGCAGCCCTGCTCGGCCACCTCCTCGGCCGACTGACCGAGGAGAGCTGGGGGCGGACCCTGGTCTACAACTACCCCGATCGGGCCGAACGCTCCCTGGCCTGGCTCGCCGTGCACACACTGCACGAGGCCGTGCACCACACCCACGACATTCGTCGCCAGTTGGGGTGAGCGACACCTCCCGTCCGGGAACGGGAGCCACGCCGCCGGTACGTTGGCGGCATGGCCACAACCACGCATCCTGACCGTGTCGTCGTGACCGGAGGTTCCGGATTCATCGGGCGGGCAGTCGTCGCCGCCTTCCGGGCCCGCGGGGTCCGGGTGACGATCGTCGATCTGGTCGAACCCCCGGTCCGCGACGAGGGGACGGACCTGATCATCGGCGACCTGACCGACCCGGCCGTACGGGAAGGGGCGATCACCCCGGAGACGTCGGGGGTGGTCCACCTGGCCGCCATCACCTCGGTCCTCAAATCGATGGAGATGCCGGCCGAGACCTACGCGATCAACGTGGAGGCCACGGCCGGTCTGCTCGAACTCTGTCGCCAGCACGGGGTGCCGCGCTTCGTGCTGGCCTCGACGAACGCCGTGGTCGGCGACGTGGGGGACTCCACCATCGACACCGAGTTGCCGTTGCTGCCGCTCACCCCGTACGGCGCGACCAAGGCCGCGGCCGAGATGCTGCTGTCCGGGTACGCCGGCTCGTACGGTCTGGCCGCTGCGGCCCTGCGCTTCACCAATGTGTACGGGCCCGGGATGTCGCACAAGGACAGTTTCGTCCCGCGGATGATGAAGGCCGCGCTGTCCGGAGACACCATCAAGATCTACGGCGACGGGGAACAGCGCCGCGACCTGGTCCACCTCGACGACATCGTGGCCGGGTTGTTGCTCGCCTGGGATCGCGGATTCAGTGGGCGCGCCATCCTCGGCGGCGGTCGGTCGGTGTCGGTGCTGGAGATGGTAGCGGCCTGCCGACAGGCCACCGGGTGTGGACTGCCGGTCGAACACGTGGCCGCCCCACCGGGCGAGATGCCCGCGGTCGTCGTGGACCTCGAGGGCTCCGAGCGTGATCTGGGATACCGGCCGAGGGTCGACCTGGCCACCGGTCTGGCGCAGGTCTGGCAGGATTTTCGCAATCCGGCGGCTCCTCGTCCGTGATGGCCAAGACCCTGATCGGCCGATTCCTGCGGTTGGTGCGTCGGCACTGGCTGCTGAGCGTGTTGGTCGTCCTCGGTCTCACCCTGCGCATCCTGGCCTGGACCGCGTACCAGCCGTCGCTGCTGTACATCGACTCCTTCCACTACCTGGAGAACCTGCGGCAGCGCAATCCCACCGGATTGCACCCGCTCGGCTACGTCTGGTTGCTGAACGTACTGCTCCCGATCGGCAAGTTGCTGCCGATCGGTGGGCTGCAGTTCGTCGCGGCGCTGCAACACCTGGTCGGCATCGTGCTGGCGGTCGCGTTGTACGCCCTGGCGCTCCGGCACCGGGTGCCACGCTGGCTAGCCTCCGTGGTGGCCGCGACCCTGCTGCTCGACGCCTACCAGCTCCAGATCGAGGAGACCATCCTCTCCGAGATCTGGCTGCAGGCCGTCCTGGTCGGTTTGATGTGGGTGCTGCTCGGCCCGCGCCGGGTCCGCTGGTGGCAGGCAGGGCTCGCCGGCCTGCTGCTCGGGGCGGCCATGATCACCCGGACCATCGCCATCGTCGCTGCCGTCCCGGTCGCGGTCTTCCTGATCACCTGCGGCGGGCTGCGGTTGCGGCAGGGGATCGGTGCGGCCCTGCGTCCGGTGCTGGTCCGGCTCACTGCGGCCGCGGCCGGACTGGCCATCGTGCTGGTGAGTTATGCCTCCTACTACCACGCCTACGCCGGCGAGTGGCGGATCTCCGGGATCGGCACCCATGTGCTGTACGGCCGGGCCGCCACCCTGGCCGAGTGTGACAAGTTGCCGATGGACGAGACCATGGCCAAACTCTGCCCGCGCGAACCGGTCGACGAGCGGGAGGGTGTGAATCACTACACCCACAAGGTCTTCGCGGAGTCAAACTTTCCGGGTGGTGAGCTGCCTGAGGGGACGGACAAGGAGGCGTTGGGGACCGCATTCGGCAAGCTGGTGCTGCGCCACCAACCGCTGGACTTCGTCCGCGCCGCCTGGACCGACTTCGCCAAGAACTTCGCGGTCGTGCGGGAGACATCGCCGCGTGACGTGCCGATCGAGCGTTGGCAGTTCCAGACCCACTACCCGCGCTACGACGGGCGGGAGGCGCAGCTGGCCGAGCTGACGGAGTACTACGACGGCATGCAGGCGCACGTGAACACCGGGCCGGCGGCGTTCCTGCGTGCCTACCAGCTCAACTTCGGCTACACCCCCGGGCCGGCCCTGGCCCTGTTCGCGCTGGCCGGTAGCGCGGCCACGCTGGGGCTCGAACGAGCCCGCCGGGGAACCCTCAAGTCCGCTGCCATGGTGATCACCGGCAGTGCCCTCGCACTACTGATCGGAGCCTCCGCCTTCATGTTCTCCTGGCGCTACCTGCTGCCCGGTCTGGTGCTGCTCCCGTTGGGTGGGGCGATCGGGTTGACCGCCCTGTTCCGCCGTGCCGAAGGCGCCGACCTCGATCCGTTCCCGGATCCGGTGGATCGTGACGCGGTGGCTGCCTTCGACGCGGAGTACGGCGACGTGCGGGTCGACGGCCTGGTCGTGCTGATCGCCGCCTACAACGAGGAGAACGGGATCGGTGCCGTCCTCGACGACATGCCGCAGCGATGCGGCGACAGGGGAGTTTCGGTCCTCATCGTGGTCGACGGTGCGGCCGACCGGACGGCCGAGATCGCCGCGGAGCACGGCGCGTACGTCGCCGACGTCGCCCGGAACCGGGGCCAGGGGGCCGCGCTGCGGCTCGGCTACCACCTGGCCCGGCGGATGGGATCGGAGCTGGTCGTCACCACCGACGCGGACGGGCAGTACGACAACCGGGAACTGCCCCGGCTGGTCGCCCCGTTGCTGGACGACACGGCGGACTTCGTCACCGGCTCGCGACGGCTGGGCAGCGAGGAGGCGGACAGCCGGATGCGCTGGCTGGGCGTGCGGGTCTTCGCCACGGTGGCCTCGATCCTGACCCGGCAACGGATCACCGACACGTCGTTCGGGTTCCGGGCGATGCGCACGGAGCAGGTGTGCGCGCTGACCCTGCGCGAACCGCAGTACCAGGCATCGGAACTGCTGCTCGGCATGCTGGCCGGCGGTGCCCGGCTCCGGGAGTTGCCGCTGGCGATGCGCCTGCGCACCGACGGCGCCAGCAAGAAGGGCAACAACTTCCGTTACGGCGCCAACTATGCGCGGGTCATGATTTCGACCTGGTGGCGGGAGCACGTCCGTCGCGGGAGCCGACGAAGATGAACCGGTCGAAGAGGAAGAACTTGATCACGAACATCACCCCGTAGGTGCCGAGGAAGGCGATCCCGACCAGCGCCACCTGCCAGAAGTGGGAGGCGACCCGGTCGTGCAGCCAGACATCGGCCGCGGTGGTGATCACCGAGGCGAGGGCGGCCGTGGCGACGATGATCACGATGTAGGGCAGGAGTTCCCGGCCGGCCCGGATCCGATCCGTCTGCCGCCAGGCCCAGTAGCGGTTCATCAGGTAGTTCGGGACGGCGCCGGCGACGAAGGCGATCACGCTGGCCACCGAGGGCAGCGCGCCGAGTCCGAAACTCACCAGGAACACCACCTCGCTGATCACACCGGCGATCACCGAGGACCATGCATAGCGGCCCAGCAGCCTCGTCCGGGCGCTACGCAGCAACTCCCGCAGCGACGAACCGCTCATCGGGGCGGAGTCTGCTCAGGGACGCGGGCGACCCCGAGCACGGACTGGCCGAACGGGGGCCGGATGCCGCGCTCGATCAGCCGCGTCAGCGGGACCACGATCCGGTCGTAGATCGCCACCAGCTTCGGGTTCGGGGAGCCGGCCCCACCCTTGCGGACCGCCAGCCACCAGGCCAGGCCGCCGAGCAGGTTCACCGGCTTGGTCACCTCGACCTCGAGACCGGCGCGGTCGAACGCCTCGGCCAGCAGCTTCGGGGTGTAGCGGCGAACGTGGCCCACGCGTCGGTCGAAGTCCCCGTACAACTGCTCATAGCCGGGGACGAACATCACCACGGTGCCGCCGGGTCGCACCAGGGTGGCGAGCCGGGCCAGGGCGCCGGCGTCGTCCTCGATGTGCTCGAGCACGTTGATGGCCACCAGGGAGTCCACCGGGTCCGGCCGTGCGAAGTCGCCGGCCACGTCCAGCTGCTGCACCTCGACCTCGGGCCGATCGGCGAATCGCGATCGCATCACCTCGACCGCGTCGGGATCGACATCGGTGACCACCAACCGGTCGAGGCCGGTGAACTGGGCGGAGAACTCACCCAGGCCCGCGCCGATCTCCAGCACCGATCGACCACAGTGCGGGGCGATCAGGTCGAGCTGGTAGCGGCGGTACCGGGACTGGTCCGCTCCTCCCGCCAGATCACGGCCGGTGGCCTCGTGGAAGGCGCCGGAACCCTGGGGCACGGGTACTCCTCTGCTCGGGTGCGGATGGCCGACGCGGTGGACGTCTGCCCCCATTGTCCACGCTGGCGTTCGCAGGCCCCGGGGATGGTCCTCCCCGGGCGGTTGGTCGCCGGAAGTTCATCGTTACGCATTTGAAACATGGCGCAGTTTCGTGGAGGGTGTGAGTTGACGTCTGTGATCCCGCGACACCGGTCCACGGCCACGCGGGGCGGAGTGGAGGAAGATCTCGTGCGCGTACTTGTTCTCGGTGGAGACGGCTACCTGGGGTGGCCGACTGCGCTGCACCTGTCCGATCGCCACCACGAAGTGGCCGTCCTGGACAACATGGCCCGGCGGGGCTACGACACCGAACTCGGTGTCCAGAGTCTGGTCCCGATCGAGGATCTCGAGGTGCGCGCGGCCGTCTGGCGAGAAGTTTCCGGTATTGACATCCCGGTCTTCACCGGCGACCTCCTGGACGCCGATTTCGTGTACGAGACGCTGCGCGAGTTCAAGCCGGACGCGGTGGTGCACTTCGCCGAGCAGCGGGCCGCTCCGTACTCGATGATCGACCGCGAACACGCCGTCTACACCCAGCACAACAACGTGGTCGGCACCCTGAACCTGATGTATGCCATCCAGGAGATCGATCCCGAGATCCACTTGGTCAAGCTGGGCACGATGGGGGAGTACGGCACTCCCAACATCGACATCGAGGAGGGCTGGCTCGAGGTCGAGCACAACGGCCGGACCGATCGGATGCTCTTCCCGAAGCGGCCCGGATCCTTCTACCACCTGAGCAAGGTGCACGACTCGCACAACATGGAGTTCGCCTGTCGGATCTGGGGCATGCGGGTGACCGACCTGAACCAGGGCGTCGTCTACGGCCAGCAGACCGAGCAGACGCTCCGGGATCCGCGGCTGGCGACCCGCTTCGACTACGACGCCGTCTTCGGTACGGTGCTGAACCGCTTCGTCATCCAGGCCGTCCTCGGCCAGCCGATCACGGTGTACGGCGCCGGCGCGCAGCGGCGCGGCTTCCTGGACATCCGCGACACCGTCGAGTGCGTCCAGCTGGCCGTGGAGCACCCGGCCGACCGGGGTGAGTTCCGGGTGTTCAACCAGATGACCGAGAGCTTCTCGGTGGCCCAACTGGCCGACCTGGTGGCCGAGCGGTTCCCCGGCCCGGTACACATCGACCACCTGGAGAACCCGCGGGTCGAGGCCGCCGAGCACTACTACAACGTCAAGCACACCGGCCTGGTCGAGCTGGGCCTGCAGCCACACCTGCTGTCCGAGACGCTGATCGAGTCCCTGTTCCCGATCGTCGAGGACAACAAGGACCGGGTGGACCAGGACAAGTTGCAGCCGTCGGTCCGGTGGGACAGCCCACGCAACGACAGCACGCCGAAGCCGCTGTAGCAGTGATCATCACGGCTGGGTGATCATGATCAGGACTGCAGGAAGGCCAGCACCGCGAGGACTCGACGGTTGCTGTCCTCGGTCACCGGCAGGTTGAGCTTGCCGAAGATGTTGGAGATGTGCTTGCCGACCGCCTTCTCGGTGACGAACATGGCCTCGGCGATCGCGGCGTTGGAGCGGCCGCCGGCCATCAACTCCATCACCTCCTTCTCCCGCGGGGTCAGCGGCTCCAACGGTTCGGCCTGCCGGCGCAGCAGTTGGGAGACGACCTCGGGATCCATCACGGTGCCGCCGGCGGCGACCTGGTGGACGGCGTCGACGAACTGGCGGACATTGCTGACCCGGTCCTTCAACAGGTAGCCGACCCCGCCCTCGGCCGAGGCGAACAGTTCGCGGGCGTACAACTGCTCCACGTACTGCGACAGCACCAGCACCGGGAAACCGGGACGCTGGGCACGGACCGCGAGGGCGGCGCGCAGGCCCTCGTCGGTGCCGGTCGGCGGCATCCGTACGTCCAGGATGGCGACGTCGAGGTCGTCGCGTTCCAGCGCCCGTTGCAGGGAGGGCTCGTCGCCCACGGCCTCGACGACCTCGATGTCGTGCACCTCGAGCAGCCGGATCAGCCCTTCGCGGAGGAGGGCGTGGTCTTCGGCGACAAGGGCTCGCATGGCATCTCCATCGTCAGCATGGTGGGGCCCCCAACGGGACTGGTCACCGCCAGTGTGCCATCGAAGGCGCCGACGCGCCGCTCCAATCCCTTCAGCCCGGACCCGGCTGCCGGATTCGCCCCACCCGCGCCGTCATCGGTGACGCGGACGTACAGATGATCATCGATGAGTTCGATGTCGATCACCACCCGCTCCGCGGCTGCGTGCTTGGTCACGTTGGCCAGCGCCTCGGAGACGACGAAGTACGCACACGCCTCGACTGGCGCGGGCAGTCGTATCTCGTCGGAGTCGCCGAACCCCTCCGTCTGCACCGCCACGTACAGCGGGGACTCCAGGGCGAGGGCTCGTACGGCGCCGAGGAGACCGCGGTCGGCCAGCACCGGCGGGTGGATGCCGCGGACCAGGTTGCGCAGGTCGGTCAGCGTGCTGGACGTGGTCCCGGCGGCTTCGGACAACAGTTGCCGTGCCTTCGTCGGGTCGGTCTCCATCAACTCCTCGGCCAGCCCGAGGGTCATGCCGAGGGAGACCAGCTTCACCTGTGCCCCGTCGTGCAGGTCGCGCTCGATCCGTCGGATCTCCGCCGCTGCGCTGTCGACGGTGTCGGCCCGGCTCGCGGCCAAGGCCTCGACCCGGCCGGCGAGGACGGCCGACTTGGTCGGTCCGAGGAGTGCCCGGGCAACTCCGGCCCAGCCCTTGGCGAGCCCGGGGGTCCAAGCCCACCACATCGCGAACAGGATGCCGGCGACCGGCCACATCAAGAAGCCCTGGAGCGGGTGGCTGAGGACGAAGACGCCGAACGGGTTCGAGAAAACCTCCGGCGGGGTGACCGCCAACAGGTACGGGTAGACCAGATAGAAGACGGTGCCCAAGAGGAGGGTCACCTGCAGCAGTTGCAGGACGAAGCCGGCTGTGCAGTTCACCAGGATCCACAGCAGGTCCCGCCAGGTGGCACTGTCCCCGAGGACCCACCGGGTTCGGGCCATCAACCCGCCCGGGATCTGCAGCCGGTAGGGGACCACGATGTCGTCGGCCAGGATCCGGTTCGCGGCGTGCCGGAACCACCCCACGAAATGCCGGACCAGGAAGGTCGCGACGACCAGCATCGGGATGCCGACCCAGACGATGATCAGCGGCACCGACACGATCGTCAGCACGAACGGCACCAGCCCGAACAGGGTGATGAGCAGCCCGACGAAGGACTGGAGCGTGATGATGAGTCGGTTTCGCACACCTCCATTGTGCAGTTCCGGGTCCGGGTGGCAGGGGGGTTAACACCCCAGTCCCGAGGGTCACAGCCCCAGTGTGCTCAGCCGCGTACGCGGCAACAGTGGGGGTATGACAACGACAGCAGCGCCGAATCCTGCCTCGAAGCAGGGGCGCACCAGTGACTTCAAGCCCCTGGTCCAGCAGATCCGTGCCAGCGGCCTGCTGGACCGGCGGGTGGACTTCTACGTGGTGACGGGGGTCGCGCTGGTCAGCGCACTCGGCCTGCTCGTCGCCGGGGTGTACCTGCTGTCGGCGAGCTGGCTGGTGCTGCTGCTGGCCCCGGTGGCCGCGCTGCTGTCGGCCCAGGTCAGTTTCGTCGGACACGACGCCGGGCACCAGCAGATCTCCAACTCGCGAGGGGCGAACCGCATCGTCGGCACGATCTGCGCCAACGTCCTCACCGGTCTCAGCTACGGCTGGTGGCAGGACAAGCACCTGCGCCACCACGCCAGCCCCAACCACGAGGGCCTCGACCCCGACGTCGGCGAGGGCATCATCAGCTGGAGCGAGCAGCAGCAGGCCAAGAAGAGCGGCTTCGCCCGTTGGTTCTCCCGGCACCAGGCGCTGTTCTTCTTCCCGCTGCTCACCCTCGAAGGGTGGCACCTGAAGGTGTCCGGCCTGCGTGCCCTGCGCGCTCGACCGCGTAGTGCCCAGTTTATCGAGGCGCCGCTGCTGGTGCTGCACTACATCGGTTACCTCGGGTTCCTCTTCTTCGTGCTGCCGCCGCTGCCCGCCCTGGCTTTCGTGCTGATCCACCAGGCCCTGTACGGACTGCTGCTCGGCTGCGCCTTCGCCCCCAACCACAAGGGGATGGAGATGCCCGAAGCGGGGAGCCGGATGGACCACCTGCGCAAGCAGGTGCTGACCTCGCGCAACATCACCGGCAGCCCGCTGGTCGACTTCATGCTCGGTGGCCTGAACTACCAGATCGAGCACCACCTGTTCCCGAGCATTCCGCGGCCGCACCTGAAGTTGGCCCAGCCGATCATCAAGGACCACTGCGCCTCCCTCGGCATCCCGTACCGTGAGTGCGGCGTGATCGAGTCCTACGGCGAGTGCCTCGCCCACCTCCGCACGGTCGGCCACAGCACCCCGGCTGCTTGATCGACGACGCGCGCTGATCGAGCTGGTCGATCCGCCGGACAGAGCCTGTCGAAATCACCCCTGCCTGGCGGGGGTGATTTCGGCGTTCGTGACCCGCCCGCTCCATCGAGCCGGCGCTGCGAGGGGCGTCAGAATTCCAGTGACGGCGGACCCGGCTGCGGGCACGATGGGTGGATGGGAGATCAGGTGCGACGGGCCGTCATCCTCGGGGCGGGCATCGGTGGCCTGACTTGTGCGATCGCCCTGGCCGAGCGGTCCTGGCAGGTCTCCGTCCTCGAACGGTCCGAGGTGCTGGGTGAGGTCGGGGCCGGTATCTCGTTGTGGCCGGGGGCCATGGCCGTACTCAAGGACCTGGGGGTGCACGCACTCTTCCGCGGAGAGTCCGCCCTGACCGGCCAGTCCGGGCTCCGCCAACCCACTGGTCGCGTTCTGGTCGAGGTCCCCGAACGGGCCATGGCCAGCCCGGTGATGGTGCACCGGGCTCGGTTGCACGCGGCGTTGGTCGAACGACTCGGTGCCGATCGGATCCGTACCGGAACCACCGGGGTCTCCGTCGCTGCGCGTGCCTGCGGTGCGCAGGTGGCCGGCGCGTACGGGCAGGTGTTCGAGGGGGATCTGGTGGTCGGGGCCGACGGCCTGCGGAGCGTGGCCCGCGCAACCCTGCACCCCTCGGCGCCGCCGATCCGCTACGCCGGCTACCGCGCGTACCGCGGCATCGCGCCGATCTCGGTCCCGTCCAGCGGCGAGACCTGGGGCGGGGGAGCCCGGTTCGGGTACGCGCCCCTGCACGGCGGGCGCACGTACTGGTACGCCACCGCGAACGGACCCCGGCGCACGACGGGCAGTGACGATCGCGTCGCTGTGGGAGAGGTCGTCGACGGCTGGCATGCGCCGATCGGAGAGCTGGTCGCCGCCACGCCGCCGGAATCCGTGCTGTGCAACGACGTCTACGACCTGCCGACCCCCTTGTCGGCGTTCGGTTCCGGGCATTTGGCGCTGCTCGGTGACGCAGCGCACGCGATGACCCCCAACCTGGGCCAGGGGGCCTGTGCCGCGATCGAGGACGCCGCGGCCCTCGCCTCCGCCCTTGATGAACCGGTAGCCATTCCGGACGCCATCGCCCGCTACGACTCCCTCCGCCGCCCGGCCACCCAGCGTCTGCTCAACAGGTCACGCTGGATGGGACGGATCGGGCAGGTCGAGCAGCCAGTCGTCCTCGCCGGGCGGGACGCGGTCCTCGCCGGTCTCGGCCGCGCTGCCGGCCTCGTGCTGAAGGTCCGATCGCGCGCTGATCGCGTCCGCTGATCTCCTGACCTGCCCGTACGGGTGGTGAGACGGGTGCCCACGATCCGGTCGGCGCGCTAGCCTCGATGGTCAGGCCCACCGTGCTGCGTCAGCACACCGAACACACAGGAGAGCGCGATGACCTTGCGTCCAGAAACTCTGGCGGTCCACTCCGGCCAGGAGGAGGCCGACTCGGCCACCAACTCCCGGGCGGTTCCGATCTACCAGACCACCTCGTACGTCTTCAACGACACCGAGCATGCCGCGAACCTGTTCGCGCTGGCCGAACCCGGCAACATCTACACCCGGATCATGAACCCGACCCAGTCGGTCTTCGAGGAGCGGATCACCGCCCTGGAGGGTGGGGTCGGTGCACTGGCCGTCGCGTCCGGTTCGTCGGCCACCTTCTATGCGGTGCTCAACCTGACCTATGCCGGGGACAACATCGTCGCCCTCTCCACCCTGTACGGCGGCACCTACGCCTTGTTCGCCCACACCCTGCCGCAGTTCGGGATCGAGGTGCGCTTCGTCGACCCGGACAAGCCGGAGGAACTCGACGCGGCGGTCGACGACAAGACCCGTGCCGTGTTCGGTGAGACCCTCGGCAACCCCAAGATCAACGTGGTCGACATCCGGGCCTGGGCCGACGCCGCGCACGCCCTCGGCCTGCCGTTGATCATGGACAACACCGCCCCCACTCCGTTCCTGGCCAAGCCCTTCGACCTGGGCGCGGACGTGGTCGTGCACGCCGCCACCAAGTACATCGGCGGCCACGGCACCTCGATCGGTGGCGTGATCGTCGACTCCGGCAACTTCGACTGGAACGCCAGCAGCGACCGCTTCCCCGGACTGACCAAGCCGGACGGCGCCTACCACGGTGTGGTCTGGACCGAAGCGGTCGGGAACCTCGCCTACATCACCCGCGCGCGTACGGTGCTGTTGCGCAACACCGGTGCCGCGATCGCCCCGCTCAACTCCTGGCTCTTCCTGCAGGGGTTGGAGACCCTGCACCTGCGGATGGAGCGGCACTGCGAGAATGCCCTCGCCGTCGCCCAGCACCTGTCCGGTCACGAGGCCGTCTCCTGGGTGTCCTACCCGGGCCTGGCCGGCGACCCGTACAAGGAAGTCGCCGACCGCACCTTCCTGCCCGGCGCCGGGTACGGCGGACTGGTCAGCTTCGGGCTCAAGGCCGGCCGCGAGGGTGGCAAGAACTTCATCGAGTCCCTCGGCCTGTTCAGCCACCTGGCCAACATCGGCGATGCCAAGTCGTTGGCCATCCACAGCGCCACCACCACCCACTCCCAGTTGACCCCGGAGGAGTTGGAGGCGGCCGGAGTGCCGGAGGACATGGTGCGGCTCTCGGTCGGGATCGAGCACATCGACGACATCATCGCCGACCTCGACCAGGCATTGGCGGCCACCAGCAACTGATGCCACCCTCCCAACCTCCGGGGGCCGGGTCCGTCGGCACGGTGGGGACCCAGCAGGTCACCCTCTTCACCGCCGACGACCCGCTGGTCCTCGCCAGCGGACGCACCCTCGGTCCGGTCGAGGTGGCGTACGAGACGTACGGCACCCTCTCGCCGGACCGTGACAACGCGATCTTCATCTGCCATGCCCTGACCGGGGATGCGCATGCCGCCGGTTTCCATCCCGGGGATCGCAAGCCGGGCTGGTGGGACAACCTGATCGGTCCGGGGAAGCCGATCGACACTGATCGGTTCTTCGTCATCTCTCCCAACCTGCTGGGTGGGTGCCAGGGCACCACCGGGCCGGCGTCGACCGACCCGGCCACCGGCCAGCCGTACGGGATGCGGTTCCCGCTGTTGCAGATGACCGACCTCGTCACCGTGCACCGGGCCCTGTGCGCCCACTTGCGCGTGGAGCGGTTGTTGGCCGCCGTCGGTGGGTCGATGGGTGGCATGCAGGTGCTGCAGTGGGCGGTCGAGACACCGGAGGAGTTGGGGGACGCGGTCGTGATCGCCGCCTCCAGTCGGCTGACCGACCAGAACATCGCCTTCTCCGCCGTGGGTCGGGAGGCGATCACCCGGGACCGCAACTTCGACGGCGGCGACTACGTCGGCACCGGCCGGATCCCGTCCACCGGGCTTGCGATCGCCCGGATGATGGCGCACATCACCTACCTGTCGGAGGAGGGGATGGCCGAGAAGTTCGGCCGCCGGTTCACCGACGCGGAGGGGGCCCGGGTCGGCTTCGGGGTGGACTTCCAGGTGGAGAGCTACCTGAATCACCAGGGGGACACCTTCCTGGACCGCTTCGACGCCCTCTCCTACCTCTACCTGAGTCGGGTGATGGACTACTTCGACCCGTTCGCCGACCCGGAGGCGGCGGCCCGGATCTCTCGCGGGGGTACGGGATTCGTGGTGCTCTCGTTCGACAGCGACTGGCGTTTCGGTACCGAGCACTCCCGCCGGATCGTCCGTGCCCTGGAGCGGGCCGAGGTGCCGGTGACGTTCCGCGAGATCGACTCCAGTTGGGGCCACGACTCCTTCCTGCTGGACAACCCCCACTACCACGCGACGATCCGCAACGCCCTCGATCACGCGGCCGAACAGGCGGGTATGCGATGAGGCCGGACCAGACGACGGTGGCACGCCTGGTGCCGCCCGGATCGCGGGTGCTCGACCTGGGCTGTGCCGGCGGGGAACTGTTGGAGAGCCTGATCACCGAGCGGGACTGTCGCGGAACCGGAGTCGAGATCGACCCGGATGCCGTACTGCTGGCCATCCGCCGTGGGGTGCCGTTGATCGAGTTGGACATTGATCATCAACTGTCCGAGTTCGCCGACGACTCCTATGACGTGGTCGTGTTGTCACAGACCCTGCAGGCCGTCCACCATCCGGCCGAGGTACTCGCCGAGATGGCCCGGATCGGCCGGCGGTGCATCGTGTCGGTGCCCAACTTCGGGCTGTGGAAGATCCGACTGGCGTTGCTCACCAGGGGCCGGATGCCGACCTCGGGGGGCCTGCCGCACACCTGGTACGAGACTCCCAACATCCACCTGTCCACCCTGGCCGACCTGGAGGACCTGCTGGCCAGCCGGGACCTGGCGGTGGAGGAGCGGATCCTGCTGGACGAGGCAGGCCGCCCGCTGCGTTCCAGTCGCGGCGGCAACCTCCGTGCCGCCGCCGCGGTGTACGCCGCCCGCTCACCTCGCTGAGATCTCAGCCGCGCCGGATGATCCACTCGATGCCGGATCCGAGCCCCTATCGCACTCTCAGTGCAACGAGTGGACGTTTCAGCGCGCGTCTGCCCGATCATCAACCGCCGAGTTCGGCGCTCAACTCCGGGTCCAGCTGGAAGTAGTTCTCGTCGCCGACGCAGCTGGCCGTAGTTTCGGGGCTCATGTTGCACATCGCGCGGTCATCGCCGCCGTAGCCGTCCCGTTTGATGAAGAACCCTTCCGGCTGCTCGGACCAGGTCACGGGGACGATGTCGAGGGTCCCACTCCCGTTGGCATCCTCGGTCTCCACGCCGGCGGTCTGGTCGAAGCAAACGCGGGTTTCAGCAGTCAAGGTGGTCTCACTGATGAAGGCGGTGCCTGCCTCACGGGTGTACTCGTAGAGCGTGTAGTCAGTGAGGGCGTAGCCGACTCCCACGGAGTAGTCGCTGCCGTCTGTTGTGACGGCGCAGTTCTCCGAGAGCCACGCGTTCGGATCCGACCCGCCGCTGGTGGTGCCGCCTGCACCTTCGCCCGTGTCTCCGCCGGAGCAGCCGCTGAGTGCCACTGCTCCGATTGCGAAGAGGGTTGCCAGCGTCGCCTTGAACCGCATGGGTCGTTCCTTTCCTTGGCCTGTTGATCAAGCCGCACGTGGTGTTTGCTGCTACTTCTGTCAGGCCAACGACGGAGGACGACGCGGGCGCGTCTGCCTGAAGCGGGAGTCAAGCTCCGGTTGCTGGCACGCAAAGTTAGCAAAGGCGGGGGTCGAGAGTCACAGCCGCGGAGAGGGCTGGCGAACGTGTCCTGCGGATGGCTGACTGCTGGCCCGGGAGGACGTGGCAGCCGAGGGAGGTGGTCAGTGGGGGGCGGGCCGGCGGGCCAGCCAGCGGTTCGCGCCGGGGGTCCACACGACCACGCAGCAGAAGGCGATGTAGACGGCCGGGGCGATCCAGAACTCGAGTTGGTCCCGCAGCCACCAGCCGGACCACCCGAGGGCGAGTACGCCGACCGCGGTGTGGACCAGCCGTCCCCACTGCTGGCGTACCAGCGGGAACCAGGAGGTGACCAACGCGATCGTGGGAAGGCCGAACAACGGTACGAACAATCCGTACTTCAGGGCATTGTGCATCCGGGAGGCCAGCGTGAACAGGGCACCCTCGCCGGTGGTGGAGTTCGGGTCGTAGACCTCCATCCCGGTCCAGGCGACCAACCAGACGAAGCCCAGCACGCAGACGAACTGCAGGGACGCCATGAACGACATCGTGGCCGCCATGGCCAGTACAGCCGGGCGTTGGTCGGGCACCGGGCGGTGCGTCGGATGCGCCACCGGGGCGACCTGCGGGTACTGCGGTGGTTGGGCCCACGGCGGGGGCTGCTGGGCACCCTGCCGGGGTTGCTGGGGGGCAGCCCCTCCCGCACCGGGAGGCTCGAAGGAGGGGTGGTGGGACGACACTCCCTCAGGGTAGTCGCCACCGACGGGCCGTCACTTGTCGACGGTCACGCCCTCCATCGCCTCGCGGGCGGCCGCCTCGTGCTCCTTCGCGTTCTCCGGGATGGAGGCGAAGAACAGTCCGGCGGTGCCCTCACCGGTGGAGATGATCACGATGATCACCCGTTCACTCGTGGCGTCGACGCCCGAGACGTCGAACTTGAAGTCGGATTCGACCACCCACGCGTCGTGCCCGTCCACGGTGAGGGCCTCGCTCCGGTCGATCTCGTAGGTGACCTCGCCGGTGCCGTAGAAGGTGCCGGACACGCACTCCATCACGATCTCCGAGCCCTGCTCGGGGCTGAAGAATCCGTCCCCGGACAACAACTCCCCGACGAACACCCCGGCCAACCAGGTCGGGTCCTGCTCGATCACGATGTCCTGGCGGAGTACGTCGCGACCGAACGGGATGCCGTACTCGCGCTCCGGGGCACTCCACGGACCGGGCAGTGCCGGGTACGACAGCACGCCGCCGTGCACCCGGCCGTCGTTCGGCTGCGGAGCCGGGCTGTCGGAGGTGGTGTCCTCGGTGGGGCACACCTCGCTGGTCGGCTGGCCGCCCGGGGTGCCGCCACCGGTGATCCGGTCGCCGATCGCCCGTACCCCGAGGGTGACCACGACGGCGATCAGGACGATGCCCACGACCGCGGCGATCAACAATCCGACCGGAGTCTTGCGGCGCTCACCCGGCACGCCCCGGATACTCGGGGCACCCGGGCCGGTCAGCCCCGGCGCGGACGCCCCCGGCGGCGGTTGGCCGGGATCAGTCGTGGTCGTGGGAGACCAGGCCGTGCCGTCCCAGTAGCGGAAGTGCCCGTGCCGGCCCCCCGGATCGGGATACCAGCCGGGTGCACTCACGGGGCACAGCCTACTGGGACGGATGGCGCGCCTCGGCAGGTCATGGTGGACAATGGGCCCGTGACCAGCACCGAGCAGGAGAAGCCCACGAGGGCTCGTACGAAGGGCCGCCGTCGGCGCTCTCCGGCCACCTTCGTCGGCGTAGGTCTGCTGGTGGTGGGCCTGGTCTGCCTGGGCTGGGTCGCCTACCAGTACTTCGGTACCAACATCGTCTCCCAGCACGCCTTCGACAACCAGCGCGAGGAGATGCGGACCGACTGGGAGGAGACCCCCGCCGAGCCCGAGGCCGAGCCGCTCCCCGGGGATGCCGTCGCCCTGCTCCGGGTGCCCGACTTCGGCGAGGACTACGAGGTACCGATCCTCGCCGGCACCGACCTGGACACCCTGACCAAGGGGATCGGGATGTACGAGTCGGCGACACCGCCGGGGGAGACCGGCAACTTCTCCATCGCCGGTCACCGGGTCACCCACGGGGAGCCGTTCAAGCGGCTGCTCGAACTCGAGGTCGGCGCGGAGATCATCGTGGAGACCCGGGAGTCGATCTTCACCTACGTCCTCGACACCGCCCCGCGGGACCTGACCGTCGACGAGCACGCCAACTGGGTGCTCGACCCGGTGCCCGGCGAGCCGGAGACCGAGCCCACCCGGGAGCTGATCACCCTGACCACCTGCCAGGACCTGTTCCACTCCCCGGACCGCTCCGTCGCCTTCGGCCACCTCGAGTCCACCACGAACAAGGGCTGACCCAAGCTCCACCCCGTACGGCCCGCCCACGCACCCCTGGTCGTCCCACGCACCCCCCATGCAGTGTGCGTGAGCAGCTGCGGGGTGCGTGAGCAGGCCTCGCTAGGATCGCCCGCATGAGCGATGACCGGGCGGACCTGATCGAGCACGTGAAGCAGCTGGCCGTGGTGCACCAGCGGGTCACCCTGTCGTCGGGTCGGGAAGCCGACTACTACGTGGACATGCGTCGGGTCACCCTGGACGGGAGCGCCTCGCCGGTGGTGGGCCGGGTGATGCGCGCCCTGGCCGCAGACCTCGAGTTCGACGCGGTCGGCGGGCTGACGCTGGGTGCCGACCCGGTGGCCACCTCGATGCTGCACGCGGCGGCGGCAGCGGGGGAGCGGTTGGATGCCTTCGTGGTCCGCAAGGCGGAGAAGGCGCACGGGATGCAGCGCCGGATCGAGGGCACCGAGGTGGTCGGCCGGCGAGTGTTGGTGGTGGAGGACACCAGTACCACGGGTTCCTCCGCCCTCACCGCGGTCGAGGCAGTTCGCCAGGCCGGCGCCGAGGTGGTCGCCATCGCCGTCATCGTGGACCGTGACACCGGCGCCAAGGAGCGGGTGGAGGCCGAGGGGTTGCCCTACCTCGCGGCGATCTCGGCCGCCGAACTCGGACTGGGCTGACCCCGCCAGCCGGTCGACCCACTACTCTGGGCAGTGGCCCTGTCGGGTCCCGCACGCCCGCAACCGAGGAGTCTGCCTGATGTCCACCGCAATTGTCGTGATCATCATCTTGTTGGTGATCGTGGTCGTCATCGCCTTGATCTTCATGGGGTCGTACAACGGCTTCGTGAAGTCCCGGAACCTGATCCAGGAGTCCTGGCGACAGATCGACGTCGAGCTCAATCGCCGCTACGAACTGATCCCCAACCTGGTCGAGACCGTGCGCGCCTTCGCCGGCCACGAGCGGAACACGCTGGAGGACGTCACCCGCCTCCGTTCCCAGGCCAAGGGCATCGCCAACCACGAGGGCGCCCTCCCGTCCCAGCAGCGCGCGGATGTCGAGGAGCAGTTGTCCGGCGCGGTCCGCAACCTGATGGTGAGTGTCGAGGCCTACCCCGACCTGAAGAGCAACCAGAACTTCCTCGAACTGCAGAAGCAGTTGGCCGAGACCGAGGATCGGATCGCCGCCGGTCGACGTTTCTACAACGCCAACGTGCGGGTCTACAACACCAAGGTGGAGAGCGTCCCGTCCAACCTCGTGGCGAACATGTTCAAGTTCGAGAAGGCCACCTACTTCGAGGTGAACGACCCGTCGGTTCGGCAGGCGCCGGACGTGAACTTCGGGGAGATCGCCTACCGCGGCGACCAGCAGCAGCCGGCCATCGGCCAGCAGCAGTCCAACCCGCCGGTCAACTTCGACAACGACTCACTGCCCAACCCGCAGCAGTACCAGCAGGCGCCCGCTCCCCAGCAGCAGGCTCCCCAGCAGCAGGCTCCCCAGCAGCAGGCTCCCCAGCAGCCGCCGTACGGGCAGCAGCCGGGCCCGTACGACCAGCAGCCGCCGGAGAACCGCTGATCCCAGCCGGTCCAACGCCCAGCCTGCCGGTCGAACGCCCTGCCCCAGGAGGAATCCCGCATGTCCGACATGACGTACACCCAACTCGGCAACTCGGGCCTGACGGTCTCCACCGTCGGCATCGGCTGCAACAACTTCGGCAGCCGGATGGCCGACGAGGACGTGCCCCGCGTGGTCGGGGCCGCGATCGACGCCGGCATCACCCTGTTCGACACCGCGGACACGTACGGCATCGGGGAGTCGGAGAAGCTGCTCGGCCGGGCCCTCGGCAACCGGCGTGACCAGGTGATCGTCGCCACCAAGTTCGGGATGGACACCCAGGGGGCGAATGGTCCCGACTGGGGTGTGCGCGGGTCCCGGCGCTACATCCGGATCGCGGTGGAGAACAGCCTGCGCCGGTTGGGTACCGATTGGATCGATCTCTACCAGATGCACGCCCCCGATCCGCACACGCCGATCGAGGAGACCCTGTCGGCCCTCACCGAACTGGTGCAGGAGGGCAAGGTCCGCTACATCGGCAGCTCCAACTTCACCGGCTGGCAGGTGATCGACGCGGACTGGACCGCCAGCACCGCCGGCTACGAGCCGTTCATCTCCGCGCAGAACCACTACTCCTGGCTGGCCCGCGGGATCGAGGCCGAACTGGTGCCCGCCCTGGACCACACCGGGCAGAGCCTGTTGCCGTTCTTCCCGCTGGCGTCGGGGCTGCTGACCGGGAAGTACTCCCGCGGCAAGGATGCACCCGATGGCACCCGGTTGGCCAAGATTCCGGATCGCCTGGCGGCCGCGGACTTCGACCTGATCGAGGCGATCGAGGAGTTCGCTGCCGAGCGGGACGTGAGCATGCTCCAGGTGGCCCTGGGTGGGCTCGCCGCGATGCCCACCGTCGGTTCGGTGATCGCCGGAGCGACGAGTGCGGAGCAGATCGAGCAGAACGTGACGGCTGGCCTGTGGGTGCCGCCGGCGGCCGACCTGGAACGCCTGCTGGAGCTCACTGCTCCCGCGTGACGTCCGTCCGGTCGACCTCGGGTGCGGCATCGGGTGTGGCATCGTCGACGATGGCGGCGTCCAGGTCCTCGGCCACTTCGTGCTGGTCCCGGGTGGCCCGGCGCTCCCAGATGATGGACGCGGTCACGATCGCGATCCCGATCACCGCGAGCAGCACCGTGAGCGGAACCTCGGTCGGCGCCACGAATCCACGTTCCTCGTCCTGCCACGGCCACAGCGCACGCAGTGAGCCGGCCATCAGTCCGGTCAGCACGACCAGGGTGAGGTGGTGGTGGTTCTCCAACAGGTACTGCAGCAACCGGACGAACAGCGACAGCCCGGCGACCGCACCGAGCATGAAGAGGCCGATGTAGCCGAAGTCGCCCGTGTTCACCGCGTTCAGGGTCGGCGCGTACAACCCGAGGGTGAGCAGGATGAACGACCCGGAGACTCCGGGCAGTACCAACGCGCAGACAGCCACGGCGGCAGCGAAGAAGATGATCACCGGGTGGGTCGGCAGGTTCGCCTGCGGCAGCCCGGTGAAGAAGAAGGCGGCCACCGCGGCGATCAGGGCGATCAGGTAGTGCGCCGGCCGCCACCGGCTACCGGCCGCGGTGTACGGGATGTACAGGCAGGCCAGCACCAGGCCGAAGAACAGGGCGTAGGCGAACTGGGTGTGCTCCTCCACCAGGGGGGCGACCAGTCGGACCGCCAGCAGCAGGGCCACTCCCATCCCGATCACGGCGGGGATCACCACCGACCACTTCACCTGGGCGAACTGCTCACGGGCCCGGGCGGTGCCCCGGCCACGCGGCACATCGGTGACGAACCGCTTCGCCCCGCTCACCACGTGTCCGGCGCCACCGATCATGGTGTCGTAGAGGCCGACCATCAGGGCGACCGTGCCGCCGCTGATTCCCGGGACGGCCTCGGAGGTGCCGATGGCGGCACCGCGCAGGGCGCTGAAGAGGACGGAGCCGGGTGACTGCTTCATGGATTCTGCCGCGGGTACGGGTGGTACCGGTGCGCGCAACCTTCCTGGTCGGAGAGTCGGGTCGTGGGCGGAGTCCGTGGACGTGGTGGGTCGCCGCCGGAATCAGGGTACCGTCGCTCGTTGTGAATTCCCTGAACGACGACGAGCTGGCCCGCAGTGCCGCCGCGGACCAGCCGTACGGCGTCGGCCCGCACCCGGAACCGTGGCCGGATGACCCCCGCCTGGACCCGGAGTTGCTGGCCGAGGGGGACCGTCGCAATGTGGTCGACGAGTACCGCTACTGGAGTCTGGATGCGATCAAAGCAGACCTGGACACCCGTCGGCACCGGCTGCACGTGGCGATCCAGAACTGGGAGCACGACTTCAACATCGGCTCGATGGTCCGGACTGCGAACGCGTTCAACGTGGCCGGGGTGCACATCATCGGCCGGCGCCGCTGGAACCGGCGGGGCGCGATGGTCACCGACCGCTATCTGCACGTCCAGCACCACCCGGAGGTGTCCGACTTCACCGACTGGCTGGCCGCGGAGTCCTACGTCGCGGTCGGGGTGGACAACCTGCCCGGCTCGGTGCCGTTGGAGCAGACCGAACTGCCCCGCGACGTGTGTCTCGTCTTCGGCTCCGAGGGGCCCGGTCTGACGGACGACCTGGTCGACGCCTGTGAGTCCCTGGTCGCGATCACCCAGTACGGCTCCACCCGCTCGATGAACGCCGGTGCCGCCGCGGCGATCGCGATGTACCACTGGGCCTTGCGCTGGGCCTACTGATCGGTCGATTTCGCCCCGGCCACCCGACGGTCCATACTGGTATGGCGCTGGTCCTAACCAGCGAGCCGTCGATCTGGAGGAGCTTCGAGTGGTGCACGACCGCGGACTGGACGGTCTGGACGGGAAGCGGATTGAACGGCCCCTCGGGTCCGCGACGACCAAACGGGCCCAGGTGCGCGGCATCCTGGAGCAGTTGATCGATGCCGAGTTGAATCCCGGCGACGCGATCCCCTCGGAGCGCTCCCTGGTCGTCCGACTCGGCGTGAGCCGGGTGACCGTACGTCAGGCGATCGCGGATCTGGTCGATGCCGGAGCGTTGGAGCGGGTGCACGGCAAGGGCACCTACGTCACCGGCCCGCAGGTCGACTCCCGGTTGCACCTGACCTCCTTCTCCCGAGAGATGCGCGACCGTGGCCTGCACCCGGCGACCGTGGTGTTGTCGGCCCGGGAGCAGGCGGCCGACGACGACAGCGCGTACGGGCTGCGGATCCGGCCCGGTCGTCCGGTGATCCGGGTGGAGCGGTTGCGGACCGCGGACGGGACCCCGATGGCCTACGAGGTCGGCCTCTACCCCTCCGGGCTGTTCCCCGGACTGCTCAACCGGGAGTTGGGTGCGCTCTACGACGTCTTCGCCGCCGAGTACGGGGTGGTCGTCACCAGCGGTGAGCAGACCGTACGGGCGGAGTCCGCTGACGCCCACCAGGCCCGCATCCTCGGGGTGGCGAAGCGGGCTCCGCTGCTGGTGCAGGAACGGGTCACCCACGCCGGTGATCGGGCGATCGAGTTGTCCACCTCGTGGTACCGCGCCGACCGGTACCGGATCCACATGGCGATCACCCCGCGCGGCGTGCGGGAGACCTGACGTGCGGGATGCCCTTCCACCTGCGGCCCCGGCCGTGCGATGAACGCCTTCGACCTGCTGCAGGCCATCGTTCCCTCCGGGTTCGGCATCGTGGCGGTGGTCGTGGTCCTGTTGCTGGTCAACCACCAGCGCTCGGCGACGAGGGCCCGCCCGGCGGTGGTGCGCCATCCGCGCGGGCAGGTGCTGCCGGTCGGCGCGCAGGGAGCACCGCCGGCCAAGTGGAATGCACGGGTCTTCGCCCCGGGTGACCTGGTGGGCGAGTGGGGCCTTCTCGCCCTGGCCGACGGGCAGCTGAGTTTCACCCCGGATGCGATGTCCGAACCGCGTTTCGTCCTGTCCGCACGGGGACTGCGGGCCCAGCACCGCGGCATCTTCCGGTTCGGCCGGTCCGACCTGAACCTGTGGCTGCCGGACGGCACCGAACTGGGTGCCATCGTGAGCCGGGAGAAGATCAACCGGGTGATCGACAACGACTTCAAGGAGATGCGGGAGCGCGGCGAGGCGCACCGTTTCCTCGCCACCCTGGCCGCGAACGGGGCGCTGGTGCTCCGCAGTCGCTGACACCACAGAGGGCCGGAACCGGACGGATGGCTCCATCGGATTTCGTTGACGGCCTACCACAAGCCAGTCTAGGGTGATGGAGATCACAAACCAGTGGTGCGGGGGCCAGGCGGGTGTCCTTAGGTCTTGCTCGGTTCGGGACTGGGATGCCACTGACGGAAGGCTTGAGGATGCACAGGTTTGTCCGAGCCGGTGTTCCCGGCAGGTTTTCGAGGGTTATAGCTGCTGGCGGTCTTTCGTTGGTGATCTGTCTTCCGCTCTGCTTCGTTGGAGCCGAGACTGCGGCAGCTGATGCCACGGACTTGGATACCCCGGTCTCAAGTCGCGGATCTTTGGTGAATGGCGCAGAAGAATATTCTGCGCGATACAAGTCCGGAACATCAGGCGAATGGCCCGCGTTCGCGGGTAGCGGTGGCTCCGCGCGTGACACTGGGGTCAGATTTGATGCTCTTCCGGACCCGGATGTTGCCTGAGTTTGGCCCGAAGAGCGTCATCGGATCAGATGATCGAGTGCGGATCTCTCCGACCACGACTGCACCGAATCGGCAGATCGCATACTTGGAGTACTCGACTCCGGACGGCACTCGAAGTCGGTGTAGCGGGTTCATGATCGGTGAGTGGGCACTGGCAACGGCCGGCCACTGTGTCTTTAACCGTGACCCCAATCATGGCGAATTTGATTGGATGCCCATGCCGAGCTATACAGCATTCGTCGCGGTAGATGGGGACAACCTGAACTACGGGTACTGCGGAGTTTCGGACCTTATGTCAGTAACGGGCTGGACGAGTTCTGGATCTGTGGAGTACGACTATGGTGCGGTCTTGCTTAATTGTGGCGTTGGGGCTGCATCCGGCTGGTTTGGCTTGCAGTGGAAGTCTGGTTCGCACACAGGTGATCCGGCACGCGTCACTGGTTATCCTGGTGAGTATACGCCGCCAACGATGTGGACCCACAACGGCGACATTTTGGGAACGGCAAATAGGCGACTATTCTATGGAATTGATACTACGGGCGGACAGAGCGGAGCGCCTGTGGCCGAATCATGTTCGGGCGGTTCCTGTGCATTCGCTGTGCATGCATATGGTGTGCCTGATTCTGGTGCTGTGACCAACAGTGGGACGCGAGTAACGGAGGATGTCTTCGACAACTATGTATATTGGGCCAGTCAAACCCGTTGATGCGATTCTCTTTTTGGGGCTAGTGATTGTCTTGGGTGCGTGCTCAGGCCCGGGTGACGGTGACATGCCTCAGAGTTCGCGAACTTCTGGTTCGCAAGGTACTCCTCAAGCTGCGGAGTCTCCCGCTCGTCAATCGGGATACGGAACAGTCGTCGGCACCATCCGTTCGGATGGTGCCGCGATGGAGAGGTGCTCCATGGCCGGCGAGGCGATCAGCCCGATCGAGGATCCTGTTATCGGCGGGGCCGTGCTCTCGGATCCGGATGGTACGTACAAGATCAGTCTTCCCGTGGGCACCTTCATTCTCCTCGTGGGGTGTGCTGCACCCATCTCCGGCGACCCTAGTCTCGACGCAAGGGTTGAAGTCCAGGTGAGGGACCAACAGGAGACGGTCGCAGACATCGAGGTCAGCCGGTAGCAGCACCTGACAAGATGGGTCCATGTCATCGGGCCAGATCGAGGAACTGACCGTCCCCTACGACGGGACGGAGGTGCAGCGCCGGTTGCAGCACCGCAAGGGGATGCTGCGGATGCGGCTGATCTCCCTCGCCGTCACGCTTGTGATCATGGTCGTGGTCTACATCTTCTTCCGCGAGCGCTTCGAGGGCGCCGGCCCGAGCTGGATCATCGTCTACGGCCTGGTGCTGCTGCTGTCGGTGGGCTGGGTGGCCGGCACCTTCGTCGCGTACCGGCTGGCGAAGCAGGAGGCCGACGGGCTGCCACCGGACGGGGCGATCGCGCTCCGGGTGAACCGGCAGGGCGTCGAGGTCGCCGGGACGGCCGCGGGCTGGCACGAGGTGCAGACGATCGCTGTGGTCAAGGGGAAGTTCGGGCAGGGGCAACTGCTCCAGGTGGCCCGTACGACGGGGGACCCGGTGTGGGTCTCGATCCGCCAACTGCCGGTGCCGCTCGGCACCGTCGACTCGGTCGCCCGGGCCTACTCCGCCGGCCGGCACGGGGTCGACCTGACCGCGCTGGACGCCTGAGTCAGCGCAGTCGCTCCACGTTGTTGACCACTGTTCCGGGGAGCTCGCCCCGCAGGGCTGCAGCCACCGATTCCAGGGCCTGAGTCACCATTTTGTCGCGGGACTCGACGGTGGACCCGGCCAGGTGTGGGGACAGCAGGACGTTGTCGAGTTCGGCCCACCGGTGGTCGCCGGTGAGTGGCTCCTCGCCGAACACGTCCAGCGCCGCGGCCTTGATCGTTCTGGTGCGCAGTGCCTCCTGGAGTGCCGCCTCGTCGACCACCGCTCCCCGGGAGGTGTTGATCAGCACGCCGTGCTCACCCAGCAGGGCCAACTTCTCGGCATCAACGAGGTGGCGGGTTCCGGGCGTCAGTGGAAGGTGGACCGACACGATGTCGCTGTCGGCGAACAACGTGTCGATCTCGGTGACTTTGCGGACTGCGATGCGATCGTCCAGCTGGTCCAGGTCCACCTGGGGGTCCAGGTAGAGGATCTCCTTCACGCCGAAGGCGTGGACGCGCCGGGCCACCCCACGACCGATCTCCCCGAACCCGAGGATGCCGACGACCCGGTCACCCAGGTCGTACACCCCCTCGTCTGCCGCCTCGGTCATCCACCACTCGCCGCGCTTTGTGCGGTCGTGGTTGACCAGCAGGTTCTTCAGGGTGGCCAGCATCGCCATCACGGCCCATTCGGCCACCCCGCGGGCGTTGGCGCCGGGGGTGTTGACGACCGGAAGGCCCAGTGCCTTCGCCTCGGTCACATCGATCGAGTCGAAACCGGCTGTCGGCTGCACGACCACCCGGCAGCGCACGGCGGCGCGGAGGACGTCTGCGGTCAGTTTCAGCTCGGCCGTCCAGTCGCCCATGATCACATCGGCTTCGGTGACCGCAGCGAGGAGCGCCGACTGATCTCGCTCGGGTACGTCGATCAGCCGGTGTGGGGGAAGGGTGTCCGCCAGTTGGTCGTAGACGGGCGACAGAACGCTCGAAGGGCTCAGGTTCAGGACGACTGGTTGGGACACGGTGCTCCCTAGCGTGGGTGATCCGGCAATTTTCAGAGGACTCTAGCCGGACAGTGGATATTGGTCTAATGTCGGTGACATATTGCGGAGATGAACTCGCTCCGTCACGTATCCACCTACCGATTTGGGGAGTCCTGGGAATGAAGCGACCACGATGGAGTGCGGCAGTGGCGGCAGCAGCAGCGGGAGTCCTGGGCCTGACGGCCTGTGGTGCCGGGTCCGGGGCCGGGGGTGACGGACCGGTCGAACTGGTGATGGCCGTCGAGACCAGCCCCGGTGACCCCTTGGCCGACATGCTGAACCTGTTCGCCGACAGCGTCGAGGAGAAGTTGGGCGACCAGGTCGAGATCGAGCGCCACCTCGGTGGTGCCATCGGCGACGAGACAGCGATCCTCGAGGGTCTGCGCGCGGGAGAGATCGATGCGGTGGTGCTGGGCTCCGACATCAGTGGACTCGAGCCCTCCTTCGACATCATGGAGATGCCCTTCCTGTTCGAGGACCGGGAGCGGGTCAGCGAGTTCCTCGACGGCGACTTCGGCACCGAGTTGAGCGATCGGCTCGAGGAGTCCGCAGGACTCACAGTGCTCTCCTACGGTGAGAACGGGTTCCGTCACATCACGAACAACACCCGCCCGATCTCGACCCCGGCCGACCTCAACGGAATCAAGCTCCGCGTCCCGGAGGTGCCCGCTCGGGTGGAGATGTTCCGCGCCTTCGGCGCTGTCCCGACCCCGATGAGCATCGACGAGGTCTACATCTCGCTCGACCAGGGCGCCCTCGACGGACAGGAGAACCCGTTGGTGGTCATCGATGCCTTCTCCTTCTACGAGGTGCAGAAGTACCTGTCCCTGTCCGGCCACGTCTACAGCCCGGCTTCCCTGACCATGAACCAGAAGAAGTTCGAGAGCCTGTCCCCCGAGGTGCAGGACGCCCTGCGGGAGGCCGCGCAGGAGGCGGCCGAAGGTAGCCGGGACCTGGGCGAGAAGGCTGATGAAGAACTGATCGCATCCTTCGAGGAAGCGGGGGTCGAGGTGAACGAGATCGACAAGGCTGCTTTCCAGGGCGATGTGAAACAGATCTGGGACTCGGTGGCCGAGGGCTTCGAGGACGACTTCGCCCAACGCGTTCTCGCCGAGTACGGCGACACCGGAGACGAATGACAGCCGCCGGCCCGCAATCCAGTACCCCATCCGACAGGAGACTTCGACAGGTGCCCACCTTCCAACCCGACGGCTTCGGGACCGATGCACGGATAGGCCTGGTCTACATGGCCTCCAGCTCCGTGATGGAGCCCGAGATGTACGCGATGGCGGCCGAGGGGGTGTCGGTGCACACGAGTCGCCTGACGCTCCCGAGCGTGACCGTCGACGGGATCGACGCCATGATGCGCTCCCCGGAACTGGAGCAGGCGGTCAGATTGGCCGCGCAGGCGCCCCTGGATGCCCTGGTGTTCGGCGGGACGAGTGCCTCCTTCCTGCACGGGAACGCCTGGGACCGCTCGATCATCGAGCGGATGGAGGAGTGGAGTTCCCTGGTCGGTGGATGCACGACCACCAGCACGGCCAGTCTGGCTGCCCTCAAGGCACTCGACGTCACGGCGCTGGGGCTCGTCACTCCCTACGTGCCTGAGGTGGTGGATCGTGCCACGCGGTTCTTCGCCGACAACGGACACCCGGTGGTCGACAGCCGGGGGCTGGGTATCACCAGCGACTGGGAACTGGCCGAGGTGCCGCTGGAGCGCATCTACGAGATGTGTCTGGAAGTCGACTCCGACGAGGTGTCGGCCATCTTCATCAGCTGCACCAACTTTCGCAGTGCCGGGGTCATCGACGCGGTGGAGGCCGAACTCGGCAAGCCGGTGGTGAGCGCGGTTCAGGCATCGCTGTGGCACTGCCTCCAGCTCGCGGATGCCGGCGGCAGTGCCGCGCCGGGGTACGGGGTCCTGTTCGATCACCGGTTGGCCGGCGTCACGTCGGAAGGTGGGCGTTGATGGCCCCGGGCCGAGGGCCCCGTTCGACGGACCAGGACGACCTGCTCGCGAAGGTGGCCGAGACGGCCCCCCCGGAACTGGAGTCGACCACTCCGCCCAGTCGCTTCCGGGTCGTACGCGTCATCGATCGCACGGTGGAGATGCTGGCCGCCCTCACCCTGGCCACCATCACCTTGATCATGTTCGCCAACGCGACCGGTCGCTACCTCCTGAACTCCCCGTTGGGGTGGGCCGAGGAGATCGTGACCGGCCTGTTGTTGTGGCTGGTCGTGTTCGGCCTGTTCGTCGGCATCCGTCGACGCGAACTGATCATCATCCGGGTGCTCGTCGGACGGTTCAAGTTGAAGGCCCAGGTGCGCTTCAAGGTCATGGCGGACCTCCTCTCGGCCTTGGTGCTGGGGCACCTCGCCTGGTTCGGGCTGCAGTACCTGCTCACCTTCGGTGGCGACGCCAGCGCGTATCTCCGCATTCCGAAGGGATTCTTCACCGCGGCGCTGCCGATCGGGACCGCCGCGGCGGCCATCGCCCTGATCCTGCAACTCCGGTCCAGTCGCGAGACCGTGACCGACTGGATCGAGACGGATCGTGCCGCCGGTGACACGGACGCCTACCTGCCGGCAGCCACCTCGAACGCGCCGATCAAGGGCGAGCGCTCATGACGGTCCTGATCGTCATCGCGCTGATCCTGGTCGCGGTGGCCCTCGGCGTGCCGCTGATCGTGTCCTTGGCCGGGGGGGTGGCCCTCTACATCATCCTCGACGGCGGCTGGATGATGTCCTACCCCCAGCAGGTGATCTCGGGGATGGACGGCTTCATCCTGTTGGCCATGCCGCTGTTCATCCTGGCCGGTGTGCTGATGAACTCCGGCGGCATCTCGGTACGAATCTTCGCCTTCGCGAAGGCGCTGGTCGGACCACTGCCCGGTGGGCTGGCCCACGTGAACGTCCTCACCAGCCTCTTCTTCGGCGGCATGATCGGGACCTCGGTCGCCGACCTCGCCGGCAGCGGATCGGTCCTCATCCCCGAGATGAAGAAGAACAAGTACCCGGCTCCGGTGAGCGCCGCCCTGACGGCCTCGAGTTCGGGGATCGGCCCCTTGGTCCCGCCCTCCTCGCCGATGATCCTCTACTCGGCTGTCACCGGGACATCGCTGGGAGCCCTCTTCCTGGCGGGGATGATCCCCGGACTGCTGCTCGCCCTGGCGTTGATGGTCACGGTGGCGATCCTGGCGAAGAAACACGGTTGGGGGTCGGCACAACACTTCCAGTTCAAGGAGGTGCTCCGCACCTTCCGCGGTGCCGTGCTGGCCTTCGGGATGCCGTTGTTGATCGTCGCAGGTCTGGCGTTCGGGATCTTCACTCCCACCGAGGCCGGTGCCTTCGCCGTGGTGTACGCCCTGGTCATCGCGATCGTGGTCTACCGCTCCCTCACCCTGAAGCAGCTCTACCGGGCCCTGGTGAACTCGGCCGTGCTCACGGGGGAGGTGATGCTCATCGTCGGCGTCTCGGTCGCGCTCGGTGCCGCCCTGGCGAGGGCGAAGGTCCCGGAGGCGTTGACCGCCGTGATCAAGGCCGTGGCCCCCAATGACATCCAGGTGTTCCAGATCCTGGCGCTGGTCATCATCGCCCTGATCGCGGGCATGATCTTGGACCCGCTGATCCCGGTGGTGATGCCGGTGTTGCTGCCGACCCTGATTGCGGCTGACATCGATCTGGTCCACTTCGGCGTGATCATCGTCCTGACGGTGATCATCGGCCAGGTGACGCCACCGGTCGCGATGTCCTTGGTGGTGGCGGGAAAGATCGGAAAAGTGGACCCATGGTCGGTTTTCCGAGCGAACACGCCGTTCCTGTTGGCGACGATTGCCCTGCTGCTGCTGGTGATCTTCATCCCGTCCCTGGCCACGTGGCTGCCCAATGCGCTGTTGTAGCGGGCACGGATCGACCGTACGTCCGCGCCCGCCGCGGGCGGCGTGCTGGGCCCCGATCTCGAGGAGACTGACATGTCCATCGTCCTGAGCTTCACCCCGACAGCGGAGGGGCTTGCCGCCCTGGATCGGGCGAGTGAGGAGGCGCGGACCCATCGTCGGCGACTCGTTGTCGTGGTCTCCGGGCGACCCGGGCCGACGGACCAGCCGGTCGGAGGGGACGCCGTCGCGGAGGCCCAGCACGCCCTGGGCGATGACGGGCTGGAGACCGAGGTGCGCCATGTTGCGCCGGGGGAGGACCCGGCTGACGTGGTGATCTCCGTCGCGGCGGAGGTGCAGGCCGAGCAGATCGTGATCGGCCTGCGCCGTCGCAGCCCGGTGGGCAAGTTGATCCTCGGTTCGGTGGCTCAGCGGATCCTGCTCGAATCGCGCTGTCCGGTCCTCGCGGTCAAGGCTGGCTGAGTCTCAGGCCCCGTTCACCCAACTCGTCAACGCACGGGAGCGGACCTGGTCGATGTGGTCCTCCATCCGCTTGCGCGCCAATGCCCCGTCGCGCTTCAGCAGTGCCTCGAGGATCCCGACGTGCTCGGCCTGGATCAGGTCCGGGCGCGGGTTGCCGATTCCCGCGTACTGCAGTCGTCGAACGTCGTTGTAGAGCTCGTCGAACGTGGCGAGCAGGCGATGGCTGCCTGCGGCCGCCACGATCGTACGGTGGAAGTCGCGGGCGAAGTTGTCGTACTCGATCGTCATCTTGTCGCCCGCCGGGGGGTGCGACCCGCGGAGTGCGTCGAGATCTTCGTCCGCCAGACGTTCGCAGGCCAGTTCGATGCTGACCCCCTCCAGGACCCGACGCATGAAGAAGATGTCCTGCACGTCCCCGGGCTCGATCGGGCGGACGAGGTAGCCCTTGTAGGCGATCGCCGAGACGACGCCCTCCCGCTCCAGCAGGGCCAGCGCCTCCCGGACCGGGGTGCGCGACACTTCGTACTGGTTGGACAGTGCCGTCAACTGGACCATCTCGCCGGGTTTCAGCTTCGCCTGGATGATGTCCTCGAGGATTCTGCCGCGCACGTACTCCACCAAGGTCTCGCTGCGTTCCCCGCGTGTCTTCCGGCCATCCGGTCGCGGCGCACCCCCCGGTGAAGCGCCTGTCGCTGACTGTTCCACTGGTCATCTCCTCACTTCTGGCCAAGGGCTGAATGGGGCTTTGCCTTTTCCGCCGTTTGGCAATATGTTACACATATCTCACTTGCGCATCACTCTTGTGAAGGGAATTTACCAGCATGGACTTGGGGCTTGGAGGATCAACGGCACTGGTGACGGCTGCGTCCCGTGGTCTGGGGCGCGCGACAGCGCTGGCCCTGGGCGCGGAGGGGGCGCGGGTCGCGGTGGCGGCACGGAGCGCGGAAAGCCTGTCCGAGTTGGCCGCAGAGATCAATGCCGGCCCCGGCGAGGCAATCGCCCTGCCGTGTGACCTGACCGCGTCCGGAGCCGCTGAGGAGCTCGTCGCCGCCGTGTGTGAGCGCTGGGGCTCGCTCGACGCGATGGTGGTCAATGCGCCCGGCCCGCCGTCCGGCCCAGCGCACCTGATCACCGACGAGCAGTGGCAGTCAGCCCTCGACCTGGTGCTGATGTCCGCGGTCCGGCTGAGTCGGGCCGCCGCCACCACCATGATCGAGCAGGGCGGGGGCCGGATCACCTTCATCTCCACGATCGGAGTACGTACCGCACAGCCGGAGATGGTGCTGTCGAACGCCACCCGGCTGGCGATCATGGGGTTGGCCAAGACGATGTCGGTCGAGCTCGCCGAGCACCAGGTCCTGGTGAACCAGGTGGCCCCCGGTCCGATCGCCACCGACCGGATGGACGAATTGTTCGCACAGACCAGCGAACGGAACGGCATCTCCGTCGACGAGGCGCGGCAGCAGTGGACCGAGGAGGTCCCACTTCGCCGGCTCGGCCGACCCGAGGACGTGGCCGCCTTCGTCGCCTACCTTTCCTCGCCGGTGTGTGGGTACACCACCGGCGCGGTGATCCCGGTCGACGGCGGCAAGTCCCGAGCGTACTGACCGATCGCTTCCCGATGGATGTACACGAACTGCAGCAGGAGGACACGCAACCCATGAGCCCAGCCCACGCACGCGCCACCGAGGGCGGTGACGCACTGGTCGGCGCCCTGGCCCGGCACGGTGTCCGGAGCCTCTTCTCCATCTCCGGCGGCCCGATCAACTCGGCCTACTTCGCCACCACGCGGCACGATGTGCGCATCGTGCACACCCGGCACGAGGCGGCAGCCGGCTTCATGGCCGACGCGGTCTACCGCTCGACCGGCGAACCCGGGGTCGTCCTGGCCACGCTCGGCCCCGGCGCGATGAACACGGTGACGCCGGCCGCGTGCGCGCTGGCTGCCGGGGTGCCGATGTTGATCATCGGTGGCCAGGCCTCGACGGCGCAGTTGCACCGTGGCGCTGGCATGGAATTCGACACCCTCACTCCGCTGGCCGCGGTCACGAAATGGGCTGCGCAGGTGCTGCACGCCGACCGGATCGAGGAGTTCGTCGACGAGGCGTGGAACCGGATGATGAGCGGGACCCCGGGCCCGGTCTACCTGGAGATTCCGACGAACGTATTGTCTGCGCCGGTCGAGGTGGACCCGGCTCGGTCCTTGCGGCCGCGTGCCACTGCGGCGGCTCCGTCGGTGGACGCGATCGGAGCAGCGGCCGAGCAGGTGCGTGCGGCACGACGCCCGATCCTGCTGGCCGGCGACGGTGTCTTCCACGACGACTCCGCCGACCTGCTGCGCGAGTTCGTGGCGCGGACCGGGCTGCCGGTGAGTACCCTGCGGCTGGGCCGCGGTGCGATCGACGAGGTCGGGGACCAGCACTGGTTCGGACCCGGCTATGTGCCGGCCAACCCCGTACTGGGCGAGGCGCTGGCCGAGGCGGACCTGGTCGTGCTGCTCGGCCACCACTGGGAGTTCGACCTGGAGTTCGGCGCCGGGATCGGCCCGGACACGTCGGTGGTGCAGGTGCACCGCGACGCAGCCCAACTGGGCCGCAACGGTCGAGTGGACCTGGCCATCTGCAGCGACGTGGGCCCCTTCCTGCGCGCACTCGACGAGGTCGACGCGGAGCAGTTGGATCCCGACTGGGTCACGGGCCGGGTGGCAGCGTGGCAACGGCACCAGGACTCCATCACCGAAGACGCCGCAGTGGAGGTGGCCGAGGACGCCCGGGCCCATCCCATCCGCGTGGTGGATGCGGTGGTGCAGGCTGCTCCAGCCGAAGCACGCTTTGTCACCTCGCACGGGAACATCGACTTCTGGGCCGACCCACGGATCCCGGTCCGGCGCCCGCAGAGCTACCTGCGCACCGGTCAGAGCGGGGCGCTGGGTGCGGAACTGCCGTACGCGGTGGGTACTGCCCTGGAGGATCCGAGCGCACCGACGATCGTCTTCGTCGGCGACGGCGCCGTCGGCTACCACATCTCCGAACTGGAGACTGCGGCACGCTTCGGTGCGCCCGTGATCGTCGTGGTGCTCGACGACAGCAGTTGGGGAGCGATCGCCATGCCGCAACGGATGAGCTACGACGTCGAGGTGGCCATGTCGCTCCCGAGCCGGGACTGGGCCACGGTGGCCACAGGGTTGGGCTGTGCGGGGGTCACCGCCACCGCGGACACCGTCGGTGCCGCGATCTCCGACGCCGTCCGGCGCGACGGCCCCACGTTGATCCAGGTACCCGTACGCCCCACGCTCAGCCACTACATGGCCCACATCTCCTGATCAACCACCGGACCAGACATCGGCCTGAGAACCAACCGGCCAGAACACGATTGGACAGCAACGAAATGCACATCTACAAGGCAACTGAGGCACCCCGGTTCGAACCGGCCGGGCACTACGGACACCTCGAGGTGTCCGACATCGTCGGGACCGAGCAGGCCGGCTTCAAGACGCAACTGTCGTACTGCCCCCCGGGCGGTGGTGGCGACATGCACCACCACGACGCCGAGGATCAGCTCTTCGTGGTGATCAAGGGGGAACTGACCTTCGACACCGGCCAGGAGCGCTTCACCTTGTCGGAGCAGCAGGCCGTGCTGTTCCACGCCGGTGACCCGCACTTCACGGTGAACGAATCGGACGCCGACAGTGTCTCCCTCGTCGTGACGGTGGCCGCCCGATGACCAACCATTTCGTCAACGCCGGAAGTGGCCCGGTCGGAACCCGGGTCGAGGGACAGCCGCGTGAGTTCCACGCCAAGTTGCCCGACTACCAACCCTCGCGACTGGTCGCCGCCCCCGAACTCGCCAAGGGGCTCGGGGTGGCGGAGGTGTGGATCAAGGACGAGTCGGCCCGGATGGGCCTGCCGTCGTTCAAGGTGCTCGGTGCCTCGTGGGCGACCTACCGGGCGCTCGAGGAACGGGCTGGCGGATTCGACCCGTGGCAGAGCGTGGCTGAGTTGGCCGAGCAGGTCCGGGAGCGCACTGAAGTGCGCCGTCTCGCCGCTGCCACGGATGGGAACCACGGCCGCGCCGTGGCGCGGATGGCGACCTGGCTGGGTATGGCGAGTGACATCTTCGTCCCGGAGGGCACTGTCTCGGCGCGGATCACGGCCATCGAGGGCGAAGGCGCGCTCGTCACCGTGGTGCCCGGCAGCTATGAGGCGGCGGTCGAGCGGTCGGCCGAGGAGGCCGACGACGACTGCCTGGTCATCTCCGACACCTCCTGGGAGGGCTACCGGGACGTGCCGAGCTGGGTCATCGACGGCTACTCGACGATCTTCACCGAGGCAGCCGAGCAGTTCGGTGCCGCCGGGTCCGGCGGTGCGGACGTGGTCGCGGTGCAGATCGGGGTCGGCGCCCTGGCCGCGGCGGTGGTACGACACCATCGAGGCGCAGATGCGCCCGCGACGGCGATTCTCGGGGTCGAGCCGACCTCGGCCGCCTGTGCACTGGCATCCATCCGGGCCGGCGAGGTGTCGAAGGTGCCCGGCCCGCACGACTCGATCATGGCGGGCCTGAACTGCGACTCACCCTCCATCGTTGCCTGGCCCGATGTCTCCCGCGGCATCGACGCGTTCATCGCCGTTGAGGACGACGCGGCGAAGGAGGCGATGCGTGACCTCGCCACCGCGGGGGTGGTCAGCGGGGAGACCGGCGCGGCCGGCCTGGCCGGTCTGACGGCGGCGCGGTCCGTGCCCGAGGTCACCGCAGCCCTGGGTCTGTCCGAGCAGTCGAGGGTGTTGTTGATCTCGACCGAGGGAGCCACCGACCCCGAGGCGTACGAGTCCATCGTGGGTAGCGCGCAGGCGCGCCCGACCGAGGCCTGAGGAGGCTGACATGACCGACACACACACCCCGCTCGTCATCGGCGGACAGGCCCTCGCCGAGGGAGCGGAGGGATCGGGCAGTTCGCTGGATCCCGCGACCGGTAAGGAATTCGCCACCTACGCCATCGGCGGTGCAGCCGACGTCGACGCGGCGGTTGCGGCCGCCCGGGACGCCTTCGAGGGCGGCGCGTGGCCCGCGATGCGTCCGTTCGAGCGCGGCCGGATCCTGCACCGGATCGCCGATGGGTTGATCGCTCGCCGGGACGAAATCGCCCGGAATCTCGTGCTGGACAGTGGGAAGCCGTTGCGCGACGCGTACTGGGAGGTCGACTGCTCGGCCCGGTTCTTCGAGTTCTACGCCGGCTCCTGCGACAAACTGCACGGCAGCTCGATTCCACTCGGCAAGGGCGTGATGGACTGGACGATCCGGGAACCGATCGGTGTCAGTGCACAGATCGTGCCGTGGAACTACCCCCTCCAGGTGGCGGTCCGTGGGGTCGCGCCGGCCCTCGCCACCGGCTGCACCACAGTGATCAAGCCGTCCACCGAGACACCGGTGTCGTTGCGTGAGTTGGCGGAGATCGCCAAGGAGGCCGGCCTGCCGGACGGAGTGATCAACATCGTCACGGGGTCCGGTTCGGTGGTCGGGGACCGGTTGGCCCGGCACCCCGGAGTGGACCAGATCACGTTCACCGGCTCCGTGGGAGTGGGACAGCGGGTCGCCGAGGCCGCGGCCACCCACGCCGTCCCGGCGAACATGGAACTCGGCGGGAAGAGCCCGCAACTCCTCTGCGCCGACGCCGACCTGGAGAAGTCCCTGCCCATCGTGCTGGCCGGCATGTACACCCACGCGGGTCAGGTCTGCAACGCCGGGACCAGGCTCCTCGTCGAGCGGGGGGTGCACGACGAGGTCGTGGAGCGCCTGCAGCAGATGGTCACCGCGATGACCCTCGGCCGCGGTCTGGACGACCCGGACATGGGGCCGGTGGTCAGCAGGGCGCAGCAGCAGGCCGTCCTCGAGTACGCGGACGTGGCGCGCTCGGAGGGGCGCCTGCTCGAGGGTGCCGACCTGCCGGAAGCTGCGGAGCTCGCCGACGGGTACTTCGTCCGCCCCTCGTTGGTGGTGGGCGTCGGCAACGATGCCCGGATCGCCCGGGAGGAGGTCTTCGGGCCGCTGCTGACCGTGGTCGCCTTCGACACATTCGACCAGGGCATCGCGATGGCGAACGACTCCGACTTCGGGCTGGTGGCCGGGGTGCACACCACCAACGTGTCGACGGCGATGCGTGCTGCCCAGGATCTGGAGGCCGGGCAGGTGTGGATCAACAGCTTCGGGGTCGGATTGGACGTGGAGTTCCCGTTCAGCGGCTACAAGCGGTCCGGCTACGGACGGGAGAAGGGTCTGGAGGCGTTGGATGCCTACCAGCAGGTGAAGAACGTCTGCGTGGCGTTCTGATGGCGAGTGCGAGGGTCGGCCTGATCGTGCCGTCGTCGAACACAGTGGTCGAGCCGGACTTCGCCCGGACGGTCGGACCCTTGGACATCACGGTGCACGTGGCTCGGATGTACCTGGCCGACACGACTCCGGAAGCGGAGCAGCGCATGGTCGACGTGCACGCGCCGAGGGCCACCGATGAACTGGCCAGCGCCCACTGCGACGTGATCGCCTTCGCCTGCACCAGCGCGGGGGCCCTGATCGGGCTGGACGGCGAGGAGCAACTCGTCCGCCGGCTGGCGACGCAGGCCGGATGTCCGGTGGTGAGCACGAACGAGTCCGTGTTCACCCGGCTGCAACAATTGGACGTGTCCCGAGTCGCGGTGATCACCGCTTACGTGGACGCGCTGAACCAGGGCATCCGTGGCACCCTGGAGGAACGGGGGATCGAGGTGACCGAATTGCACGGCATGGGGATCACGGACAACTTCGCCATTGCCGAGGTGTCGGAGCAGCAGATCGTCGACTTCGCCACCGCGTCGATCCGCGATCGGGACATCGACGCCCTGTTCATCTCGTGCACGAACCTCCGGGCGACCGGCGCAGTCGAGGCGCTGGAGGCCGAGTTCGGGGTCCCCGTGGTCACCAGCAACACGGCCACCATCGCCCTCGTACTGCAGACCGTCGCAATGATGGCGCCCCGGGAGTCGGACCTGCGATGAAGCCACCACCCTTCGACTACCGACGGCCCAAGGACTTGGACGAGGCGTTGGCCCTGCTGGCGGACGACTCGGCCGACGTCAAGGTACTGGCCGGCGGCCAGAGCCTGGTTCCGATGCTGAACCTCCGGCTGGCCCGCCCGGACGTCCTGGTGGACATCGGCCGGCTTCCCCTCACCGGACTCACCAGCACCGATGACCACCTCTGCGTCGGCGCGCTGGTCACCCATCGGCGGGTTGAGACCGACCCGCTGGTCCGGGCGGAAGCGCCGCTGTTCGCCAAGGCGGCTCGACACGTCGGGCACCTGGCCATCCGCGAGCGCGGGACGATCGGCGGAAGCTTGGCGCACGCCGACTCCGCGGCCGAGTTCGCGCTCTGCGCGGTGGCGACCGGCGCCACCCTCGTGGCGGCGAGTGCCGAGGGGCGGCGGGCCATCCCGGCCGAGGAGTTCTTCCTCGGGCCGTTCAGTACGGTCCTGGAATCGGCGGAGGTGCTGGTGGAGATCCAGATTCCCGGAGACGTGCAGACCCGGCCACAGGGCTTCGCCGAGCTGGCCCGTCGATCCGGCGACTTCGCCCTGGCGGCAGCAGGAGTGGTGTTCGCCGGCCCGGGAGCGGGCGGCCCGACCCGGGTCGCGATCGTCGGAGCGACGCCGTCGCCCATCCTGCTGACCCGCGACCTCGGCGTCGGTGACGTCAACGGAGCGGACCCCACCGACATCGTCGACGACCTGGTGCAGGAAGTGCCGTTCGCCGGAGATGCGCCAGCCTTCCTCCGTGGGGCCGTGCGCTCGGTCATCACCGAGGCATTGTCGGATGCAGTGCTCGAACGAAAGGAGACCCGGTCGTGAAGATCCGATTGGATGTCAACGGCGAGGAGCATGACCTCGACGTGGAACCGCGTCGCCTGTTGGCCGACGTCTTGCGCCAGCAATTGGGATGCCACGGTGTGCACCTCGGCTGCGAGCACGGGGTCTGTGGAGCGTGCACGGTGATCATGGACGGGAAGGCCGTCCGGTCATGTCTGATGCTCGCACCCCAGGCCGAGGGACACGAGATCATCACCACCGAGGGTCTCGGCACCCAGGAGCAGTTGCATCCGGTGCAGCGGGCCTTCAAGACCGAGCACGGGCTGCAGTGCGGATTCTGCACCCCGGGCTTCGTCTGTGCCATCACCGCCATGCTCGACGACATCGATGACATGTCCGAGGATGAGCTGCGCGACGCGCTCTCCGGCAACATCTGCCGGTGCACCGGCTACGCCAACATCGTCAAGGCGGCCCGCCGTGGGGCGGCTGACCGGGCCGAGGCCGAACCGATCCAGGTCGGGAAGGAGCAGTCGTGACGGCCGACGGCCCGCGGGGCTTGATCGGTGGTCGCGCCCTCCGGCTCGAGGACGATCGGTTGACCACCGGGGGTGGGCGTTTCATCGACGACCTCACCCCCGAGGGCACGCTCCACCTGCGGTTCGTCCGCAGCCAGCGACCGCACGCTCGGATCACCGCGATCAACCCGGGGGAGTTCGAGCCCATCCCGCCCGACGCAGTGGTCATCACCGGCCGCGACATCGACGACATCGGCATCCGAGCTGACGTCCGGGATCTGTCCGGGGCTTCGAACGGGCCGGCGGAACCAGGTCCTGGACCGGAGTTCAACGTCTGGCAGAGTTCGCTGCAACGTGCCCTGGCGGTGGATGTGGTGCGCTACGTCGGTGAACCGCTGGCCGCAGTGCTGCACCCCGACCCATACGTGGCCGAGGACGCCGCCGACGCGGTGAGTGTCGACTACGAGGACCTCGAACCCGTGGTGGACCTGCGCAGCGCACTGATGCCGGATGCCCCTTTGGTGCACGACCACTGGAACGACAACACCTTCGTCCGTCGGCATCGCATCTTCGGTGACCTGGCGGGGGCCCGCCAGCGTGCGACCCGGACGGTGCGGATCACCACTCGGACCAACCGGCAGGCTGGTGTGCCGCTGGAGAACCGTGGCTGTCTGGCGATTCCCGACCCGACCGGGCGGGGGGTGGTGCTGTGGAGCTCGACCCAGATGCCGCACCTGGTGCGGACCTATGTGGCACGCTCGCTCGGCATCGCGGAACACCTGGTCCGAGTGGTCGCCCCCGACGTCGGCGGCGGGTTCGGGGTGAAGGGGCACGTCTTCCCCGACGAGGTGTTGATCGCCTCCCTGGCGATGCGTCTGGGACGTCCGGTGAAGTGGATCGAGGATCGGTCCGAGCACTTGATCAGCAGCATCCACGCCCGTGATCATGCGCACCGGTTGGAAGCCTTCGTCGATGACGACGGGCGGGTGCACGGGCTGCGCGCGCAGATCCTGGTCGATGCCGGAGCGTACTCGGTGTTCCCGTGGACGGCGAGCAGTGACTCCGGCATGGTGCCGAAGGTGATGATCGGCCCGTACGACATCCAGGACGTCGAGTTCGAGGATGTCGCGGTAGCCACCAACAAGTGTCCCCTCGGCACTTACCGCGGCGTGGGGCGTCCTTCGGCGACCTTCTCGATCGAACGGATGATGGACACCATCGCGAGCGAGTTGTCGCTCGATCCGGCGGAAGTGCGGCGTCGGAACCTGGTCCGTGAGTTCCCCTACCGGGCGGCGAACGGGCTGCTCTACGACTCCGGCTCCTATCGCGAGACCCTGGACAAGGTCTGCGAGGTGCTGGACTGGGATCGGATCCGCGCCGGAGCCGCCGAGGAGACCGGGCGCTATCGGACCGGCGTCGGGGTGGCCGTGTTCAACGAGCAGACCGCGCACGGCACCCCGGACTTCGAGGTCCGGGGTACGCCGATCGAGACCGGTTACGAATCGGTCAATGTCGAGATCGGGCCGGACGGCACGGTGATGGTCTACACCGGTCTGCAGTCCCACGGGCAGAGCTTGGAGACCACCTTGGCCCAAGTCGTGGCCAGTGAGCTCGGGGTCTCGATGGAGACCGTGCGGGTGGTCCACGGCGACACCGGCAACAGTCCGTACTGCGTGGGTACGTGGGGGAGTCGAGGGGCCACCCTCGGGGGCGGAGCGGTGGCGCGGGCTTCCCGTGTCCTCCGTGCCAAGGTCCTGCGGATCGCCGCACACCAGTTGGAGTCCAGTACCGACGACCTGGAGATGATCGGCGGGACGATCATGGTGAAGGGCGTCCCGGACCAGTCGATCGACATCGGCGAGGTCGCCTACATTGCGACCCGCCGGGCGGGAAAGTTGCCGCCGGGGGAGGAGGTCGGACTCGGGCAGATCGTCTACTTGGACGGACCTGAGCGGGGCACCTTCTCCAATGCCTGCCACGGTGTCGTGGTCAAACTCGACACCTGGACCGGTGCGGTGCGACTCGATCGCTACGTCGTGGCCGAGGACTGCGGCACCATGATCAACCCGACCGTGGTCGAGGGGCAGATCCAGGGCGGAGTCGCCCAGGGCATCGGCTCCGCGCTGCTGGAGGAATTCACCTACTCCGCGGAGGGGCAGCCCCAGAGCAGTACATTCATGGACTACCTGATGCCGACCGCCACCGACGTGCCGACGCTCGAGATCCACCACTTCGAGTCCCCCTCCCCCTGGACCGAGAACGGCGTCAAGGGAATGGGGGAGGCGGGGGCGATCGGCCCGATGGCTGCCCTCGGTGGTGCGGTCAGTCATGCGGTCGGACGGCAGCTGTACGAGACCCCCTTCAGTATGGAACGCGTGTTCGCCGCGGTGCACTCGACCGGTGCGCCCTCATACCTGGCTTGGGACCATTGGGACGAGTGCCCGATGCTGACCGGCTTCTGGCAGTCCTCCGCGAGTCGGGACTGAGTGGCCATGCCTCGGCGAACTGGGCCGATCGCCCGCCGGGTTGGGCCGTGGCCGGCGCCCGCCGGCAGATGGGAACAGTGGTCCGAGGTGTTGACTTCGACTGACATATCAGAAAGATTATGACTATGAACAGTGTTGTTTCCAGTCGTGCCAGACGCTGCCTCCTCGGCGGCGCAAGTGCACTCGTCGCCGTCTCGCTCGCCTCCTGCAGCCTGGCGGGCGACCCGGGTACGGAAGCCGCCGCGGACGGGGACGGGGCCCGGACGATCACCGTCGGGTTCCTCTACGACGTCCACGCCGCCAACGTGTGGACCCTCGACCAGTGCGAGTCCGACACCCTGCAGGTCGAGCTGAGCAACTTCAAGCAGTTCGCCGAGGTGCAGCGCGCCTTCGAGGGTGACCAGATCGACGCCGCCGCAATGGGCTACCAGAACATGGCCCAGATGATCGGAAACGGGTACGAGGACTTCCGTGGTGTCGCGGGGGTCTACACCGGTGCCGAGCACATCACCATCAAGGCGGGCTCCGGGATCGAGGACTGGAGTGACCTCGTCGGCAAGACGGTCGGCGTACCGCCCAACAGTTTCGTGGAGATGTTGTTCCGGTCCTCGATGGAGGAAGCGGGAGTCGACATCGCCGACGTGGAGATGGTGCCGTTCCCCGGTGCCGGTCCGCCCATGCTCGCGGCCCTGGAGAAGGGTGACATCGACGCCATGGTGGCCTGGGAGCCGAACTCCGCCAGTGCTGCGACCCAGGGGATCGGGGAGTACCCGGAATTCGACATCCAGCAGGGATCCATCGGTGACGCCACCAGCCTGATGTACGTCTCCGAGGAGTTGCTCACCGAGGACGAGCAGGCGGTCGACGAGTTGGTGCGCTGCATCGACGAACGCACCCAGGCGCTCAACGGCGACGTGGATGCGTGGGTCGAGTCCCTGATGGCCAACACCGGCTTGGAGGAGGACGTCGCCCGAACGGCCATCGACACCGGGAAGTTGGACGTCAACCTCTACCAGGATTCCGCAGAGAAGATCATCGCCGAGTTCGCCAAGTACGGCCTCGTCGACGATTCCAGCGACCGCGTCGGGGACTTCTTCGACTACGGCCCGCTGGAGCGGGTCACGGGGAAGAGTGCCAGCGAACTCGGACAGAAGTGAGGCTCGGATGACGGCAGTGACCAGTAAGCCGCTACAGACCGCGGTGGTCCCACGCAAGGCCAAGCGGGAACGACGCCCCGGGAAGCGACGATTCAGTCCCGAGTACCTGGCGGTTCCACTGCTCCTGGTGGCCCTCTGGGAGGTCGCGGTGGTCACCGGCCTCTTCGATGCCCGCTTGGTGCCGGCGCCCCACACCGTCGTGCAGACCTGGTGGACCTGGACCTTCGGCAACTCCGCTGCGGGTGCCGACCCGTACAACGGCACCTGGCTGTTGGCGGTGTATGCGAGCGCCCAACGGGTGTTCTTCGGCTTCGTGATCGCGGCGGTGGTCGGCACGACCGCCGGGTTGTTGATCGGCTGGTTCCGGCTGCCGCGGGTGTTGATGCAGCCGGTGATCGACATCCTTCGACCGATCCCCGTGACCGCGTGGGTGCCCTTCGCTGTGGTGTTCTTCGGGATCCGGCCGACGGCCTCGATCTCGCTGATCGCGTTGGGCTCCTTCTTCTCGATCGCGCTGAACGCAACGGCTGGTGCGATGGGCACCCCGAAGGTGCTGGTCTCCGCGGCCCAGATGCTGGGTACCAGCAAACGGATGATCTTGTGGCGAGTCGTCCTGCCATCGGCCCTGCCGTCCATCCTCACCGGCCTCCGGGTGGGCTTGGCCCTGGCCTGGGTGCTGGTCATCGTCTCCGAGATGGTGGCCGTGAAGTCCGGGCTGGGCTTCAGCCTCTGGGATGCCTACTACTTCGGTCGGATGGATGTCATCGTGGCCGCCATGTTCAGCGTCGGCATCCTCGGCTTCCTGTCCGACAAGCTGTTGACCGCCCTGTCCCGACCGATCCTGAAGTGGGCCCCCGATGTCCGGTGAAACCGCACAGACCTTGACCGAGACCGCGCCGCGGAGTCGACCGATGATCGGCATCAGCGGCCTGAGCAAGGTGTTCCGTACCGGGGGTGAGGAGTTCGTCGCCCTGGAGGGCGTCGACCTCGACATCGCACCGGACGAGTTCATCGCCATCCTGGGCCCGTCCGGATGTGGCAAGTCCACACTGTTGGCGATGATCGCCGGATTCGAACACCCCACCTCCGGGAGCCTGCTGGTGGACGGTGCCGAGGTGGAGGGCCCGTCACCGGACAAGGGCGTGGTCTTCCAGGAGTTCGCCCTGTTCCCGTGGATGTCGGTGCGCAAGAACATCGCGTACGGCCTCCGCGAGCGCAGGGTGCCGAAGGCCGAGCAGCGGCGCATCGTCGATGCCATGCTGGAACTCGTCGGGCTGGGTCACGTGGCAGACCACTATCCGCGCCAGTTGTCGGGCGGTCTGAAGCAGCGGGTCTCGCTGGCCCGGGTGTTGGCCAATGACCCGAAGATCCTGTTGCTCGACGAACCGTTCGGCGCTCTGGACGAGCAGCGGCGGATGCAACTGCAGGACGAGTTGCTCCGTGTCTGGGAGCAGGACCGCAAGACCGCGCTCTTCGTCACGCACTCGATCGAGGAAGCCGTGGTCCTGGGGGACCGGGTGGTGGTCATGTCCGGGCACCCGGGCAACATCAAGGCGGTGGTCGACGTGAACCTCGACCGTCCCCGGGACCGGAACTCCGATGAGTTCAACGCCGTACGTCGCCAGCTTGCAGAGGAGTTGTGGAACTGAAATGGATCTTGATCATTCGTTCACCGTGAATGCCGCTGTCGATGAGGCGTGGCAGGCCCTCACGGACGTCGCCAGGGTGGCGCGCTGCATGCCGGGCGCGGCCCTGGACGAGGAGTCGTCGGACCCGTACACGGGAACAGTCAAGATCAAAGTGGGTGCGGTCGCGGTGAAGTTCCGCGGTGAGGCGTCCTTCGTCGAGCTGGACGAGTCCACCCACAGCCTGCAACTCGACTGCCGGGGCAAGGACGTCCGGGGCGCCTCCGGGGCCAGCGCCATGATCGGGATGGTGCTGGTCGAGCAGTCTGCCGGGAGCACCGAGGTCCGGGTCACCACGAATCTTCAACTCAGCGGCAAGATCGCCCAGTTCGGCCGGGGGATGCTGCAGGATGTCAGCAATGCCATCCTGCAACGCTTCGTGTCCAATCTGGAGCGGGATCTCCGTGGCGGCGAGTCCGACCCTGCCCCGGGTGGACCGGAGCCCGAGCCGGCCTCCGGAAGTACCGCGGTGGCCGATGGTGGTGCTCCGAGTCCTTTCGGGCAAACTCAGCCCGCAGCCCCCCAGTCCGCACCAACTCAGTCCGCACCAGCCTCGCGTCCGGCCCCGCCGCGCGCGGCGGCCGACGACGACGATGACGACATGATCGACCTGGGTGCGACCGTGCTGCCGGTGTTGATCAAGCGGTACGGGACCGTCGCCCTCAGCGGGCTGGCCGCGGTGCTCGCCCTGGTGGCTCTGGTTCGCAGTTCCCGCGGCGGCGCGACAGGTCGGCGGCCTCAGGTGGAACAGGTCCGTCATCCCTACATCGTGGTGAATCGTTGGCCCGGGGAGCCCGACGCTCGTTGATGCGTCTGACCTCTGTTGACGCCCCCGACGTCCGTTGACGCGTCTGACCCCTGTCGACGGGCGAGGTAGCGAACAGAGTTGAGGGCCGCCGGTGATTCGCTCACCGGCGGCCCTCAATTCTTCTGTGGTTCAGGCCTTGGTCGGGGGCTCCAGGCCGAGGACCCGGGCCGGGTTGTCGACCAGCATCCCCCGTACCTCCTCGGCCGGGATCCCCTTCTCGAAGAGGGTCTGGGCCAGCACCCGCAGTGCCTCGGGGCCGGGGGGATTGTGTCGCTGGCCCGAGTCGGAGACCAGCAGGCAGCGGGAGGACCCGACGGCCTTGATGGTCTTCACCACGCGCTCGGGGGACTGGTACTGCCAGGCAGGGGACATGCCGCAGTACTCGAACTCCGGCATCGCACCCTGGCGGGCGAGGTCGATCACGGTCTCCTCGTCCAACGAGGGAACCTTGAAGTACGGGTGGGTGATGATCACGTGCTCGATGCCGGCGGCCAGGGCCGCCGGAACGACCTTGACGATCTCCTTCGGGGAGAGGTGGGCGGTGGCGAACGCGGCTCCGTACTCCGCCACGATCTCGAGCACCTCGTGGATCTCGGGGATCAACTGGTCCTGGTCGTCCAGGATGGAGATACCGTCACTGAAGACACGTCCACCCTCCTGGGTGTCGTACTTTCCGGTGCCGCCGTGCTTCTCGGCGTGGTAGGCCGAGTCGATGGTGGGCGCCCAGACGATCTTCCCACCGAGCTTGAGGCAGCAGTCCACGGCGGCCGGGTTGATGCCCCCGACGTAGGTGTTGAGGACGATGCCGCCGAACATCTGGACCCCCGGCACGGCCTTCTGGGACAGGTAGGCCCGCGAGACGGAGCTCTCGATGTGGGACTTGATCACCACTGCCCGCATCTTCGCCTCCGCGGCGAAGGTGGCGAGTTCGATGTCATCCACGAGCCGGGGGAAGAGGTCCGGGTAGGTGTGCAGGTGGAGGTCGATCGCGTCCTCCATCGGAATGAGTTCTCCGCCATGGCCCTTCAGGACGATGGGCTCGGGCGGAGCGGTGGTCTGCTGCTCGTGGTGAAGGACGGACATGGTGCCTCTCTGGGACGGCGTTGGTGGACTTGCTCGGTAGATCTGTGTCATCCCGAGTGATTTCCGATGATATATTAGTTTGATACCGGCGGTCAACGGGTGTCTCAGGGCTGCGCGAGGGCCACTCGTCGAGGGGAACCAGTCCAGCAGTCGACGCGGTCTGCTCCGGGGTGCAGGGAGTTTGAGAGACTGGCCCCGTACGGTCTCCCGACGATTTGGAAAGAGCCACCC
>JBQDIN010000023.1:0-49903 GCA_052094425.1 Propionibacteriaceae bacterium
TATACCGGCATGCGCTGGCGGCTGAGCTTCGAGACCGGGGAGAACGAGAACGTCCACTACCGGATGGGCGTGGTGCGCCGCGGAGCGCACGTCACGCAAGTGCTGGTGCCCCCGTCCGGGGACAACGAGTTCAGCGCCGAGGATTTCTCCGCCCTGCTGGACCGCGCGGGCCAGCGTCTCAGCTACGCCGACCAGGGCACCGAGGCCGAGCACCAGGTGGACGCCGCAGAGGACGAGCCGGCCGGTGGTGGAGGGAATGGCGAACTGCACCGCGAACAGGCCGAGCAGCGCCCAGGCGGCCCACCGGGGGAAGCACAGCGCCAACAGAATCGCCACCCCGAGCACGGTCTGGGTCGCGGTGAGCAGCACTTCCTCGACCTGGCGGGGGTCGAGGTGCAGCACCCCGCTGCCGCCGCCGGCGAGGTGGGCCAGGGGCAGACTGCCGATCAGCAGGGTCCACTGGTTCACCTTGGCCGAGATCAACATCATCAACGCACCGACGCGTTGCCCCGACTGGCGAAGATCAACGCCACGATGAACTCCGGTGCCTCCGAGGCCAAGGGGGCGAGCCACTGCACCAACAGGAACTCATCCACGCCGAGTGCCTGACCGGAACTGATCAGGGACTCCGCGAACGGTTCGGCACAGAGGAAGATCACCACTCCCGCGAGCACGAACACCGCGATCACCGCCAGCAGGGCCACCGCCAGGCCGCCGGAGATGTCCATCTCGGCCGCCCAAGCGAGGATGAACGACGCGGCCACCACGGCCACCCCGAACACCGCCAACCCGAGTGCCGAGAACAGGTGGGCGCCGGTCAGTCGGACCAGCACGGCCGGGAGCAACAGGAGCCCGGGCAGCACCAAGGGACGGAGCGTGGAGCGCATGGACTTAGTCTCACCTCGCTTTGACGATTGCGCACGTGAGGAATCTTCAAAGTGACGGGGCTCACGGGGTTGCGCCCCGACCGTCGGCGCCCCTGGTGGACAATGATCGACATGTCCATCGACCCGACAGGCCCCCAACTGGAGGTGGCCGCGCGCACGTTCGCGCTGCTGTCGGCACCGGTCCGGTTGCACCTGGTGTCGCTCGCGGCCCAGGGCGAGTACGACGTGAGCAGCTTGGCCGTGCACGCCGGCGTGTCCACGGCGACGGCCAGCCAGCACCTGAGCAAGCTCCGCCTGGCCGGCGTGATCAGCGCCCGCAGGGAGGGCAAGCGGCACATCTACACCGTCGACGACCCGCACGTGTTGACCATGGTCCAGCAGATCTTCGAGCACATCGCCGCCGACGGCACGCTTGCACCCGATCCCCCACTCGACCCGAAGTTCCTGCGCTGAATGCCTCCCGCGCGGTCATCAGCCCGCACGGGACTGCGGCCTTCAGCCGGCATCTCCCACATACGTGGTTCGGAGCGACCACGCGATCGGATGGGGTGTTCCTTCCCACACCCGTTTTCCCTTGCAGGCAATGGTTCCTGGCACCTAGACAGGACCACACAGAAGCACGATCCACTACGCAAGGAGTGATCATCATGCGGAAGACCACCAGCAAGGTTCTCGCCGTCCTCGCCACCTCGGCGGCACTGACCGTCACCGGTGCCGGACTCGCCTCGGCCGACAGCGGCTCGCACGACGAGTCGCGCACCGATGTGAACAACACCCGGCACACCGACGTCCGGGACTCGGGCAACATCTCCCTGCAGGACCTGGTCGACCTCGGTGTCGACGTGGGTGGTGTCGACCTGGGTGACATCGCAGTGTTGAACGGGAACGACGCCGACGTCTCCGACATCGGCAACGGAAACGCCAACGGCAACGAGAGCAACAGCTCCAGCGGGTCGAGTTCCGGCCTGCTCGGCGGATTGCTCTGACCCGCAGCCAGTCGAACTGCGAACGGGAGGCGTCCACCGTACGGTGGGCGCCTCCACGCCGTCGTGACGGCGACCTCACGCAGGAGCCTCTGACCGGGGCCGTACGATCGGTGCGTCGGCCGGGTTGGAGGGATGGTGTGCGAGTCTCAGAGAAGTCCCACCTTGTACCCCGCCTCGGAGCGTGCGGACCAGTGGATGTGAGGAAGGACGAGAGACTCGTGGAACGACATTTTCCCCGGCTGGGCGAACTGGCGTCGATGCTGCAGGTGCTGCCGGAGCTGCCCCGGTCCCAGGCACGGCTGAACAAGGCGCAGACCATCTGGGACCTGCGAACGATCGCCCAACGTCGCACCCCACGCGGACCGTTCCACTACACCGACGGGTCCGCCGAGGGGGAGGTCGGCATCCGCCGGGCCCGGCAGGCCTTCGAGGACGTGGAGCTGCACCCCACGATCCTGCGCGACGTCACCGACGTAGACACCTCCTGCGAGGCGTTCGGCGGCCCGTCGGCGTATCCGCTCACGATCGCCCCCACGGGTTTCACCCGGTTGATGCACACCGAGGGTGAGACCGCCGGCGCCACCGCCGCCGCGGCGCGCGGGATCCCGTTCGCCCTCTCCACCCTCGGCACCACCAGCATCGAGGACGTACGCGCAGCCTCCCCGAAGGGCCGGCTGTGGTTCCAGCTGTACATGATGAAGGAGCGCGAGCGCAGCCACGACCTGGTCCGTCGCGCGGCCGCGGCCGGCTACGACACCCTGCTGGTGACGGTGGACACCCCGGTCGCCGGAGCCCGGCACCGGGACAAGTACAACGACATGTCCTTCCCGCCCCGCCTGACCGTTCCGACCATCGCCAACGCCATCCCCCGACCCGAGTGGTGGTGGAACTTCCTCACCACGCCTCCGCTGGAGTTCGCCTCCATCCAGCAGTGGGACGGCACCGTCGGCGAGTTGCTGGACGCGATGTTCGACCCGTCCGTCGACTACGACGCGCTCGCCACCATCCGCGACCTCTGGCCGCACAAACTGGTGGTGAAGGGAATCCAGTCGCTGGCCGACGCACACCGCGTGGTGGACGCCGGAGCCGACGGCATCATTCTCTCCAACCACGGCGGCCGCCAACTGGACCGCGCTCCGGTCCCGTTCCGGCTACTGCCCGAGATCGCCCGCGAGCTCGGCGAGCGCACCGAGATCCACGTGGACACGGGGGTCCTGTCCGGCGCCGACATCGTCGCCGCCGTCGCCCACGGGGCTCGATCCACCATGGTCGGTCGGGCCTACCTGTACGGGCTGATGGCCGGCGGCCGCGCCGGTGTCGACCGGGCGCTGCAGATCCTCACCAACGAGATCGAGCGGACGATGCGACTCCTCGGGGTCGCGTCCCTGGCCGAGCTCGAGCCGGCCCATGTCACGATGCTGGACCGTCTGCACCCAGCCTCCGACTGAGCCGGAAGGGCCACGGAACGAGACCCAGCACCGTTGACCGGCCGCACTACTCCGTCGACACGCTCACATCCTTGTAGTAGAAGGCCTCGGGCGAGGATCGCAGGCTCAGGCCGGACACCCGATCCGCGACGGCAGCGAGCATCGGTCCCCAGGTGAGCGGGAGGCTCTGGGCGATGTCACGACGCACCGTACCGGCACGGGTGAACGTCTCCAGCCGCTCGTCCGGGTCGGTCATGTCGCGGGCCTGCATCGCCAGCTCGGTGAACTCCTTGGCCTCCGGGCTGGCCTTCGTGCTCAGGATCTCGTTCAACGCAGCGGCCTTGTCCGGACCGTCCAACTTGGCGTCTGCCTGGACCTTCTGGTAATCCTCCCAATCACTGAGGGACAAGCTCATCTGGCGCGTCCGGTTCGGGTCGAAGTTGATGAAGACCCAGGTGTTGAACGTGGGCAGTCCGCCGTAGGTGCCGTAGTAGAGGCTCATCTCGCTCTCGTCATCGTGCGGCTTCAGTCTGGTTTCGGTGAAGACACCCGACTCGAGCACGTCGATCGACAGTTCGAGGCCGAGGTTCTCCCGCCACTGCTCCTTGAGCACCTCCAGGATCGGGACCTCGGTCGCGGACTGGATCCGTACCTTCTTGACTCCTCCGCCCCCCTCCTTGAGCAGCTGGCGAGCCCGGTCGACGTCGTACGGTATGGCCAGTTCGTCGTTCCAGCCCGGCACCGCCGACGGGATCAACGAAGTGCCCGCCTGGTCGAAGCCCCCCACCTTGGCCAGAGCTTCACGGTCGATGGCCAGGGACAGCGCCTGCCGCGCCCGCGGGTCCTTGATCGCCGGGTGGCCGCCCCACATCGTCTGGAGGTAGGCCACCAGATAGCCGTCGACCCGGGCCAGTTTGTCGGTCAGTTCCGTGTCCTTCGCCACCACGCTCCCCGACACCCGGACGTAGTCGAGTTCCCCGGACTTGAACGCCAACACGTTGGTGGCCGGATCCCCGCCCAGCCGAAGCTCGACCTCGTCCAGGGCGACCTGATCCACATCCCAGTAGTTCTCGTTCTTGCGCAGCAACAGGGTCGAGTTCTGCACCCAGGTGTCCGGGACGAAGGCCGCATTGCCCACGAAGTGCTCCGGTTGCATCCAGTCCTGGGGCTTCTCCTCGACGGTTGCCGGGTGCAGCAGCACCATCGAGTAGTGCGTCATGCTGATCAAGAAGTCCGGGTTGCGGTGCTCGAGAGTGATCTCGACGATCGACTCGTCAACCGCCTTCACCCCCACCTCCTCCCAGTCCTCCAGGGCGCCACTGGCGAAGTCGCTGGCCCCCTTGATCCCCAGTCCGGGCTGATAACTGCTCGACCCGGTGGCCGCGTTCGCGGTGGCACCGGTGGGGGTCAGCAGCCTCTTGAAGGTCCAGACGACGTCCTGGGCAGAGATCGCATCCCCGTTGGACCACTTCGCGTCCTTGCGCAACGCGAAGGTGTAGATCAGTTCGTCGGAGGACACCTCCCAGGACTCGGCGGTGCCCGGGATCACGTCCGTGGCCTCGGGGTTCTGCAACACCAGCCCCTCCAGCAGGCCGGCGGTGACCACCGAGATCGCCGATCCGACGATGTGTGGGTCCAGGGTGGTGATGCCCGTCGTGGCTATTCGCAGGCGACCACCCCCGGTGCCGCCGCCGTCCTCGGAGGATCCGGTGTCCTGGAAGGAACAGCCGGCGGACACCAGCAGTCCTCCGCCCACCAAGCCACCGAGCACCGTCCGTCGTCCCACCGTGACCGCAGCGTGTCCGCTTGCAGTTCCCATCATGACTCCCTCGTTGAGGCGGCTGCTGAGGTCAGCAGTCCGCGAGTTGTCCGGCTCCGTACTGTTCGTGCCACACTCAGGCAACCTCCGCGAGGCGGGACCGGGTCACTTCACCCGTCATCGGCTCGCCGGCCAGGAAGCGGCCCAGCTCGTCGGCGACGTGCTTGCCCACGCGACGCTTGCCGTTCGTCACGGCACCGGCGACGTGTCCGGTCAGGACGCAGTTGGGCAGGCTGCGCAGTGGATTGTCCACGGCCGGCGGTTCCGGAGCGGTCACGTCCAGACAGGCGAAGAGTCGACCCTTCGACAGTTCACTGGCGAGCGCCACCTCGTCGATCACGGAACCCCGCGAGGTGTTCACCAGGATCGCGTCGTCCTTCATCGCGGCAAGCCGGTGGGCGTCGATCATGTGCTCCGTGGCCGGCAGCGAAGGCGCGTGGACCGAGATCACGTCCGAGTTGGCCACCAGCTCGTCCAGGCCCACCTTGCGGGCCCCCAGTGCCGCAGCTTGATCATCCGACACCCCTGGGTCGAAGAGCAGCACCTCCACCTCGAAGGCCTGCAGCAGGGCGATGTAGTGACCCCCGGCGTTACCGGCGCTGACCACCCCCACGACCACGTCGTACAGTTCGCGGACCCGGCCGCGTTCGGCCGTCCACCCGCCCTGGCGGATGTCGGAGCTCAGCCGCCAGTGGTTCTTCAGCGAGGCGATGGTCATCCCCAGGGCACTCTCGGCCACTCCTCGACCCAGAGCGCCCGCACTGCTGGACACCCGCACCCCCCGCTCCCACAGGGCATCCGACACCACCGGCTTGATCGACCCAGCCGCATGCAGCACCAACTCCAGGTCCGGGCACTGTTCCAGCACGGCGGCATCGACCCGCGGGGTGAACCAGGAGCTGACCAGTACCCGGGCGTCTCGGGCCACGGCCACGAGGTCGTCGGGGCCGGGTTGATCACTCTCGCTCCACCGCAGGTCCGCGTGCTCGGCCAGTCGTCGCTCGGTGTCGGCGGAGAACAGTGCACTGCGCAGAGTGGGTGACATGACGAGGGCTGCTTTCATCCTCGGTGTCCTTTCTCGGAGGCGGAGCGGATCGCTCCTCGGATGTGCTGTACGGTCACGGCGCGGCCAGATCGGAACGAACGGGCAGCACCGCGTCGAGCAGTTGGCGGGTGTACTCGTGCTGGGGGTCGCGGAACAGGGCCTCGACGTGCCCGGACTCCACCACTTGCCCGTTCCGCATCACGAGTGCCTGGTCGGCGATCTGCTCGACCACCGCCAGGTTGTGGGTGATCACCAGCATCGCGAACCCGAGTTCCTGCTGGAGCCGGCGCATCAATTCCAGCACCTGGATCTGGACCGACGCGTCCAGCGCGGAAGTCGGCTCGTCGGCGATCAGCAGGTCCGGCTTCAATGCGAGGGCGCGTGCGATCGCCACCCGTTGCTGCTGCCCCCCGGAGAGCTGGCGGGGATAGACGTCCACGAGCTGGGGACTCAGTTGGACCAGTTCCATCAGTTCGACGGCCCGCTCGCGTCGCTCGGCCTTGGTGCCGATCCGATTGATGCGGAGCGGCTCCTCGATGTTGGCGGCCGCCGTGGCCGCCGGGAGCAGCGAGCCGTAAGGGCTCTGGAAGACCATCTGCATCGCCAGCCGCTTCCGGCGTAGCTCCTTGGGCGACAGGGCGATCAGGTCCACTCCGTCGAAGCTGATGTCGCCCGACGTCGCTTCGATCAGCCGGAGCGTCAGCCGCGCCAGGGTCGACTTCCCGCTGCCGGACTCTCCGACGACAGCCAGGGTGCGCCCCCGGTCGATGTCGAAGGAGACCTGATCGACGGCGAGCACGTCCACCCGCCCCTTGAAGAGCTTGGTCAGCTTCCGGGCCCGGACCAAGGGCTCCTGCTCCGGCGCCGCCTCGCTGTCGTTCTCGACCTCCCCGGCGACCTGTCCGCCACCGATCTCCAGGGAGGACTCGACCAACGACTTGCTGTAGGAGTGCTGCGGGTTCCTGATCAGTGCGGACATCTGGCCCCGCTCGAGCAGTTCCCCCTCCCGGAGCACCACCGCTTCGTCACACAGGTAGCGGGCCACGCCGAGATCATGGGTGATCATCACCAGCCCCATCCCCGTCTCGCGGAAGCCCGCCAGGAGTTCGAGGATCTGCTTCTGCACCGTCACATCGAGGGCCGTGGTCGGCTCGTCGGCGATCAACAGCCGCGGCCGGGTGATGGTGGCCATCGCAATCATCACCCGCTGGCGCATGCCACCGGACAGTTGGAACGGATACATCCGCATCCGACGCTCGGGTGCGGGAATGCCCACCTCACCCAATGCCTCCACCGCTCGACGCCGAGCCTCGGACCGGGAGCAGATCCCGTGCCAGACGAGGTGTTCGGTCAGTTGCTTCTCGATCGGCATCGACGGGTTGAGCGCTTCCATGGCGTTCTGGAACACCATCCCGATGTCGCGGCCCAGCACCCCGCGCAACTTCGCAGCGTCGACCGACAGCAGGTCCATCTCGTCCGCCGTCCCGCCGGCCAGCACCGCGGATCCGCCCACCTGTGCATTACTGGGCAGCAGCCCGAGAACGCCGCGCATCGAGACACTCTTGCCGCTTCCGGACTCTCCGACGATCGCGAGCGAGCCCGCCTCCGGCACCTGGAAGTCAATACCGTGCACAACCTGCTTGACCTTCTTCGCACCGTCGGCGAATCCGACCGTCAGGTCACGCACGTCGAGCACCGTGGCGGGTTCCGCCGGCACCGGGAGGCTCTCCACCTCAGGACTCATCGACATCGAAGGCATCACGGAAGCCATCTCCTATCCATGTGAAAGCAAGCATGGTCACCATGAACAGGGCGACCGGCCAGAAGATCAGCGACGGGCTGGTCATCACGTACCGGTAGCCGTCGATGATCATGGACCCCAAGGAGGGGGTCGGTGGCGCCACACCCAGCCCGAGCAGGGCCAGTCCGGACTCCGCCAGCATGTTCGCCGGGATTCCGAAACTGGTCGTGACCAGGACTGGTCCGAGCGCATTCGGCACCATGTAGCGCACCACCAGGGTCCAGCCACCGGCCCCCATCGCCCGGCCGGCCTCGACGAACTCCAGGGTTTTCAGCCGCATGATCTGCGCTCGCAGCAACCGGGACTGTCCCACCCAGGAGGCGATCGTGAGGGCGATGATGACCGCCCCCATGCTCCGCCCCATGATGGCGACCAACAAGACGGCGAACAGGTAGCTCGGGAATGCGTACATGATGTCGGTTCCGGCCATCAGGACCTGGTCCACCCGACCGCCCCGATACCCGGCCGTCATGCCGACCCCGAAGGCGATCAACAGCGACAACAGCTCCGCTGAAATGGCGATGATCAGCGCCGTACGGAGGGAGTAGATGATCCGCGACAACACGTCGCGCCCCAACAGGTCGGTACCCAGCAGGTGTCCCGGGGAGAACGTGGGCAACAACTCACTCCCCGGGTTGATGGTCGTGTAGTGGTGCGGGGCCACCCACGGGGCCAGAGCCGCGGTCGCGATCACGAGCACCACCAACACCAGACCGATCATGGCCAGCGGGTTCCGCCGGAACCGGGCCACGCGGCGCGACCACTCGCTCCTCGGTACCGGCACCGTCGCTACGGCCAAGTCCTCCTCGCCGGGTGCAGGATCCCGGGCCTCGACACTCATCAGAGCACTCCCCTTCCGCCGGTGGCCATGGCATCCGCCGGGCCGTTCGGCTCACCAGCCGGCGACTCCTGTGTCGCGAGTCGGGCGCGGTCGGCCTTGGAGACGGTTCCCGTCAGTCCCAGATCGGCACGTACCCGCGGGTCGAGCGCTGCGTAGGTGAGGTCGACCACGAGGTTCATCACCATCAGCAGGGCCGCGAAGAAGAGCGTGGACCCCATCAGCAGGGGCATGTCGCGGGAGACGGCGGCCTCGGCGAAGTAGTGTCCGAGTCCGGGAATCCCGAAGAGCTTCTCCACGAAGATCGTGCCGGTGGCCAGAGCCGCGAGGGCCGGGCCGACCACGGTGACCAGGGGCATCAACGAGTTGCGCAGCACGTGCCGCACCAAGATCACGTACTTCTTGCCCCCCTTGGCCATGGCCGCGGTGACATACTCCTCCCGCAGCGTCTCGAGGATCGACGAGCGTACGTAGCGCGCCAGGACGGCGACCGGAGCCACTGCCAGCGCGATCACCGGCATCACCATGTTCACCGGACCTTGCCAGCCGTAGGTCGGTAACCAGCCGAGGGTGGTGGAGAAGAGCAGGACCAAAGCCAGACCGGCCAGGTAGTTCGGGAGGCCGTGGCCGAGGGTGACGATGAACATGCCGGCCGTGTCCCACAGGGACTTCCGCTTCACCGCCGCCACCATCCCCAATGGGACCGAGAGGAGAATAGCCAACCCCGTCGCCAGGACGGCGAGGCTGGCGGAGATCGGGAAGGCGGAGGCGATGATGTCCTCGATGGTCCGCTGCGGGTACTTGTAGCTCGGCCCCATGTCTCCGGTGACGGCACCGCCCATGAAGATCAGGTACTGCTTCCACACCGGCACCTCGGCGCCGTAGCGGGCCTGGAGTTGTTGACTGCTCTCCATCGTCTCCGCGGCGGCCAGGCCCACAGTGCCCCCGCCCGCGCTCTGGATGCTGGCGAAGTCGCCGGGCGCGAGTTGCAGGGCGCCGAACGTGAGCAGCGAGACGACCACCAGGGACAGGACCAGCCGGATCAACCGGCGCCCGACGAACACGACGACCTTCATGGGTGCTCACCCACCACAGTCGCGCCGTGGCCGCCCCGCGTCCATCCATGTACACCCATCGCGACTCCTTCGGCATCCAGGGCTTGCTGTGGTCGTTTGCAATCGATTGCACGCTAACTGGGTGGCAACCCCACGTCAATGATTCTCGGCCCGGTGATACCCAACCGGCATGATGCGATGCCCCGGCACCACCGCCTTCCGGACCTCCGGGCGGCCCCCATCGACCTCACGAGGTCACCAGTTGATGATCAGCGGCGAACAGCGCCGGCACTCCGCCGGTGTGCACGAACACCACCCGCGCACCGGGCGCGATCGAGCCGGAGCGGACCCGCTGCAGCAGCGCAGCGAAGGCCTTGCCCGAGTAGACGGGGTCGAGCAGGATGCCCTCGGTGGACGCCAATGTGGTGATCGCCGCCCGGGACTCATCGGTGAGCAAACCGTATCCAGCTCCGACGAAATCGTCGTCGCGCAGCACATCCGCCTCCGTGAGACCCGACTCGCGATCGAGCAGCCCAGCGGCACCATGAGCCAGTTCCAAGATCTCCGCCACCGACAGCGCCGCCTCCTGCGTCGCCGGCATCGGGGCGACCCCCAGCACCCGCGTCGGCAGGCCGAGCAGTTCGCAGGCCAGGAGCAGGCCCGCCTGGGTGCTGCCCTGGGAGGCGGTGACGATCCAGTCGGGAGCGCGGTCGAGGTCCTCGACGATCTCGATCACCGCCTCGACATAGGCCACCGCGGCCGTGACCAGGCTTCCCTGCGAGCCCATTCCGGTGACGTACGGGCGCCGGCCCTCCAGCCGCAGCTGCTCCACCAGGCGCGCCTTGGCGCTGATCGAACTGGCCCCGGCCGGGATGGGGGTGATCGTGGCCCCCAGCAGGTGGTCCAGCAGGAAGTTCCCCGACGGCGGGCCGGGCGAGTCCACCACCTGGGGGATGAGGTAGACGTCGATGCCCAGCTTGGCCCCGGCGGCCGCCAGCTGTCGGGAATGGTTCGACTGGGTCGCGGCTCCCTGGACCAGACAATCCGCCCCATCGGCCAGCGCCTGACCCAACACGTACTCGTGCTGGCGCACCTTGTTGCCCCCGAGCGCCAGACCCGTGCAGTCCTCCCGCTTCACGAACAGGTCGACCCCCAGCTCGTCCGACAGGCGCGGACAGGGGTCCAGCGGGGTGGGCAGATGGGCCAGGCTCACTCGGGGCAGGAGTCCGAGACGCTCGCGGGTCCGTCCGATTCTCCCCTTCAGGTCACCACGGAACTGCATGTCAACTCCCTCTCGATCGGGGCTTCCCCCGGCACCACTGCCGCAGGTCCGGCGCTCATGGGTGGGAGCGACCGTTGGCCACGGGCCGCCCCTCGCGGTACACCTGCCGGACCTGCCCGATGGACGGTCCCGGCGCGGCACCCTCCAGGACGACCAGGTCCGCGGTCCTGCCGACGGTCACGGTGCCGACCTCAGCCGCCAGACCGAGCGCCTCGGCGGGTCGACGAGTGACCAGGCTGACGGCTTCTGCCGCGGAGACCCCGAGTGCGTGAATCGCGCAGGTCACGGTCTCGACGAAGTCTCCGAAGGGGGTGAACCGTACGCCGGCGTCGGTCGCGACGACCACGCTGATGCCGGCCGCCACCACCTCCCGCGCCCACGCCCAGTCGCCGGGCAAGGTGCCGGTTCGAGAGGTGGCCCGTGCCGCGGCCATCTCGAGTGGCCCGGCGCTGGCGCGGCCCGGCAGGAGCTCCCGGGCGATGCCCGCCAAGGTGAGCACGGGCGTGGACTCACCTGACCCGAGCAGGTCGATCAGTTCCCGCACGTCCTCCGGGGTGCCGTCCGGCCTGATCCACAGACAGTGCTCCAGGGTGTCGACGCCTGCGGCCACACACCGACGAATGCTTTCCGCGTTGGAGGCGTGGGCGGCCACCCGAGTTCCGTGATCGTGGGCCACGTCGACGACGGCACGCAGCACGTCGAGAGTGAACTGCGGCAGCCGGGCGTTCGACTCCGCTGTCATGTTGCCGCCACTGGCCATCACCTTGACCACATCGACACCGGCGGCGAGGATTTGCCTCGTCACGTCCACGGCTTCCGCGGTCGAGTTCACGACGCGGCCGCACCAGTGCAGATGGCCGTCGGTGATCGTCAGCGGCGGCCCCGCCACCAACAGCCGCGGCCCGCTCACCGTTCCGCCGCGCACGGCATCGCGGACGGCGAGCGACACGAACTCTCGATCACCACAGTCACGGGCGGTGGTCACGCCTCCCGCCAGGAGTTGGGTCGCGTGCCGCACCGCCTGGTCCGTGAGCTCTGGCAACGGTGCCTCTTCCACCCGTCGGCGGGTCCGGCCATGATCACGGTCGGCGTCGAAGACCAGGTGGACGTGGGCGTCGATGAAGCCCGGCGCCAGCGTGGCCCCGGAGTGGTCGACGGTGCCTCGCGGGAGCCGGGCCGGATCAACGCCCTCCCGGATCCCGGTGATGATCCCGCCCACCGCCGTCACGAGGACATCGTGGCGGGCCGGGCCACCGGTCCCGTCCAACACGGTGCCGGCATACAGGTTCGACGTCTGTTGAGCCATGGTCAACGTCTCCTCAGCCATGCCTCTCCTCCACCGCGAAGATCCGTCGGAAGTTCCGCCCGAACACCGCTTGCTCGGCGGCACCGTCCTCGGCCGCCAGGAGGGCACGGGTCGGTTGCCGGGCTGACAGGTAGGTGCTGTCGGTGGTGACACAGTGCGGCCAGTCGGAGCCCCAGAGCACCCGCTCAGGGCCGAACCGGGCCAACACCTCGGCCACGAACGGTCCCAGGTCCTCGAAGGGGGCCGGACGACCCGAGAAGAAGGGCGCGTTCGGGGTCTTCACGGCCACGTTCGGGTGCCGGCTCAGGGCGAGCAGTCCGGCGAAGTCCGGATGCTCCACACTGCGTGTCACGTCCGGCCGCCCCAGATGGTCCACCAAGATCATCAACTCCGGGTACCGCTCTGCCAACTGCCCGACCCAGGCCAGGTGCCTGGGGGCGCAGTGCATGCTCAGCACGACTCGCTCACGCTCCAGGTGGGTCCAGGTCGGGGTCAGTTCATCCGCGGTCAGGAATGCCGCGAGCGGATCATCGAGGCTGATCCGCAGCCCGGTGGCACCCGCGGCGCGGAGGATCTCGACCGTCTCGAGGTGTCGGGCAGCCCGCAGGTCGACCCGCGCAAGGGCGACGAACCGGTCCCCGTGCTGCTGGACGGCGCGGAGGGTCACCCGATTGTCCCACCCCATCGAGGCCGGCGTGCTGACCGCCATCATCGCGACCTGCGCCCGATCCATGGCGGCCAGGCAATCGGCGATGGTGTCCCCGGAAGCGTCCCCGCTGACGTGCCCATGGGCGTCATGGACCAGGTGAACCTGATCAGTGGCTGATGCGGACACGTTCTCCGTCCCTGAGGGAGCACGCCGCCGCGTCCAGGACCGTGAAGGAGGGGTACACACTGGCACCGGAGGACTGCAGTTCGACGTCCCCGCGTACAGCCGCCGCGAAATGCTCCAGTTGAGCGGCGAACCCGGCGTCGAGCGCGGACGCTTCGGACTCCGACCAGACGCGATCCTCGTCGCGGAACGCCGTCTCGACGCCGTGGAAGGTGAGTGTCCCCTCCTCACCGATGATGACGAGATCGTGGGCTGGGCGACGGGCCAGGAAGGACAGATGGAAGGCGGCCCGACCGCCACCCTCGAGACCGACCAGCAGGTCGAGATCATCGAGGGCCGCACGACCCGGAGTGCCGGAGGTCGCATCGCACACGACGTCGACCGGCCGCACCCCCAGCAGGTGGAGGACCAGGTCGACCGAGTGGGAGCCCCAGTGGGTGAGCAGGAAGTTGGGCACCGAGCCCCACCAGTCGAAGTCCACCGGGCGGTGGGACCACCGACGCTCGACGACGTGCAACGGCCTGCCCAGGCCGCCGGCAGCAATCACCGACCGTGCCCATCCGAACATCGGCACGAACCGCAGCACCTGGCCCGACATCAGGGCCACGTCCGCGGTCGCGGCTGCCCGGACGAGCTCCGCGACCTCCCCGTGGTCGCAACCGAGTGGCTTCTCGACCAGGACGTGCTTGCCCAGGCCGATCGCCGTCAGGGCCAGGGGACGGTGGTGCTGGGTCGGCGCGCAGATCACGGCAGCTGTCACGCCCGGCGTCGAGAGGCCGACCGTGAGGTCACTGGCAGCCAGCTCAGCGCCGTACTGGTGGGCGAACTGCTCGGCGCGGACAGGGTCCGGGTCGACGACGCTGATGATCTTCGCCCGCGGGTGCCGGGCGATGGCCCGGGCGTGCGCGTGCGCTACCCGGCCCGCACCAATCACCGCCACACCGAGCACTCCGGGTCTCCTCGCCTCGTCGTCCGGCTGGAAACAGTAGCATCGCGACGAGATGCTTGCAATCGATTGCAAGACAACTTAGGCTGCTGCCCAGTTGCCCGCCGGTCGGGACCCGCCGACCCGAATGAAAGACATAGCCACGTGCCTGCCGCCCAGACGCCCGAGTTCACGCACACCCATCCGCACGACAGCGGGCCGATCGCTGATCTGCTGCGGCGGATGTCGGACAACGCACCCATGACGTGGAACTTCATCGGGGATTCGGTGACGGCCGCGGGGTGGCACACCTTCGGTCACCGAGGCTACGTCGAATTGATCAACGAACGACTGCGTGAGCTGTGGCGACGCAGCGACATCGTGATCAACGCGGGCCACTCCGGGTGGCAGGTCGAACAACTGCGCGATGACCTGGACCGGATCGCCCTGCGGTTCAGTCCCGACGTGACGGTGATCGGCGTCGGCATCAATGACACCAAGAAGGGTGCCGACGGGACGGTCCAGTTCAAGGAGTCCTACCGCCAGGTGGTCTCTCGCCTGCGCGCCGCAGGCGTCCAGCACGTGATCTCACAAACTCCCAACACGTCACTGCCCACCGCACCGGACCATGTCCTCGACCACCTGCACCACTATGTCGCCGCCACCCGGGAGCTGGCGGACGAACTCGGCACGATCCTGATCGACCACCACCTGGCCTGGCAGGAGGCCGAGGAGGGTTCCTGGTTCCACTGGTTGGGACACGGCTGCCACCCGAACGCGGCGGGACACCGGGTGTTGGCCCGGGGATTCTTCCAGACGCTCGGCCTCTGGGACCCGGCCGCCAGTCGGGTCTGCCGGCTCTCGATCCCCTGACCTCCTCGTCAGGTCCTTGGCCGACCCGTCACCCAGTACCCATCACTCAGAACCCACCGTTCGAACAGGAGCACAGCATGCGACAGGTCACCGTTTCCGTGGTCTCGGGACGCCCCGTCCAGATCCAGCAGCCGCGCGTCACCGACGCGGAGTACGACGAGATCATCGGCTATTGGACCGACCGGATCTCGCGGATCCTGCCCGATCGACCCGACTTGATCGTCCTGCCGGAGATGTTCGACCGTCCCGTGGTCAGTGGACAGCCCGCACCGGGGCAGCTCCCTGCCGACGCCAAGCACGAGTTCGCCACCGGTAAGGGCACCCGCATCCGGGACGCCCTGGCCGAGATCGCCGCGCAGCACTCGACGTACATCACCTACCCCAGCTACCGGATCGAGGAGGACGGCACGGTCCGCAACTCCATCGACTTCATCGACAGGCAGGGCGGAAGCGCCGCGATCTACGACAAGATCGTCCCCACCCTGGCCGAAACAGCCGGGTTGGGAGTCAAGGCCGGTGACACCGCCCTGGCCGCCGACCTCGACTTCGGCCGAGTCAGCGCGGCCATCTGCTTCGACCTCAACTTCGAAGAGGTCCGTTCGGCCGTCGCGCAGGTCCGGCCGAACCTGATCGTGTTCCCCTCCGCCTACCACGGTGGATTGATGCAGAACTACTGGGCCCTCAGCTGTCGTTCCTACTTCATCGGGTGCGTCAGCCCGCCCAACCGCAGCGCCATCATCGATCCGACCGGCCACGAGGTGGCGTCGACGAGCACGTACGACTGGTTGATCACCCGTACGATCAATCTCGACTACGCCCTCGTGCACCTCGACAAGCACCGGGAGAAGCTGGTCGAACTGAAGCATGCCTACGGCCGCGAGGTACTGATCGAGGATCCGGGACTGGTCGGGATGGTGCTGGTGTCCAGCCTCTCCGAGGCGGCCACTGCAGCAGAGATGATCGCCGAGTTCGAGATCCAACCACTCGACGACTACTTCGCCGACAGCCTCGCGCACCTGAGCGGCCCGGTGAATATTCCCCCTGACAGTCCCACCTCACACCCCCCCGTGGGGTGCGGCCGGGGCCCGGCCGCACGCCCTCTCGCGCGCCGGGGCTCAGTAGAGTCCGGGAGCCGGGTTCGGAACGTTCACCAGCCCGTCACGGACGCGGACGAGGTCGGGGAATGTCACGGCCAGCCCGTCGTTGCCCTCCGGGGCGTACTGTCGGCTGTTGTACTCCAGGTGCGCCGCGGCGAGATTGAAGATGCTGACCAGACGCGCGGAGTGGGCGAACGCGGAGCCCACTGCGGTGAGGTCCTGCACCGTCACCGCCAGCCCTGCGACCCGTGCGTAAGAGTGGGCCAGCAGTGCCGGCGTGTGCCCCTTGCCGGCCTTGATCACCATTCCGGACCAGCCCTGCTCGGCCAGCGCGGGCATGGAGGAGATCCTGGTGAATCCCTCGTCTTGGAGGATGGGGAGTCGTCGACTCAGCGCGGACAGCCCCGGTGGGGTCTCGTCGCGCGGGTACGGCTGCTCCACGAAGGCCACCGGCAGGGACTGTTCCTCGACGGCGTCGAGGAAGCGGGCCAGTTCGGCGGCGGTGTGGTACCCCTCGTTCGGGTCGACGGAGAGTGCCACCCGGATGCCGGCGGTTGCCGCCACCTGAGCGACATCGGCGACTCGTCGGGCGTCCGCCGCCGGGTCGAGGGCGGAGGTCTTCACCTTGAGATGGCGGGGCCGATCCCGTTGCAGCCACTCCAGCAGGGACCTCTCCCCTGCCGCGGCGTCGGCCGGCAGCAGCGGATCACCGGCACCGACCAGGTGTTGGATGGCGACCTCGGAGGCGGGTGGCCGCAGGTGGTCCCCGGGGTGCTGTCCCTGCAGTTGCGGACCGAGGAAGGACAGGTCCGCGTCGAGATGGTCCGCATCGTAGAGCAGGTGAGCCGGACGCTGAGCGGCCTTTGCCCACGCGTCGTGCACGGCGGAGTCGGTGGCCCCCAAGGCCAACAGCATGGCCAGCCGTGGTACCTCCACCTCGCCCGCGACGCGGCTCGATTCCTCCTCCAGTTCCGCATAGAGAGTGCGCCACAGCCGAATCGGGTCAGCGGGCTCGAGACCGACCACTGTGCTCGCCCAGTGGTTGGTGAGTTTGCGGAGGATGGCGTCGCGTGCGGCCACGTCCAACGACGACACCGGCCAGGCCCACGGCACGGAGAGGATCGTCGCCCCGGTCCCGGTGGCTTCGCGCCCGTCCCTGGTGCGCACCCGCACCGTCACCTCGGCCAGGGTGAACCAGTCGATCACCCGTCCGCTGATCTCGAACGGGTGCTGGAGGCGGATCTCGGTGGGCTCCACCGTCGCCTCCAGCACGGTCACGTCACTGGGCCTCACACTGTCCTCCGTCGTTTCGTCATGGTTGTGGATTCACCAGGACCATCCTGGTCCCACGTCCGCCTTCACCAGTGGGGTGGAGACGATGTTGTCCGCCAGCGGGCTTCCCGGGGCGAAGTGGTAGAGACCGTCCGCACCCAGAGCCAGGCCCGGGTCCTCGATCTCGATGCCGGTGTTTTCCTCGATCCCGTCGGTGTTCCCACCGAAGAACTGGTTGCCGGAGAAGGTCTCCCCGACCGCCGGATCGAGAACGGTGATCATCGGGTCCGGGCCGTCGTTGCCGAGGACGGCGTTGCCCACGAAGCTGGTTCCCTCCACTGGCACGTCCAGCCCCTTCTCCGGGTCGTAGTACATCCCGACGATGACGTTCTTGTCGTTGTCGGCCAGGGTGTTGTTCTCGATGGTGACGTTCTTGGTCGGATAGTAGCCGCCGACCCCGGGACCGTTGTCGTCCTGGCCCTCGTACAGCACGATCGCCCCCTTGCCGGCCTGACGGCACCCTTGGATGTAGTTGTTCCGAATGATGTGGTCCGCGCCGATGATCAACATGCCCCCGGTGTAGAAACCGTTGTTGGTTTCGAGGCCGGGCAGGATGAAGTTGCGCTCGATCGTGTTGCGATCGCCGGCACGACTGCAGATGCTGCCGGACGCCTCCCGGAAGGTGTTGTCGCGGATGACGGTGCCGCTGCACTTCAGGCTGACGATCCGGCCGATCCCCTCCATCCGTTCGAACAGGTTCGACTCGATGATCGAGTCCGAGTCGGTCAGCGCCTGGTTGCCGTCCCCGATGCGGATGGCGAGCGCGGCTGCACTGATCCGGTTGTTGGGGATGTCGGAGAAGTAGTTGTGGTGGATGTGGTAGCGGTTCGGGTCACCGGTGGACCGCCACCCGATCATCAGCACGCTCTCGCTGGTCTTGCCGACGAAGGCGCAGTGGTCGACCTCGTGGTCGGCCCCGAACAGCCCGACCCACACGTCCTGGCCCCCCTCACCGATGGCCTTGTTGTAATGGTCGACCAGGACGTTGGTGAGACGGCAGTGGTTGGCGTGGCGGTAGGACCCGGACACCACACCCCGGAACTCGATCAGGTGCAGGTGGTTGAGTGGTGCAGCCCCGCCGCGGAACCGTAGTCCGTCCACCACCAGATGATCCCCGACCAGTTGGAGGTAGGAGGTCCCGGTGATGTGGACCCCGCCCCGGGTCTCCGCGCGCAGCGTGATCGGTGCGGCGGCGGTGCCACTGGTGCGCAGCACGATCTCCATGTCGGCCCAGGCCCCGTTGGCCATGGTGATCGTGTCGCCCGGCTGTGCCGCGGAGATGGCCGCGGTCAGTTCGGCACGCGTGGCGACGAAGCGGTCGGCCGCGTGGGCCGGCAGGTTCACCACGCCCACTCCCAGCACGCCGAGGCCCGCTGCCCCGGCGGCGCCGAGGACGCGCCGCCGGCTGAGGCCGCTCATCGCCAACTCCAACCGGGTCCGACGTCGGCCTTGGTGAGCGGCTCGGTGCTGATGTTGTGCCGCAGCGGGCTGTCCGCCGCATAGCGATAGGTCCCATCGGGCTGCAGCACCAGACCGGGATCGCTGATCTCGACACCCGGCACCCCGTCCAGACCGTCCAGGTTGCCGCCGAAGAACCGGTTGCCCTCGTACACGATGTCGCCGATCGGCGGGTCGTGTTCGTCGATCACCGGGTTGGGCCCCGTGTTGCCGACGATGGCGTTCTGCCGGTAGGTGATGTTCTCCACCGGGACGTCGTACCCCTTGTCAGGATCGTAGTTCTGACCGACGATGATGTTCTTGTCGTTGTCCACGAAGGTGTTGTTCTCGATCAGGACGTCCTTGGTCGGGTAGTACCCGCCGACCCCGGGCCCGTTGTCGTCCTGGCCCTCGTTCAGCTGGAGTGCCGCCTTTCCTCGCTGACGACAACCCTGGACGTAGTTGCCGCGGATCACGTGACCTTCACCGATGATCAGCATCCCGCCGGTGTAGAACCCGTTGTTGGTACCGATGCCGGGGAAGATGAAGTTCCGCTCGATGGTGTTGTTGTTGCCCGACCTGCTGATGATGGCGCCGGACGCCTTCCAGAAGGTGTTGTCCCGGACGATGTTGTTGCTGGCCTTGAAACTGACGATGTCCCCGATGCCCTCCATGTTCTCGAACACGTTCTTCTCGATCACCGAGTACGACGGCGTCAGCGCCTGGTTCCCGTCGCCGATCCGGATGACCACGGCCGCCGCACTGTAGCGGTTGTTGGGGATGTCGGAGAAGTAGTTGTTGTCGAACAGGTGGTGGTTCGCACTGCCGTCCGGGCGCCAGACGATGATCAGTCTGGACCAACTGGTCTTGTTCAGGAATGCGCTGTGGTCGACCCGGTTGTGGTGGCCCCAGACACCGATCCAGACGTCCTGGCCGCCCTCCACCTGTTCCTTGTTGAACCGGTCGACGACCACGTTGGTGAGTCGACAGTGGTTGGAGTAGATGGTGTCAGGCGTGCTCGGGTCGTCATCGGCGATGCTCCCCCAGTCGCTGAAGCCGATCAGGTGCAGGTGGTTGAGGGGCGCCGCGCCATCACGGAAGGTCAGACCGTCCACCACCAGGTGGTCACCGATGATCTGCAAGTAGGACGTACCGGAGATGATCACCTTGCCGGGCACCTGGGCTCGCAGCGTGATCGGCTCGGCCGAAGTGCCCACGGCTCGGAACTTGATGGCGATGTCTCGCCAGACCCCGTTCTTCATCATGATCGTGTCGCCGGGCACCGCGGCGGTGATCGCTGCCTCGAGCTCTGCCGGGGTCTTGACCAGGGTGGTGCGGGGGTGTGGTTCGGCGTGCGCGGCGGTCACGCTGATGCCGGCCACACCGACACCCACACCGACGGCGCCGGCCGCGGCCAGGAGTCCGCGACGGGACAGGGTTGAGCGGTCGAGCGAACCGTCCGGCGGACTGGGGGTGAGTTCCTGCATGGTCATCCTCCGTGGTGGGTGTGGTGATCGGCCTGTGCCCCGGCGGTCATGCCCAACTCCAGCGCGGGCCGACGTCGGCCTTGGTGAGCGGTCGGGTTGTGATGTTGTGCCGCAGCGGGCTGTCGGACCCATAGCGGTAGGTCCCGTCGGACTGCAGCCCCAGGCCGGGATCGGCGATCTCGACACCCGGCACGTCCTCCACACCGTCCAGGTTGCCGCCGAAGAACTGGTTGCCCTCGTGCACGATCTCGCCGATCGGCGGATCGATCTCGTCGATGACCTTGAACGGCGACGCATCGTCGCCCAGGATTGCGTTCTGCCGGTAGGTGATGTTCTCCACCGGGACGTCCCATCCCTTGTCCGGGTCGTAGGCGTACCCGACGATGACGTTCTTGGCGTTGCCGACGAACGTGTTGTTCTCGATCGTGACGTTCTTGGTCGGGTAGTACGTGCCGACCCCCGGGCCGTTGTCCGGGTCGCCCTCGTACAGCTGCAGGGCGGCCTTGCCCCTGGCCGTACACGCTTGGACGTAGTTGCCGCGGATCACGTGTCCGTCACCGATCATCAACATTCCGCCGGTGTAGAATCCGTCGTTGGTGTCCATGCCGGGGAAGATGAAGTTCCGCTCTACGGTGTTGCGGTCGCCGGCCCGACTGCAGATCGCACCCGATGCCTTCCAGAACGTGTTGTCCCGGATGGTGCTGTCGCTGCTCTTGAGGTGGACGATCTTGCCGATCCCCTCCATGTTCTCGAACACATTCCGTTCGATCACCGAGTACGCCGGTTCGAGTGCCTGGTGGCCGTCGCCGAGCCGGATCGCCACGGCACCGTCCCAGTAGCCCGTGTTGGGGATGTCGGCGAAGTAGTTGTTGTCGATGCGATGGTGATCGGGGATGCCGAACGGGCGCCACCCCACCAGCACGAGCGCGTTGCTCGTCTTGTTGCGGAAGGCACAGTGGTCGACCCGGTTGTGGTGCCCCCACAAGCCGACCCAGATGTCCCCGGCATCGGTCACCTTGTTGTAGCCGTCGACGACAACGTTGGTGAGGCGGCAGTGGGACGAGTGGTACCCGCCATCGCTGGGATCGGAATCGAGCCAATCACTGAACTGGATCAAGTGCGAACGATCCAACGGCGCCGCACCGTCACGGAAGGTCAACCCGTCCACGACCAGGTGGTGCCCGACGATCCGCAGGAACGAGGTCCCCGAGATCGTCACCCTCCCAGGCACTTGGGCACGCAGCGTGATCGGCTCGGCGGCAGTGCCCACGGCGCGGAACTCGATGCCGACGTCGCGCCAGACCCCGTTCTTCATCATGATCGTGTCGCCGGGCACCGCGGCGGTGATCGCTGCCTCGAGCTCTGCCGGGGTCTTGACCAAGGTGGTGCGGGGGTGAGATTCGGCCTGGGCGGCGGTCACGCTGATGCCGGCCACACCGACACCCACACCGACGGCGCCGGCAGCGGCCAGGAGTCCGCGACGGGACAGGGTTGAGCCTGCTGCCGCGTTCACGCCCATCTCCAGCGTGGGCCGACGTCGGCCTTGGTGAGTGGCTGGGTGCTGATGTTCTCGCGCAGCGGGCTGTCGGCCCCATAGCGATAGGTCCCGTCGGACTGCAGCACCAGACCGGGATCGGTGATCTCGACACCCGGCACACCGTCCAGACCGTCCAGATTCCCGCCGAAGAACTGGTTGCCCTCGTACACGATGTCTCCGACCGGCGGATCGTGCTCATCGATCACCGGGAAGGTCGCGTCGTTACCCACGATGGCGTTCTGCCGGTAGGTGATGTTCTCCACCGGCACGTCGTAGCCCTTCTCCGGGTCGTAGTACATCCCGACGATGATGTTCTTGTCGTTGTCCACGAAGGTGTTGTTCTCGATCAGCACGTCCTTGGTCGGGTAGTAGCCGCCGACCCCGGGCCCGTTGTCGTCCTGGCCCTCGTACAACTGCAAGGCGGCCTTGCCCGTGGCCCGGCACGCCTGGATGTAGTTGCCGCGGATCACGTGCCCCTCACCGATCATCAACATCCCGCCGGTGTACCTGCCACCCTCGGTATCGATGCCGGGGAAGACGAAGTTGCGCTCCACCGTGTTGAAACTGCCGGCCCGGCTGCAGATCGCCCCGGAGGCCCGCCAAAAGGTGTTGTCCCGGATGATGCTGTTGCTCGACTTCAGGCTGACGATCCGACCGATCCCCTCCATGTTCTCGAACACATTCCGTTCGATCACCGAGTATGCCGGTTCGAGGGCGTTGTGGCCGTCACCCAGCCGGATCACCACGGCGGCCGCGCTGTAGCCGTTGTTCGGGATGTCGGAGAAGTAGTTGTTGTCGATGCGATGGTGGTCCGGAATGCCGAACGGACGCCAGCCGATCATCAGCAGTGCATTGCTGGTCTTGTTCAGGAAGGCAGAGTGGTCGACCCGGTTGTGGTGCCCCCACAAGCCGATCCAGATGTCTCCGCCGTCGGTCACCTTGTTGAAGCGATCCACCACCAGGTTGGTGAGGCGGCAGTGGGAGGAGTGGTATCCGCCATCGCTGGGATCGGAATCGAGCCAGTCACTGAACTGGATCAGGTGCGAGCGGTCCAACGGCGCCGCGCCGTCACGGAAGGTCAGCCCGTCCACGACCAGGTGGTGCCCGATGATCCGCAGGTAGGACGTCCCCGAGATGATCACCTTGCCGGGCACCTGCGCCCGGAGGGTGATCGGCTTCCGCTCCGTGCCGACGGCGCGGAACTCGATGCCGACATCGCGCCAGACACCGTTCTTCATCATGATCGTGTCACCCGGCCGGGCAACAGCGAAAGCCGCTTCCAGTTCGGCCTGCGTCCGGACGAGCCGGGCACGTCCGTTCGGCGACGAGTCCTCGTCAGCATGCGCCGGGCCGACGCCGACCACAGCCAGTTGGGCACCCACGCCGACGACTCCCGCCGCGGCCAGGAAGGAGCGACGAGACACGTCCGAGTGATCGGACCCGGGCGTCGTGCGTTCAGGAAGATCGGAACCGGTGTTCATGAGGGCCTCCATTGGCCGATGCGGTGTGGTGAGAGCCACGGAACCGTGCTCCCAGTCCTGCGTGACGACGGACAACGCGCACTGCATCGACCGCCGGCGATCACCTGCAGGCCGCTCGGCCTGCCCACCCGAAGAACTCTTGCAACCGATTGCAAGACTCGCAGAATGCAATTTAGCCAGACGATTCGCGATCGTCAACCCTCCCGGTGCCGATGAGCTGCTCCCTTCCAGGCGCCCTCTGATAGGTTTTGTTGATCATGTTCTCGTTGGAGCAAGTTCGCGGATTCGTCGCCGTCGCCGAGGAGCTCCACTTCGGTCGTGCCGCGGATCGCCTCAACATGAGCCAGCCGCCATTGAGCCGGCAGATCCAGAAACTCGAGAAGGCGATCGGTGTCCAACTGCTCCGGCGGGACAACCGCCAGGTCACCTTGACACCCGCCGGGGACGCCTTCCTGGCCGAGGCCCGCAAGCTCCTGTCCCTGGCCACCAGCGCCCCGGATCTGGCCCGACGAATCTCCTCCGGATCCGCCGGGGTGATCAGGATCGGCTTCACCGCCACCGCTGCGTACGGGGGGCTCGAACACCTGCTGAACTTGTTGAAGCGGGAATTGCCGGAGCTGTCGGTCGACCTGCACGAGATGGTCACCCGGGATCAGATCGAAGCCCTGCACAAGCGCGAGGTCGACGTGGGTCTGGTGCGTCCCCCCATTGACCATGCGGTGTTCGCCTCCCGGTTGATCCGCAAGGAGCCTCTGGTGGTGGCACTCCCCCGCGGGCACGTCCTGTGCGACACCGGCCGACCACTCACCGGTCACGACCTCCGGCACGAGAACCTCGTCATGCCTGACCCGGTCAAGGCGCGCTACTTCTACGACCTGGCGATGGGCACGGTCTCGATGCGGAATCGTCCGATCACCCACACGGTCAGCCAGATCCTGACGATGGTCGCCTTGGTCTCCGCCGGCCTCGGTGTGGCGCTGGTGCCGGCGTCTGCGAAGACGCTCGGCTTTCCCTCGGTCGAGTACCGCCCGCTGGCCGGACGGGAGAACCCGGTCGAACTGCATGCCGTCTGGCGCAAGGACGATGACAGTCCGGCGGTCCGCCGGTTGATCGCGCTCCTGGACACCCGGCCGTGGGATGCCACCCCGCCACGGCCTTGATGCCCGAGGCGCATCAACGGATGCCAAATCGATCTTGGACAGGCCTCACCGGCCCAGCCTAGTCTGGCGGCGCATCACTCCCCCGCTGCCCGGAGACGGCGGCGACGACCTGAGGAACGACCCTTGGTTGCTGTGCCCCCCGGCGAACTGGCGAAGACCATCCAGTCCGGATTGCTCTCTTTCCCGGTGACCGTCTTCACCGACGACCTGGAGATCGACGAGACCCGCTACCGCGAACACCTGTCGTGGCAGGCGGAACATCGGATCGCCGGACTCTTCGCTGCGGGCGGCACGGGCGAGGGGTTCTCCCTGACCACCGAGGAGATCGTCCGCGTGGTGCGGATCGCGGTGGACCAGGTCGGGCGAACGGTGCCGGTGATCGCCTCGGCCACCGGCAACACACGCCAGGCCATCGCCCTGGCCCGAGCGGCCGAGGACGCGGGGGCACACGGCATCCTGTTGCTCCCGCCCTACCTGACCGAGTCGGGACAGGCAGGACTCGCGGCGCACGTCAGTTCCGTCTGCGCAGCCACCAACCTCGGTGTCATCCTCTACAACCGGGCGAATGCGATCTACCGCGACGACACCGTGGCGGCCCTCGCCGAACGACACCCGAACCTGGTCGGGTTCAAGGACGGCGTCGGCAACGTCGAGGCACTGGTCAAGCTGGTGGCCCGCCTCGGAGACCGGCTCAGCTACATTGGCGGCCTGCCGACGGCGGAGACCTTCGCCCTGCCGCTGCTGACGTTGGGGATGAACACCTACTCTTCCGCGATGTTCAACTTCATCCCGGAGTACGCGTTGTCCTTCTATGACGCGGTCCGCGCCCAGGACCGTGCGGGGGTGTACCAGCGCATCAATGACTTCGTCGCCCCGTACCTCGACATCCGGGATCGCGTCCCCGGGTACGGAGTGTCGATCATCAAGGCCGGACTGACGACTGTCGGCCGACATGGTGGACCGGTACGCCCGCCGCTGCAGAACCTCACCGAGGAGGAAGTCAACGAGTTGGCCATGCTGGTGAACAAGATCAGTTGACGGCGCCTCCCCGCCCGCGCGCGTTCCCGGACATCGATCCGTGGTGCCATGATCACCGCTTGGCCCTCACCGCGAGCGGAGGCCGGTCACGGACCGTTCGATCAGCGGGGCCAGACTGCGTGCGTAGGGCAGTGACATGTGGCTCTCGTCCACGTAGATGACGACGTTCCCGGCGACGGCCGGGCATCGACCCTCCACGCAGAAGTGGTCCAGCGGATCGACGAAGACCACATCCGGATCGGCGACCCGGATCACCGCGTCCCGCATCGGGTCGGCCAACGGAGCCGCCTCCACCCCGGGTTGGCGTGAGCTGTGCACCGATCGGGTGCACCGTGCGGCCGGGTACTCCGCGAGGCAGTCCACGACGTCGTCGCGCGGCAACGGGGTGCTCCCGAGGGCGACCACCTGCTTCCCGCTGCCGACGAAGCTGCGCCAAGCCTGCTCGTACCCGTGCACCGCATTCTCGAACCCGTCGCCGGTGCCGTTCTCCCACTCCTTGTTGTTCAGGGCACTGGTGATCACCACGTCGATCGATTCCTCGTTCGTCACCTCGGCGATCACCTCCGCGGCCCACGCATGACACCGTTCCTCCTCGCGTGGATTGGGACGCACCGCCCGGGCCGTACTCACCGGACAGGAGCCGCGCAGGAAGGTGGAGATCCGCCAACCGTGCTGCAGGGCCGCCCGCTCGACGGCGGGAAACCAGGACAGTGCGTGTGAGTCGCCGACCAGCGCGATGTGTACATCCCCCTCGACGTCGCCCCGCTCGCACCGAACGACGCCGACGGCCAGCACGTCCTGCAGGCAGTTGTGGGTCGGATCCTGCCGGAACTCCCGCAGGGCACTGCCGAGATCGGGCACCATCGCCTCCCCGAAGGGCGGGTTGCAGCCGGGATCGAGGACGGCCTCCACAGCGAAGCAGGGCAGCCGCTCGGCCCGGGCGCGCTCCTCGAGCAGCGCCGCGGCCGCCTGCCGCTGGTCCACGTACTGCCGGCCGACCACGGCCCCTCCGACAACCAGGAGGGGCACCAGTCCGAACACCAGCGCCGACGCGAGCCGACCGCTCGGCCGCCGCACCGGCTGCGACTGCGCTGACGACGCCGGCCGGTGACCGCCCGCACGGAACCGGTTCTCCACCCAGCGATGGGTCAGGTGGGCCAGCACCAGCGCCAGCACCAGCCCGCCCAGGTGCTGGAAGCGGTCGCCGAAGGCCGAATGCACAAGGGGTGCCAGTACGACGATCGGCCAGTGCCACAGGTAGAGCGAGTACGAGATGTCGCCCAGGTGTTGCACCGGCTTGCTGAGGGCGATCCGGGCGAGCGGGTTGCGCTCCCCCAGCCCGGTCCACAGGCAGACCGTGGTCGCCGCCACCGGGATCGCCGCCACCCACCCCGGGAACGCCCACGACTCCCGGAAGATGATCATGGAAACCCCCACGACGCCCATCGCCAGCCAGCCGAGCGGCACTCGCCAGCTGCGCAGCGGGACGGCCGGGGCGAGGGCCAGCAACGCGCCGGCGGCGAACTCCCAGGCCCGCGTGTGGGCGGCGAAGTAGGCCAGTTGCGGCTGCGCCCAGGTGGTCAGCACCGAGGCCACGAGGGAGGCGAGACCGACCACGCCCAGCCCGATCACGACGCTCCGGCGGCGCCCACGACCGAGCGCGCAGAGCAGCACGACCAACAGCGGCCAGACCAGGTAGAACTGCTCCTCCACCGACAAGGACCAGTAGTGCTGGGCTGCGGTCACCTCGGCACCGAAGTAGTCGCTACCACCGATCACCAGGGCCCAGTTCTCCACGTACAGCATGGCGCTGGCCAACTCGGTGAAGGTCGCGTACCAGTGGTTGATCGGCAACACCGCCCACGCCACGACCATGGTCACGCATGCGACCAGTCCGGCGGCCGGGAGCAACCGACGGGCCCGACGCAGATAGAAGTCCCGGAACGAGAAGCGGCCGGACTCCACCGCCCGCAGCAGGTGTCCGGTGATCAGGAAGCCGCTGATCACGAAGAAGACGTCCACCCCGATGAACCCGCCGGGCAGCAGCCGGCTCCAGAAGTGGAAGGCGACCACCCCCAGTACGGCCACCGCGCGCAGGACCTGTACGTGACCGAGTCGGGGGGCCGAGGCATGCGGACCGGTCCCGGGAACCTCCCCCATCCCAGTCATGTCCGGACGACGACCTGCCTGAGCACCCGACCCTCAGCCTCGGCACTCCACCCGTCCAGCCAACGCCGGTCCCGGACCAACGGCAGATAGCGGCCGTGCTCGCGGCCGATCTCCGGTAGGGCGCGGAGCAGCACCCCGCAGAACAACAGTCCGAGTCCGACTCGCAGCCTCGCCCCGGACCACGTGCGGCGGGCCAGGTGCGCCTTGCCGGTGTAGAGCATCGCATTCTTCGCCGCGGAGGAGGCGTGCGTACCGCCGACCGCGTGCCGGATCCGAGCATCAGCGGTGAGCACCGGCCGCCACCCCGCCCGCCGGGCCCGAAGGCTCAGGTCCGCATCCTCGCCGTACATGAAGAAACTGGTGTCGAACCCGCCGAGTGCATCCCAGGTCGGTCGGGTGATTGCCAGCAGGCAGCCGGACACGATCGGCACCTCCCGGACCACCTCCCCGGCGCGCCAGGGTGGCATCGCCTCCGGGTCCAGTCGTCGGTGTCCGGAGGCGGCCGCGGACAGGCCGGTGGCGAAGCAGAACCAACTCCACAGACTGGGCTCTCCCCAGCCGGAATCCAGCTGCACGCGGCCATCCGGACCGCGGTTCTGTCCACCGACCAGGCCGGCCCCGGGCCGATCGGCCAGGGTGTCGACGAGGGCGTCGATGCAGCCCTCATCGACCACGGCGTCCGGGTTCAACAGCACCACCACCCGGCCCCGGCTCAGCGCCACCCCCCGGGTGCAGCCGCGGCCGTAGCCGAGGTTGTCCGCAGCCAGGTCGAGGACGATCCGGTCCCCGTAGCCGCGCAGCAGGTCCCGGGTCGCCTCCCCCGAGGCGTTGTCGACCACCACGACCTCGCGGGGGTGCACGGCCCGGGTCGTCAGCACCGCGTCGAGGCACGCGCGGAGCAGGGCGGCCCCGTTGTGGGAGACCACCACCACAGACACCTCCGGTTGCCGCCGGTCAAGCACCTTGCACCTCCCTGCTGGTGGTGTCGGTTCCCCAGACCACCCGGCCGCGGCTGCGCCGATAGCCGGCCAGTCCCCGCGCGAGCAGGGTCAGGGTGACGAAGGTGGCGAGCTCGATCGGTCCGTACGCCCGGGCGCGGAACCCGGCGACCAGGACCCGGGCACTGGTACCGCCGGCGTCGGACTCCCCCAGTTCCCGGTCGAGTTGATCATTCCCCGAAGCGACCCGGGCGCGCCGTGACAGCAGGGCGCCGGTGGTCACCGCGGCGGTCACCAACGAGCACCCGTCCGCGGTGCGGCGCTGGGCCGGTGCGAAGCTGCGCCGGATCCAGCCGTCGTCGTTGATCACGTCCGGGATGGTGGCGACCACCGCCCGCGCACCCTCCCCCAAGCCCATCACCCCGACACCGATCAGGCCGGTGCGGGCGTACGGCAACTGCTCCCAGACCCGGTAGTAGAAGCGCACCGGCCAGGCGGAACGGTGCGCATCCAGCAGCATCCGTGGGGAGGCGATCGTGTCCGGCTCCGAGGTGACGACTTCGAGCACGGCAGCCAGGGTGCCCGGGCTGACGACCACGTCGGCGTCGAGGATGATCACCGGGCCGGCGGGCAGCGACGCCAGGCCTTGTCGGACAGCGGTCACCTTGGAGGGCACGGCGGACTCGACCACCTGTACCGACACCTGCCGCGGGGTCCAGGCCCTGGCCAGGTCGGCGGTGCGATCACTGCTCCCGTTCACCACAACGACGACCGAGAGCCGGGTCCCCGCGGGAAGCGGTTCGACGTCGATCGCAGCCAAGCTCCGCTCGATCACCGTTTCCTCGTTGTGGGCCGGCACCACGATGCCCCAGTTGCGGTGCGCCCGCGTGTCCCGGCTCTCATCGGCGTAGGTCATCCCTGCTCCTCCTCGACCGGTTCCCCATCGGAACTCGAGTGCGTCACGCGCGTCCCTGCGGGCGGCACCGACGTACTCCGGCCACGCAACGCCTTCAGGAGCGGCAGGATCCGTTCCCGCGCCGGCGACCAGAACCGCAGCGCAGCCCCGTAGAGACAGCCGATCGACAGGCCGACCAGCAGGCCCTGGGCCAAGGATCCCGTCACCGTCGGGCCGGTCGGCCCTTCGGTCACGGCCATCAGCCCCCACCCCACGGCACCGATCACCGCGGACAGGGTGAAGGCGGGCCACGCGGCCCCGACCAGGTCCCGGAGCCGCACCGGGGTCCCGCGGGTGCACCACCAGGATCCGGGCAGCAGCAGGACCAGGCTCGCCACCACATTGCCGCCGGCCACCCCCATCGGGCCCCAGAGCGACCCGATCAGCATCGCCACCACCACCAGCGGCCGGGCCACCGCGGCGAACAGCAACTGGGCCCGGGTACGGCGGGTGGCCACGTAGAGCCACCCATTGCTCTGGCTCACGGTCTGCACGATTCCCACGATCGCCAGCACCCGGAACAGATCCACCGCACCCAACCAGTTGCCACCCAGCACCACGTGCACGATCGGATCGGCCAGCACCACCAGCGTGGCCAGCATCGGGGCTGCCACCAGGGTCATGCCGGACAAGGCGGTCAGGTAGAAGCGGCGCAGCCGGTCGCCCTCGTCGCGCAACATCGACAGGGTCGGCACCGCCACCCGCGAGATCGGCGCGTTCACCTGCTGCAGGGGCAGGGTCACCAGCCGGAAGGCCCGGTCGTAGAGTCCCAACGAGGTGGCCCCGTGGAACTTGCCGATGATCACCGAGTCGGCGTTGCGACCGATGTAGTTCAGCAGATTGAACCCGAGCACGTCCGCGCCCACCTTGATCAGGTCCGGTGCGGTGGGATCCCATCGGGGCGGACCCGGCAGCCAGCCGGACCTGGTCCACAAGATCACCATCAGGACCAGCGGCTGGCCGACGTTCAGGGCGACCAGAGCCCAGTAGCCGCCCCCGTTCAGTGCTACGACGATCGCGGCCACCAGGGCGGTGGCGGTGCTGGCCACGGTCGCCACCGCCAGCACCCGGAACTGCAGGCGCCGCTCGATCAGCGCCTGGTGCAGGGCCGTGATCCCGGAGAACACGAAGGCGCTGGCCAGGGCGGGGACCACCCAGACCAGGGTCGGCTGCTGGTAGAAGGAGGCGATCAGCGGGGCACACAGCGCGACCAGCACGAACAGGGCGAGCCCGGAGAAACTCTGCAACCAGAACAGCACGTTCACCTGGGAGTGGCTGAGGTGCTTCGACTGGAGGGCGGCGGTGGAGAGCCCCATGTCCCGCAGCAGGTCGACCAGGCCGATGATCGCCGTGGTCATGGCGATCAGCCCGAAGGCGGACGGGTCGAGCAGCCGGCTCAGGATCGCCACCGAGGCGATCTGGAGGCCGAACCGACCCAGCTGCCCGAGCAGCACGTCCAGCACCCCGCGGGCCGCCGACTGGGCCACCCCACCAGTCAGGTGCTCGCGCGACAACGAGTCCCGACGGCGGTCGTCGAGCCGCCGTCGTCGTGGCGCCGTGGCCCGGCCCCAGCTCATGACGGGGCCGAATCCCTCTCCGCCGCCGCTGGCGCAGCACCGGCCGACGACGACCAGGTCGGCAGGCCGCGGAGGTCCGGCCAGTCGTCGCCGGGCCGACTCAGTCGCCACAGGGCCCCACCGATGCCGAGCAGCAGGAAGGCCAACAGGCCGACCTGGCGGAAACTGAGTGAGTCGAAGGTGGCCGAGGCGACCGCGAAGCCCACCAGCCCGGCCACCACGGCGTCGGCCAGGCCCTGGTGCGGGCTGCCCCGCAGTCGCGCAGCGGCCCGCTGCGCCACACCGATGCCGAGCAGCAGCACGGCGACGAAGCCGAGCAACAGCCCGATCCCACCCTCCAGCAGCATCAGGAAGTACTGGTTGTCCACGTAGAAGTAGACCTCCGGGGAGAACGTCCCCAAGCCGAGCCCCTGCCAGGGCCGCTCCGCGATCGCCCCGTTGACGTAGGCGAAGTCATCGATCCGTCCCTGGGAGGAGGGCTCGTTGCCGATGTCACGGAACAGGCCGGTCAGGGTCCCGATCACGCTCGGGAACAGGGCTCGGCAGATCACGGTCAGGCCGATCGCGATGATCACCATGTTGACCCGGCGCCGCCAGCCCCAGGAGAGGGCCAGTACCGCGAAACCGGCGACCAGGGCCAACACGGCCCCGCGGGAGATGGCCAGCGGCAGGGTGATGATCAGCACAGCCAGACAGGCGCGCATCACGGTGCGTCCCAGCGAGGGGCCACGGTCCAGGGCGTAGTGGGCGGCGAGCGGTGCCACCATCGCGGCCACCACGCCGAACTCGATCGGGTGGTTCGCCGTACCCTGGACTCGCAGCAGGTCGGAGCGGAACTCCGAGGTCAGGTCACTGTTGGCCCGCAGACCCGGCAGGGACTTCCAGAAGACGTCCACGTCGAAGCCGTTCAATGCGTACTGCACCAGACCGATCACCGAGGAGACCGTGGCGAAGATGATCACGGCACGGACCAGGGAGTCGAGTCGGACCAGGGAGCCAGTCAGCTCGGCGGTGAGCAACACCACCCCGGAGGCAGCCAGCAGGAACACCAGGAAACGCAACACCCCGCCCTCCTCCAAGGGCCCGAGCGGCCGCAGGAAGGCCGTGGTCGCCGACACCAGCGCGAGGATCAACAGCGCCGCGACGCCCCACCGGACCGGATTTCCACGCCGGGCCGGGAACTCCCCGGTCACCCACGCGATCAGCCACAGCACCAGCGCACCCATCGCGAACACCAGGGCCGGCCAGCCGTTCGAGCGCAGTGGGCCTTCCAGCACGATCCGGGCCGGGATCAGGAAGAGCAGGCCGGAGAAGATGATCAAGTAGGTGACCGCATCCCGACGACTGCCGACCAGGAACCCGGCCACCAGCAGGCTGATCGCCGCGGCGGCGATGACGAGCACGTCGCCGTAGCCGGTCACGGGGAATCAGGCCTCCGGGGGCGGTGGTCACTCTCGTGGTGCGGCCCCGCCAGTACCGAGCCGATCCGGACGGTCGCGCCCAGGTCGCCGTTCGCCACCGGGTGCGGGGGTGGCGGTGCGTCCCCGTCGGTCCCACGGTGCGGGGGCGGAGGCGGAGGCGGAGGCGGGGGCGCCGGGGCCGCCACCTTCCTACTCCGTCCCGGCCGAGACGTGCGCCAGCGGCGGAGAGCGATCACGAGGCCCTCCACCAGAACGGCCGCTGCGGCCGCCACGGCCAGCCCGGCACCCATGCCGAAGATCCGTACCTTCATGGCGGCGGACGGCAACTCCGTCGGCAGGTCCACCGGATACATCAGCCGGACCTGCAGGAACAGCTCCGGCTGCACCCCGGCCTCCTCCTGGATGACCTGCGCCTCGGCGATCGCGAGTTCGCCCAGGGTCGTGCTGGTCTGGCGGGCCGCCGGTCGGGACTCGGAGATCGTCTCGAAGGACAACACGTCACTGGTGCGCGCGATCACCATCTCGTAGTCATCCACCCCGCCGCCGGTCTCGACCGTGGTCCGGGCGCTGTTGGTCTGCAGCCGCTCACCCACCGTGGACAACAACAGCCGGGCGCCTCCGCTTCCGAGGTAGGGGTTGACCGGCTGCACCTTGCCCTCGGCCACCCGCGGCTGCTCCGCCGCCGGAGCGATCGCCACGACCCGCACCGCACTCTCGTACTCCGGCTTGGTGTCGTCGGCCAACTGGTCGGCGACGATCACCCCGATCAGGACCAGTGGCAGGAAGACGAACCACCTGCGCACACAGATCTTCAGAATCCCGAGCATGTCCATCGTTGCAGTTTCCCCCCGAATCACCGTGCCTGGACCGGCGTCACTGCGCGCCAATCTATCGAGATTCCCCTGCCAGGGTTCTCGATTCGAGGAATTGCCTCGCCCAGCCACGGACCGGGTTAGGGTGGAGTCACGGGCCGGTCGTACGACCGGCCGGTGTCGATCAGTCTCGGGGGAAACTGACGTGACGACCACACGTACGGGCCGTCGGTTCGGCGGACGTTCGCGCACTCCGGGAATTCTGCTGGCCGTGCTGGTGGCCTGCGGAGCCTGCACCGCCCAGTCCACTGCCTCCGCCGACCCGGACACCCCCGACACCTCGACCGCCCCCAGCGCCGCTCCGGCCCCCACCAGTGCGGAACCCGAGTGGCCGGTGCCGCGGACGCAGGACGCCTACGTGGCCCCGGACGGCAATGACGACCAGGAGTGCACCGAGTCGGCCCCTTGCCGCACCTTCGCGAGGGCCCTGCGGATGCTGCCCGAAGGTGGACATGTGCTGGTCAACGCCGGTTCCTACCCCGGGCAGGAGGTGGTCAGCCCACCGAACACCGAGCCGGCCGGAGGCAGCGATCCGAAGGAGCCGACGGTGCTGATCAGGCCGGTGGACGCCGAGGCCGAAGTCACGGTCGAGGGGATGACGATCGAGCAACCGGGGGTGATGGTGTCGTCGATGCGCTCCGAGGGGTCGATCATGCTGCGCGAGCACGCGACGTCGAGCGGCTTCGACCAGATCATCGTCGACGGCGGCGGAGCGTTCATCAACGGCACCACCCGTGGCTTCCTGCGGAACTCCGAGGTGGTGCCGCTGCCGGACAAGGATGCCCTGCAGATCAAGGCCTTCAACGGGTCCCAGCCGACTCGGCTGGTGATCGAGGGAAACACCTTCGGTCCCACCAGTCGCGGCCCCGAAAGAGGGCACGTGGACTGCATCCAGGTCCTCGGCGGGAGCGAACTGATCATCCGCGACAACACCCTCTTCCACTGTGCCAGCCAAGGACTGCTGGTCGGGTCCGGAGCCGGCGGGACGGTCGGCCCGGACAACCGCTTCGAGGACAACCTGATCCAACTCTGTCCGGAGCGCACCGAGACCTGTGACGGCCACCATGCGGTCGCGATCTACGACGGCGAGGACGCCGTCTTCGTCAACAACACTGTGTTGGACGGCGGCACCGTGTTCGAGAGCCCGGGCGCCACCGTCACCGGGAACATCTTCAGCCTGTTGAAGATCTGCGACAACGGCACCTTCCGTTACAACCTGGTGATCACTTCCCGGTGCTCACTCGGCGACACCAACGTGGTCGACATCCCGGCGTGGGTGCACGGGGGCCAGTCCCCGCCCGACCCGCGGCTGGCGCCCGACTCACCCGGGGTCGAGCTGGTGCCCCGGGACGAGGTCACCGGCCTGCGGACCTCGACTCCCGACCGGGACCCGATCGACGCCGGGGTGCTCCTGGAGGAGGGGGCACGGTGACCACTGACCCACCCAACGACGTGGTGTTCGGGTTCTTCACCGACACCTGGAACGACGCCGTCGATCGCGGCCTGATGCGGCCGCCGGACCAGTTCGTGCTCGGGCTGCTCGAGGACAAGCGGGTGGACCGGGTGCTGGTGGCAGACCCCCGTCGATTCCTCGGCGCCCAGTTGCGCCGCCACCTGCGCCGCAGCGGGCTCGCCCCACTCCCCACCGGAGGGCACGCGACCGCCGCCTTGCACCGCCCGGTTCGGATCGCCCCTGGGCGGCCGATCTCCGGGCGCCGACTGCGCCGTGACCTGGCCCGCCAGTCCGCGCAACTGCGACGCGCCGCCCGGCGGCTGCACATGACCGCCCCGGTGGTGGTCACCTGTGATCCGCTGTTCGCCGGCCTGGCCCCGCTGGGTTGGGCCTCCTCGGTGACCTACTACGCCCGCGACGACTTCGCCAGTTTCGAGCCGCTGCGTCCGATGCACGCCGCCATCGTCACCGCGTACTCCCAGATCGTGGCCCGACGTCGTCAGGTGGTGGCGGTCTCCCAGGGCCTGCTGGACGCGATCGGCACCGATCGCGGCGTCGTCGTACCGAACGGGATCGTGGTCCAGGAGTGGGACGACCCCGCGCCACCTCCCGACTGGTTCGCTGCCCTGCAGGCCCCACGGCTGCTCTACACCGGCAGTCTGGACCAACGGCTCTCCCCCACCCAGCTGGCTGCGGCCGCAGCCGCGGTGCCCGGCGGGAGCGTCTGCCTGGTCGGCCCCCACGTGGACCCGGCACACGTCCGGCGGCTCGCGACGATCGACGGCGTGCACGTCCACGATTCTGTCGGCCGGGACGAGTTGGTGCGGGTGGTGCACGCCGCGGACGCCTGCCTGATCCCGCACGAGGACAACGCGCTCACCCGGTCGATGAGTCCGATCAAGCTGTACGAGTACCTCGCCGCCGGCCGCCCGGTGGTCTCCACCGATCTGCCCCCGGTGCGCGGCGTGCACGAGTCGGTGGTGTTGGTGCAGCCCGGCAACGACTTCGGCGACGGAGTACGGGCCGCACTGGCCCACGGACCGCTGGCCGAGGTGACCCGTTCGGCCTTCGTGGTGGAGAACTCGTGGCAGGCCCGCTACGAGGAGATCCTGTCCGCCGCCGCACCGGGGATCGCTGCCGGACTCGGCCACTTGATGATCTTGGACGGACCATGAGGATCAGCGTGGTGATCCCGGTCAAGGACGACCAACCGGGGCTGGACGAGACCCTCCGTGCGGTAGCTGCGCTCGGCCCGGTGGCGGCCGACGAGGTGATCGTGTGTGACAACGGCAGTGACCCGCCGATGGCGGTCTCGGCCGGCGTACGACTGGTGCGAGAAACCCGCCCCGGCTCCTACGCCGCGCGGAATGCGGGCGTCGGCGTCAGCTCGGGGGGGCTCCTCGCCTTCACCGACGCGGGGTGTCGCCCCACCTCCGCGTGGCTGGCCGCCGGCGCTGCTGCCCTGGCGGATCACACCCTGGACGCGGTCGGCGGGCCCGTCGTCCTGACCTTCCGCGACGGCCTCGGCCCCACCACACCGGCGGAACGGTTCGAGTCCGAACGCGCCTTCCCCCAGCAGACCTACATCCGGGACGAGGGCTTCGCCGTGACGGCAAACCTGGTCCTCACCCGGGCCGCCTTCGAGGCCGCCGGTGGGTTCGATCCCCGGGCCCGTTCTGGTGGCGACCTGGACTTCGGTCGCCGGTTGGCGGCGGCCGGCCAACGGTTGGGCTATGCCGCCGACGCGGTCGTCCGGCACCCGGCCCGTACCGAACTGCGCGAGCTGTGGAGCAAGGGACAGCGGGTCAGCCGCGGGGTCCGCCGGCTCGAACAGGCCGGCCTCCGGTCGGGCTCCCCACGCCGACGGCTGCTGCCCGGTCAGTGCGTGACCGGCCTCCGTTCCATCGCCTCCGCACTGTTCCGCCGTCCCGACCTGGGCTGGCGCGCGCGGATCGATCTCGCCACCGGCGTCGCCGTCTGGCAGGCAGCCGTCATCTGGGCGAGCGCCCAGCCCCACCCGAAACGTCAGGAAGGGAGCCCAGCATGAAGAACAGCAGACCGCTGGTCAGTATCGGGTTGCCGGTGTACAACGGCGAACGCTTCCTCCGGCAGAGCATCGACAGCCTGCTTCGGCAGGACTTCACCGACTTCGAGTTGATCATCGCGGACAATGCTTCCACGGACGGCACCGCCGCGATCATCACCGAGGCCGCCGGCGATCGGCGGGTCCGGGTGCTCCGGCACCGGGTGAACCAGGGGTTGGCCGCGAACTGGAACAGCGTCGTGCCGCTGGCCCGTGGGCACTACTTCAAGTGGGCCGCGGCCGACGACGTGCACCAGCCCGGCTACCTGACCGCAACGGTACGGCTGCTGGAGGAGCACCCGGAGGTCGCCCTGGCGCACAGCCGGACCCTCACCATCGACGAGTTCGGCACGGTTGTCGGCGAGGTCCATCCGGGGGTGGCGATGGACCACCCGAACACCCGGGCCCGATTCCGATCCCTGAGCCGCTCCGGCTGGCCCTGCGTCCAGGTCTTCGGCCTGACCCGGCTCCGCACCCTGCAACGAACCGGACTGCACGGCGCCTATCCACGCTCCGATCGGCCGCTGCTGGCAGAGATCGGCCTGTACGGGAAACTGGTCAACGTGGACGAGCCGCTGTTCCTGCGCCGCGACTTCGGCGGCCGCGCCACCCGGAGCCACGACCTGCGGCAGCGGTATGCGGTGTTCACCGGACGCAGTATGGGTCCCCGTGTCTTCCCCGAGTGGGACCTCTACCGCGGCTTCCTCGGTGGGGTCCGCCGTGCGGGGCTGCCCCCCGCGGACACCGTGGCCTGCACCCGAGCTCTCATGTCGGCGATGTGGTTCCACCGCAAGACCCTGAAGGACGACCTCTTCACCGGCCTCCGCGCCCGTCCTGCCTGACCGCACGCCGGTCTCGCCCGCACCAACACTGGTTGGGTCGAGACCACCCAGCCCACGCGGGTCGAGACCACGGGCCGAGTCGGCAAGGAATGCGGCGACCTGTTGGGATTGGCGGCGCTTGCGGGGGCTGCGCTCGGTGGTGGGGTCGGGCAGGGTTCTGGCCGAGTGGCGCTTGAATTCGGGAGTATTGCGCACGTCGGGATTCAGACATTCTAGCCTGCCTCACCCACCACCGAGCTCCGCCCTGTCGGTCGTCTTGCTTCCCTCTGCCGTCTAGTGGTTGTTGTCTGAGTGATGGCTGCGTGTTTTCTCCTTCAGGGCTCGGGCGATTGCCCAGAGTCCTGACGTGATGAGAACGCTACAGCCGAGCAGGAAGGCCAAACCTTTGGAAGAGCCTTCACTGATAGCAGCGATCAAAATGATGACGATTCCTATGCACGCGACAACGAGTTCGCTGCTGAATTGGCGCATTCGAACACTCAGACTTTGAAGTAGACGGGGTTTGTGGACTTCTGGAGGGTGAGCGTTGACCCGGTGTAGTTAATGGTGAACGCCCCCCAGGAGGCAGAGATTCCTGCGACGTTGCCGCCGTCTTGGTTGTGCTCGTAGCTGAACGTCGCTCCAACCTCACCCTTGCACTTGGCGGGCTGTTCTATGACGACTCCTGCAACGCCGTTGTCCGCGCTGAGCATGAAGTCGGATGCGAGGTTTCGCAGTCCCACGATCGGTGCGTTCGACTCCAAGCCGCCCTCCTTGAGGTAGCCGGCGTCGGTCTCCGTGCCGTTATATCTGTAGGTGAGTGTCGTTGTCTCAACGATCTTGTAGCAGGCTGGCATCTTCAATTGAACGGTTGCGAAATCGTCGGGGTCACTGCCGTTCACGTAGTCGTCTCGATAGTCCCAGCCGCCCCAGATGCTGAAGCGCGTGGAGCCATCGGGGCCGTTCGGTTCGGCACCGAACATCGGCGCTTGAAGTTTGAACGCATCAGTGGGGACACCGGAGTTCCTCTGGGCCACACTTGTCTTTGAACGCACGGAAGGGGCGCCTGAACGATCGCCACCTCGGAGACCGTCCAGAGACCCACCGTTCTGCTCGATGTGCTTCTTGGCGCTGAACTCGTTGAGTTGGGTTGACGACTCTGCTGCAGCGCCCGGGACGTTGCCCGTGATGATCATGGTCCCGGCCAAGACGGCTGCCGAGGCTAGTGTGCGAACTGGTGTCGAAGACTTCACCGGTGAAGCTCCATTCTCCTTGGGCGCCCACCGAAACTACATGTGGAGTGATTCTGCTGCAAGCTCCGGCATAGAGAGCCTGCAGTCGCTGTTGGCTGAGTTTGCCGTGGATGTTGATCTTGTGATAGTCAGCGAGGAGCTCACCCCCTGTGCTTCCCTGAGGTTCGTCGATCCTGTCCACATTTCACAGAGGAGGAGTGGCATGATCTGAGAAACAAGGTGACGCGGGCGCTTTGATATGGCCATGCCCCCTGCCATCTTTGGTCTTGATGGAACCCTCGTGGACCCGAAGGTTGCCGCCGGTTGTGGACTCAGAAACTCGGCGAGACTTGGTCACTGAGCGCCAGGCAATCTGCGGAGGTCGTCTCGGCGTTGGCGCCGCTTCCGCCGAATGGCAGGGTCTTCGAGGAGTTGGTCCAACGATTCTCTTTGCCTGTTCCGGCAGCTTCCGTGTGGGATGACTATCGATCGCGGATGCCTGATTTTTTCGTTGATCCGATGCTGATCGCGATGCGAGGCGGGAGTTCAGCCCGCGGGTGCGAAGATCGCGTCCTGCTCGGCGCGCAGTGCGTCGATCAGACGTCCCTCCGGCAGGGTGACGTCGGCTCGGGTGATCACCTGATCCTTGGCGATGTCGCCGCGCAGGACGCACCCTCCAGCCAGGCCCATCGGCAACAGGTCCTCCTCCCGGGTGGTCGCGGCGGATTCGGCGACCCCGTAGGTGTCGTAGCCCCCCAGCCCGTCCAGCGTGTGCCCGGCGGCAAGGTCCCGCTTCGCGGTCGTCACCACGTCCACCCGCGGGTCCACCCCACGCAGCGCGGCGTCGGCGAAGTCGACGGCCCGGCACACGGTGGACGGTACCTCGAAGTGACACAGGTGGTAGGGCGTGTAGAAGGAGTAGAGCGGGCCGTCGCCGAGCTTGTAGAGCTTGAGGTAGTGCTGATGGATCGGGTGCGTCTGGGTGGCCAACACGTACACCCCGGGTGACGGCTTCGCACCTACTACGTAGTCGACGATGCCACCCAAGGCGCGGAGTTCGTCGACGTCATAGCGCCGGGTGAGCTCGTCCACGTGGCCCGGGTGGTCCCACCCGTTCATGCCGCGCCTCGGCACCGTGAAGCCGTACGCATTAGCCACGGTCGCCTGCTCGAACGACACCTTGGTCCCGTCAGCGAAGCTCGTCACCATCTGGGCATCCTGCCCCCAGGTTCGGGCGAACTCCTGCTGGGTGGTGGGAGTTCGGTACTCGTCCTGCAGGCCCTTGATGTTGCCTGCCACCAGCGGCTCCATGCCCATCCCGCGCACGAACCGGAGTAGGTTTCCCTGCACCCCGGGCTGGTCCCCGTCCATCCCGGTGAACACCACTCCCGCCTTGTCGGCCAGGCGGGACAGCAGCGGCCCGATGGTGCCGTCCAGTTCCGCGTTCGTCGAGACCACCGGCAGACCGCGCTCGAAGGCCGCGACAGTGATCCGGGCACCGAACTCGACCGCCCCGGTGGCATCGACGAGCACGTCCACCTGCTCGGAGTTGATCACGGCATGCGGATCGTCGGTGACCACCGGCCGGCCGGTGGCGAGGGCGGCATCCAAGTCGGACCGCCCGGTGACCTCCGTCGCCTCCAGACCCGCTTCGCGGTAGGCGCGTACGGCCTTCTCCGGGGTACGGTTCGCGATCGCGACCAGGTCCATCCCCGGGGTGGTGCGGATCATCTGCAGGGCGATCCCGCGGGCCATGAACCCGGCACCCACCATCCCCACCCGGATCGGTCGACCCTCCGCCGCACGCCGGGCCAAGGCACTGTCGATGATCATCATCGGGCCGGCTCCGCCTCCTCGTCCAGCAGCGGCCAACTGGCGTCCTTGGCAGAGATCACCTCGACGGGCCGGGGCCACTCGATCCCGAGTCGCGGATCGTCGTGGCGCAGGCCGCGTTCCATCCCGGGCGTGTACGGCCAGCTCATCTGATAGATCGCCTCGCAGTCGTCGGTCAGGGTGATGTACCCGTGGGCGAAGGACGGCGGCACGTAGAGCCCCAGTCGATTCTCGGCGCTGAGCTCCACCGACACGTGCTGCAGGTAGGTGGGCGAGGACTCCCGCACGTCGACGATCACGTCCACCAGCACGCCCCGGATGCAGCGGATGAACTTCGCCTCCGGCGCCTCGGGCAACTGGTAGTGCATTCCGCGCAGGGTGCCGGCCCGGTGGTTGAAGGACAGGTTGGCCTGGGCCACCACGGGTTCCAGTCCGGCCTCGGCGAACTCCTCGGCGCAGAAGGCCCTGGCGAAGAACCCGCGGTCGTCACTGAGCTCTTCCAAGCTGACGATCGCCGGCCCTTCGATCGCGGTCGGGGTGATCTTCATCGGCTGCCCGCCCCCGTCCATCGGAGCTTGTCGTCCAGCTGCCCGGTGTCGAGCAGGTGCTGCAACTGCAGCAGCCGGGTGTGGCCCCGACCGGTGAAGGTCTCCGCGTCCAGTCCGATGGTGCGGAACACATCGTGGAGTTGAATGGCTCCCGACCGGGCGTCCCAGTCACAGCTGAACCCGTCCAGCCGGGAGTGGATCTTGTCGAAGTTGACCTGGTAGCTCCGGTTGTCCACCGACGGCTCGCCGAAGCTGACGGAGCAGTCCGGGAAGGCCTCCACCACGATCTCGGCGATGTCGCGGACCCGGTAGTTCTGCTCGTTGCTGCCGACGTTGAACACCTCGGCATGTACCTGTTCGGCCGGAGCCGCCAGCACGCACCGGATCGCCTTGGCGATGTCGAGCCCGTGCACCAGTGGTCGCCACGGGGACCCGTCGCTGGTCATCGCGATCCGACCCGTCGTCCACGCCAGCCCGGCGAGGTTGTTCAACACTATGTCGAAGCGCATCCGCGGCGAGGCACCGAACGCGGTGGCGTTGCGCAGGAAGGTGGGCGAGAAGGAGTCTTCGGCCAACCGGCCCACATCTCGTTCGACCAACGCCTTGCAGACCGCGTACGGCGTCTGCGGGTTGATCGGTGCGGTCTCGTCCACCTCGCCGTCGGCGACGCCGTACACGCTGCACGAAGACATGTGGACGAACCGCCGCACCCCTGCGTCCTTGGCCAAGGTCGCCAGTTGCACTGTGCCGACATGGTTGACGTCGAAGGTGATCTCGCCGAGCAGGTCCCCCAACGGATCGTTGGACAACTCGGCCATGTGCACGACGGCGTCGAAGCCACGCAGGTCGTCGATGGTGAGGTCGCGGGTGTCGCGGGCCAGCACTGCGGGTGACTGCGGCACCCCGTTGTAGAGCCACCCGTTCTTGAAGAAGCCGGTGTCGAGCCCGGTGACCTCGTGGCCGGCCTCCAGCAGGGTGGGTGCGAGCAGGGTGCCGAGGTAGCCCTCCACCCCGGTGATCAGGACCTTCATGTGTGTTCCCCCGTTGTGTGTGTCTTCATCAGTTCAGTCGCGTCTTCGATTCCGACCGGCCTCAACTGCCTCGACCAGCGTGGAGTTGATCACCAGACCTTCCACGGAGCCTCCCCGCGTTCCCACAGCCCCTCCAGCAGCATCCGGTCGCGGAGACTGTCCATCGGCTGCCAGAAGCCTCGGTGCCGGTACGCGTTCAGCTCCCCCGCGTCGGCGAGTTCACGCAACGGCTCCTGTTCCCAGATCGTGTCGTCGCCGCTGATGCGGTTCAGCACCGCGGACTCCAGCACGAAGAAGCCGCCGTTCACCCAGGCCCCGTCGTTGTCGGTCTTCTCGCTGAAGGACCGGACTCCGGCCGACTCCTGGTCGACCAGCACCGAGCCGAACCGTCCGGGAGGTTGCACGATCGTCATGGTGGCCTCACGGCCCGAACGCCGGTGCATCGTGATGGTCTCGGAGATGTCGACATCGGAGACCCCGTCGCCGTAGGTCAAGCAGAAGGTGCCGTCGAGGTGGTCGGCCACCCGCTTGAGCCGGCCGCCCGTCATGGAACTCGGTCCGGTGTCGACCAGGGTCACCCGCCAGGGTTCGGCCTTGGCGTCGTGCACCTCCATACTGCCCTTGCCGAGGTCGAAGGTGACATCGGACTGGCGCAGCGCGTAGGAGGCGAAGTAGTCCTTGATCACGTCCCCGCGGTAACCGCAACAGATCACGAAGTCGTTGATGGCGTGGGCGGAGTACATCTTCATGATGTGCCACAGGATCGGGCGGTTCCCCACCTCGACCATCGGCTTCGGCCGAACAGCCGTCTCCTCGCTCAGCCGGGTGCCGAAGCCGCCGGCCAGGATCACTGCCTTCATCGATTCCCCCTCGTCAGTACCTGCGATGTGTCTGTCCGTACGGTGGGCGGAGGACCGCCGGTGCCGGTTCGACCCGGGTACGGCCCAGCGCGCGATAGGCGAACCCGGCGGCCCGCCAGGCCTCGGCGTCCAGGGCGTTCCGCCCGTCCACCAACACCCGATCCGTGACCAGTTCCGCCACCCGGTACGGGTCGAGCTCGAGGTACTCCTTCCACTCCGTGAGCAGCAGGATGCAGCGCGCCCCCATCAGCGCCTCCTCGGCGGTGGCGACGTAGCGCAGATCGGGCCAGAGTCGTCGGGCGTTCTCGATCGCCCGCGGGTCGGTGACCACCACGTCGGCGCCCTTCAATCGCAACTGCGCCGCCACGTTCAGCGCCGGCGAGTCTCGAATGTCGTCACTGTCCGGCTTGAAGGCCGCACCGAGGACCGCAATCCGGCGCCCGATCACCGATCCCCCGCACTCCTCCAGCGCAAGGTCGACCATCCGCGATCGGCGCCGCATGTTGATCGCGTCCACCTCGCGGAGGAAGGCCAGGGCCTGGTCCACGCCGAGTTCGTCCGAGCGGGCCATGAAGGCGCGGATGTCCTTCGGCAGACAGCCGCCGCCGAACCCGAGCCCGGCGCCGAGGAAGGATCGTCCGATCCGGGGGTCGTACCCGATCGCCTCGGCCAGTTGGACGACGTCGCCGCCGACCACCTCGCACACCTCCGCCATCGCGTTGATGAAGGAGATCTTCGTGGCCAGGAAGGAGTTCGCCGCCACCTTCACCAGTTCCGCCGTGGGGAAGTCGGTCACCACCACCGGGGCTCCGTCGGCGATCGACTGTGCGTACACCGCCCGCAGCACCTCCTCGGCGCGAGGGCCCTCCACCCCGAACACCAACCGATCCGGGGCCAGGGTGTCCTGGACCGCCTTGCCCTCCCGCAGGAACTCCGGGTTCCACGCCAACTCCAGGTGCGGTGCCAGTTCGGCGAGCCTCTCGACCTGGCGCTGGGCCGTCCCGACCGGGACCGTGGACTTCCCGATCACCACCGCGTCGGCGACCACCACCTGACCCACCGTCTCGAAGGCAGCCTCGACGAATGACGTGTCCGCGGCCAGGGATCCAAGTTGCTGTGGGGTGCCGACACAGACGAAGATCACATCGCAGTGGGCCAGGCCGAGCGGGTCGGCGCTGAATTCCAGCCGCCCGGTTAGCAGCACCTCCTGGAGGAGTTCGTCGAAGCCCGGTTCGTAGAACGGTGCCCGCCCCCGACCCAGCGTCTCGGCCTTCGACACCGAGATCTCGTACCCGTACACCTGATGGCCGAGCTTGGCCATGCAGGCCGCGTGTACGGCACCCAGGTAACCGCAGCCCACCACACCGATCCGGAGTTCCCCGCCGGCCACCGTGTTGGTCATCTCGCCGCCGGTCGTCTTCGGGTTCGTCTCATCGCTCATCAGTCATCTCCTCCGAGGCGGGGCTGTTCGTCGGTGTGCATCGGGAATCAATCGGGGATCAGCTGGAAGGGACGGGTGTGTTCGGTACGCACGACATTCGCGGCAGCCGTACGCAGGTCCTGCCAGGTCAGTTCGTCGGCGTCGCGGACCAGCGCCACGCCGCTGGAGGCGAGGAAGTGCGACACCTGCTCCTGGTGGTCGTCGACGTGTTCGTCGTGGCGGGCCAGCCGGGGCACGATCACCGGCTGCTTGCCCAGGCCGAGTGCCGTCAGCGCGAACCCGACGCCGGCGTGCCCGACCACCACGTCCGCGGCGACGATCGCGCTGCGCAGTTCGTCACTGGACACACTCGCCCGCCCCACGATGCCCAGGTCGGCCACCTCGGAGGCCCCGGTCTGCCACAGCACCTCCACCGAGGCCGGGATGATCTTCACCAGGCGTTCCACCAGTCGCCGGAAGCCGAACTGGCGGTGCGTGCCCAGGCTCACCACCGCGCGGCGGATCTCCGGGACCGGTCCCGCGTACAGCTGGTAGCCGTCGAACACCGACCCGCGGTACTGCCACTTCCCGATGGCCCAGGTCGGGTGCTGGCTGTAGAGGTGGATTCCCGGTACGTGGGCCAAGATCCGTCCGGACATCGAGGGCCCGCGAGCCCGGGTGGCGCTCTCGATGTAGTGGGTGGAGATGCCCCGCAACCGAGCCATCGGCAGGATCGACACGGCCAGGCTGGCCCCGGTGGAGACCACGTGGCTGAAGTCCGACGGGTGCAGGACGTCGACGAGGTCGATCCCGTTGCCGACAGCCGCACCCAGGCCACGGGTCGGTGCCGGCCGGGACCAGATCACCTGCTCCCCCGCCATCAGCGAACGGGTCTGTGCCGTCGGCACGGTCACCCAGACGTGGTCGGCCCCGATGCTCAGGCGCTTGTGCAAGGACCGCAGTTGTTGGATGTGGCCACCGTCGTTGGCCACGAGTAGTGCTGTCATCTGATCCCCCCCTGGATCGAGACACCGGGGTGACCTTCCCAGTCACCAGTGGTGTCCCAGCCCTCGAACGGCCTGGTTGGCCGCTCGTCCCCCGACGAGCTCTGCTAGGGCGTTACACCAGCGCAGCCTCCAACGTGTCCACGATCTGCTCCGCAATGGCGAGCGAAGCGGTGGCTGCGGGCGACGGCGCGTTCAGGACGTGCAGCACGCGCGGGTGCTCCTGCAGGAAGTCGAAGTCCTCGACCAGGGTGCCGTCCGGTCGCATGGCCTGGGCCCGTACCCCGGCACCGCCGCGCACCACGTCGTCCGTCGTCACCTCGTGCAGCAACCGCTGGGTGGCCCGGACGAAGGCGCGGGTGGACAACGAGCGGTGCACCTCGCCCAGGGCCGGCCGCCAATACTTGTGGGCCAACCGCCAGATGCCTGGGAAGGTGGCCAACCGGGCCAGGTCGGCCGGGTCGATGCGGCCCCACGAGTAACCCTCCCGGGACAACGCGATCACCGCGTTCGGTCCGAGGTGCACGTGCCCGTCGATGCCGCGGGTGGCATGCACGCCGAGGAAGGGGAATCGCGGATCCGGCACCGGATAGATCAATCCCCGGCAGAGGTGCTCCCGCTCCGGTACGAGGGAGTAGTACTCACCGCGGAAGCCGACGATCCGGGTCTGCGGGTCCGCTCCGAGTGCCCGCGCCACCCGGTCGGCGTGCAGACCGGCGCAGGTGATCACCTGACCCGCGCGGACGGTGCCCGTCGTGGTCTCCACGTCCACGTGCTGCACGTCGGGTCGGCCCGCCACCACGGCGGTGCCGGTACGGATCTCCCCGCCGGCCTCGAGTACGTCGTCGGCGTAGGCCCGGCTGACCCGGGTGAAGTCGATCACCCCGGTCACGGTGACGTGCAGGGCGGCCACCCCTTCGGCATGGGGTTCGCGTTCGCGCAGTTGGGCCCGGTCCAGCCAGGTGGTCGGGACACCGTTCGCACGGCAGCGCTCCTCGATGGTGCGCATCCGCTGCACCTCGGCGGAGTCCGTGGCCACCACCAGCTTCCCGTCGATGCGGTGCTCGATGCCTCGTTCGCGAGCGTAGGCGACGAGCAGCTCGCGGCCCTGCACGCACAGTCGCGCCTTGGCCGAACCGGGCGGATAGTAGACGCCGGCGTGGATCACCCCGGAATTGTGGCCGGTCTGGTGTTGCGCCAGATCGGATTCCTTCTCCACCACCAAGACACTGACTCCCGGACGCCGGAGTTGGACCGCACGGGCCGTCGCGAGGCCGACGACGCCGCCGCCCACCACGAGCACATCGACACTGTCCATGGATCCTCCGGTCCGTTCCCTCGATCCCGCACGTTCACGGTAGCCAACTTCGGCGTGCGACATGCCCGCTACGCGAAGTTGGTCACCCGGTGGACGGGTTGTCGCGCCGCGGTGTTCTCCGTCTGGCAGAACCCGGCCGGCGCACCATCGCGAACACCGACACCAGCAACAAGATGGTGCCGAGGGCCGTGTCACCGAGGACGAGGTGGTCCAGCACCAATCCGAAGATGGGGTCTCGGGTCAGGGCGGTGGTGGTCGCGATCAGGATCCAGAACAGCTGCAGGCCGAGGAAGACCAACAACCGGGCTGCCCGGGGGAAGTGCCTCGACGAGTCACGGGTGAAGCCGCCCTCGGTGAGCAGTTGCCAGGCCGACGAGATCACCAGCACCGCGACCAGTGAACTGCCCAGCAGCACCGCCAACGGGTCGGCCAGCACCTCGCGGAGGCGGTAGGCCAGGGCCGTGACCAGGGCGGCTGTCAGCCCCAGCGCCAACCGCGGGGTGAGTCGGCGGGCCCCCAGGGCGATCAGCGAGGTCAGGACGGCGAGCCCGATCAGGCAGGCGATCAGCGCATCGGCCGACCAGCGGATCCGGTCCGGGTCGAGGAGCGACCACAGCCGCCAGGCTTGCACGCCGGCGGCCAACGCCAGCATCCGGCACGCCATCACCGCGTGCCGCCGGTGCATCCGTACCGCCGCCAACACCAGTCCGACCAGCAGACCGCCGGCCACCAACACCTGTCCGATCAGGCCGCCGACGTACGAACCGGCCACCGACAGCCAGTCCGCCCTGCCCTGGTCGGCGCCCAGGACCGGGATCAGTACGGCCACCACCCCGTTGACCAGCGCCGGCAGGGTGAGCACCACGCAGATCACCCACGAGGCCGGCCGGAAGTCCTCCCACAGTTGCTGCGGATCGGCCGCTGCAGGCTCGCGGCCGGACCGACGGCGGGCCAGCGCACCGATTCCGAGCCAGAGGGCCGCCGAGATCACCACCAGGCCGAACGCGACGGGGAGTTCGCCGAGCTCGGGTGGTGCGAAAACCTGTGAGGCGATCGCGATCGGGATGATCACCGCGAGTGGCACCCACCACCGCAGGCCCGGCCACTCCCGGCGCACCACGCGTACGCTGCCGGAGGCCACGCGGGTGGCGATCTCGGCCAGGGAAACGCCCGCCTGACAGGCCATCGGCGCAGCGAAGAAGGACAGGTACTTGGGCAGCGCGGTGATTAGGTTCAGCGCACCGTTGGGCACGATCCGCCCGTACAGCAACCAGCCGACGGACATCGAGGAACACACCAGCAGCAGCGCCACGACGAGTTCGGCCAGCACGAATGGGCGCGTCCGGCGCACCAACCACAACACCAACAACCCGACTGCCCACAGTCCCGGGAAGAGGGCGAACCACGGCGAGATGTAGAGGAAGGGGGCGGCCGCGAGTTGTAGGGCGAGGGCCAGGAATGCCCAGGCCGCGAGACCGAGGCTCCAGTGCATGTGCACGGCACCGCAAAAGAGCAGGACGAGGGCCAACACCATCACGAAGGCGATGATCATCGGCGTCCCGCTCGGATAGCTCAGGCCGACGTCGGAGTGGAAGAGCGGGAGTCGGATCCGGAGCTGGCGCGAGGTCGCGATCATCAGCAGGCAACTGGCGAAGACGACCAGGGTGGGCACCGTCACCGCACGCAGGGCCGGGTGCAGGTCCCGCACTCCGACCCGCCCGTCGGCCAGGGGTTCGACCAGGGTCTGGTGCAGCAGGTGGCCACCGAGCCGGCGCCCGGTCCGCAGCCCGTCAGCCATCGCGCTCCCAACTGACCAACTCCGGGTCCGGGGCCCAGTGGACCAGCACCCCGTCGGCGAGCGGCACCAGCCGTCCCTGGTTGTGCAGGTCCACGTCCACCTCCGCCAGCACCTCCCCGTCGGCGGCCAGGGCAGCGAGGACCGCGCCGTCGGCGGCAAGTACCGCGACCGATCCCGCTGTCTGCGGCACTGAGGTGGTCTGCCGCGGAACTGCCGTGGTCCGCACCCCAGCTCGGCTCCAGCGGACCGTGCCGCTGGCGAGGTCGTACGCGCGCAGGTGGCGGTCCGCGACGACGTAGGCGTGCTGCGCATCGACGTCGATTCGGTTGGCGAAGGCCAACGACGTACGCCAGACCTCCTCCCCTGCTGCCAACCGGTGCAGGGCGTTCGGCAACAGCACCGTCGTCCCGCCGGCGCTGCTCGCGAGTTGGGCCGGCCCCGCGGACACCTCCTGCTGCCAGCGCGGGGTCGGGCTGTCGGCGCCGAACTCGGTCACGACGCCGGTGTCGTCGATCACGTGGACGGCCCGGGCCGCTGGATCGGTCGAGACGGCGTTGATCGCCGAGCCGATGTCGGCGCGCCACACCACGGCGCCGGTGGCGAGTGCGCGCAGTTCCACCGCCCCGTCGACTCCGGCCACTGCGAAGGTGGTCTCGGTGACCGGCAACGCCCGGTTCTGCACGACGTCCGGACGACTGACCTCCCACAGCCACCGGCCGCGCTCGTCGTAGCCGACGATCCGGCGATCCCCGGTCGTCACCACCAGGGTCCGACCGATCGCCTGCAACGAGAGGATCCGGTCCCCGGGTGTCACCACCCAGGCCAGGCGGCGCCGCCCGGGCGGCCCCATCATCGCGAACAGGGCGGCATCGGCATTGCTGCGCACCAGCACCCCGCCGGCGGTCTGCACCGGGCGCACCAACCC
>JBQDIN010000024.1:0-47663 GCA_052094425.1 Propionibacteriaceae bacterium
GGGACCCCGCTCGATCGCATCGGAGCGGCGCAGTGCACCGAGCTTGTCGCAGATCGCCAGGATGTTGTGCTTCTCGTGGGTGGCGAAGGCCACGTGGTGCATCCGGGGCCCGTCCCCGCCGGTCATCGCGGTGTCGTGCACGGTCGGCTTGCGGCGCATCCAGGCGGCGTACACCGTGCCGTCGGAGTCCTGGATGTCCTCGGTGACCCGGAAGCCGAGATCGGTGAGGTGGCCCACCGCGCGCGGGACATCCGGCGTGACCTGGTTGAAGTGGTCCAGCCGGACCAGTGCGCCGGGGGTGTAGAGGTCGTAGCGCCAGGCGAGCCGCTCGACGTGCTCGACCTCGTGGAAGAACTCGTACGGGAAACCGAGCGGATCCTGCACCCGGACACTGTCACCGAGGCCGCGGACGAATCCCTCGGCCCGGCGCTCGACCCGACAGCCGAGCTCGGTGTAGAAGGCGACCGCATTGTCCAGGTCCGCGGGTGCCCGCACCCGGTAGGAGAAGGCGGCAACTGCGGCAACCGGACCTTGGCGGAGCACCAGGTTGTGGTGGATGAACTCCTCCATGCTGCGCAGGTGGACGCACTCGGCGTCCTCCTCGGTGACCACCAGGCCCAGCACGTCGACGTAGAAAGCGCGGGAGGCGGCCAGGTCGGTGACCACGAGCTCCATCGAGGCACACCGGAGGATGTCCGGCGGGGGCACCGATGGTGTCGGGATCGGGTCCGTCCCGACGATCGGGTCCTCGGCGGTGACGACGGGTTCGGGAGAGTCGGGGGTGATGGTCATCTCAGCGTCCTTGCTGTGCTGGGGATCGGGTTCAGTTGCTGTCGGGGTCAGCGGGGTCGGCCTTGCCGAAGACGGGGTTGTGCACCTCGCCGAGGTTGATGTGCACGGCTTGCTGGTCGGTGTAGAAGTCGATCGAGCGGTAGCCCCCCTCGTGGCCGAGGCCGGAGGCCTTCACGCCACCGAAGGGGGTCCGGAGGTCGCGCACGTTGTTGGAGTTCAACCACACCATGCCGGCCTCGATCGACTGGGCGAAGTTGTGCGCCCGCTTGAGATCGTTGGTCCACACGTAGGCGGCCAGCCCGTACTTCACCCCGTTGGCCAGGGCGAGGGCCTCCTCCTCGGTGTCGAAGGGGGTGATCGCCACCACCGGACCGAAGATCTCCTCCTGGAAGATCCGGGCGTCGCTGGGCACGTCGGCGAACACGGTCGGGGCGACGAAGTTCCCGGTCTCGAAGCCCTCGGGGCGACCCCCGCCGGCAACCAGTCGTCCCTCGGACTTGCCGAGCTCGACGTAGCCCATCACCTTCTCGAAGTGCTCGGGGTGAACGAGTGCCCCCACCTCGGTTGCCTTGTCGTGCGGGTACCCGACCTTGACCCGCTTGGCCTGGGCGGCGTACCGCTCCACGAACTCGTCGTAGACCGCGCGCTCCACCAGGATCCGGCTGCCGGCCGTGCACCGCTCCCCGTTCAGGGAGAAGACACCGAAGACGGTGGCGTTGATCGCCGCATCCAGGTCCGAGTCGGCGAACACGATCGCCGGGCTCTTGCCACCGAGCTCCATCGACAGGCCCTTCAGGAACGGCGCCGCGTTGCCGAAGATCAACTGTCCGGTGCTGCTCTCGCCGGTGAAGGAGATCAGCGGTACGTCCGGGTGCTTGACCAAGGCGTCACCGGCCTCCTCACCGAGCCCGTTGATCAGGTTGAACACGCCCTCCGGCAGGCCGGCCTCCTCGAAGATGCCCGCCCACAACGAGGCGGACAGGGGTGTGAACTCGGCCGGCTTGAGGACCACGGTGTTCCCGCTGGCCAGGGCCGGGCCCAGTTTCCAGGACTCGAGCATGAACGGGGTGTTCCACGGAGTGATCAACCCGGCGACGCCGATCGGCTTGCGGTTGACGTAGTTGATCTGTCGTCCGGGCACCTTGTAGGTGTCATCGGCCTGGGCCACGACCAGGTCGGCGAAGAAGCGGAAGTTCTCCGCGGCCCGACGCGCCTGGCCGAGCGCCTGGGTGATCGGCAACCCGGAGTCGAAGGACTCGAACTCGGCGAGTTGGGCCTCGCGGGACTCCACCAGGTCGGCGATCCGGTGCAGCACCCGGGAGCGTTCCCGGGGCAGCATCCGCGGCCAGGGCCCGTCGGTGAAGGCCTGCCGGGCGGCGGCGACGGCCCGGTCGATGTCGGCCTTCCTGCCGGCGGCGGCCTGCAGGTAGTTCTCGTTCGACACCGGGTCCAGTACGTCGAAGGTGGCGCCGTCGACCGAGTCGCAAGCCTCGCCCCCGATGTAGTGCTGGAGCTTGGTCGGCAGGCCGGCGGGGACGTGCTGGGCAGCGCTCTGGGTCATCGGATTCCTCCGGTCGGAAGGGTGTTGGTCTGGTCCGGGTGTTCGTGGGTCAGGTAGGCGTCCAGAGTGGACGAACGGTGGCTGCGGGCGGCCAGCTCGATCTCGGCCAGCGGCGCATCCTGTTCGATCAGGACGAGGATCTGTTCGTGTTCGGCGACGGAATCGCTGGCGCGCCCCGGGACGAAGGCGAAGGTGGAGTCCCGCAGGTGGCCCAACCGACCCCACTCCTGCCGGACGAGTTCGAGCAACCGCGGATTGGCGCAGTGCGCGAACAGCGCGGCGTGGAACTGCCGATTGAGGGAGGTGAACGTCCGCGGGTCGAAGTCGTCGAGCAGGGCCACCATCCGCTCGTTGATCATGCGCGCCTCGGCGATGTCGGCGGCGGACAGGCTGGGTGCGGACAGCGCGGTGGCGGCCCCCTCGAGCAGGCTGAGCGCCTGCATGCTGTGCCGGTACTGGGAGTCGTCGACCATCGAGACGTGGGCGCCGATGTTGCGCTGGAAGGTGACCAGGCCCTCCGCCTCCAGTTGGCGGATCGCCTCGCGCACCGGGACGACGCTCATCTCCAGCGCGGTGGCGATCGTGCCCAACACGAGGCGGTAGCCCGGGGTGTAGTCGCCTCCTGCGATCCGCTCCTTGATCCACTGGTAGGCGCGCTGCGACTTGCTCAGGGTGGCGGCCTCGGTCATCGCTCCCCCGCCGTACGGGACTCCGCGTAGCGCGCTCGCCACTCGGCATTCATCGGGAACAGTCCGTCGACCGGATGCCCGGCAGCCACCTGCTCCGCGATCCAGGCGTCCTCGTCCTCCTTGGCCAGGGCCGCGTCGACGACCTCCTCCGCGAGGGCCGGCGGGATGACGATCACGCCGTCGGTGTCGCCGACGATGATGTCGCCGGGCTGCACCGTCGTCCCGCCGCAGCCGATGGTCAGGTCGTGGTCCCAGGGCACGTGCTTGCGGCCGAGGACGGCGGGATGCGCGCCGGTGGAGTAGACCGGGATGCCGACGGCCGCGACGGCGTCGAAGTCGCGGACGCCGCCGTCGGTGACGATCCCCGCGGCGCCGGCGGTGTGGGCCCGGATCGCGAGGATGTCGCCGAGCGTCCCGGAGCCGGCCTCGCCACGTGCCTCGATCACCAGCACCTGCCCCTCGGTGACCGCGTCGAAGGCGCGCTTCTGCGCGTTGTAGCCGCCACCGTGAGTCTTGAACAAGTCCTCCCGACCGGGGACGAACCGCAACGTACGCGCGGTGCCGATCACCTTCACCCCCGCGTGGTTCGGCCGGACGCCGTCGATGGTGACATGGTTCAGGCCGCGCTGGCGCAACTGCTGGGACAGGCCGGCCACGGGGACCCGTTCCAACTTGGCCCGCAGTGCGGGGGTGAGTGATGGCGGGCTGGCGGCTTCGGATTCGGGCGGGAGACCGGCGGCTTGCCGGGATCCCCAGGCGTCCGCACGCTGGGCATCGTCCACGGCGGGCAGGGATCCGACTTCCGCGTCGAAGCCTGCGCTGCCCTGGTCAACGGTCGTGACGAGACGGCCGGAACTGGCCCCGGATGCGGGATCGTCGACCTCGACCTCGACCACGTCACCCGGCTCGAGCACCGACGACCCGGCCGGGGTGCCGGTCAAGATCACGTCGCCGACCTCGAGGGTGGCGTGCTGGGAGAGGTCGGCCACGAACTGGGCCAGCGGGAAGATCAATCCGGCGGTGGTGTCGTCCTGGACGACCGCGCCGTTCACCCAGGTGCGCAGCCGGAGGGCGGTCGGGTCGACGATCCGCGCGTCGATCAGGGCCGGTCCGAGCGGGGTGAACCCGTCCCGTCCCTTGGACCGTACGTTCGAGCCCTTGTCATTGCTGCGCAGGTCGTACACACCGAGGTCGTTGCCGGCGGTCACCCAGCCGACGTGGTCCCACGCATCGGCCAGCGACACGTGCCGGGCCGGCTTCTCGATGATCAGGGCGATCTCGCCCTCGAAGGCCAACAACTCGGTGCCGACCGGGCGCTCGATCCGCCCCCCGGTGGCTGCGACCGAGCTGGACGGCTTGAGGAAGTAGGACGGGGCGTCCGGGCGTCGACCGCGTTGGTCGGCCCGGGACGCGTACGACAGGTGCACCGCGATGACCTTGCCGGGGCGACACGGCAGGGCCGCGAACCGTGGATCGCCGGCGGTCTGGATCGACTGGTGATCAGTGGTCATGAGCTCCCTCGCCCTGGTTGCGTCGTCCCCGAAGCCTTGCGTCGTATCCGAAATCGTATATGATGTTGCCACGGAAGGCAAGGTTCTCCACACCGACCCCTACCGGACGACAATGACGTCACACCCCACGGGAGAGCACGATGAACACATCCCCACCGGCAGGTCGCCAAGACCCCACTGCGAGCGGCCCGGTCTCCAGTCCGGAGGAACAGCGACGCGTCGCGTTCGCCACCATCGTCGGCACCACCGTCGAGTGGTACGACTTCTTCATCTACGCCGCCGCCGCCGGACTCGTCTTCGGTGAGCTCTTCTTCGCCCCGGCCGGCGAGGGCTTCGCGCAGATCCTCTCCTTCATCACCGTCGGCATCAGCTTCCTGTTCCGTCCGCTCGGCGCGTTCCTGGCCGGGCACCTCGGCGACAAGCACGGCCGGCGCGTGGTGCTGATGCTCACGCTGATCCTGATGGGCACCGCGACCACCCTGGTCGGGCTGATCCCCTCCCACACCACGATCGGCCTGGCCACCCCGATCCTGCTGGTCCTGCTCCGGGTCCTGCAGGGCATCTCGGCCGGCGGCGAGTGGGGTGGCGCGGTCCTGATGGCCGTCGAGCACGCCCCCGACCGCCGCCGCGGGCTGTTCGGCGCCTTCCCGCAGATCGGCGTCCCGCTCGGCCTGCTGCTCGCCTCCGGGGTGATGGCCCTGATGGCCGCGATCGCCCCCGGGGACGCCTTCTTGACCTGGGGTTGGCGGGTCCCGTTCCTGTTCAGCTTCGTGTTGATCCTGGTCGGCTACTACGTGCGCCGCCGGGTCGAGGAGAGCCCGGTCTTCACCGAGATCGCCCAGCGTCGCGAGCAGACCAAACTGCCGATCGTCGAGTTGTTCCGCAAGCACTCCCTGCTGGTGATCATCGCCGCCCTGGTGTTCGCCGGCAACAACGCGGTCGGTTACATGACCACCGGCGGCTACATCCAGCGCTATGCCACCGACCCGAACGGCCCGATCGGCCTGGACACGGCACCGGTCCTGTGGGCGGTCACCGGTTCGGCGGTGACCTGGCTGCTGTCCACCTTCGCGGCCGGAGCCGTGTCCGACCGACTCGGCCGTCGCACGACCTACCTGGCCGGCTGGGTGATGCTCCTGATCGGGATCGCGGTCCTGTTCCCCCTGGTCAACACCGGCAGTGTCGGCTTGCTGTTCCTGGGACTTGCCATCCTCACCCTCGGGCTGGGCTTCACCTACGGGCCCCAGGCCGCCTTCTACACCGAGTTGTTCCCGGCCTCGATCCGCTTCTCCGGAGTGTCGATCTCGTACGCGCTCGGGGCGATCGTGGGGGGCGCCTTCGCGCCGACCATCGCCCAGGCGCTGGTCCAGGCCACCGGGACGACGACCTCGGTGGCCATCTACCTGGCCACCATCGCCGTGATCAGCCTGGTTGCCACCCTGGTCCTGCGCGATCGCAGCAACATCCCGCTCGGCCCGGACCACGAGGACGAGCAGTCGATCAGCCCGATCCGCGGCCTGAGCAAGGTCTGATCCCCGACCCGCAAGGAGCAACGATGCAGTTCCACCACCACGGCTACGTCTCGGGCGATCCCCGGGTGCTTCCCGCCGCGGGCACCGGCCTCGACCGGCCGGCGGATTTGCCGGACGAGGTCGACGTGTTGATCGTCGGCAGCGGGCCGGCCGGGATGGTCCTGGCCGCGCAGCTGTCGCACTACCCCGAGGTCACCACCCGGCTGGTCGAGCGTCGTCCCGGTCGGCTCGCCATCGGGCAGGCCGACGGCATCCAGGCCCGCAGCGTGGAGACCTTCCAGGCCTTCGGCTTCGCCGAGCGCATCGTCGCCGAGGCGTACCAGATCACGGCCATGAACTTCTGGTCGCCGGATCCGGCCGACCCGACCAAGATCATCCGGAGCCAGCGGACCGCGGACGACCCGCACGGGATCAGCGAGTTCCCGCACCTGATCGTCAACCAGGCCAGGGTGTTGGACTACTTCGCCGAGGCCGCGCACAACGCCCCGGGCCGCATCACCCCCGACTACGGGTACGAGTTCTGCGGCCTCGAGGTGGCAGCCGAGGGCGAGCACCCGGTCGCCGTCACGCTGCGGCACACCAGTGGTGAGCCAGAAGGCACCGAACGGGTGGTGCACGCCAAGTACGTGGTCGGGTGTGACGGGGCGCGCAGTGCGGTGCGGCAGTCGATCGGTCGCCAGCTCGCCGGCGACGCCGCCCTGCACGCGTGGGCTGTGATGGACGTGCTGGCCGTCACCGACTTCCCCGACATCCGGACGAAGTGCGCGATCCAGTCGAAGGCCGGCAGCATCCTGCACATTCCGCGGGAGGGCCAGCACCTGTTCCGGATGTACGTCGACCTCGGCGTCACCCCTGCCGACGACGCGGGCCGGGTGCGCGCGACCACGGTGGAGACCGCGATCAGCAAGGCGAACGAGATCCTGCACCCGTACACCTTGGCGGTGAAGGATGTCGCCTGGTACAGCGTGTACGAGGTCGGCCATCGACTCACCGACAAGTTCGACGACGTCCCGGCCGAGCAGACCGGCCAGCGCACCCCGCGGGTGTTCATCGCCGGCGATGCCTGCCACACGCACAGCGCGAAGGCCGGCCAGGGGATGAACGTGTCGATGCAGGACGGCTTCAACCTGGGGTGGAAGCTCGGCCAGGTGCTGTCCGGCCGGAGCCCGGAGTCGCTGCTCGACACCTACTCGGCCGAACGACAGGAGATCGCCCAGAACCTGATCGACTTCGATCGGGAGTGGTCGACCCTGATGGCCAAGGAGCCCGAGGAGTTCGACAGCCCGGAGGAACTCAGCGAGTTCTACGTCAACACCGCCGAGTTTCCGGCCGGATTCATGACCCAGTACAACCCGTCCATGATCATCGGCGCGGACACCCACCAGTCCCTGGCCGAGGGATTCCCGGTCGGCAAGCGCTTCAAGTCCGCGCGGGCGATCCGGGTCTGCGACACGAACCCGGTGCACCTCGGCCACCACCACCGCGCCGACGGTCGCTGGCGGATCTACGCCTTCGCCGATGCCGATGCGCCCCGTGTGGACTCGGCCCTGGTCCGCTGGGCCGCGTGGATGGCGGGCTCCCCCGACTCCCCGGTCCGCCGACACACGCCGGCGGACGCCGAGCTCAGCAGCGTGTTCGAGACCAAGATCATCCTGCAGCAGCCACTCGAGGAGGTCGACCTCGGCGAGGTCCCCGAGCTCTTCCTCCCCCGTACCGGCCCATTCGACCTGGTCGACTACGAACTGGTGTACGCGACCGACCCCGCCGACGACATCTTCTCCGTCCGCGGGATCGACCGGTCCGGGTGCGTGGTCGTCGTCCGACCGGACCAGTACGTGGCCCATGTCCTCCCGCTGACCGCCACCCAGGAGCTCACCGCGTTCTTCGCCCAGGGCCTCCTCCCCGCTGAGGGATGACCGAGCCACCCACGCCGACCGAGCCACCCCCACCCTGATCGAGCCTGTCAGAGCACCCCCGCAGACCCCGCCCGCGACCCTCGTCGTGCACTGCGGAGTCGTACGGCCGCGACCAGCGCCAACACCACGACCAGCGTCAGGGCCGAGAACGCGTCGGAGAAGGCGTCCGCCGGCCCGGTGTGGAATGGGTTGACCGCGTCGGCACCGCTGGCCCGGCGACTGGCGAGCACGACACCGAAGACGGCCGGCCCCGCCCCCGCACCGAGGAACTGGGCACCCTGGAAGATGCCCACCCCCGTACCCACCTGCGCCGGCGGCAGCAGCCGGCTGATCGCACTGGTGGCCAGCGTCACGACCCCGGCGAACCCCGAGCCGAGCGCGAGTACCGCGACCCCGGCCCACACCGGCGAGGCACCCGCGGCGACGGTGGACAACAGCAGCATCGAGACCGCCATCGCACCGAGTCCGAACAGTGCACCGGCACCTTCGTTGACACCTCGGGCAGCGGCCCGACCCACCAGCGGCGAGAGGGCCGCCAGTGCCAGTCCGCCGGGGATCATCACCAGCGCTCCCTCGCCCGGGGCGAGCCCGTTCACATCGATCAGCATGATCGGGACCAGTACCAAGGTGGTGAGGTTGACCAGCATGGCCAGGAAGATCAGCGAGACCGCGGCGAGGTAGCCGCGGTGGGTGAACAGCGACGGTGGCACGAACGGCTCGACCACGGTGCGAGCCCGCCAACCGAACAGTGCCGCCCCGATCGCCCCGGCCAGCAGGGCTCCCCACGAGGAGGGTGCAGCGAACCCCTGCGCACCGTCAGCCTGGGTGATGCCGAGCAACAGCAGCCCCGCACTCCCACCGAGCAGCAGGCCACCGGGAAGATCGAGCCGGCGACTGGCGGTCGGCTCCACGTCAGCGATGACGTGCCCCGTGGCCGGGACCAGGGCGATCGCCCAGAACGCGAGGAGCACGAACAGGGCCCGCCATCCCAACGCCTGCCCGATGCCGCCACCGACCACCGGGCCGAGCGCCGTGCCCAGCCCCCCGGCGGCCGCAATGAATCCGACGCCGATCGCGGCCTCCCGTCGGGGCAGCAGGCGCGTCGCAGCGACGATGGCCAACACCGGGATCGCGGCGCCACCGGCGCCGGCCACGATGCGGCCGGCGACGATCACCAGCAACGTCGGTGCCAGCGCACTGATCACGTTCCCGATCCCGAACACCCCCAGGGCGATGCCGAAGAGACGCCGAAGACTGAACGAGTCGGTCAGCCGACCATAGATCGGGATACCGATGGCACAGGCCAGCAGGAAACCGGTCACCACCCAGGCGACCCGAGGTGTGCTGGCATCGAACTGGTCCGCGAGCCGAGGGAGGATCAGGGAGACCATGTCGCTCGCAATCGGCACCAGCAGCATCGCCGGGACGAGGACGAGCAGCAGGCGCGGCAGCGACACGGCGGTCCCCGGACGGGTCGAACTGGTCATGATGGCCCCTTCGATAGAACTGTAATCGTCACTGTTGCAGTTATGGTCGACAGAAACTCGCTGGCACTGGGGTGCAGCGAACTCGCTAGGTCCGAGTAGCGGCGCGCTCACGCCGCAGCACATTGCGGAGCAGGTCGGCGATGCTGGTCTGCGCCAGTCGCTGCTCCAGCACCTGTTGCCCGGCAGCAAACTCCTCTTCCAGGAGAGCCTGCATGTGGCGTCCGATGACGCAGGAACTGCTGGGCGGATGGGCGTGGGTCGGCAGCACGCCGGCACCCAGCTCAACTGCGCCGTAGGCATCGAGGAGAGTGATCTGCTCGGCCTGCCGGGCCAGCTGCCACCCACCCCCGCTGCCTTCGACGGAGGTGACCAGACCCGCCGCCTGGAGCATGCCCAGCACACGCCGAACGACCACCGGATTGCTCTCCAGACTCTCGGCGATCTTCGCCGACGACTGCCACCCGTTGTCGTGCCAACGCGCCAGGAACGTCAACGCGTGCGCCGCAACGGCGGTCCGACTGCTGACTGCCACTCCCCCACCTCTCCTCGATGCGACTTGATCACGACAACTGGAACCATAACAGTTCCAGTTTTCTGTGAACGCATTCTTTTCTGCCCGTCCGAGAGACTTCGACCGGCTCAACCGACGGACTCGCTACCGGCGGATGATCACTGCGGGGTGTTCACCTGGATGATCTCCTGCTGGTACGGGGCGACGACCGAGGATGAGATCCGGAGGTCGAGCAGCAGGAACGGGCGGTCAGCGACCGGACGGGCCAACCACTCGACCAGGTGATCAAGGTCTTCGGGGGTACGGACCGCGACTCCTTCGGCGCCGACCGCGGCAGCGAGACCGGCGAAGTCGACGTCGGGGATCAGCATCGGTTCCCGGGCGAGGCCCTGCAGGCCGTACAGGTTGACCTCGGCGCCGTACGCGCCGTCGTTCCACACCACCGCGAGCCCGCGACCGCCGGCGACCCGGACGGCGGACTCGAGGTCCGCCAGCGCCATCAACCCGCCCCCGTCGCCGGTGGTCAGCACGATCGTGGCGTCCGGCTTGGCGAGCGCGGCACCGGGCACGGAGGGGAAGCCGAGACCGATGGACTGGTACGCGGTGCCCACCATCATCATCCGGTCCGGTGCGGCGACCGGCCAGTACATGTTCGCCCAGCCGATGAAGTGGCCGCCGTCGGAGACCACCACCCGGTCCCGGGGCAACAGTCGGCCGATCCGGGCCGCCATCGTGCGCGGGTCGAGTCGGCCGTCCGCGGCCGTCCCGGTCCCCTCGTCCTGGGCGCGCAACCCGGCCACGTCGACCGACTCCCGCCAGCCGGTCGGCCGGGAGTCACGGGTGGCCAGCGCATCCACCAGAGCGCGAGCGGTGGCCCCCGCGTCCGCCCGCAGGAAGGTGCCGACGTGTGGATGGGTGGCGGCCGGGGCGGTGTCGACCTGGACGATCCGGGTGCCGGGGGCGAACAGCTCGCCGAACCGCATCGTGAACTGGTTCAGCGAGGCACCGAACACGACCGCGACATCGGCAGTCCGGACCAACTCCATCGCAGCAGGGGCCCCGAAGCCGCCGGTGACACCGAGGTCGTACTCGTCCCGAGGAAAAATGCCACGGCCGAGCGCCGTACTGGCAGTGATCGCCCCGGTGGCGTCAGCCAACGCACCGAGGGCCTCCCCCGCCCCAGCCAGCCAGGCGCCACGACCGGCCAGCAACAGAGGGCGTTCCGCAGCGGCGAGTACGCCGGCCACCTCCTGGACCGCGGCGACGGCGAAGGGCCCGGACGGGGCTGCGGGCTCCGGCAGTTGCGGCTCGGTCGGCTCCGGCACCGGGCCGGCGTCGAGCTTGGCGACGTCGTACGGGATCGCCAGCACGGTCGGCACCCGGTACGCCAACGCGTGCTCGACCGCGATCACGGTCGTCGCCGCCGCATCGGCCCGACCCACCGTGTAGGTACGGGCGCCGACGGCCGAGGCCAACGCGATCTGGTCCACGCCCCAGGGCCTCGGCCCGGAGGTGGGCTCGTCCCCCACCACGAGGATGAGCGGCACGTGCGCCTGAACGGCCTCCGCGAGCGCGGTCAAGGTGTTGGTGAAGCCTGCCCCGTACGTGGCGGTGGCCGCAGCCAGTCCGCCGCCCGCACGGTGGTGGGCGTCGGCAGCCACCACGCAGCCGGCCTCGTGCCGGAGCGCGGTGTAGTCGGCCTCGGCGGAGCGTTCGAGGGCGTCGATGAAGTGCGCGTTGCCGTTACCCATCACGCCGAACACGTGGTTGACGTGGCGGGCGAGGGTCTGGGCGACGTGGTCGGAGATCGTGGGCATGGAGTGTCCTTGCGAGATGACGGTGACAGTGCCGTACGGATGACGGGGGCCGTATGTGTCTCGCGCGCCCGGCCTCTGCCCCGGTCCGTACGGATCGAGTGCGCCGAGGCGGCTGCGTGCCCATTTTTCGAGCACCGACGGGAACGTGCCCGCCGGACACGGTGATGATACAGGCCTGTTCGATCCTTCCGTGTTTCGGATAGTCTGATTCCATGTCCCGGAACTCAACGCAGAGGGAGGACCCGGCATGACCGGTCAGAACAGAGTGATCATCCGCAACGGCCTGGTGGTCGACCATGTCACCGAATCGCTGCTGCAGCGCGATATCCGCATCAGCGACGGGAAGATCGAGGCCATCACCGAACCGCGGCCCGAGTCAATCGCGCCAGACAGTGTGCGGGTCGTCGACGCGTCCAATTCACTCGTCGTGCCCGGTTTCGTCAATGCCCACACGCATTCGTACGGAATGCTCGCCCGCCACCTCGGAGCCGGTCTCCCACTGGAACCGTGGATGATGTACTCGTGGGCCATCACGGGCGGCCGAACAGCCGCAGAGGTGTACCTGAGCGCCCAACTCCAGGGCGTGGAGGCGCTGCTGACCGGGACCACCACGGTGATGGACCACCTGGGGGGTGATGTCGAACTCGTCGGGGAAGCAGCCCGCGCCTATGCTGATCTTGGAATCCGGGCCGCCGTCGCTCCGATGATCTCGGACATTCCGCTCCACCAGACCGTCGGCCTCACTGACGATGCGTGGTCGACCGAGCACGAGGCGGGGCTGCAACTGCTCACCCCCGCCCCTGCGCACGAACTCCTGGACCAGACCCGAGCACTCCATGCTCGCTGGCACCACGCAGCCGATGGCCTCATCTCGGTACTCCTCGGACCGTCCGCACCGCAACGCTGCTCAGCGCAGCTGCTCGAAGGCTGCGCAGCGCTGAGCGCCGACTTGGGAGTCGGCATCCACACCCACCTGCTCGAGTCACGGGTCCAGTCCGAGGCCCCGCTGGCACGACTCAGCACCCTCGAACGGCACGGCCTGCTCAATGATCGATTGCTGGCGGCGCACGGCGTGTGGACCACGGAGCAGGAGATGGTGCACCTGGCCGAGGCAAACGCCTCGCTTGCGCACAACCCGCAGAGCAATCTTCAGCTGGGCAGTGGCGTGGCCCAGTTACCCGAATGGCGTGCCGCGGGCGTCAACGCTGCGCTGGGTACGGACGGGGCCAACTGTGGCGGGTCCTTGAACATGCTCTCGTCCATGCGCCTGGCAACAGTTCTGCACCGCTCCGCGACGGCGGTGGAGACCCAGTGGGAGTCGCCCTGGTCCGTCCTCGACATGGCCACGATCAATGGCGCGGTGGCTCTCGGTCTCGAGTCCGTGGGACGCATCCACCCGGGCTGGACGGCAGACCTCGCCATCTTCCCCATGACGGACACCCCCTTCTTCGCCACGGAGGACCCCCTCGCTGCGCTGATCCTGTCCGCCATCTCCGGGCGGGCCAGACACGTTCTGGTGCGCGGCCATCCGGTGGTCGAGGAGGGTCAGGTCACGGGGGTCCACCTGCCCGATCTGGCCGCAGCCGCATCGGAGGCTCGCCGCGCCATCGTGGACCGCAGAGAGCAACATCTCGGAAAGGTCGCCAGGGCCCAACAGGCAGTGCTCGCGAGGCGCGCACGGCAGGCACAACCACCTCGCCCCATCCAGCCGTTCAGCAGGGTCGGAGACTGAAGCCCGGGTCCGATTCCCGCCGCCAGGCGGGCGGTCTCGAACCGACGACGATCGCCAACAAACCCTTGACACCCTCCTCGGCATCGCCATACTCTCAACTCACTGGAAACCGCCTTTCCATTTCACGGAAATGGCGGGCTACTCAATGCTGAGGTGACATAGCCATGGGGAACACAACGTCTTGGACTCGTCGCAGTTTCTTGGGGATGACCGGGGCCAGCCTCGGCGGGCTCGCGTTCGCCGGGTGCGGCTCCGGGGATGCCGGCACGTCTTCGGGTGACGGCAGCCAGTACAAGCTGGTCGAGACGATGCAGAAGCGCGGCCGCGCGATCCTCGGGATCATCGATTCGCCGCCCTCTTCCTTCCTCAAGGACGACAAACCCACCGGGTACAACGTCGAAATCGTCCAAGCCATCCTTCGGGACAAGTACGACATCAGCGAGTTCGAGGCCTTCCAAGCCGACTTTGTCGGCATGGTTCCCGGGCTCCAAGCCCGCCGCATGGACATCTGCTGCGCCGGTCTCCTGATCACCGATGAACGCTGCCAGAGCATTGCCATGTCGGCCGCCAGTTACGTGTTGATCTACTCCTTCGCCGTGAAACCCGGGAACCCGGACAACTTGGCCGCGATCGCCGACATCAAGGACGCGGGGGCGACCTTGGCGGTGGAGAAGGCCACCACTCAGGAACGCGTCGCACGGGAGATCCTGGACGGCAAGCAGATCATCACGGTCGCCGGTCGCCAGGACGGTGCCGATGCTGTCCGGATCGGCCGAGCCGATGCCTACCTTGCACCGCAGTCGGCGATCGAGCAGGTTCTCGACGCGGGAGGCGATCCCCTCGACATCACCGACGACGTCGCGGACATGCCCAAGACGGGCAGTGCCTACGCGATGCACAAGGACGACGCCGACTTCGCTGCTGCGTTCAGCGACGACTTCGCTGAACTCAAGGAGAGCGGCGAGTACGCCAAGATCCTGGAGAAGTACGACGCAGATCCCACCCTGATCGAGATGGATGGTGTGCAGCTGACCTGTCCGACCTGATCGATCACCTGCCCAGACGACCAACCGACAGGTGGAAGTGACGATGAACTTTCAGGAGTTGTTGGACTCCATCGGGTTCCCCCTGCTGGACGGCCTCGTGGTCACGCTCGAAGTCTTTGCCGGCGCAGCGGTACTGGCAACCGTTGTGGGGCTCGTCGTCGGCCTCGCCCGTCTGGCCAGCAACCGGGCCGTACGTTACGCAGCCACGGCGTTCGTGGAGTTCTTCCGTGGTACGGCTGCTCTGGTCCAGATGTTCTGGGTCTTCTACGCACTTCCGCTCGTCCTCGGACTTCCGCTACCACCCCTGTGGGCCGCTTGGATCGTCATCGGCTGCAACCAGGGCGCCTACCTCGCCGAGGTGGTCCGGGGAGCCGTCCGCGCAGTTCCAGCCAGTCAGGTCGAGGCGGCGATCGCCATCAACCTGTCCCCGGTCACGCGGTGGCGCCGCATCATCGTTCCGCAGGCGGTCCCGATCATCATTCCCAACTACACCAACCACATCATCACAGTGCTCAAGGAGACGGCGATCGTGTCCTTGATCGGGATCTACGACATGACCCACGTGGCCAACAACCTGCGCACCGAGTTCGCCAACACCACGGCGATCTTCCTCCTCATTGCCGCGATGTACCTGGGTGTCGCCTTGGTCATCGCCTGGCTCGGCCGCCGACTCGAGCACCGCGTCGACATCTATCGACCGGTCAAGCAGCGCCGCGTCCGTGACACGACGAAGGTCAGGAGCGCGCCATGACCTGGGAATGGGACTATGCCGCCGAGGTGCTCCCCGTACTGCTCGACGGGATGCGCCTCACCTTGATCATCACGGTCCTGGCCTCCCTGATCGCCCTGAGCGTCGGGTTCCTGCTGGCGTACGTGCGCGTCCGGAAGATTCCCGTCGTCGCACCGCTTGCCAAGGTCTACATCCAGGTCGTACGCAACACTCCGCTGCTGGTGCAGATCTACCTGTTCTTCTTCGCCCTCCCCCAGTTCGGCATCACCCTCTCCCCCACGACGTCCGGAGTCATCGTGCTCGGCATGCAGGCCGCCACCTACATGAGCGAGGTCTATCGCTCCGGCATCGAAGCCGTTCCACGGGAACAGTGGGATGCCTGCGTCGCACTGAACCTTCCCCGGAAGAGAATCTGGCTGCGTGTCGTCCTGCCACAAGCAATTCCGCCCATCATCCCGGCCCTGGGCAATTCCATGAACGAGATGCTGAAACTGACCGCATACGCGGCCGCCATCGGAGTCGTCGAACTCTTCGGCCAGGGGCTGCGGGTGGCCGAGTTGAGCTATCGCTATGTCGTTCCGTTCACCCTGGTCGGGGTCATCTACCTCGTGGTCAGTGTCACGTTCACCATCTTGATCCGACGATTCGAACTGCGGAGCAGCCGCAAGCAGTCAGCGTGGGCCGCAGCATGAGAAGCCTGTCCACGAACACGAAGGAGCAATCGGTCATGACCGGACGCGAGCCCGAATCCATCGTCCCCTCCCCCGCCCGCCTGAACATCACCGACCTCTGCAAGTCCTATGGCGACAACACGGTCCTCGAGAACTTCAACCTCGAAGTCGCACGCGGAGAGAAGGTCGCCATGATCGGCCCCAGTGGGTCCGGCAAGACGACCGTGCTGCGCATCATCATGACGCTCGTGCGACCCGACTCCGGCGAGGTCCAGATCAACGGAGAGCCGTTGTGGCACGAGCAACGCAAGGGCTCCCTCGTGCCGGCCTCGGAGCGCCATCTACATCGGTTGCGCAATCACGTCGGCATGGTGTTCCAACAGTTCAACCTCTTTCCGCACATGACCGTCCTCGACAACGTGACCGAGGCGCTGATCCAGGTCAGGCGCATGCCTGGGGATGCCGCCCGCGAAAGAGCACGGACCGTACTGGACCAGGTCGGCCTGCTGAACAAGGCATCCAGCCGCCCGTGGCAACTGTCGGGCGGCCAGCAGCAGCGGGTCGCGATCGCCCGGGCCATTGCATTGGAGCCGCAGATCATGTTGTTCGACGAGGTGACGTCCGCACTCGACCCGGAACTGGTCGGTGAAGTCCTGGCAGTGCTCCGTGAGCTTGCCGTCACCACGGACATCACCATGCTCCTGGTCACCCATGAGATGAGATTCGCGGCGGAGATCGCCGACCAGGTCGTGATGTTCGACCACGGCCGTGTGATCGAGAAGGGTCCGCCGCAGGAAATTCTCAAGGACCCACGCGAGGAGCGGACCAAGGCCTTCCTGCAGGCCATCCTCAACGTCTGAGCACCGCGCAGGTAGGCAGGTGACGAACGTACGAACGAAGCACCCGGCACTGGAGGAGAGAAGCATGCGGACTCGGATCAACACCCGATACCTGGTCGGTTTCCACGAAGGGAAACACGCGACCATCGAACGGGGCGTCCTGGTGCACGAGGACGACCGGGTCGTCCATGTCGGTGACACCAACTACGACGAGCCCTGTGATGTGACGATCGACGCAACCGATCGCATCATTGCTCCCGGGATGATCTCCAGCCACACGCACATGGGTGGCAGCCCGTTCGACCGGACCTTTCGTGAGGATGTCGACGACTACTGGGCGGTCGGTCTCTACGAGATCTTGATGCCCATCCGTGATGCGACCAGTATCGAGTCCACCGAGGCTGCAGCACGTGCCTCGTGCCTCGAACTCATCCGATCCGGGGTGACGACGGCCATCGACCTGTCCGCCTGGCCGGAGGCCACCGCGAAGGCCGCCGACGAGTCCGGGCTGCGCGCCCACATCGGCCAGTACGTGCGCTCGTCGACCTGGGGCACTGATGGAAAGGGGATCTCCTTCGATCCCGTGGGCGAAGCCGAGGAGGAACGCCTCCTCGACTCAGCCACGGAGTTCATCCAGCGCCACGCCTTGCAGCCCGAGTCGAGGATCAAGGGAATCTTCGCTCCCGCTCAGATCGACACCTGCTCGGCCGACTTGCTCCGCGAGGTGCATCGGCGGGCCTGCGAGCTCGACGTACCCATTCAGATCCACGCGGGCCAGTCACCGGCGGAGTTCAACGAGATCATGTCACGGTCGGGCCTGACCCCGGTGCAATATCTCCACGATGTTGGGATCCTCGACGAACGGCTCATCATCGGACACTGCATCTTCATCTCCGGTCACAGCTGGCTTCGCCACCCGCACAGCGATGACCTGCGGTTGCTCGCGGAGTCGGGAGCGACCGTGGCGCACTGCCCAACCGTCTTCGCGCGGGCGGGCAAGGCGCTCGAGAACTTCGCCCAATACCAGACACGCGGCGTACGGATGGCCCTCGGCGTCGACACTGCTCCCCAGTCGATGCTGATGGAGATGAGATTGGCCGGCGCCATCGCCCGAGTCCTCACTCGCAGCGAGTCATCGGTCACCGCAGAGCACGTGTTCGATGCGGCCACCCTCGGTGGCGCCCGAGCCCTCGGGCGAGCTGACATCGGCCGGTTGGCTGTCGGGGCCAAGGCAGACTACGTCGCCTACCGAACCGACACGGTCACCATGGCTCCCCTCCGTGATCCGCTCCGAGCCATCGTCCATCACGCCGGACCGGCGGATGTCGACCGGGTGGTCATCGACGGGCGCACCGTCCTGGAGAGCGGCCAGCCGACGTACGGGAGCGAGGCCGAGATCGCGGCCCGACTCCAAGCCGCCGGCGAACAGGTCTGGCACGACTTCGCAAAACACCACCACTCAGGTCGCACTGCCGACGAGGTGTCACCACTTACTGCACCTCGCCAGCCCTGACGCCTGTCGACCAGGCATCACTCTGCCCGTCCCGGGAGGTGGTTGATTCCCGCTCGCGGTTCGACAGGACGGCACTGGCCGCGTAGAGGTCCTGTGCTGCGAGGCCCTGCGAGGTGAACAGCGTGATGCCTCCTGGGGGGTGCACAGCGGCTTCGGGCGCCGTGAGGAGTTCGCCCAGTTCAACCGCTCGGATCGGGTCGAAACCATTCATGATCAAATCCCCTGCCTCCTGACGTGCGGCGACACGGGAATCCACCACCACGATTGAGGCCCGGGACACTGTCCGCGAGTCGATCTCGCGCGCACTGTGATGGTTGCTGCCCACCGAAGTGACGTGGGTGCCGGGCTGCAGCCAGTCGCCGTCGAACAACGGCTCACTCGACGCAGTCGCGGTCACGACGAGGGTGGAGTTGCGCACCGCCGTCTCCGCCTCTGCCGCGATGATCTCCACGGGATGGTCCGCCCGTTCCATCGCGATCCAGTCGCTGAAACCGCGTGCCGCGGCCGGGGTGCGGCTCACCACCAGAACCTGATCGATGCTGGGGAACTGATGAAGCAATGCTCGAGCCTGCCCTTGGGCCTGGTACCCGGCGCCGAAGAGCGCGAGAGACTTCGGCCGGTCCGCCACCAACTGCTCGGCAGCCACCGCGGAAGCAGCCCCCGTGCGAATCTGCCCCAGCGCATCTCCACGCATCGTCGTGTGCATGTCCCCGGTGGTCATGTCGAAGAGGAACACATGGATGGCAGTGGCCTGTCGCACGTCTCCACGGATGACGGGATAGGCCTTCAGCGCCAACGTGCCCAGGGACTCCGACGCTGCCCACATCGCGTTGAAACTGCCCTCGCCCCACGGCATCCGGTGTCGCGGCTCATTGGTGGCGACACCGTTGGCCAGATCAATGAAGCAGTTCTTCATCGCCCGGGCAGCCTCGTGCGGCAGGAGGAGGGCTCGCACGTCGTCGTCGGTGACAATCGATCTCGGCAAGATCCCTCCCGGGGTTGTGTTTCCATGACACGGGAATATAGTTTCTATCATACGTGAACCGGCGCACTCAGACCAGAACGCCAGCCGACACGAGCCGCTCCACGCGGCGGGTGTCCACGGCCTCCAGTACGTTGCTGGGACGCTCCGCACACAGGCAGAGGAAGAGGAAGATGCAACCCGTTGTCCGTGCCCTTCGCCTCCTGACCGCACTCGCACAGCAGCGCTCGGCGCTCACCCTGCAGGAACTGGCTGATCTCCAGGGCCTACCGGTGTCAACCGTCCACCGTCTCACCAGCGTTCTGCAGGCCGAGGGCTACCTCATTCGTTCCGACCGCGGCAAGCTCTACTCTCTGGGGCCGGCAGTCCGTGGACTGGTCACCGCCACCAGCAGCGACCTCGTACAACGCGTCGCCGACCCAGTCACCCGGCAGCTGAACGTGGAGACGGACGAGACCGTCATCATGGTCGAACTGATCGGGAATGAAGCGGTCTGCTTCGCCAGGCGGGAGGGACGAAGATCGCTGCGGATGTACGTCGAGCTGGGATCCAGACTCCCCCTCCACGCCGCCGCGAGCGCGCGCGTGTTGCTCGCGGACCTACCCGAAACTGAGGCACGGGCGCTCCTGGCGAGCCATGTGCCCCTGCAGACATGGACTGAACGGACTCTCACTGACGTGGATCAGGTCATGGAGCACATCCGCGTGGTCCGCGACCGTGGCTACGACACGTGCGATGTCGAGATGGAGGACAAGACGTGGGCAGTGGGCGCTCCGATCAAGGACTCCTCCGGTGCCACAGTGGCCGCCATCGCCCTCACCGTTCCTGAGGTCCGGGCAGAGCGTCACGAGCAACAAGAAGCACTGCGATTGGCCACGGTCCGCGCCGCAGCCGAGATCTCTGCTGAACTCGGGTGTCCCCCACCCTCGACCGATCAGTCACATTCGGACCGAGGTGTGGAACCAGCCACCTGACCGGCCACCGCCCGCACCATTGACGGGTCATCGAAAGCGGCGGATGATGGTGATCACTCTGGGGGGGGGGAGCGTGACCAGTGAATCGTCACCTACGTCGGGCCGTTCTGGCCTTCAGCATCCGGAATCGGAAGATCAAGGCGGCACTCGTCCGCGACTTCCTCACGCAGGTCCAGGCCAAGAATGCGATATTCGTCGGCTGCAGTCCGGGGACCAATCCGAACGAGGGCATCGTGGAACGGGCCGTCAGTGACCTGCTGGAGGTGCGAGCGGCCTGTGACGTACTCGCCTCAGAGGTCGACTGGCCATTCGTACTCGCCGATGGGCGCGCCCTCCCCTTCGGGACAAGATCTTGCGACTTCATCTTGGCGAACGCCGTGATCGAGCACGTCGGGGATGCCGAAGATCAAGAACGATTCGTGGCCGAACAAACCCGGGTGGCCAAACACTGGGTGATCACCACGCCCAACCGGTGGTTCCCGGTGGAATCGCACACTTCCACCATCCTGTTGCACTGGCTCCCCGGATGGCGTCGCCGGCGCCCAGAGTTCTCCCGGCTGCTGTCCCGACGGGAGTTCATTGCCTTGCTCCCCACGAGCACGGAGGTACGGGGGCGACCGTGGTCGGCCACCTTCACCGCCTTCCACTCGGCGGTGGAGCCTGAGGAATCAGCCGCCTAGTATCGACGTGCGGTCCGCAGGTGCTCCGGGCATACGCCCAGACCGATGAATCGGCCGGTCAGGTGGCGCAAGGCCGGCACCCGAGCCAGCACCCGGAGCGGGATCGGCGGCGCGGCGCGTTCCCCTCCCGACTTCGGATGGAGCCCGCGCATCACCTGGCCCTGGAATGCCTGGGTGATGCGCGCCGGCCACCGACGCCGGCGCCGGACCCGATCGAGTTCGGCCGGGGTTGGGATGCGGTGGAGCAGGATCGGGCCGAGCAGGTTCGCGGTGGCGACGGCATCCTGGACGGCGAGGTTGATCCCCACCCCACCCGCCGGTGACATGGCATGGGCGGCATCCCCGATGCAGAGCAGGCCGGGTCGGTGCCAGCGGCGGAGCAGATTCACCTGCACAGTCAGTTCATGCACCTCCTGCCACTCGCGGATCTCGGCAAGCCGATCGGCGTAGCCGGGTTGCAGGGCGGCGAGCCGTGCGCGCAAGACCTCCAGCCCCTGGGCGCGGATCGTCGCCGAGGCTCCCCGGGGAAAGGCGTAGGCGAGTTGCCAGTAGTCACCCCGGTTGATGGAGATCAATGCGCCTCGGCCACCGGTGAACAATGGAACCTCCTCCCCGTGGTGGCGAGGGATCCGGAGCCAGAACACATCGATCGGCGAGTCCGCCGAGGTGCTCTCCAGCCCGGCGAGTCCACGGACGGTCGAGTGCCGCCCGTCGGCGCCGATCACCAACTCGGAGTCGATGATCAGCTTCCGACCACCCTGCTCGGCCACCACGCCGACCACGCGATCCCCCTCCGTGCACAGTTCGCGCACCGTCGCGTCCCGGTGCAACGTGAAGGTGGACAGACCCTCCCCCTTCTCGGCCAGGAAGGACAGGAAGTCCCACTGGGGAACGAAGGCCACGTAGGGGCAACGGACCGGCAGCCGAGTGAAATCGGCGAGAGTGAAGCGGAGATCACCGTAGGCCAGTTCGACCGTGCCCATCCGATCGTGCGGCAGGTCGAGGAACTCCTCCAACCATCCGAGTTCGGACAGGAGTTCGAGGGTGGAGGGGTGGATGGTGTCCCCGCGGAAGTCCCGGTGGAAGTCCGGGTACTTCTCCAGGACGGTGACCTCGATCCCCTGTCGGGCGAGCAGCAGCCCCGCCATCATCCCCGCCGGCCCACCTCCCACGATGCACACCCGTGGCCCGTGTCGCCCCTCGCCCATACTGATCATCTCCTTTCGTCGGTCTCCGACCAGCCTGCACCCGCGGATGCACAATGGCGACCATGGTGAATAATCGACGGGGCCGACCAGTTGGCGGTTCGGATGCCCGGCAGCGAATCCTCACAGCAGCCACGGAACAGTTCCTGCGCGACGGCTTTCGTGGAACGACCCTGCGCGGCATTGCCGCCCAGGCCGAGGTGGACCATGCGTTGGTGAATTATCACTTCAGCAGCAAGGGTGGTCTGTTCAATGCGGTGCTGGACCTCGTCGCCAGCCCGGGTGCCATCGTCGAGCAGGTGGTCCGCGGCGGTTCGGAGACCCTCGGACTTCGACTGCTGGATGCGGTGGTCGGCGCCTGGGACCAACCCCGTGCCCGAGCCCAGATCCGTCGACTCCTGACCGATCTCGACTCCGACCCCCGGGTCCGGGCCGCCTTCCGCGAGTACGTCGAGTCCCAGGTCATCGGACGGCTCGCCGAACTGGTCGGCGGCCGGGATGCCCGGCATCGGGTCAGTGCCGTGGCGAGCGTGGTCGTCGGGCTCTTCGTCACCCGCTACATCGTGCAGGTGGAGCCGATCGCCAGCATGAGCCGCGCCGAGGTCGTCCGCTACCTGTCCCCCGCCATCGAAGCCGGACTGGCCGGGCGACCCCGCCGTCCGGCGCGCTAGCCCAACACCCCTGCGTCGGACTCCTGGGCACTCGCCGCGGACCCCTGGTCGGAGATCCACATCCCCAGCAGGCCACGGAAGTGGCCGATGAACCGGTCGTGCTCGTGCTCGGGATAAGTCGTACGGATGGTGTCCAGCAGCAGCCGGTCGAAGTCGGGTGAGCGGACCCAGTCGAGGACCTGCTCGTCGATGTGCGGGAGTGCCTCGGCGCAGAACTCGCGGTAGCGGTCGGTGTCGAAATGGGCGTCGGCCAGCCGCTGGTAGCCGGCCAGCTTCTGTCCGTGGCTGAGGGAGTCGTCGTCGGCGATCTCGAACCACGCACTCGTGTCCACGTGCAACTGCGCCTTCCGGTCGGTGGCGGCACAGAAGGCGGACCACTTGACCAAGGACTTCATCGCCCAGGGGAAGTAGTAGTGCAGCGAGGTGACCGCGACGTCCGGACAGGCGTTCGCGTAGTCGATCGGTAGCACCGAGTCACCCTGGACGAGCATCTCGCAGGAGTTGAACTCCCAACGGAAGAAGGCGTTCACCGTCTGGGCGATGGTGACCGCCTCCTGCCCGACCCCCGGGCTGAGGAAGTCGTGGTCGACGGCGTAGCGGTCGTGCATCGGCTCGTCCAGGCGGAAGTTCATCACCATCGACTCGGGGCCGATGGTCAGGGCCCGGGCGAACACGTCGAACGGTTCGGCGGACTTCTGCAGGTGCATCAACATCTCGCCGGACTCGTTGTAGGCCGACCAGAGGTCCGCTTCGTTCTTGATCCGGGACACGCCGCGCCACCCGCCCCCGTCGAACGGCTTCATGAACAGCGGATAGCCCATCTCGTCGGCAATCGCAGCCAGGTCGAACGGATCGTTGTAGTGCTGGGCGGTGTAGGCCCAGCGCACGTTGTCGATCGGGTTCTTGTGCGGCACCAGCACGGTGTCCGGGACGTTCATGCCGAGCCGGATCAGCGCACAGTAGGCGGAGTGCTTCTCCATCGCCTGGAAGGTGAACGGCGAGTTGAGCAGGTAGACGTCGTCCATCAGTGCGGCCTTCTTCAGCCACTCCCGCGGGTGGTAGTACCAGTACGCGAGCCGGTCGATCACGACGTCGTGGCGGGCCTTGTCGCGGAGGTTGAACGGGGCGATGTGCACCCGCTCGGTCTCCAACTGGTGCCGATCACCCCGGTAGTCGAAGACGCCGACCTTGCGCGCCAACGCCTCGAAGGCCCGGGGCCAGTCCTCCTCCGCTCCGAGCAGCAACCCGACCAGGTGCTTCCTGTCCACCATGTGACCTCTCCTCCTCCTGCTGCGACGGGTGACTGGCCCGTCCTGGTCGCCTCCTGCCCCGAATGGTGCGTACGGTGCCTCAGCAGAACCGGGGCAGGTGGTGGGCGAACTGGCGCTGCCACCACTCCCAGTCATGACTCACGTCGTCGCCCCACAGGTCCAGCTCACACCGGATCCCCTTCTCCTGCAGCAGGGTCGACATCGAGACCGTCGACGGCAGCGACCCGGTCGGATGGGTTTCCCAGGCGCCCTGTCCGACCGTGAGCAGTACCGACAACCGCCCCCGGAGCCAGTCCAGGTGATCACCGTTCAGGTTCGGCACGTAGTCGGCCGGATTGGCGAAGTAGGTGGCATCACCCCGGTCCCCCCACGAGCCCCAACTGTTCACGTCGTAGTTCCCGGACATGCCGAACGCGAGCGGGGCCAGGTCGGCACGCTGCAGGGAGAAGTGCACCGCGTGGTAGGCACCGAGGCTGCACCCGGTGGTGATCAACTCGGCGCCGGGCGAGGTATCGGAGTGGATCCAGGGGACGACGTGGTCGATCAACCAGCGGGTGTACACCTCGTGGTCGCGGGCCCGGTCCTCGATCGGTCGACTCTTGTCCGACCAGGTGTCGGCGTCGAGAGAGTCCACGCAGTAGAGCTTCACCCGGCCGTCGGCGAGCAGGTCGCCGACGGCGTCCACCATGCCGTTGTTCTCGAAGTCCCAGGCCCGGCCGGCCTCGGTCGGGAACACCAGCACCGGACGACCGTAGTGGCCGTAACTCATCACCGTCAGGGCGCGGCCGCTGCCGCTGCCGAGGGGGAGCTCTTGTCGGTGCCGGTTCACGGTCTCATCCTTGGCCACGCAATCGGGTTGCGCAAGGGGGTCGGTTGCCCAGGGCGAGCCGTCCGCCCGATCAGGTCAGGTCGCGACGCATCACCAGCCGGGGCAGCCCGCTGGCGGTGGCATCCGTCGTTGCCCGGACGGTGAAGCCGGCGTGAGCGAACATCGTTCTGGTCCCGACGAAGGCCATGGTGAGGTCCATCCGACCCTCCGGATCCACCGGATAAGACTCCACCGCGGGAGCGCCGTTCGCCGCGGCGTAGTCGACCGCCCCGGCGATCAGGTGGCCGGTGACTCCGCGCTTGCGGTACCCGCTGCGCACCACGATGCAGATGATCGACCAGACGGGCACGGCATCGATGGGCTTCATCACCCGGGATCGCACCAGCTTGGTGTTCTCGGCGCGGGGGCCGATGTTGCACCAGCCCACCGGGGTGCCGTCCAGGTAGGTGACCACGCCGGGGGGATGCTCCCGGGTGGTCAACTGGCGCATGGCCTGCTCCCGGTCGCCGTCACCTAGCGCGCGGATCTCGGCCTCCGTCAGCCGGTACGAGGCGCACCAACAGTGGGTCTGGCGCCGGTTGCGATTGATCACGTCCGCGAAGTCCTCGAACCGATCCGGCGTGACCGGATGCGTCTCCCAAACCATGACTGACTATGGCACGGGTGGTTCGGTCGGCGCAGACGGGTCGGTCGGCGCGGGCACATCGGCACGGGCAGGCGGTCTCAGCCCCGCGCGCCGCAACTCCATCCGAGCCAACTCGTCGATCACGGATCGGTCCCCGGAGCGCCACGCAGCCACCGGGTCGGCACTCACCTTGGCCAGCCGGTGCATCGGCTGGTTGGCGAGTGCCCGGAGCGCGAACAGGTCGAGGTCGGCCTGGGAGTCGATGAAGCGTTGAGCAGCCCGGGCCCGTAGGAAGAACCGGATCCGCTGCGGCAGCCAGATCGCGACCAGGACCGACACCGGGATCAAGAAGACCAGCCAGCCGGTCACGCCGGCCAGGTGCTCGATCGACTGCACCTGTGCCCGCGCGGACTCGGCGATCGCCTCGACCTGGTCCGCGGCGCCATCCAGCGGGGTGCGGAGCCCGTCGCCGACCCCGGGCACCCGGCCGGCCTGCTCCCCCGCGGAACGCAACTCCTCCACCACCCCGTCGGCCGCCTCCGCCGTCCGCCGGGCCGGTTCGGCGACCGTACGGATGGTGGCATCGGTGAAGCGTCCGATGAACCACCAGACGATCCCCCACCCGAGCACGAACAGGTCGGCTCCGAGTTGGGCGAGCAGCCGCATTGGACGGCGGGCGTAGATTGCCATGGGATGGGACCCTACCCGGGTCCCCGGCACGGGCACGCCGGGAAATGGTCTCCCGAATTGCCCCTCGAGGTGTCACCATGGAACCGGCCAACGTGGGAAGGAGTGATCATGGATCGCAACGTGCTACTGCTGAACGCCTCCTATGAGGTGCTCTCCTTCGTGTCCTGGCAGCGGGCTGCCACCCTGCTGGCCTGTGACCACGCCTACGTGTTCGAGTCGATCCCGGGCGAGTTCATCCGGTCTCCGCAGCTGGTGCTCCCCGCCCCCGTGTCCATCGTGCTGACCGAGTGGGTGAACGTCCCGTACCGGCAGTTCGGCGACTCCGACAACGCCGCCCGGATGGCGGTGCTGCGGCGCGACGGGTTCGTCTGCGGCTACTGCGGTGGGAAGGGCTCCACCGTCGACCACATCCTGCCGCGCTCGCGCGGCGGTCTCGACACCTACGCGAACCTGATCACCGCCTGCGCCCCGTGCAACCAGACCAAGGACGACCGGACCCCGGATGAGGCCGACATGCCGCTGCTCTGGCAGCCGTACGACCCGCGCGGGCACGACAAGCTGCAGCAGGAGATCTACAAGAAGTTGGCGCAGGCCGACGAGAACGTCGCGTGAGGTGTCCCCGGCCGGGCACCTGCTCGGCCGGTGACAGCGCCGACCGGATCGCGAGCAACTGATGCCCTTCCTCGACTCACACGGCACGCCGATCCACTACGCGACGCGTGGCAGCGGCCCTGCCCTGGTCCTCATCCATGCCATCAGCGCCGGAGCGGACATGTGGCACGCCCAGGTCGAACACTTCGCCAGCACGCACCGGGTGATCGTGTTCGACGCCCGGGGCGTGGGTCGCTCGGGGTCGATCCGGGGTTGGCGCCACATCCGGGATCGGATGGCCGACGACGTCGCCCACCTCCTGACCCACCTCGGCGAGGATCGAGCGGCCGTCTGCGGAGTGAGTTTCGGCGGGGTGATCGCCCAGCACTTCGCCCTGCGCCACCCCGACCGGGTCGAGCGATTGGCGATCGTCGACGCGTACAGCGACAGCCGCCCCACCACCCCCGGGAAGACGCTGTGGCTCGCCTCCGTGTACGCGGGTGCCATCAGCAACCTGCTGCCCGCCAGCACCCTGGCGCGGATCATGCGCTCCCAGTACCGCAGGTGGCCCGGTGCGGCCGATGAGTTGGCCCGCGCCGTGTCCCGACTGCGGCCACTCGACGCACTCAAGACCCGACTGGCGATCAATCTCGTGAACTACCCACCCGCCCTCAACCGGGCCGACTACCCCGTGCTCGGCGTGGTCGGGGAGGACTCCTGGCCCCGTTCCCTCACCTTCATGGAGGACCTTCGCCGCGCCGTTCCGCGCACCCGACTGGTCCGTGTCCCCGACGCAACCGACCCGACCCCGCTCTGCCAGCCGGACGTCTTCAACGACATCCTCGGCGCCTTCCTGCACGAGGAAAGCCTGCACGAGGAAAGCCTCCACGACGAGTGACCCGTCCGAGGTCGAGGCGGCCGGGAACCTCGGTGCTGTCCCGCTGCTCAGGCACGTTGCCACCGTTCGCCGTGCCGGGTGATCAGTTCGCGCGCCTCCAGGTCGGCCAGTAGGGCGAGGCAACGCCCCACCCGGACACCGGCCCCGAGGGTGATCTCGTCCAAGGTCATGGCTCCCCGGGTCGGGAAGGCCTCGACCACCGCCAACCCGTCGCTGGTCAGGTCGTCCAGGTCCCGGCTCGCTCCACGCGGGGCGGCCAAGGTCGCCTCGCCCATCGGCGCCAGTACCTCCACCACCTCCGCGGCGTCGGTGACCAGGACGGCCTGCTGGTCCCGGATCATCTGGTGCGGGCCGGCGGACTGGGCCGATGTCACCGGCCCGGGGAGCGCGCCGACGATCCGGCCGCACTGGGTCGCCCAGTTGGCGGTGCTGCGCGCACCGGAGCGGACCGCGGCCTCCACCACGACGGTCACCTGGCTCAGGGCGGCGATGATCCGGTTCCGGCTCAGGAAACGGACCCGGGTCGGGTGTTCCCCCGGCGGTACCTCCGAGACCAGGACCTGCTCGGAGGCCAGCCACCCGTACAGCTGGGCGTTCCCGGTCGGGTACACCCGGTCCACCCCGCAGGCGAGCACCCCGATCGAGGCACCACGCACAGCCTGAGCGCCACGGTGCGCGGCGGCGTCGATGCCGTACGCCACCCCGGACACCACCGTCACCCCCGACTCGGCCAGCTCGGCCGCCAGGTCCACCGTGGCACCCAGCCCGTAGGCGGTCGCCGCTCGCGCCCCGACGAGCGCGACCGCCCGCCGGGACAGCTGGGCCAGGTCCGCCGGACCGCGCACCCACAACCCCACCGGGACCCCGCCGCGGCGGTCCACCGCCTTGACGTGCTCGAGGTCGGCCAGGCAGTCCGGCCACTCGGCGTCCCCGGGAACGAGGAATCGACACCCGGCGCGCTCGGTGGCCGTCCGGAGCGCGTCGACCTCGACCCGCGCCGCCCGACGTTGCCGAGCCTCCCCCAGTTCACCGGCCAGCACCCGCCGCCAGGTGTGCCCGGGCCCCGCCGCCCGGACCCCTTCGGTCACCGCGGACTCGCCCCCGTCGGACACCGCCGCCAGCGCCATCCGGATCCCACGCTCCTCGTCGGCGGCGGTCACGACACGCTCCGCAGGCCGCTCGCCTGGTCACCCCGTCGCATCGCCAGCGCGGTCGCCACCTCACCGGCTCCCGGACGATCCAGGCCCGCCAGATCTCCCACCGTCCAGCTGGTGCGCAGCACCTTGTCCACGCCGCGCGGGCTCAGCTTGCCCCGGTTCACCGCCTCCTCCAGTTGCCCGAGTCCCTCCGGCAACGGCAACTGGGTGCGCAGGTAGGGCCCGGGCACGTCCCCGTTGGTGTGCCACGGGGTGCCACGCAACCGTCGCGCCTGCCGGTCCCGAGCCTGCAGCACCCGCGCCGACACGACCGCGCTGCTCTCCACACTCTCCGCCGCGGCACGCAGGAACGCCTTGCGCAGTGGGGTGAACTGCACCTGCACGTCGATCCGGTCCATGATCGGGCCGGAGATGCGTTCGGCGTAGCGGCGGACCGCCATCGGTGTGCACCGGCACTCGGCCCCCTTGGTGGTGGCCAGCCCGCACGGACAGGGGTTGGCCGCCAGCACGAGTTGGAAGCGGGCCGGGTAGCGGGCCTGGACCTCGCTGCGGCCGAGGATCACCACTCCCGACTCCATCGGGGTGCGCAGTGAGTCGAGCACCTTGGCACCGAACTCAGGGGCTTCGTCGAGGAAGAGGACGCCCCGGTGAGCCAGGGAGATCGAGCCCGGACGGGCCATCCGTGCCCCGCCGCCGACCACGCTGGCCACCGAGGCGGAGTGATGTGGATCGGCATACGGTGGCCGGACGATCAGGCCGTCGTCCAAGCAGCCGGCGAGGGAGTGCACGGCCGACACCTCGAGCGCCTCGGACACATCCAGGTCGGGCAGGATCGTCGGCAGCCGTTCGGCGAGCATGGTCTTCCCCACCCCCGGCGGACCGTGCAGGAAGAGGTGGTGCCGACCTGCGGCGGCCACTTCCAGGGCCCACTTGGCCTCGAGTTGGCCGACCACATCGGCCAGGTCGACGGGGTCGGACGGTTCATCGGCCCCCGGATCCGCGGGCTCCGGCTCGTCACCCTCCGATGGCTCGGGCACCAGCGACAACACGGGCGGCACCGGCTCGTTGTTGAGCAGCGCGATCAACTGTGGCAGCGATCCGACCCCGAACACCTCCATCCCCTCGACCAGTCGCGCCTCACCGGCCTGGCTCACCGGGACGATGGCGCGGGTGAATCCGGCCTGCCGGGCCGCCACCATCGCCGGCAGCACACCCCGGACCGGGCGGACCCGACCATCAAGACTCAGTTCGCCCATCAACACGGTGCGCCGCAGATCCGCGTTCTTGATCACCCGGTCCGCGGCCAGTACCGCAGCGACGATGGGCAGATCGTAGTGCGACCCCGCTTTCGGCAGGGTCGCCGGCGACAGGTTGATCGTCACCAGGTGGCTGGGCCAGGACCGTTCCGCACTGGCCGTGGCCGCCTTGCACCGATCCCGCGCCTCGTACAGCGCGGTGTCGGGCAACCCGACCATCACCGTTCGCGGCAGCCCGGATCCGATCGCCGCCTCCACCTCGACCATCCGGCCGTCCAACCCGACGAGGGCGACCGACCAAGCACACGCGATGCTCATCAGCCGATCCCCCGCACGTGGTCGACCTGCGGCGCTCGCCCCGGCTCGAGCAGGACTCCGATCGCATCCAGTCGGAGGTCGTCGACCGACTCGGGGTGTTCCCGCAGCCAGCAGGCGGCCAATTGACGCAGGGTGCGCAGCTTGGCGTGGGTGATCGACTCCAGCGGAGCTCCGAAACCCAGCCCTCGACGTGACTTCACCTCACAGAACACGGCCGTACGCCGCCCGTCGGGATCCGTTTCCAAGGCCACGATGTCCAACTCGCCGACCGAGCAGCGCCAGTTGCGGTCCAGCACCTCCAGGCCCTGCTCAGTCAGCAGTCCGGCCGCAAGCTCCTCCCCGATACTGCCCAGCTGTTGTCGGTTGGCATTCCTGATTCCGACCGTGCTCCGCGGCCGGCCGTCCCCGTGCTCTGCCATCTGGCACCTCCACCCTGACTCTGGTGGTGGCGACGGCAGGCGAACGGCATCCGGCGGCAGTTGTGGACACCGCCCTGAGCCGCTGTGGACGGGTCAGCCGGAGCCCAGGTTGGCGAGGAATGGTTCGACCTCGGCGAGGAATCGGTCGTGGGCCTCGAGTTGGGCCCAGTGACCGCAGTCCGGAACGAGGACCAGCCGTGCGTCCGACATCCGCTCGGCCGCCCGCTGGGATCCGTTCGGGTCGACCAGTGGATCGTCCTCGCCGTGGAAGAAGAGGGTGGGCACGGTGATCGCATCGACTCGCTCGCTCAGGTCGTTGCGCATGCCTCGGGGGCCGAGAGTGGCCTGATTGTAGCGGCCGTACCCGAGCACGCCGCGTGGGTCGCGCGCCAGCATCTTGAACTCCGCAACGGCGGCCGATGGCAACCGCGCCGGATCCACCACGACCGCTCGGAGCGCCGTGCCCACGAACCGATTGGCGAACCGGCCGACCGGGAGCAGCAGCCAGTCCGGTGCCCGAGATGCTGACCAGGCGAGGAACTGCGTGGCCGGATTCCCCCACTGCGGCACCAGACCGCCCGGAGCGATCAGCACCAGCGCCGTCACCAGTTCAGCATGGCGCAGCGCCAGGTTCAGGGCGACGTCGCCACCCATCGACACCCCGAACACCACGGCCGGGCCGGTGCCGAGCAACTCCATCGTCTCGGCGACAACAGCCGCGAGGTCGACTGGTCCGCCGACCGGCGGCACGTCCATGCTGCCGCCGAAACCAGGCAGGTCCAGGGCCCACACCTCACGCTCGGCGGAGAGCGGAGCGAACAGGCGGTACCAGGAGATGGCGGCACTGTCCGTGCCACCACCGTGCACGAGGACGAGGGGTGCCCGCCCCACGGCTGGTGCCCCCGCATGCAGAACTCGCAGGCTGCCGACCGAGGTCTGCACTGAGCGCTCGACGGCGGTGGGTGGGATCAGCTCACTCATGGTGCGCACCCTACGGTCTGACCGGACGTCCTCGTCGCCCAGCGGGTGCACCAGACGGATCGACGTCAGTCGAACTCGGCCTCGGTGTGGCGCGGGTACTCACCGCCGGCCAGCTTGAGCAGGTGCGCGTGGGCGTACTCACAGACCAGGGCATGCCGGTAGACCATCCGCGGAACGTCGACATTGGAGTCCATCCACAGACTCAGTCCGCCGACCTTCCAGTGCCGGAAGGTGTCGTCGTCGGTGAGCACCGCCAAGATCTCCATGAACGAGTCGTCGAAGCGGATCGAGTGCACCGCGCGACGGAACTCCTCCAGCGTGAGGGCCATGCAGAACGGGATGTTCATCAGGCACAGGGCGGTCTGGATGTCGAGCTTCATCAGCCGCGGGGAGCGACGCTCAGCGTCCAACGGCGGAATGCCGAGGTCCCCGAAGTCCAGCGTCTCGGGTGCCTGCAACGGAATGTGCTCCAGCGCAATCAACACGTCGTAGACATTGACGTCGTGTTCAACCACCGCGTTGTCGCCGAGTTCGCGCAGACTGACCGGTCGCAGGGTCACCGGGTCGATGTCGGCCGGGGTGTTGTTGATGATGAAGTTGACCAGATTGGTCTCGACCACGAAGTGTCGGATCAGCAGTTCGACCGCATCGGGCGAGACGAATCGGCGAAGGAACCACACGCACAGGTTGTCCATCGTGCTCATCCGCATCCAGCGTCGCGGCACCAGCCGCTTGATGATCATGATGATCGAGATCAGGACTCGCGAGACAACGCGTGCGACCGGGTAGAGGAACCGCCGCGACAGCCGGCGCTGGTCGTCGATGATCTGTCGAGTGAGGGCACGGTCCAGGGGCACCGACGGGTCAGCGAAGATGGCCTCCCACATACTCGGGTCGGACCGGACGAACTCGGGCGGACGGACGAACTCGGGCGGCCGCATCAGGCGAACCGGTCCAACTCGGTCAACTGCATCACGTACAGCCTGGCCACGACTGCGGCGCAGGTGACGATGGCGTCCGCGGCCGCGTCGTCGATTCGGTCCGAGCCCAGAATGGCGTCGAGCTTGCCGGTGTGCTCCGCGTCCGCGGTCTGGTGATAGCGCATGAAGTGCACCTGGTTGTCGGCCAGACCGAGGACCTCCTGGAACTGCTCGGCCCACTCCAGTGCCTTGCGGGCGCCCAGCCCCTCGATGATGAACATCGCCCCGAGGCAGTCGATCGGGTTCGGTTGGCTCGCCCGGTGGAACATGTATCCCGAGAGCGCCTCGGATCCGAGGTTCTTCCGACCGGCCCGCAGTTGATCACGGGAGCCGCCGACGGCGACGTAGTCACGCTCCAGCAGCAGGTGGTCGCGATGTTCCTCCTCGGAGTGGTGGATGGCTGCGGACCGGAGGTCGAAGTGGTCCATGTCGAAGTGGGACGCCGCCCGGGAGATCCACCGCGACCCGTCCACCACCTGCTGGCGCAGGTTGTGCAACAGCCGCAGGTAGTCCTCGATCGTGACGGTGCCGGCGGCGAGGCTGCGCAGGATGGGGACCTCGCCCAGCCGCTCCTCGAAGTCGGTCCACACGGCGGCCAACCGATCGGTCAGGGGACCGGATGCCGGTGCTGGGGGCAGGGATCGGTCTGTGCTGGTCACGTCGATGCGCTCCTTCGGGGTTCGACTACGGTCAACTGGGCAAACGCGAACGAGAACCGGCCGGACTCCGGAACGGCCAGGAGCACGGTCTCCCCGGGGGCGAAGCGGCCGGTGCGCCACGCCTCTTCGAGGGCGATGTAGATGCTGGCCGAGCCGGTGTTGCCGCAGGTCTCCAAGTTGGAGAACCACCGATCGGTGTCCAGTCCGGGGATGCGGGCCCGGAGGCCGTCGAAGGCGATGTCGCGGAACACGTTCGTGCTGTAGTGACAGAGCACGTGGTCGAGGTGGCGCAGGTCGATCAGGCCGATGTCGACCAAGTGCTCGAACTGTTGCAGACCTGCCTCGGCCAGGGCCGTCAGTTGCCGGGTGTCCTGCCGGATGTGCAGCAGTCCGGCTCGCTCGGCCGTCGCCACGTCCTCCTGGTCCTGCCACGTCCGACCGGCGACGGGTTCGGCACCGTCGAGCCCGGCCCGCATGCAGACCGGGTGTTCGTGGGCCAAGGAGACGTGCTGGATCCAGTCGATGCGCAAGGACGGTCGATCCGGTCGCGGCTGGAACTCCACCACGACCGCCCCCGCCCCGTCGGACAGCATCCAGCGCAGGAACTCGGCGTCGAGGTTGGGTTTCTCGCTGGTGAAGCGGCGCCGGTGCAACCAGCGGCTGGACAGTTCCGAGGCCACCACGGCCGCTCGGGGGTGGTCACCCAACCGGACCTTGCTCGCGGCGGCATCCAGGGCGGCGAGGCCAGAGGCACACACCCCGGCAGCGGTGAGCAACTGCATCGGGCCACCACCGAGCCGGCCGTGGACCATCGAGGCGAAGCCGGGGATCAGCAGGTCCCCCTGGGTCGTGGCACAGGCCAGCATGCCCAGGTCCTCGGCCTCGATGCCGCGATCCGCCAGGGCGGCCTGGAGCGCCTTGACCGCGAGTTCCTCGTTCAGCTCGGTGGTGGAGCCGTCCGCGTCGAGGGCGTAGTGGCGCTGCCGGATTCCGTTGGCGGCGAGGATCCGTTCGCGGAAGCGGTCGCTGCCCGCCCCGACCCCGCCGAGCCGATCGGCGATCTCTTCGTTGCCGACCGGCGCACCGGGGAGGTACCGACCAATGCCGGTGAGATAGGCGGAGGCTGTCACCGGACCATTATCGTCGGCGCCGGGGCCACCCGGGACGGCACCCTCACCCACGTGGAAGAAGAGGTCAATCGTCCTTCGGGACCTGGAGCTCGCTGTGCGCGAGTTCCTCGATGGAGACGTCGCGGAAGGTGAGCACTTTGGCGCTCTTCACGAAGCGGGCGGGACGGTACATGTCCCAGACCCAGGCGTCGCCCATCGAGACCTCGTAGTAGACGTCGCCGCCCTCGGTCCGCACCTTGAGGTCGACGGCGTTGCACAAGTAGAAGCGTCGTTCGGTCTCCACCGCGTAGGTGAAGATGCTCACGACATCCTTGTACTCGCGGTACAGCTGGAGTTCCAGCTCGCTCTCGTACTGTTCCAGGTCCTCGGCACTCATCTTGAGGAGAGCCTAGCCGCTCGGCGGACGTTCTCGTAACGCATCCGGTGTGTGGCGCACGGCCCGTGCCCGTCCAGTCGCTCCTGGTGCAGGGGCGTGCAATACCCCTTGTGGGTGGCGAATTCGTACTCCGGCCACTGCGCGTGCAACTCGGCCATGATCCGGTCCCGCGTGACCTTCGCCACCACGGACGCGGCCGCGACGCAGGCGGCCACCCGATCCCCCTTCCAGACCGCGAGCCCGGGCACTCCGAGTCCGTCGACGCTGAACCCGTCGGTGAGCACGTACGTGGGCGGCAGGTCGAGCCGGAGCAGGGCCCGCCGCAGTGCCTCGATGTTGGCCACGTGCATGCCGAGGCGGTCGCACTCCGCCGGCTCGATCCGGACCACCGACCAGGCCACTGCCTTGGTGACGATCTCGTCGTAGCACCGTTCCCGCTGGGCCGCGCTGAGCAGTTTGGAGTCCCGCAACCCGTTGATCTGCCGACTGCGGGCATCGGACAGGATCACCGCGCCCGCGACCAGGGGGCCGGCGCACGCTCCTCGTCCGGCCTCGTCCGCCCCCGCCACGGGGGCCAGTCCGGCGCGCCCCAGGGCTCGCTCGTACCCGTACAGCCCGCTGTTGCGGCGGACCCGGATGGGCAACGACTGCACGGCCATCAGCAGGTCACTCCCTCCGGTGAGATCTCGGCCTCCGCCGGCGCCGGGCTGGTCGGGGCCGGGACTGCATCATAGGTCGCGGGGGCGGGCAGCCGGCTCAGGTGGTCAACCGGGAAGACGACGGCCCACGCGGTCCCGACCACGAGCTCGACCGGGACGAAGGCGGAGTCGCCCACCGGGCCGGAGGCGGACTCGTCGGCCAGGTGGCAGCGGGAGTCCTGGCTGAAGTTGCGGTGGTCGCCCAGCACGAACAGCCGCCCTGCGGGCACCAGCACCTCGAAGTTCACCTCTGACGGAGCGACCGGGCCCTCCTCGTCGGAGAAGAGGTAGTCGACCTCGTCCAGCGGCTGGGCGTTGACGCTGACCCGGCCGTCCTCGTCGCAGCACACGACCCGGTCCCCTGGCATGCCCACCACCCGCTTGATCAGATAGCCGGTGTCCGATTCCGGCAGCACGCCGAACAGTTCGAGCAGTTGACCGAAGGGCCCCCGCGCGTCGTCGCCGGTGTCGCTCAGCCAGTTGCCGGGGTCCTCGAAGACGACGACGTCGCCGCGGTGGAAGTCGGTCACCTTCTGGGTGACCACCCGGTCGCCGATGTCGAGGGTGTGCTCCATCGAGCCGCTCGGGATCACGTACAACTGGCCGACGAAGGTCCGCAGCAGGGCGGCGACGATGAGTGCTCCGACGGCGACGATGAGCAGTTCCCGCAGGAACCGTCCCGCACTGCGTCCGGCGGACGGCCGCGACTCGGTCCGGCTCACCCGTCGACCCGGTTCAACAGTCGGCGTCCTCGCCGGCCTCGATCCGGGCCTCCCCGACCGGTGCCTTGCCGGGCGGGATGGACTCGTAGGTGTCCGGGATCGGCAGTCGGTGCGCATGGTCGAGCGGCCAGACCACGGCCATCGAGTGCCCGACGACCAGATCGAGAGGGACGAACGCGTTCATTCCCTCCTGCCCCTGGCCCGGGTCGTGCAGGTGGCAACGGGAGTCGCGGCTGGCATCGCGGTGATCGCCGAGGACGAACATCCGGTCCTCCGGGACCACCACGTCGAACTCGATCAGCGAGGGGTCGACGCTCTGGCCACCGTCACTGTAGAGGTACGGCTCCTCGTCCAGCGGCTGGCCGTTGACCAGGATCCGGCCCTGCTCGTCACAGCACTCGACCTCGTCGCCGGGCAGACCGACGACGCGCTTGATCAGGTGTCCGGTGCCGGTGTCGGGCAGTACGCCGATGAACTCGAGCGCCTTGCCGACCCCGCCCCGCTCCTCCTCCGGTTGTCCGCTCAGCCAACCGCCCGGATCCTCGAAGACCACTACGTGGCCGCGCTTGACGGTGCTCAACTTCTCCACCGCCACCCGGTCACCGATCTGCAGGGTGGTCTCCATCGATCCGGACGGGATGATGAACATCTGGCCGACGAAGCCGCGCAACAGGGAGGCGACGATCACCGCACCGACGACGACCACCAGGAGCTCGCGGAGGAAGATCAACACGTGCCGGCCGAAGGAGGTGCGTTCCGCCTCGTCGCCGGATTCCTCGGCGGCGTGGCGCGGACCCTCGGTGGACGCCCCTCGGCCGAACCCGAGTCGGCTCAGCCCCTCGCGATCACTCTCGTCGTCATCCAACGTCCGGAACCCACCTCACCTGAAGAAACCTCTCACCCGAAGAAGCCTCTCACCCGGAGAAGCCGAGTGCCCGGGTCCGAGGATCGGCCCGAGCACTCTGATCAGCCATGTGTCAGCAAGTATCACCTGCGACAGGTCAGTTGTCGCGCTTTTCCTTGATCTTGGCAGCCTTGCCGCGCAGGCCACGCAGGTAGTACAGCTTGGCGCGGCGCACATCGCCCTTGCGGTCCACCTCGATCTTGTCGATGATCGGGCTGTGCAGCGGGAAGGTGCGCTCGACACCCACGCCGAAGCTGACCTTGCGGACCGTGAAGGCCTCCTGGATGCCGCCCGCGTTCCGGGCGATCACGACACCGGCGAAGACCTGGACTCGGGAGCGGCTGCCCTCGACGACCTTCACGTGCACCTTGACGGAGTCGCCGGTACGGAAGTCGGGGACGTCGCTGCGCAACGAAGCTTGGTCCAGCTCCTGGATGAGCTTGCTCATGATTCTTTCCTCGCCAGTGCCACAGGTCACCACGGTGGTGTGTCGTCAGGGATTCCCCACGCTCCGGACGATCCCCCTGTGGCAGGAGCCGGATGCGGTGAGGACAACAGCAAGCAAGTTTGCCACACCCCGGCCGCGGAAGAGAAATCGGTCCGAGCCGACCGCGAGGGGGTCCGTCCCGGCTTCCGAAAACCTCCGCCCGACCTTCTTGTGAAATCGATTACCCATCGATAGGGTCCCCCCATGACCGCGTACGTCATCGGAGTGGACATCGGCACCTCGAGCAGCAAGGGAGTGCTCGTGGACCCGGACGGCCGGGTGGTCGAGACCCGGACCAGTGAGCACCGGGTGAGTCGCCCCTTCCCGGGGCACGTCGAGATGGATGCCGACGTCTGGTGGGAGGAGTTCGTCACGCTCACCCGCGGACTGCTCGACACGGTGGGCGAGGCCGACACGGTCAGCGCGGTCGGCGTGAGCGGGATGGGACCGTGCGTCCTGTTGGCCGACGAGGCGATGCGGCCACTCCGGCCGGCCATCCTCTACGGGGTGGACATGCGCGCCACCGCCCAGATCGAGGCACTGACCCACCGGTACGGCGCGGACGCCATCCTGGCCCGCTGCGGATCGGTCCTCTCCACCCAGGCGGTCGGGCCGAAGATCCAGTGGGTGGCCGACAACGAGCCCGAGGTGTTCGCGCAGGTGCGGCACCTGCTGATGCCGAGTTCCTGGTTGGTGTGGAACCTCACCGGCGCGTACGTGCTGGACCACCACTCCGCCAGTCAGTCCACCCCGCTCTACGACACCGACGCCCGCGACTGGTACGTCCCGTGGGCGAGCGACATCGCCCCCGACCTGGCCCTCCCCCCGCTGCGCTGGGCCGGCGAGGTGGCCGGACGGGTCACCGAGGCCGCGGCCGAGCGCACCGGCCTGACGCCGGGTACGCCGGTGATCACCGGGACCGTGGACGCCTGGTCGGAGGCGATCAGCGTCGACGCCCACAACGTCGGCGACCTGATGCTGATGTACGGGACCACCATGTTCATCGTCAACACCGTGGCCGAGAAGCGGACCTCCCCGGTGCTGTGGGGCACGGTCGGCGCGCTGCCGGACACCCGCAACCTCGCCGCCGGGATGGCCACCTCCGGGGCGATCACGAGTTGGCTGCGCGACCTCTTCGGCGACATCGACTACGCCGAGTTGACCAAGTTGGCCGAGGAGTCCGGCCCGGGCGCGAACGGCCTGTTGATGCTCCCGTACTTTGCCGGCGAACGCACCCCGATCGCCGACCCCGCCGCCCGCGGGGTGATCGCCGGCCTGACGGTCAGCCACACCCGCGGCGACCTGTACCGGGCGGCGCTGGAGGCGACGGCCTTCGGGATCCGGCACAACATCGAGGCCTTCCTCGAGGCCGGCGGCCAGATCGACCGGGTGGTGGCGGTCGGCGGCGGCACCCAGGGCGACCTGTGGACCCAGATCGTCACCGACGTCACCGGGCGTGACCAGGTCATCCCCACCCAGACCCTGGGCGCCAGTTACGGAGCCGCGTTCCTGGCCGCACAGGCGGTGGCGGACACCGCGGCAACGGAGGTGGTCATCACCGACTGGAACCCGGTCTCACACACCCTCACCCCGGACCCGGAGCGGCACCGCACGTACAGCGACCTGTTCCAGCGCTACCTCGAGCTCTATCCGGCCACGCGCGAGCTCAACCACGCCCTGGCTGCCGCCCAAGAGGCCGGCGCCACCGACCCCGAGCAGAGAGCGCCATGACCAGTTACGCCTTTCCCGAACTGACCACCCCCGCGACGGCCGAACCGGGCGTCGTCCACACGGTCGCGAACGGCGACCTGCGCCCGGCCGCGAACGAGAAGTGCTGGCCGACCCAGCGCCAGCTGGAGGCCGACCTCACCCGAGCGGTCCAGAGCCTCGGCAGCACGGTCCGCCGCGCCCACCCCGTCGACGAGGTGACCGGTCACGGCTTCATCGTCAGCCAGCGGCACGGGATCGAGGTGTTCTCGACCATCCCGCCGGACGCACCGCTGATCGTGGTCGAGGCGGTGTGGCAGTACAGCCACCACGTGCTGGCCGGGTTGCGCAGCCACCGCGGCCCGATCCTGGTGGTGGCCAACTGGGCCGGCGACTTCCCCGGCCTGGTCGGCCTGCTCAACCTGACCGGCAGCCTGACCAAGGCCGGGATCGCGTACTCGGCCCTGTGGAGCAAGGACTTCACCGACCAGTGGGCCCTGGACCAGCTCCAGTGCTGGCTCGAGACCGGCACGATCTCCCACGACCTCTCCCACGTCCGGGAGCTGCCCGCCCTCGACGAGGCCAGCCAGGAGGTGCGGCTCGGCCGAGCCCTGGCCGAGCAACTGCGCACCGAGAAGGCGATCATCGGCATCTTCGACGAGGGCTGCATGGGGATGTACAACGCGATCATCGACGACGAACTGCTGAACGCCTTGGGCATCTACAAGGAGCGGCTCTCGCAGAGCGCCCTGTACGCCGAGATGCAACGAGTCAGCGATGACGAGGCCGCCGCCACGAAGGCTTGGCTGGACGAGGCCGGGCTGACCTTCCACTTCGGCACCGACGAGGCGACCGAGCTGACCGAGGGCCAGGTCCTCGGCCAGCTGAAGATGTACATCGCCGCACTGCGGATGTCCGACGACTTCGGGCTGGACGCGGTCGGCATCCAGTACCAGCAGGGGTTGAAGGACCTGGCCCCCGCGAGCGACCTGGTGGAGGGCCTGCTGAACAACGTGTCCCGGCCACCGGTGCACTCTCGGGACGGCTCGCGCGAGCTGTACGCCGGCCTCGCCCTGCCGCACTTCAACGAGGTGGACGAGGGGGTGGCGGTCGACGCGCTGGTGACCAACCGGATCTGGAATGCGATGGGCCTCGACCCGGCCAACACCCTGCACGACATCCGCTGGGGTGAGGAGTACGACGGCGAGTTCGTCTGGGTGTTCGAGATCTCCGGCGCGGTACCCGCCTCGCACAACGGCGGCTACCAGAACTCGTACAGCATGCGGCAGCCACCGATGTTCTTCCCGTTCGGCGGCGGGACCCTCAGCGGCTGCTCCAAGCCCGGCGAGATCGTCTGGTCCCGGGTCCACCTCGCCGACGGGGGCCTGCACGTCGACCTCGGCCGCGGCCACGTGGCCGACCTCCCGGCCGAGGAGACCCAGCGTCGCCTCGACGCCACCGATCCACAGTGGCCGATCATGCACGCCGTCCTGCACGGGGTCAGTCGTGATCAACTGATGGCCCGGCACAAGGCCAACCACGCCCAGGTCGTGTACGCCCCCGACGCGGAGACCGCCGATCGGGCCCTGCTGGCCAAGGCGGCCCTGTTCGACCACCTCGGCGTCACCGTGCACCTGTGTGGCGACGTCGCCCTCTGACCCCGGACCCGAAGGAACACCGATGACCCCCGACCTGTCCCGCCTCCGCGACGTCCAGACCTGGTCGATCAGCCCGGAGGACTTCGACGGCGCGAAGGGCGGGGGTGGTCGAGCAGAGGAGGGCACCGGCGCCCGGCCCGCCCGCGATCGAGGTGCCCCTGGGCGACTTCTTCGCCAGCGGGTGGGGCGTGTTCAGCCAGGTGTCGTCGGCGATGGTCGCCACCAATCCGCACGGCGGCTTCAACTCCTACTGGCCGATGCCCTATCGGGCCGGGGCCCGCCTCACCGTGGAGAACCTGCGGTCGGAGAAGGCCACGCTCTACTACCAGGTCACCTACGAGACCGGCGCCGACCAGTCCGAGACGAGTTCCCGACCATCGCCGGCACCGGTACCGAGGACTACTTCGGTGGGGCATGGAACTTCGACATCCCGGGTGCGGGATACACGGCCTACAGCACCCCGTACCTCGGCCTGCCGCAGATTCTTCGTCCGGACGGTCTCTACGACAGCCAACAGCGCTTCGGGATGTATCGCTGGCATGTCCTCGACCCGATCCACTTCCACACCGACCTGCGGGTCGACATCCAGGCACTCGGGTGGAAGGCGGGTTGGCGGTACAACCCGTTGCGCGATGACATCGCCTCCACCGCACTGTTCTACCTGGACCGCCCCAGCGCATCCCGTCCGGAGTTCCCCGGGGTGGACGACCTCGCCCACCCCGGGGACCCGACCAAGCCGAACTGATCAGTTCACCCAGCGGTGGGATCAGCCGATCAGGCCCTCGTCCTCGAGCCACTCCTCGGCGACGTCGCGCTCGCCCTCACCGTCCAGGTCGACCCGGCCGTTGAGCTCGATCATCGTGTCGGCGTTCAGGCGTTCGCTGATCGGCGCCATGATGTCGGCGATCTCCGGGTGCTCGTCCAGTACGTCCTGCCGGATGGTCATGGACGCGAGGTACTCGACGAAGAAGTTCCGGTCGTCCTCCAGCACCACCAGTTCGTTGGCAGCGATCCGGGCCTCGGTGGTGGTCACCTCACCGAAGGGGCAGTCCTTGCCGAGCTGGGCGTAGACCAGACTGAGATCCAGCTCCACCACCTCGGTGAACTCGAACTCGTAGGCATCCTGGAGGCCGGGCAGGCCGTCGTCGCGGTTGATGAACTCGCTGGCGGCGCAGATCGCGCCCTGGTCCGGGTTCTGCTTGATGAACTCGGCCGCTTCGCCGATCGTGGTGATCCCCTGCTCGTCCGCGAAGCTCTGCTTGGTCGCGATCCCGTAAGTGTTCTCGAACGGTGCGGGCTCCAGCCAGGCGATGCCGTTCTCGACGTCGGCGTCGCGGACCTCCTCGTACAAGTTCTCCGGCACGTCCTCGGTGGAGTTCCCGAGGATGTTGACCCACCCGGTTCCGGTGTAGTCCCAGTAGGTGTCGACCTCACCGGTCTCCTGGGCCTCGCGGACGGTCGCACTGCCTGACAGGCCCGTCTGGTCGACGATCTCGGCTCCGGCGTCCTCCAGCGCGACGGCCGTGATGTAGCCGAGCACGACGCTCTCGGTGAACTCCTTCGAGCTGACGGTGATCGTCGCTCCGTCCAGGGCCCCACCGTTGCCACCGCCGCCCTCGTCGCCGCCACCGCAGCCAGCCAGCAGGGCCAAGCTTGCGCCGGCTGCCACCACGGCTCTCATTCCAGTCCGCTTCATGATCGATCGTCTCCTTCTTCTTCGTCGGCGCCGCGCCAGTACGGAGCGGCCCAGTGGTCTTCTCAAAGGGGTTCTTGTCAGAGGCCCTTCGGTCGCAGCAGGTCCTCGGCCAGCCCGGCGATGTAGTCGATGAGCAGGGCGAGGATCGCGGTCAACACCGCGCCGGTGATCTGCACCGTGGTCCGATTGGTGGACAACCCGGCGATGATGATCGTCCCGAGACCGCCGGCATTGATGTAGGCGGCGAGCGTTGCGGTTCCCACGTTGATCACCAGGGCGGTCCGGATGCCGGCCAGGATGATCGGCACCGCCAACGGCAGCTCGATCCCCCGCAGCACCTGCATCTTCGACAGCCCCATGCCCCGACCGGATTCCAGCACGGCCTGGTCGACCTGTTCCAGCCCGACCATCGTGTTCAGCAGTACCGGAACCACCGCATACATCACCAGGCCGACGATGGCGGCCTTGAATCCGAGGAAGGCGAAGGCCACCGCGAGCAGGAACAAGATGCCGATCGTCGGCAGTGCCTGGCCGACGTTGAACACGGCGAGCAGGTACGGCCGGATTCGCTGCGTGAAGGGCCGGGTCAACCACACGCCCAGCGGAATCGCGATGGCGATCACCAGGACGGTCGAGACCGCGGCCAACTGGACGTGTCGCCAGGTCGCCTCGAGAAGTGCCGCCGGGTTGAGGGACCGAGCCTCGATCGAGTCGAGTTCGGAGGAGGTGGCGTAGAGGTACAGGGCCAGACCGGCCAGAGCCAGCAGCGCCGGCCGCAGCAGGTAGCCGGCGACACTGCGACGACCCGCCTCCGCTTGGACCGTCGGGGGTGTCGACCTCCTCAACCCGGTGGACTCTGCCATGGTCAGGTGCCCAACCCCTCGACGGTCGGGTCGTCCAGCCCGGTGCGTGCCGAGGCCCGCGCGTCGTGCCGCATGGCCCGAATGGACTCGTTGATCTGTTCGATGTCGACGATGCCGAGGTAGGCACCGCGCGGATCCACCACGATCGCGACCGAGTAGTTGGCGGTCACCAACTCGTTCAGGGCGTCGTGCAGGGTCGCCCGTGGACCGACGATGGCCTCCGGCGGCTGCCCGATCTGGTCGAGCGGCTGGTCACCGGCGCGACGCAGGTCCGCTGCGCCGACCCAGCGGACCGGTCGACCGTCAGGGTCGAGCACCAGGAGGGCGGAGTGCTCCGAGCCACGCAGCCGCTCCATCGCCTGCTGGCGGTCCAGGTCGGCGCTGACGGTGGTCCAGTCGGTCAACTCGATGTCCGCGACCCGGCTCAGGTTGAGCCGCTTGAGGGACGCGCCGGAGCCCACGAAGTCGGAGACGAAGTCACTCGCCGGAGCAGCGAGGATCTGTTCGGGGGTGTCGAACTGGGCGATGCGCGACCCCTCCTGCATGATGGCGATCCGGTCCCCCATCTTGATCGCCTCGTCGATGTCATGGGTGACGAAGACGATCGTCTTCTGCACCTCCGACTGGAGCCGCAGGAACTCGTTCTGGAGCCGGTCCCGGGTGATCGGGTCGATCGCGCCGAACGGCTCGTCCATCAACATCACGTCCGGGTCGGCACCGAGCGCCCGGGCCACGCCGATCCGCTGCCGTTGGCCGCCGGACAACTGCTTGGGATAGCGATCCCGGTAGGTGCCCGGGTCCATGTTGACCATTTCGAGCAACTCGTCCACCCGGGATCGAATGCGCGAGGGGTCCCAGCCGAGCAGTCTCGGGACGGTGCCGATGTTGCGCGCCAGCGACTGGTGGGGGAACAGGCCGATCTGCTGGATCACGTAGCCGATGCGGCGGCGGAGCCGGTCCGGGTCGGCGCGGGTCACGTCTTCGCCCTCCAGGAAGATCCGCCCGGAGGTCGGCTCGATGATCCGGTTGATCATCTTCATCGTGGTCGTCTTACCGCAACCGGACGGGCCCACGAGGATGACGATCTCGCCCTCGTACACGTCGAGGTTGAGATGGTCCACCGCCGGCTGGTCGGTGCCGGGGTACTGCTTGGTCAACTCCTCCAACCGGATCATCACCCGCCGTTGGTTCGTCTCGTACGGCACTGTCATTTGAGCCCCTTGGAGGTCGTCAGCCTGCTGGCCACGTTGAAGAAGATGTCAAAGATGATCGCCACCAGCATCACCCCGACGATGCCCGCCACCACCAAGGTGACGGCGACCGGTGACCCGACTCGGTTCAGGCCGGTGAAGACGAAGTCGCCGTAGCCGGGTCCGTTCACCACCGCGCCGATGGTGGCGATCCCGATCAGGATCAGGGTGGTGACCCGGATCCCGGTGATGATGACCGGCCAGGCCAACGGGAACTCGATCAGCGCCAACCTCCGGAAGCGTCCCATGCCCATGCCTTGCGCGGACTCCACCACGGCCGGGTCGACTTCGCGGAGCCCGGTGATCGTGTTCCGGACGATCGGCAGCAGACCGTACAGCGTGAGTGCGACCACCACCGGCTTGGACCCCAGGCCCAGGGGACTGATCAACAGGATGTAGAGGGCGAAGGACGGGATCGTCAGGAACACCCCGGTCACCGCCAGCACGAAGTCCCGAAGGCGTTGGTGACGATAGCTCAGTACCCCGAGCCCGACGCCGACGATCGTGGCGATCAGCACCGCCACTCCGACGACAGCAATGTGCTGGAGGCCGAGCTCCAGCATGTCGTCTCCGCGTCGTGAGAGAAACTCGAAGAAATTCAGGTCCCGATCTCCATTCGCTGTGTCGCTCGTCTCGGCCAGCCTATACAGCGGACCTGTACACCGACACCAACCCCTGCCGTTCACACCTCAACCGTGATGACAATGCAACAGCAGGTCGGGCGATGCACGGGCCGGGCGGGACCGGACCATTCGCAGGGCGCTGCTACCGTCGCAGGTTGACCACCCTCTCGCCCGTTGACCACCATCCATTCCAAGGAGTGTCCCTACCCCGCCATGTGTGGAATCGCCGTTCAGTACGGAACAGTCGATGCGACCGAAGGGGGCGCGATGTTGGACCGGATCCGGCATCGGGGCCCCGACGACGAGGGAAGCGTCACCCTGGGTGACTCCACGTGGCTGGGCCACCGCCGGTTGTCCATCGTCGATGTCGAAGGGGGACATCAGCCGCTCCGGACCGCTGACGGCGGCTTCGCCCTGGTGGCGAACGGTGAGATCTACAACCACCTGGACCTGCGTGGTGAACTGGTCGACCACGAGCTGCTGACCCAGTCCGACAACGAAGTCGCGTTGCACCTCTACGCCGCCCACGGGCCGGCAGCCTTCGCCCGACTCCACGGGATGTGGGCCTTGGCCATCGCCGACCGGGACGGACACCTCTGCGTTGCCCGGGATCCGGTCGGGATCAAGCCCCTCTACTGGGCCAAGCGCGGCGGGGCCTACCGGTTCGCCTCCGAGATCAAGGCCTTCGAGGAGAGTTGGCGTCCGTTCGTCGAGTCGTTCCCGCCGGGACACTACTGGACGCCTGCGGACGGGTTCCGCAGATTTGCCACCCCGGTGCCCGATGTTCCGAGCACCTCCTGGGCGGAGCCCGCCGACGCAGGCGAGGAACCACCCCTCTCAGCCCTGGTCGCGATCCGGGAGCGGTTGATCGCATCAGTGGACCGGCAGTTGATGGGGGACGTCCCGGTCGGAGTCTTCCTCTCCGGCGGTCTCGACTCCACTCTGGTCGCCGCGATCGCAGCACGAATCCTCCAGCCGCGGGGCCAGCAGTTGCAGACCTTCGCCGTGGGCCTGGCTGACTCGCCGGACCTGTTGGCAGCGAGGGAAGCCGCCCAGTTCCTGGGGACCCGACACCGGGAGCGCATCTACACGGCCCAGGAGGCGCAGGCGATCGTGCCGGAGGTGGTGGCATCGATCGAGTCCTACGACCCCTCGCTGGTCCGCAGCGCGGTGGCGAACTACCTCCTCGCGGAGATGACAGCGCAGCACGTCAAGGTGGTACTGACCGGCGAGGGAGCCGACGAGATCTTCGCCGGCTACGGGTACTACCACGAGTTGGGTGGTGGCCCGGAAGCGCTGCACGACGAACTGGTCCGGACCATCGAGGGTCTGCACGACCTCAACCTGCAACGGTGCGACCGGGTGACGATGGCCCATGGGCTGGAGGCGAGAGTCCCCTTCCTCGAACTCGACATGATCGACCTGGGCCTGGCCCTGCCCGCCGCGTGGAAGGTCACCAGGCCGGACTGGCCGGAGAAGCGGCTGCTCCGGGAGGCCTTCACCGGCTGGCTCCCCGACCACCTGCTCTGGCGGCGGAAGGCTCAGTTCGGGGACGGCAGCGGGATGGCATCGGTGCTGCGCGACCACCTGGCGGCCACCGTGTCCGATCAGGAGTGGGAGTCCGAGCGACCGCTGGTCGATCCGCCGTTGCGCTCCCGCGAGGAGATGGCCACGTACCGCATGTTCGCCGATCAACTCAGCGGCGTCCGACCCGAGGTGACCGTCGGCCGGTTTGCGACCCTCTGAGTCCGCACCCTGCATCGACTCGCACCCCCCGCCCCGAGGATGCCTGACACCGGCCCCGGTCAAGGGAGTGGCCGGCGTCAGGCGCGGACGGAACTCTCCCGGATGATCAACTCGGTGTCGAACTCGACGATGGACGGTTCCTCGGTCTTCGTCCCGTCCAGCCGCGCGGACAGGATCCGGGCCGCCTCGGCCCCGATCTCGTACGCCGGTTGGGCGACCACCGAGATCGGCGGGCTCATCAGCGTCGCCCAGGGAGCGTCGTCGAAGGTG
>JBQDIN010000025.1:0-47414 GCA_052094425.1 Propionibacteriaceae bacterium
CGAGCTGGGTTTAGAACGTCGTGAGACAGTTCGGTCCCTATCCGCTGCGCGCGTAGGAGTCTTGAGGAGAGCTGTCCTTAGTACGAGAGGACCGGGACGGACGAACCTCTGGTGTGCCAGTTGTCCTGCCAAGGGCACGGCTGGTTGGCTACGTTCGGAAGTGATAACCGCTGAAAGCATCTAAGCGGGAAGCACGCTCCAAGATGAGGACTCCCACAGGATAACCTGGTAAGGCCCCCAGCAGACCACTGGGTGATAGGTCGGATGTGGAAGCACGGCAACGTGTGGAGCTGACCGATACTAATAGGCCGAGGGCTTGTTCCTACAAAGATGCTACGCGTCCACTGTGCGGTTCCCGAGATATGGTCGGGAACCCGCTCATAACTCCATAGAGTTTCGGTGATCATGGCGAAAGGGAAACACCCGGCTCCATTCCGAACCCGGAAGTTAAGCCTTTCAGCGCCGATGGTACTGCACGGGGTACCGTGTGGGAGACTAGGACGTCGCCGGACATACAAACACTTCAAGGCTGGCCATTCGTGGCCGGCCTTGAAGTGTTTTTGCATGCTACACCCAGGTTTCCTGCTGTGTGGCCCTCAGGTGGCCTGCTAATCTCGCCGACGTGTTGCCATGGGGACTGTCGATGCTCTGGGAGTCGGAGGCTCCGGACGTTGCGCTGCAGCGTCGCTTCGGATTCCAGGATTTCGCGACGGCCACGCAGTGGATCGCCGGGATGCTCGAGGAGACGTGGGGTATCGGAGTCCATGACTGCTCGCGGATCGTGATCAGCAGTCACAACGCGATTGCCTTCGTCCGTTCGACGCGGGGCGGACTGGTGCTGAAGTGGTCCCGCGCCGGTGTTCTGTTTCCGAGGTTGGACTTCTGTACGCGGTTGCTGGGCAGGCTCGCGCGGCGCGATGTCCCGGTGGTCGCGCCGATTCCGACGATCGATGCGCAGGAGCGGGTGGTGGTTGATGGGCCGGCCGCGGGCCTGTCTGTCGCCGTACTCCCGGAAGTTCCCGGTGACTGGCTGGACGTGGGCGACGAACGCGCCGTGCACTCTGCCGGTGTGAGCCTGGCGCGGTTGCATCGGGCCCTCGGCACGGAGTCGATGGACGGCGTACCGGTGGCGGCGCGGACCGGGCTGGGAGAGCGAGTCGAGGACTGGCTCAACGGCGTGGACCACACGCACGCACCGGAGGCGTTGCGGCGTCTCGAGGGCCTGCTGTCCGCCGCCCCCGAGCTGGACGATGAGGCCCAACTGCTGCACGGCGACTACCGTGCGGCGAACATCCTCACCCGCGACTCCGCCGTGGTCGCGGTGCTGGACTTCGATGACGTGGAGATCGGCGCCCGGGTGGATGACCTGGCTCGGGCCGGCGTCTACCTCGGCACCCGGTTCCACGACTGGCAGCCGACCCCGAGGGTGACGCGGCAGACTTTCCGGAAGGGTTATGAGTCGGTGCGTCCGCTCAGTTCGGCGGAGGATCAATGGTTGGAGATCGCGACCCTGTGGTACGGCCTGGGTGCGATCCCCATGCACGGCACGCCGAAGCTCTGGGCCGCAGCCCTCTGACGCCCGCGCCGAGTTCTTCGGTCGTTGGGGTTGGTTTGTCATCCGTCCCGATATATCGTTGACCTATCGCGAACTAGCGGTGGCGACAATCACTGAGGATCGAGGGGCAATTATGAGTGGAGCGGGACATGCGGCGGCAGGTCCGTGGGGCTTGGGGCAGTGCGGCCGTAGTGCCGGCGGCCACGATCGCTGGGCTGCCGAGCTGGATCGGGCGGTACGACAGGTTGCGGACTGGTGTGCCGAGATGAGCGGCGGGCGTTCGGAGGGGCGGCGCGAGCACGGCGGCCCGCACGGTGGACATCGGCGGCGTGGCGGACCGGAGTCGTGGGGCGGCGGCTGGTTCATGCCCTTCGGCCCCCGACCCGGTTGGGGCGGCTCGGGATGGGGCGGTCCGCCGCGGCGAACCGGCAAGGCGCGGCGCGGGGACGTACGCGCAGCCATCCTGTCGGTCCTGCAGGACGTGGACCTGAACGGTTACCAGGTGATCCAGGAGATCGAGGAGCGCAGTGGTGGGGCGTGGAAGCCGAGCCCCGGGTCGGTGTACCCGACCCTCCAGCAACTCGAGGACGAGGGGCTGGTGGTGGCCGGCGCCCCGGAGGGCCGTCGGACCTATCGGCTGACCGAGGGCGGACGACGCTACGCCGAGGAGCATGTCGAGGAACTGGCCGCACCGTGGCGGGCGTTTGCCGCAGGCCCCGACGAGGAGTCGGACGAGCACGAGTTGAAGCCCCTGGTCGGCCAGTTGATGGGTGCCCTGTGGCAGATCATGGCGACCGGCACGCCGGAGCAACAGGGTACGGCCCGTGCGGCGCTGGTCGACCTGCGCAAGACGCTGTTCCAGATCCTCGCCGAGGGCGACGAGGATCGGCCCTCGTGACCACGACCCGGGAGTGGGCGGGACCGCTGCGGATCGGTGATGCCGAACGCGACCGGGCCGTCTCCGTGCTCGCTGATCACTTCGCCGCCGGTCGACTGGAGAAGGACGAGTACGAGGAGCGCGTGGCGGCGGCACTCGCCGCGGTCCACCAACACGACCTGGCGCCCCTCTTCGCTGACCTCCCCGGGGCAGCGGGCCCAGCCGGACCCCAGGTGCCGGCGGGGGTCGGACCCCGGGAGTTGGTCCACCGGCGATCTGCGACCGGGCCCGCCCGCGCGCACGGTGGGCCGCCCTGGCCAGTCCTGTTCGTTCCACTACTGGCGTTGGTACTGGTCGCGATCGTGGCGTCTGCGCCGTGGGTGCTGTTCCTGGGATTCTGGGTGGTCTGTCTCGGCGGCGGACGGGTCACCGGGTGCCGAAGTGGGCGTCGAGCACCGCGAGGTAGCGATCATGGAGGTCACTGGCGGCGGTGACGTCGGCCTCGGTCGGGCGGATCTCGTCGGCCAGCGGGACGGGCCAGTCCGGCAGTTCGCCGGTCCACGCCCAGGCCGCCTGCCGGGCCGCGCCGACCGCGACGCTCTCGAAGGGCTCGGTGACCGCGATCGGCACCCCGAAGACGGCCGGGGCGATCGCGCGTACGGCCTCGGACTGTGCGGCGCCGCCGGTCAGCGTGATGCGGCTGATCTCGCCGGTCTGTTCGCGCAGCACCTGGATCCCGTACGCGAGGCTCCACAGCATCCCCTCCACGGTGGCCCGGGCCAGGTTCGCCGGGGTCAGGTTGGCCAAGGTCATGCCGGACAACTCCCCGCGGGCATCCGGCAGCGGCGGGGTGCGTTCCCCCTCGAGGTAGGGCAGGTAGGTGAGTCCCTCGCTGCCCGCCGGCGCGGACAGGGCCAACCGGCTGAACTCATCCAGTCCGACCCCGAGCAGCTCGGCGGTGGCCACCAGGTTGCGGGCCCCGTTCAGGGTGCAGACCAGGGGCAGGAAGGCGCCGGTTGCGTCGGCGAAGCCGGCCACCGTACCGGTGGGTTCGTGGGTCTGGGCCTCGGAGCGGACGAACACCGTGCCGCTGGTGCCCAGGGAGACGACCGCCTCGCCGGGGGACAGGCCGAGTCCGAGACCGGCCGCCATGTTGTCCCCGGTTCCGGGTGCGATCTTGATCCCGTCCGGGGTCTCACCGACCACCTCGTCCGGGGCCGCCACCCGGGGCAGTCGTAGATCGGAACGGCCCAGGGCCAACTCCACCAGGTCGCGGCGGTACTCGTTGCGCACCGCATCGAAGTAGAGCGTGCCGGAGGCGTCACCACGGTCGGTGACGGGTTCGAAGGAGCCGTTGCCGATGCGCCAGGTCAGCCAGTCGTGCGGGAGCAGGACGGTACGGGTCCGGGTCGCGTTCTCCGGCTCTGCGCGAGCGAGCCAGCGCAGCTTGGCGACCGTCATCGACGCAACCGGTACGGAGCCGACCGCGTCCGCCCAGGCCTGCCGGCCGCCGAACTCGTCGATCAGGTCGAGCGCGTCCGTGGCGGAGCGGTTGTCGTTCCACAGCAGGGCGTCCCGGACCAGGTCATCGTCGGAATCGAGGGTGACCAGACCGTGCTGCTGACCACCGACGGCCAGCGCGCCGACCCCGTCCAGCACTCCGTCAGCGGTGGCCTGCTGCCAAGCCTGCCACCACGCGTCGGCAGCGACCTCGGTGCCGTCCGGATGCGAGGCTCGGCTGCTGCGGATCACGGCACCGGTGTCCACGTCGCACACGACGATCTTGCACGACTGGGTGGACGAGTCGACGCCGGCCACCAGTCGGGTTCGGGCTGCCATGGGTCATTCTCCTCCGTCGAGTGGGGGCGAGACGACCGACAACCCCCTGTCCAGGAATGGTTGCAGGCTAGCGGAGGAGGCGCCGCCGGCCACGAACAGGGCATCCAGTTCGTCCAGCCCGGCGAACTGGACGAAGGCGGCTCGGCCCAGGACCGCGGCGTCGGCCATCGCGACCACCCGCCGCCCGGCAGCCACCTCGGCCCGGGACACCGCGGCCGCGGCCGGCGTGGTCTGGGACAGCCCGTCGAGGGTGATGCCGCCCGGGCAGACCACGCACACGTCGGTCTGGAGTCGGCGGAGTTCGGTCAGTGCCCAGTCGCCCTCCTGGGCGCGGGTCTCCCGGCTCACCGTGCCGCCGATGTTGTAGACCGACAACTGGCCCAACTTCGACAACAGGACGGCGGCATCCAAGGAGTTGGTGATCATGGTCAGCCCGGAGGTGCGGGGCGGGTCGTCGGTGATCACCTCGGCCAGCGCCAGGATCAATCGTCCGGCACTGAGCAGGATGGTGCCCTGCCGGGGCAGGTCGGCCCAGACCAGCCGGGCGAGGGCGTGGTCTCGGTCCGGGGTGTTCGCATTCACCGTCGCCGGTGCGGCGACCGGGACCGGGATCGCGCCCCCGTGCACCCGCTGGAGCTTCCCGGCCTCCTCCAGGGCTCGCAGGTCCCGGCGTACGGTCTCGGGCGCCACCCCGAGCCGACTCGCCACCTCGGCCACCTCGATCCGGCCCTCCGCAGCCAACCAGTCGACGAGCGTCTGGGTGCGTGCGGTGCCGGGGCGTGGGCTGATCGACATGGTCGAGGACTCAGGCGGCGGCCGGGGAAGGACCCGGCTCGGGGTTGGTGCGCCGCATCACTTCACCGCACCCATCGCCAGCCCACGCACCAGCCGCTTCTGGGCGACCCAGCCGGCGATGATCACCGGCAGCACCGCGACCGTCGACGCCGCCGACAGGACCGCCAGGAACTGCCCGCGCCCGTCGACGAAACTGCCGAGGAACGGTGGAGTCGTCCGGGCCACCACGGCGGTCAGCAGGTTCGCCAGGAAGTACTCGTTCCAGGCGAAGATGAAGCAGATCAGTGCCGCCGCCGCGGCGCCCGGAGCCACGATGGGCAGCGCCACCCGCCACAGTTCACGCATGTAGCTCGCCCCGTCGATCTGCGCGGCCTCCACCACGGCCCGTGGGACCTCGGCGAAGAAGGAACGCATCATCCACACCGCCAGCGGCAGGTTCACGCCCAGGTAGAGCAGCCCGAGGGCCCACAGGTTGTCCAGCAGTCCGAGCGAGCGCAGCACCATGAAGATCGGGATGATGACGGCCGCCAACGGCATGAAGCGAGTGGAGATGAAGAAGAACAGCGCATCCTGCCAACGGCCGATGGGACGTACCGACAGTGCGTACGCCGCCGGGATCGCGACGGCCATCACCACGACCGTCGAGAAGATGGAGACCGCAGCCGAGTTGGCCAAGTAGAGGCCCATGCCGCGGCGGAAGGTCTCCACGTATCGGTCGAGGGTGAAATCGGCGATGAAGGAGGGCGGGTAGGACGCGGCCGCACCCTCGGTCTTGAATCCGGTGACCACCATCCACAACACCGGGAAGAAGAACAGGAAGACCAGCACCCAGGTCAGTAGCGTGACCAACAGCCCACCCGCCCGGCGTCGACTCCACGGGCGCTTGCGGGCGGCCGGCCCGGGCACGGCAACGGTTGCGGCGGACATCAGCGTGCCTCCTCGGTGAAGACCTTGAACAGGGTGCGAAGGGTCAGCGTCGCGACGATGATCGTGAGTAGGACGGTGACCACGCCGTAGGCGGCGGCCTCCCCGATCTGCTGGCCGATGAACGCTCGTTCGTAGAGCAGATAGGGCAGTGTCTTACTGCCGCCGGTGCCCTTGGTCATGATGTTCACCGGGTCGAAGACCTGGATCATCATCACGGTGCCGAGCAGCACCGACAATTCTGCATAGGTCCGCAGGTGCGGCAGGGTCATGAATCGGAAGGTCTGGATCGGGCTCGCTCCGTCCACGTCGGCGGCCTCGAGGACCTCACCGGACTGGGACTGCAGCCCGGCCAGGAGGATCAGCATCATGAACGGGGTGTACTGCCAGGTCAGCACGAACACGATGGTGAGTGCCGGATGGTCGGTGTTCCAGGCCACCGGGTCGATGCCGATGAAGCCGAGCGCGTAGTTCACGATGCCCACGTTGGCGTCCAGCAGGGACCACTTCCAGATCAGCGCCGACGCGGCCGGCATCACCAGGAAGGGAGTGATCAACAAGGTCCGGGCCAGTGCCTGGCCGGGAAACTTCCGGTCAAGCAGGACGGCGAAGAGCAGCCCCAACACCAAGGAGAGGATCACCGATCCACCAACGATCAGCACCGTGGCGAGCAGTGAGGGGAGGAAGGCGCCGTTCACGAACACGGCCGCGTAATTGTCGAATCCGGCGAAGGAGCGTTCCTCCGGTCGGGCCAGATTCCAGTTCTGGAAGGAATAGTAGATCGTGATCAGGAAGGGGACCTGGGTGATCAGGATGGCCAACACCAGGCCCGGCAGGAGCAGCTTGCGGGCGAACTTCCGCTCGGCCAAGTCCTGCCCGGTGAGGACGGCCTTCTTCTTGCCCTTCTTCCCCACCGGGGGAGCGGCGAGCTCCGCGTCCGGGGCGGGTGCGACGGTGGTCACTGTCCGGCTCCCTTCTTCTGGTTCTCGCCCGCCCGCTGGGCCACCTTCTGGCCCGAGTCCAGTGCCTCATCCAAGGTGCGGCGGCCGGCAATGGCGTCAGCGATGAACTGCGATGTCTGGTTGCCGACATCTTGGAACTCGGGAATCGTCACGTACTGGATGCCGGTGTACGGCTGGGGATCCACCCCGGGTTGCTTCGGGTCGACCTCGGTCATGATCTCGGCGGTCAACGGGGCGAACTCGCCGCCTGCGTCGATGTACTCGGGGATCTCGTAGGTGGACTGCCGAGTGCCCGGTGGTGTCCGGGCCCAGCCCAACTCGGAGCCGACGAGCTCGGCGTACTCCTTGGAGGTCGCCCACTTCACGAACTCCCAGGCCGCGTCCTTGTTCTCCGACTCGGCATTGATGCCGAGGTTCCACGACCACAGCCAGCCGGCGTTCTCCGTCTCGGCCACCGGTGCTCGGACGTAGCCGACCTTGCCGGACACCTTCGAGTTGGCCGGGTCCTCGACCGATCCGGCAGCTGAGGTGGCGTCGTACCACATCGCGGCCCGGTCCTGGCTGAAGAGGTTCAGGCACTCGGTGAAGCCGAAGGAGACCGGGTCCCGCTGCCCGGACTCGGCCAGGGTGTCGACGTAGAACTGGACCGCCTCGGTGAAGCCGGGGGCGTTCACCTGCGCATCCCAGTCGGTGTTGTACCACTGGCCACCGAAGGTGTTGACCACCGTGGTGAGCGGGGCGAACATCTCCCCCCAGCCGGGCTTGGCCCGCAGGCAGATGCCGGCCCGGTCCTCCTCAGGCTGGTGCAACTCCGCCGCGAACTCGGCCACCTCCTCCCAAGTGGGCCGTTCGGGCATCTCCAGGCCGGCCTCGGCGAACAGGTCCTTGCGATACATCAGGAAGGAGGACTCGGCGTAGAACGGGACCGCGTACAGGCGGTCGTCGAAGGAGACGCCGTCACGCACCGGGGCGAAGAAGTCGTCGACGTCGTAGGAGGGGTCCTCGGCAGCGAGATCCGTGAGGTCGACCAACCAGTCGTTCTGTCCCCAGATCGGGACCTCGTAGGCACCGACGGTCATCACGTCGTACTGGCCGCCCTGGGTGGCCACGTCCTTGGTTGCGGCGTTGCGGAGGTCGTTCTCCTCCATCATGATCAGGTTGATCCGGATGTCGGGGTGCTCTTTGTTGAACTCCGTCATCAACTGGCTCATGTCCTGCATCTGCGGGTTGTTCACGCTGGCCAAGGTCACGGTGGTGACGCCGGGTTCCTGACCGAAGTTGCCGAAGCCGGCGCAACCGGACAGGGCGAGGGTGATCCCCATCCCCAGGGCTGCCCTGCGCAGCCTGCGCTGTCGATGTCTCGTCATTGAGATTGGTCTCCTCTGTGTGGCCGTTTGCCTGTGAACGAGGACCGAAAGTCTGCTTTCGGTGACATTAGCGCAGAGACAACCCCGGGTCCAGACCTCGAACCGGGCAGAACGGGTCCGTTTCTGTTTGTTTTCTGATGATGGTTCGATGATCCGTACGGGGTGCGCATGCTTGACTGTCCACCCGGATGCTCGGCCAGGAGGGGAGCACGCGTTGGTGACCAAGTACCCGCCGGAGCGGCAACGTGAGATCATCGCACTGCTGGTGGCGGCCAAGGGGCGCCTCGGCGTGGCCGAGATCAGTCACGCTCTGGGGGTCACCACGGAGACTGTGCGCCGTGACCTGGACGTGCTCGAACGACGGGGCACACTGCGCCGCGTGCACGGCGGGGCCGAGTTGGTGAACTCGACTCCGTTCGAACAGGCGCTGGCGGCCCGGCATGCGGAGCAGAGCACGGAGAAGAATGTGATCGCCCGCCGTCTCGTGGCCGAGGTGCCCGATGACGGTGTGGTGGTGCTCGACTCGGGCTCACTGACCTACGTCTTCGCCTCGCTGATGCCCGCGGAGCGCCAGCTGACCGTGGTGACGAACAACCTTCCGGCCGCCCGCCTGCTGGCTGACCGGGAGAACCTGCGGGTGATCACCCTGCCCGGAATGATCCGCGGGTTGACGGCTGCGGCGGTCGATGCGGCCACCGCGGACCGGCTCGCCGACCTGACGGCGGACCTGGCCATCGTCGGGGTGAACGGCATCACGCCGGGCCAGGGCCTGACCACGACCAATCCGGAGGAGGCGGGCACGAAGCGGGCGATGCTGTTGGCCGCCCGCCGGCGGGTGGTGCCGGCGATCTCGGGCCGGGTCGGCCGCAACTCCTTCTGCTCCTTCGCCCGGGTCAACGAGATCGACCTCGTCGTCACCGACTCCGGTGCCGAGGTGGACGTGCTGTCCGAGTTGGCCGCGCTCGGCCCGGAGGTCGTCGTGGCCCGCTGAGCGTCGGGGCGGGCGTCGGGTGCGGGATGGCCGGGTTGGAGGATGCGTGGCGGGCTCCGGGGCGTGCCCTCCGTTTGCGTTTGTCGAGCGATGCGGGAGGATTGGCCGGTGAGTGACAACTGGCGCGGTGACAAGGATGATCGAGGATCTCGGGGGCGGGGGGCCGGCCCCGGACGAGGCGGATCCGCTGCGGGCAACGATCGAGGCCGCGCAGGTGGCCGCGGACGGGACCGGGACGACCGGGGTCGCGGCACGGGTGATCGACCGGAAGGGCGCTCCGGTCCCCGTCGGGATGATCGTCGTCCCCGTGATGACCGCCGTGATGACCGCCGTCCGCGCGATGATCGCAGTCCGCGTGATGAGCGTCGGGAACCGCGGGAGGCTCCGCGCCCAGGGCTGGCCGCCCGGGCCGATGAGCCGCCGGTGCCGACCGATGTCGACCTGCGCGACCTGCCGCGCGGCGTCCGGGCCGAACTGCGCGGCCTGCCCAAGGAACTGTCGGAGATGGTCGGCGCGCACCTGGTCGCTGCCGGGTACCTGATCGACCGGGACCCGGTACTTGCGTACGCGCACGCCGAGGCGGCGCGCCGGCGGGCCGCCCGGCTGCCCGTCGTCCGGGAGGCGGCCGCCGAGACCGCGTACGCGGCGGGTGAGTTCGCGGCGGCACTGAACGAGTACCGCGCGCTGCGGCGGATGACCGGAAACCACGACTTCCTGCCGGTGATGGCCGACTGCGAGCGGGCCCTCGGACGCCCCCAGCAGGCCCTCAAGTTGGCCCGTGAATCGCGCGAGCAGGTGCTGGACCCGACCCAGCAGGTCGAGATGCAGATCGTCGAGTCGGGGGCACGCTCCGACCTGGGTCAGGCCGCCGAGGCACAGCGGATCCTCAAGTCCCTGATCGACTCCGGCGAGGCCGCACGGGCCGGGCGTACCCCGGCCGCCCGCGCCCAGTACGCCTACGCCGACCTGTTGTTGGCCGCGGGCAACGAGGCTGCGGCCCGGAAGTGGTTCGAGTCGGCGGCGGAACTGGACTCCGAACGGAGTACGGACGCGGCGGAGCGGGTCGACGCGCTGTCCGGGTTGGCGATCGAGTTCGACGAGTCCGAGGACGACGTGCCGGAACCCGACGAGTCCGAGGATGATTGAACCGAACGCTCTGGTCGACGGGTACGACGCCGCCCTCTTCGACCTGGACGGTGTCGTCTACCTCGGTCCCGAGCCGGTGCCCGGTGCCGCCGACGGACTCGCCCGGTTGCGCCGGCGTGACGTCACCATCGGGTTCGTGACGAACAACGCCGCACGTCCACCGGTGGCGGTCGCCCGACACCTCGTCGACCTCGGCATCGACGCGCAGGCCGAGGACATCGTCACCGCGGCCCAGGCCGGTGCCGCCCTGCTCGGCGAACACGTGCCGGCCGGTGCACCGGTGCTGGTCGTGGGCACCGAGGCGCTCGCGACCGAGGTGCGTCGGGTCGGCCTGCGGGTCGTGACCCGGCTCGACCAGCACCCGGTCGCCGTCATCCAGGGCTATGACCCGCAGTTGCAGTGGTCGGACCTCTCGCTGGCCGCGCACGCCATCCAGCGCGGCGCCCTGTGGGTGGCGACCAACACCGACTCGACTCGTCCCACCGATCTCGGCCTGGTGCCGGGCAACGGGGCCGCCGTCGCCGTGGTCGGCACGGCGGTCGACCGGGAACCGTTGGTGGCGGGGAAGCCGTACCGGCCGCTGATGGAAGCCACCCTGCGGCGTACGGGGGCGGCGCAGGCGATCTTCGTCGGCGACCGACTGGACACCGACGTGGCCGGGGCCGTCGCCGTCGGAATCGACAGCCTGTTCGTGCTGACCGGCGCACACGGGCTCGCCGACCTGGTCGAGGCCGGTCCGGACCAACGCCCGACCCACCTGGGGGCTGACCTGTCCGCGCTGCTCGACCCGGCCCGCCGAGCCGAGCTGGCCGGGGACGAGGTCCGGTGCGGCCGGGTGACCGCGTCGGTGCGGGAGGGAGCTGCCGTCCTGACCGGCGACCTCGACACCGACGAAGCCCTTCTCGATGGTGCGTGGGCGCTGGCCCAACTCGCCTGGCAGTACGCCGATGCGGGACATTCCCTCGACTGCGGGACTGCACTGGCCGCCTGCGGGCGGATACGGTAGGCGCAGGTCACCCCGACGACCCGGCGCGACACGTGGTGCGTCGGGTCCAATCCGAGGAGGAACACCCGATGGCATTCGATGCGATCCAGAGTTACGTACAGGCAGCCACCGGGCTGAGTCGTACCACCCGCAAGAAGGCGATGGACACCGCCCGAGGGTTGCTGGCCCAGACCGGGCTGGACGAGGTGGCCGACACCGCGACCGGTCGGGTGACCCAGCTGGCCGACGAGATCATGACCGCGAGCAAGGTGAACCGGGAGCTCCTCGAGACCCTGGTCGCCGGCGAGATCGAGAAGGCCACGACCCGGCTCGGCCTGGTCCGGCGTGAGGATCTGGACGCACTCCGGGCCGAGGTCAAGGAACTGCGACTGGGCCTGGCCCACGAGTCCGCCCAGGCACCGCGGGCCGCGACCCCGCCCGCCAAGAAGACTGCGGCGACGAAGACTCCGGCCAAGAAGACTCCGGCCAAGAAGACCGCAGCCAAGAAGACCGCAGCCAAGAAGACGGCAGCCAAGAAGGCTCCCGCGAAGAAGACCACAGCGAAGAAGACGACAGCGAAGAAGACTGCGGCGAAGAAGGCATGAGCGAACAGCACGAACTCACCGAGCCCGCCCTGCCGGAGGCCCCGGTGACCGGCAATGCCCGGGTCGACCGCGCGGTGTCCTCGGTCGCCGACCTGGCTGACCTTCGGGTTGCGGAGCAGCACGATCGGCTGACGGCGGCCCACGAGGCCCTGCACCAGGCCCTCGACGCCGAGGACGAGGGTCCGTACGAGGCGGGCCCGGACCAGCAGGAGTCCCCGGGAGTCCACGGACCATCGTGAGGCTCGACCTCGCCCTGGTCGAGCGCGGCCTGGCGAGGTCGCGGAGCCGGGCCCGGAGGATGATCGACTCCGGCTCGGTCCTGGTTGACGGCCGGGCGGTCAGCCGGCCGGCGTACGAGGTCACCACCGGCCACCGGTTGACGCTCGCCGTCCCCGATGACCGGTACGTGTCCCGCGCCGCCGGTAAGTTGATCGGCGCCCTCGATGACCTGGAGGTGCCGGTCTCCGGCCGAGTCCTGGACGCCGGGGCCTCCACCGGCGGCTTCACCCAGGTGCTGCTGGAACGCGGCTGCCGACCGGTGTACGCCGTGGACGTCGGACACGACCAACTCGACCCGTTGCTGCGCGCGGACGAGCGGGTCGTCGTCCGGGAACGGACCAACCTGCGCGACCTGGTCCTGGACGATGTCGGCGGACAGCCCGTCGACCTGCTCGTGGCGGACGTCTCCTTCATCTCGCTGCGACTCCTGCTCGACCCGTTGCTCACGGTTCTCGATCCAGATGGGGTCGCCCTGTTGATGGTCAAGCCCCAGTTCGAGGTGGGGCGCTCCCGGCTCGGCAAGGGCGGTGTGGTCCGGTCGGCGGACCTGCGGACCGAGGCGGTGGACTCGGTGGCCGCGGCAACCGCCGCGCACGGCTGGGTCGAGGTCGCCCGCGCGGAGAGCCGGCTCCCCGGGCCGGCCGGCAATGTCGAATACTTCCTGCACCTGCGCCACGGGTGACCTCCCTCTCCGGGGGACCTCTTATGCTGTCAGGCGTGACTGTGCAGCGCAGGGTGGCCGTGTTGACCCACACCGGTCGGCCCCAGGCCGTGGCGGCCGCCGGACGTCTGGTGGCCGGGCTCGCCGCTGCCGGGATCCAGTGCATGCTGCCCGCCCCGGACATCGCCGAGTTGCGCGCGGAGTTCGTCGGTGTGCCGGTGACTCCGCTCAGCGAGGACGGCCACGACGTGGACGGCTGCGAACTCGCCGTCGTGCTCGGCGGGGACGGCACCATCCTGCGGGGCGCGGAGTGGGCGATCCGCGCCGAGGTGCCGTTGCTCGGCGTGAACCTCGGCCACGTCGGCTTCCTGGCCGAGGCGGAGTCGGCCGACCTGGACCTGATCGTCGACCACGTGGTGGATCGCGACTACGAGGTGGAGGAACGCTTCACCATCGCGGTCGAGGTGCTGGATGCCGAGGACCAGCCGGTGTGGTCCTCCTTCGCCGTGAACGAGGTGTCGATCGAGAAGGCGGCCCGGGAGCGGATGCTCGAGGTCCTGGTCGAGGTGGACGGCCGACCGCTGTCGCGCTGGGGTTGCGATGGTGTCCTGGTGGCCACCCCGACCGGCTCCACCGCGTACGCCTTCTCTGCCGGTGGGCCGGTCATCTGGCCCGGGTTGGATGCCTTGTTGCTGCTGCCGGTCAGCGCGCACGCGCTGTTCGCCCGTCCCCTCGTACTCAATCCCACCTCGACCGTCGTGGTGGAGCTGCTCGAGGCCCCCGAGGCCCGCGGCGTGGTGTGGTGCGACGGCCGGCGCTCGGTCGAACTGCAGGGCGGGATGGAGATCCGGGTCACCCGCTGGGACCACCGGCTGAAGCTGGCCCGGCTCTCCAGTCGACCGTTCACCGACCGGCTGGTCGCCAAGTTCGGCCTCCGGGTCGAGGGGTGGCGCGGTGCCGCCGAACAGGACGGTGCCGCCGAACAGGACGGTGCCGCCGAACAGGACGGTGCCGCCGAGCAGGATGGTCCCGGCGAGCAGGGGACGAACCGGTGATCACCGACCTGCGCATCGTCGACCTGGGCGTGATCGACGAGGCGAGTGTGGAACTGTCCCCGGGGCTCACCGTGGTCACGGGCGAGACGGGAGCCGGCAAGACCATGGTCGTCACCGGGATCGGCCTGCTGCTCGGCGGTCGGGCCGACCCCAAGTCCGTCCGGGTCGGTGCCCGCCGCGCCCTGGTGGAGGGACGCTTCGCGGATCCGCCCCGGGCCATCGCCACGATCGTCGCCGATGCCGGCGGTGAGTTGGAAGGCGGCGAACTGCTGCTCAGCCGGCAGGTCACGGCCGCTGGACGCTCCCGGTGCTACGCCGGTGGGGCACAACTGCCGGTGACCGTGTGCGGAGACATCGCCGCGGACCTGGTCACCATCCACGGCCAGTCCGAGCAGGTCCGCCTGGCCAGCCCGGAACGGCAGCGCGAGATCGTGGACCGGTACGGCGGCAAGGGGCTGGCGAAGGTGCTGACCACGTACCGGGACCGGTTCGAGGCGCACCGGCGAGCCCGGACCGAACTCGACACCCTGACGGCCGAGGCACAGGCGCGGGCCCGGGAGGTCGACCTGCTGCGGTTCGGCCTGGAGGAGATCGAGAAGGTGGCGCCCGAGCCGGGGGAGGACACCGCGCTGGCCGCCGAGACCCGTCGGCTGCAGGCCTCCGACGACCTCCGGATCTCCACCCAGCAAGGGATGGAGGCACTCGCGGGGGAGGAGCAGATGTCCGCCGTCGGAGAAGCCCGGGAAGGGGCTCTCGGGGCCTTGGGTGCGGCCCGCAAGGCACTGGAGGAACTCAGCGGCCGGGACCCGGATGCCGCCGACCTCGCCACCCGGGCGGCGGACGCGGGCTACCTGGTCGAGGACCTGATCGGTGACCTGTCCCGCTACTCCTCTCGCCTCGACTCCGAACCGGGACGACTCGAAGCCGTGGCCGCCCGGCAGGCCGAACTCGCCGGACTGACTCGCAAGTACGGCGACGACTGCGACGCCGTACTCGCCTGGTCGGCCGAGGCGGCCCGTCGGCTCGGGGAACTCGAGGGGTCCGACGCCCGGATCGACGAACTCGCCGCCACGGTGGCGGCCCTCGCTGCGGAACTGACCGACCTGGCCGACCAGCTCACCACCCGCAGGCGGAAGGCCGCGAAGGCACTCGGCACGAAGGTGGTGGCCGAGCTCGGTGCCCTGGCGATGCCGCACGCCCGGATGGAGTTCGCCATCACCCGGACCGAACTCGGTCGGCACGGACAGGACCAGGTGGAACTGTTGTTCAGCGCGAACCCCGGCAGCGAGCCCCGGCCGCTGGCCAAGGTGGCCTCCGGGGGCGAGTTGTCCCGGATCCGACTCGGGCTGGAGGTGGTGCTGGCCGACGACGGGCACCACGGAACCTTCGTCTTCGACGAGGTGGACGCCGGGGTCGGCGGGAAGGTGGCGGTCGAGATCGGCCGCCGACTGGCCACGCTGGCCCGGCACGCGCAGGTGGTCGTGGTGACGCACCTGGCCCAGGTCGCCGCCTTCGCGGACCGGCACTACGTGGTGGTCAAGTCCGATGACGGGCAGGTGACCACCAGCGGCATCGCCGAGGTGACCGAGGAGGACCGGGCCACCGAACTCGCCCGGATGATGGCCGGGCTCGACACCAGCGAGTCCGCCCTCGCCCACGCCGGGGAGTTGCTCGCGACGGTGGCGGCGCACCGCACCGGTGGCTGAGCCCGGCTCGTCCGGCGTGGGAGGATTGGCCACACCATGAGACTGCCATCCCTACGCCGCCGCACCGGTCAAGACCAGGGCGTGGGAGGGACGGTACGGCTGGACCGCCGGACCAAGAACCTCACCAAGCGCCTGAAACCGGGGGAGATCGCCGTGATCCACCACGGTGACCTCGACCGGGTGAGCGCGGAGGCCCTGGTGGAGTGCCAGGTGCAGGCGGTGGTGAATGCGGTGCCCTCGGTGTCGGGTCGTTACCCCAACCTCGGGCCGGAGATCCTCCTCGGGGCCGGGATCACCCTGGTCGACGACGCCGGCGAGGAGCTCTTCGAGGTCCTGCACGAGGGCCAGCGGATCTCCATCGATGACACCGGCGCCCTGATCGACCGCTCCGGCGAGACCATCGGCCGGGGCACGGTGATGACGGAGTCCGCCCTGCAGGAGCAGATGACGACCGCCCGGGCCGGGTTGTCAGACCAGATCGAGGCCTTCGCGGCCAACACGATGGAGTACATGCGGCTGGAGAAGGAACTGCTGCTGGAGGGCGTCGGTGTTCCCGAGGTGGAGACCGACTTCGAGGGCCGGCACGTGCTGATCGTGGTCCGCGGGTACGACTACCGCTCCGACCTGGACGCATTGCGCGCCTACATCTCCGAGTACCGGCCGCTGCTGCTGGGCGTCGACGGCGGTGCGGATGCCCTGATCGAGGCGGGCTACAAGCCGGACATGATCATCGGGGACATGGACTCGTGCTCGGATGCCACCCTGCGCTCCGGCGCCGAGATCGTGGTGCACGCCTACCGGGACGGGCGCGCCCCGGGGGTGGAACGGGTGACGGACCTCGGCCTGGACGCCATCCTGTTCCCCGCCCTCGGCACCAGCGAGGACGCGGCGATGCTGCTGGCGGACTCGAAGGGGGCTCGGCTGATGGTGGCGGTGGGAACCCACGCCAACCTGGTGGAGTTCCTGGACAAGGGGCGGGCCGGGATGGCCTCCACCTTCCTGACCCGGCTGAAGGTGGGCCCGAAGCTGGTCGACGCCAAGGGTGTGTCCCGGATCTATCGCAGCCAGGTGCAGGGCTGGCAGCTGTTGTTGCTGCTGCTGTCCGGGTTGCTCGCGCTGGTGGTGGCGCTGATGGTGACGGACACCGGCCAAGGGCTCGGATCCCTGTTGCTGGCACGCTGGAACGACCTGATCTATTGGATTCGAGGGCTGTTTTCTTGATCAACTTCAAGTACCACATCGTCTCGCTGGTCGCGGTGTTCATGGCCCTGGCCGTCGGCATCGCGCTGGGCGCTGGCCTGGTCGGCCAGGGGCTGAACGAGCAGATCATCCTCGGTGCCCAACAGGACCGCAAGGAGGTCCAGGAGTTGCGAGCCGAGATCCTGCGGATGGAGGCCCTGGACTCCTACCGGGACGACTACGCCCAACTGGTCGGCACGGAACTGAGCCGCGAACTGCTCACCGGGAACACCGTGGCCGTGGTGGCGATGCCCTCGGCACCCAATGCCAGCGTGGACGCGATGGCCAGCGCCGTGGCCGAAGCGGGCGGTGAACTGTCCACCGTGGTGGAGGTCAACGACCGGGTGTTCGATCCCGAGGCAGAGGGTGCGGTGAGCGACGTGGTCGCCCCGTTCAGCGAGCAACTGGGGTACCCCGAGGACGCCACCCTGGCCACCCAGTTCGGCCTGGTGCTGGCCCGGGGGATCGTGGCGACCGAGCCGGCCCCCGCCGACGAGGGCGCCCGGGAGGCGATGGATGCGCTCACCGACGGCGGACTGGTGAACACGGGCAGCGTGCACCCGGAGGAACTCCGGGCCCAGATCGTCATCGTGGTCGGCGACGCGCCGGCCGAGCCCAAGCCCACCCCGGAGATCCTGTTGGCCCACGTGCAGATGGACGTCGCGCTACGCCAGACCGCGCCGAGTGTGGTGCTGGCCGGGCCGAACAGCCAGGACGTGGTCGGCACGGACATTGCCACCGCGCGGAACGAGGACATCTCCAAGGACGTGATCAGCACCGTCGACGTGGCCGACCTGCCGAGCGGCGTGACCACCAGCCTGCTCGCCGCGAAGGAGCAACTCCTCGGCAACCAGGGGCACTATGGTGCCGCCGCCAGCCGGGACGCAGTCGCGCCGGAACTTCCGCTCCGGTGAGGGGGCGGACGGGACGCGGCCGCGCCGCGGGGACCGGACTCGCGGCCGGGTTGGTGGCAGCCGCCCTGGCCGTCGGCGGGAACCAACTGGTCGAGTCCATGCGTGGCTCGGATCGGCTGCGGCCGTGGGTGCGGACCAACCATGCCGGACGGGACGTACTGCTGACCGAGGGGCCGATCGGGGTCACCTCCGCGTTGGTCGGCCTCGCCACCGCGTCCCCGGCGAGCCCGCAGACGGCGGCCGTCGCCTGCGCGCTGGTCGGCGGCGGGGCGGTCGGCGTCTTCGACGACCACTTCGGCACCGCTCAGGCAAAGGGCTTCGCCGGCCACCTCGGGGCACTGTGCCACGGCCGGGTGACCAGTGGCCTGGTGAAGGTGGCCGGGGTCGGCCTGTCCGCCCTCGCTGCCAGCCTCCTCGTCGACCGGGCCCGACCGGCGAACCAGCTCCCGTCGAACCAGCACCGGGGAGCAGCCGGTCGGATCACCGACGTCGTCCTCGACACCGCCCTGGTCGCCGGGACCGCCAACCTGGTCAATCTGCTGGACCTGCGGCCCGGCCGCGCCGCCAAGGTGCTGCTCGCCGTTGGCCTGCTCACCGCCCGTACCGGAGGCGGCGCGGTGGCCGGTGCCGCAGCCGGGTCCCTGCCCGGGGACCTGTCCGCCCGGACGATGCTCGGCGACGCCGGCGCGAACGGTCTCGGCGCCGCCCTCGGCGTGACCTTCCTGCCTGCTCCCCGCTGGCTGCGGATCGTCCTGCTCGCCGGCGTGGTGGGGCTCAATGCCGCCAGCGAGAAGGTCAGCTTCACCGCGGTGATCGCCGACCATCCGGTGCTGAACCGGATCGATGAGTGGGGCCGTCCGGACCCGGGCCCGCCGCCCGCGGCGACCGATGGCTGACTCCGCTCCCGGGCTCCTGGCGCGTACCGCGTGGACCGTCGGGGCACTCACCCTGGCGTCGCGGATCGTCGGTTTCGGCCGCTGGCTCGTCTTCTCCAAGACGGTCGGCGACACCTGCCTCGGCGACGCCTACAACGCCGCCAACCAGCTGCCGAACGTGCTCTTCGAGGTGGTCGCCGGCGGGGTGCTCGCCGGGGTCGTGGTCCCGGTGATCAGTCGGCACCTGGCCGCCGGGCGGACGGCCGAGGCCAACCGGAGCACCGCCGCGCTGCTGACCTGGACGATGCTGGTCCTCACCCCGGTCGCCCTGGTGATCATGGTCGGTGCGGGCACCTACGGGCGGGTCTTCACCTCCACCAGCTGTGCCGGCGGGGCCGAGCTCGCGGCGGCGTTGTTGATCATGTTCGTGCCCCAGGTGTGGTTGTACGGGATCGCCGTCGTCTCCGCCGGTGTGCTGCAGGCCCGGCATCGATTCCTGCTGGCAGCCGCGGCCCCGCTGTTCTCCAGCCTGGTCGTCGTCGGCACCTACCTCGGATTCGGTCTGCTGGTCGCCGACCCGGCCGTCACCGACCTCGCCAGCCTGGACACCCGGGCGATCGCCGTGCTCGGTTGGGGGACCACCGCCGGCGTGCTCGCCCTGGCCGTGACCACCGCAATCGGCCTGCTGCGCTGTGGAATCCCACTCCGTCCCCGACTGCGGTTCGCTCCCGGTGATGCGCCGGTGATCGCCCGACTGGGGGTCGCGAGTGCCGCCGGTCTGGGTCTGCAGCAGGTGGCCACGTTGTTGATCATCTGGCTGGCCAAGGGCACCGACGACCCGGGTGCGGTGACCCGCTTCATCTGGGCCAATGCGATCTACCTGCTGCCGTACGCCGTGGTGGTCGCCCCGGTGCTGCAGATCATCTTCCCGCGATTGAGTGCTGCCGCCGAGCAGGGCTCGGCCGCACTCACCGCGGCCCTGCGCCGGTACGGGCCGCTGGTGGTGCTGCTCGGCGCCTGCGGCTCGGCCCTGCTCGCGGCCACTGCGGTCCCGGTGGCCCGGTTCTTCGTCCTCGGACCCGGGTCCGCCGACACCGGCGCCCTGGCCGGACCGATCCTCGCCTTCGCCCCGGCAGTGATCGGTTTTGCCGTGGTCGGACTGTCCAGCCGGATTCTGCTGGCCCGGCACCGCGCCGCCCCCGGGTCTGCCGTCACGGTGATCACCTGGCTGGTGGTGATGGCGGCCGCCCTGCTCGCCGCCACGCTGCTGCCCGGATCCGGGATCGGGGTGGTGACCGGAATGGGGGCCTCGGTGTCGATCGGGATGCTGGTGGGCGCGGTGGTCGGCTGGTTCCTGGTCCGCCGGGACACCGGCGGCTGGTTGGCCGGCCCCCGCACCGTGGTGTCGGCCTCGGTGGCGGCTCTGCTTGCCGGTGGGGTGCCGGCCTGGCTCTCCGGCCCACTCGGTTCGACTGGGCTGTTCGGCGCCGTGGCCGGGGGAGTCGGTTGTGCGCTGCTGGCCGGCGTGATCTTCCTGGCCGTGGTCGCGATCACCGATCGTCGTACCCTCGGCACCCTGGCCGGGTTGCGCCGTCCGGCCACGACCGAGGAGGGGAGTCGACGATGAGCCCTGGGATGACGAGTTCCGTACTGTTGGTGATCGCCCGCACCAGTGGTGGCACCGGGCGCCATGTCCGGGTCCTCGCTGAGGGTCTGGTCCGGGCCGGGCACCGGGTGTCTGTGTGCGGACCGCAACAGACCCAGGACCAGTTCGACTTCACCGGCGCCGGGGCCCGCTTCGCCCCGGTCGAGATCTCCTCGAGCCCGCACCCGGCCGACCTGCTCGCGGCCGCGGCGCTGCGGCACCGGGCCGAGGGGCACGACCTGGTGCACGCGCATGGGCTCCGCGCCGCCGGCCTGGCGGCACTGGCCCTGCCCCGTGCGACCCCACTGCTGGCGACCTGGCACAACGCCACCGTGAGCACCGGCGCCTTCCGACTGGTGCACCGCGGCCTGGAACGACTGGTGGCCCGGCGGGCCCGGGTGATCCTCGCGGTGGCCCCAGACCTGGCCGCCACCGCCCGCGCGCTCGGGGCCGAGGACGTACGCCTCGCCCCGGTCAGTGCGCCGGAGATGGGGCAGGCGCGGCGTTCCCGGGCCGAGGTGCGGGTTGCCCTCGGAGCCGGCGCCCGGCCGGTCGTGCTGAGCGTCGGCCGGCTCACCGCCCAGAAGGCGTTCGACGTCCTGGTCGACGCGGCTGCCCGGCTCGGCGACCGCACCCCGCCACCACTGTTCGTGGTGGCCGGCGAAGGTCCGGACCGGGCGGCCCTGCAGGCGCGGATCGACCGGACCGGGGCTCCGGTCCAGCTGCTCGGCGATCGCTCCGACGTGGCCGACCTGCTCGCGGCCGCGGACGTACTCACCCTCTCCAGCGTCTGGGAGGGCAGTCCGCTCACCGTCCAGGAGGGACTGCGCGCCGGGGTGCCGTTCGTCGGCACCGCGGTGGGCGGGGTGCCCGCGCTGGTCGGCGACGGTGGTCTGCTGGTCCCCCCGCGCGACCCGGCCGCCCTCGCGGACGCGCTCCGTTCCGTCCTCGCCGAGCCGTCGGTGGCCGCCGATCTGGCCGCCCGAGCACTGGCCGCCGCGACCCGGCTGCCGACCGACGCCTCGGTGCTCGCGGAGGTGGAATCGATGTACGCGGAGGTGCTCGGCGAGTCCGATGCGGTCCGGCCGCACCGATGCATATAGGCTGGAGGCCCGTGGGGACAGTCGCGAATTCAGCCAGGGCGTACATGACCAGACACGTGTTCGTCACCGGAGGCGTCGCCTCCTCTCTCGGGAAGGGATTGACCGCCTCGAGCCTCGGCTCGTTGTTGATCGCCCGAGGGTTGCGGGTGACGATGCAGAAGCTCGATCCCTACCTCAACGTCGATCCGGGCACGATGAACCCGTTCCAGCACGGCGAGGTCTTCGTCACCGAGGACGGCGCGGAGACCGACCTCGACATCGGCCACTACGAACGCTTCCTGGACGTCAACCTCAGCGGTGACGCGAACGTCACCACCGGCAAGGTGTACCAGACCGTGATCGCCAAGGAGCGCCGCGGCGAGTACCTCGGCGACACCGTCCAGGTGATCCCGCACATCACCAACGAGATCAAGGACCAGATGATCTCGATGGGCGGTGCGGACGTCGACGTGGTGATCCACGAGATCGGCGGCACCGTCGGCGACATCGAGTCGCTGCCCTTCCTGGAGGCCGCCCGACAGGTTCGCCACGATGTCGGTCGGGACAACTGCTTCTTCCTGCACGTGTCGTTGCTGCCGTGGATCGGGCCGAGCAGGGAGCTCAAGACCAAGCCGACCCAGCACTCGGTGGCCGCACTGCGCCAGGTCGGCATCCAGCCGGACGCGATCGTGCTCCGTGCCGACCGGGAGGTGCCGGTCTCGGTCCGGAACAAGATCTCGCTGTTCTGCGACGTCGACGCCGAGGCCGTGGTGGCCGCGATCGATGCGCCGAGCATCTACGACATTCCCAAGGTGGTGCACAGCGAGGGCCTCGACGCCTACGTCGTACGCCGGCTCAACCTGCCCTTCCACGACGTCGACTGGGACCGCTGGAACGACCTCCTCGACCGGGTGCACAATCCGGACGAGGAGGTGAGCATCGCCCTCGTCGGCAAGTACATCGACCTGCCGGACGCCTACCTGTCGGTGGCCGAGGCACTGCGTGCGGGCGGCTTCGCGAACCGGACCAAGGTCAACCTCCACTGGGTCGCCTCCGACGACTGCGAGACCCCAGAGGGTGCGGCCGCCCTGCTGGCCGACATGGACGGCATCTGTGTGCCGGGCGGCTTCGGCATCCGCGGTGTCGAGGGCAAGGTCGGCGCGATCCGGTACGCCCGCGAGAATGACATCCCGATCCTGGGCCTCTGCCTCGGCCTGCAGTGCATGGTGATCGAGGTGGCCCGCAACCTCGCCGGCCTGCCCGGTGCGGACTCCTCGGAGTTCACCCCGGAGTCGGCCCACCCGGTGATCGCCACCATGGCCGAGCAGGTCGCGATCATCGAGGGCGGCGACCTGGGTGGCTCGATGCGGCTCGGTTCGTACCCGGCCGAGTTGGTCCCCGGCAGCGTGGTCGCCGAGTTGTACGGGATGACCCGGGTGTCCGAGCGGCACCGGCACCGCTACGAGGTCAACAACGCCTACCGGGACCAGTTGGAGGCCGCCGGACTGGTGATCTCCGGCACCTCGCCGGATGCGACCTTGGTGGAGTACATCGAATTCCCGACCGATGTGCACCCGTTCTTCGTGGCGACCCAGGCGCACCCCGAGCTCAAGTCCCGTCCGACCAGCCCGCACCCACTCTTCGCCGGACTGGTGAAGGCGGCGCTGGAGCGCCACCTCGCCACCCGACTCCCGGTCGACGCCGGCGAGGTCTGATGTCCGCCCCCGCCGGAGGACCTGCCCGAGCCCCCGGGCGCCGGTTGGCCTCCGCGGAGCTCATCGACCGGCCGGACGAGTGGACGGTCCCGCAGCAGCGGGTCCTGGCCCGCGGCCGGATCTTCGACCTGGTCGAGGACCGGATCACCACCCCCGACGAGGACGAGATCACCCGGCAGTACATCCGCCATCCCGGCGCGGTCGGGGTGATCGCCCTGGACACGGATGGCCAACTCGTCCTCGTTCGCCAGTACCGCCACCCCGTCCGACAGCGACTGCTGGAACCGCCGGCCGGGCTGTTGGACGTGGCCGGGGAGGACCTGCTGACCGCCGCCCGCCGCGAACTGGCCGAGGAGGTCGGCCTGGCCGCCCACGACTGGCGGGTGCTGGCCGACATGTTCACCTCGCCCGGGATGGGCGACGAGGCGGTCCGGATCTTCCTCGCGCGTGACCTGGCCCCGGCCGACCCGCCGGACGGGTTCGTGCTCGCCGGGGAGGAGGCCGACATGGAGATCGTGACGGCACCCCTCGACGAGGTGGTGGCGGCCGTACTCGCCGGCCGGGTGCGCAATCCGCTGCTGGTCACCGGGGCACTCGCCTGTGCCACCGCCCGGTCCCGCGGGGGTTTCGACACCCTTCGCCCCGGGGACGCAGCACCGGAGTCCTCCCCGGCGGCCTGAGGTGGCGCCCTCCCCGTTGGCCCCGTCTCCGGTGGCTGAGTTCATCCGGAGCTTCCTGGACCACCTCCGGGTGGAGCGCGGGGTCTCCCCGCACACCGCGACCGCCTACCGCCACGACCTGCAACGGTACGCGGACTTCCTGGCCGAGCAGGGGATCGCCGACCCGACCAAGATCACCGGCGCGGTGGTGACCGAGTTCGCGGTCCGGCTGCGGACCCCGGCCGAGGGACGTCCGGCTCTGGCCGACTCCTCCGTCGCCCGGGCCGTGGTCGCCGTCCGGAGCCTGCACCGATTCGGGGTGGAGGAGCGGATCACGACGGTGAACCCGGCCGCCGAGGTGTCGCCGCCGACCCAGGCCCGACGGCTGCCGAAGGCGCTCACTGTGGCCCAGGTGCAGGCGATGCTGGACAGCGTCGACACCACGACACCGGTGGGGCTGCGCGATGCCGCCCTGCTCGAACTCCTCTACGGCACCGGCGCGCGGATCTCCGAGGTGCTCGGTCTGGACGTCGACGATCTGAGCCGGCTGGTCGACGGTGCGGCGGACAGCACCGCCGGGCTGCGGTTGCACGGCAAGGGTGGCAAGGAACGCATCGTGCCGCTCGGATCCTTTGCCCGCAAGGCCGTCCAGGACTGGCTGGTGCGCGGTCGGCCCAGCCTGCAGGAGGCCGCGAAGGCACCCGGACCGGCATTGTTGCTGAACACTCGGGGGGCCCGGCTGTCCCGGCAGAGCGCCTGGGGGGTGCTCCGTCGGACGGCCGAACAGGCCGGGGTGGAGGCCGAAGTGTCCCCGCACACGCTGCGCCACTCGTTCGCCACCCACCTGCTCGACGGGGGTGCGGATGTCCGGGTGGTGCAGGAGTTGTTGGGGCATGCGTCGGTCACCACGACGCAGATCTACACATTGGTTACAGTGGACCACTTACGCGAGGTGTATCTGGCGTCGCACCCCCGTGCGCACTAGGACCTACCCGTATAGGCTGCGGGACCAGACGAACTCGCCGAGAGGTGCTCAGGAGGGCAAGTGGAAGACACGCAGCGGACCGGTGCCGTACGGGAGGGTGACACCGACCCCAGCCAGACACTGGACTTCGACCATGCGAGCGTCCCCGAGCAGCGCACCCCGGACCAACCGGAGTTCCCCGCTGATCCCACCCCCGCTGATCCGACCCGGACCGAGAGCGATCAACCGGATTCGTTCGTGGTACCGGGACCGATCCAGCCGACCAACGCACCGGCGCAGCCACCCACCCCGCAACCGGCTCCCGAAGCACGTCAAGCACCCGAGCCCGCCGCACCCGAGCCCGCCGCACCCGAGCCGGTGGCGGCGAAGCCGACACTGACGCCCGGGGTGGGCGAACCGGGGCCGACCGGACGGCCGTGGCCCGATCTTCCCGAACCCGGCCCCGCGACCGGCGGGCCGGCGACCGTGATCGCCATGTGCAACCAGAAGGGCGGGGTGGGCAAGACCACCACCACCATCAACCTGGGGGCTGCCCTGACGGAGTTGGGGCGCCGGGTGCTGCTCGTCGACTTCGACCCGCAGGGGTCCCTCTCGGTCGGGCTGGGCGTCAACCCGCACACCCTCGAGTTGAGCATCTACAACCTGCTGCTCGGCCGCGACAACGAGGCCGAGGAGGTGATCCAGCCGACCAATGTCGAGGGCTTGGACATCCTGCCCAGCAACATCGACCTGTCCGCGGCCGAGGTGCAACTCGTGTCCGAGGTGGCCCGGGAACAGACCCTGCTGCGCGTGCTGGAGAAGGTCCGCGCCGACTACGACGTCATCCTGATCGACTGCGCCCCGTCGCTGGGGCTGTTGACGATCAACGCGTTGACCGCGGCCGACAAGGTGATCATGCCGCTGGAGTGCGAGTTCTTCGCGCTCCGCGGGATCGCCCTGCTGACCGACACGATCGCCAAGGTCCAGGACCGGCTCAATCCGCGACTGGAGATCCTCGGCATCCTCGGCACCATGTACGACGCCCGCACGCTGCACAGCCGGGAGGTGCTGGAGCGCGTCACGCAGGCGTTCGACGAGACGGTCTTCCACACCGTCATCCGGCGTACGGTCAAGTTCCCCGAGACCACTGTGGCCGGCGAACCGATCACCACCTACGCGTCCTCCTCCCCGGGGGCCACCGCGTACCGGACCTTGGCTCGTGAGGTGCTGGCCCGGTGTCGCGTCGCGTGAACCTGCCGGGCGCGGAGGAACTCTTCCGGCCCACCCAGTCGCCACCGGCCACCCAGCCGGGTGCACCGGTCGAGAAGTCGCGCCCGGACCACCTGCCGGCGAACCCCGAGCGCCGCGGCACGAACCCGGTACGCAAGCCGTCCGGTCGGGTGAAGCACGACGAGAAGATCACGGTCTACGTCAGCCGGGAGGAACTGCTGGCCGTCGAGACCGCCCGACTGGCCCTGCGCGCCGAGCACAACCTGGCTGTGGACCGGGGCCGGATCGTCCGAGCCGCGCTGGCTGCGGCCGTCTCGGACCTGGAGCAGCAGGGCGGGGAATCCGACCTGGTCCGGCGGTTGTCCCAGTGAGGGCGGGGACCACACGACCATGACCGCCGATCCCACCACTGCCCCGACCGCCGATCCCACTGCAGAGCCCACTACTGACCCGACGGACGAACCGGCCGCCGCGGGTGCGGCTTCGGCCAGCACTCGTACGGTCACTCCGTTCACCCTCCACCTGGACAACTTCGAGGGCCCGTTCGACCTGCTGCTGCAGTTGATCTCCAAGCACAAGTTGGACATCACCGAGGTGGCGCTGTCCAAGGTCACGGACGAGTTCATCGCCCACATCAAGGCCGCCGGCGACCTCTGGGACCTGGACCAGACGAGCCAGTTCATCGTGGTCGCGGCGACCCTGCTGGACCTGAAGGCAGCCCGACTGATCCCCTCCGGCGAGGTGGACGATCCGGAGGATCTGGCCCTGCTCGAGGCGCGGGACCTGCTCTTCGCCCGCCTGCTGCAGTACCGGGCGTTCAAGGAGGTCGCCAGCTGGCTGGAGCAGACCCTGGCGACCCAGGGCCGTGCGCTGCCGCGACCGGGCGGACTGGAGGACCAGTTCGTCCACCTGCTGCCCGAGGTCGTCATCGTGCAGACCCCGGACCAGTTCGCTGCGCTGGCCGCGAAGGCGATGGCACCGAAGCAGCCGGACCTGGTGTCGCTGGCGCACCTGCACGCACCGTCCGTGACCGTGCGCGAACAGGCCGCGGTGGTGGTGGATCGACTCCGCCGGACCAGGGCCGTCACCTTCCGGGCGCTCACCGGGGACTCCCCGGACACGATCACCACGGTGTGCCGGTTCCTGGCCCTGTTGGAACTCTTCCGCGAGGGAGTGGTCGCCTTCGATCAACTGACCCCGCTGGGCGAGCTCACCATTCGCTGGACCGGATCCGAGGAGGGCGACCTGACCATCTCCGACGAGTTCGATGCGCCACCCCCCGATCCGGATGCACCCGATGAGCCGGCCGCACCCGATGAGCCAGCCGCACCGAGCGGCGATTCCGAGGAAGGCGAGCAGTGACCGAATCCCAGACCGTCGAGCCCCAGACCGTCGAGCCCCAGACCGTCGACCCCCAGACCGCCGGGCCCGAGACCGCCGACCCCGAGACCGCCGACCCCGACCGACACCTGTCCGGGGAGGTCGAGGCGCTGCTGTTGATGGCCGAGGAGCCGATGGCGGCCAGCACCCTCGCCCAGGCCCTCGAGGTGCCCACCCCGGAGGTGGAGGAGGTCCTGGCCGAGTTGGTGCGCTTCTACGACGAGACCGAGCGCGGCTTCGAACTGCGACACCTGGGCGGCGGTTGGCGCTACTACACCCGGACCCGGCACGCCGAGGTGATCACCCGCTACGTGCTGGACGGACAGCAGTCCAAGCTCTCCCAGGCGGCGTTGGAGACCCTGGCCGTGGTGGCCTACCAGCAGCCCATCTCCCGGTCGCGGATCTCGGCGGTCCGCGGGGTGAACGTGGACGGAGTGATCAGGACCCTGGTCGCCCGAGGTCTGATCGACGAGGCGGGGACCGACGCCGAGACCGGCGCGATCGTCTTCGCCACCACCGATCATTTCCTGGAGCGGATCGGGGTGACCTCGCTGGACGAGTTGCCGGACCTCGCCCCGCACCTGCCCGAGGTGGACGAACTCGAGGCGGAACTGGGCGAGTTGGCCCGGGTCGCCGACGAGCAGGCCCAGTCCGACGAGCAGGCAGCCGACGAGCAGGCAGCCGACGAGACGAACATGACGCCGACGGACCCGATCGGCGAACCCCAGAACGACGAGGTGGACGATGAGTGAGTCGAGTCCGGACGGCGTCCGGTTGCAGAAGGTGCTCGCCGCGGCCGGGATCGCCTCCCGCCGGGCCAGTGAGGTGATGATCAGCGAGGGTCGGGTCGAGGTGAACGGCCGGATCGTCACCGAACAGGGCCTGCGCGTCGATCCGGAGCAGGCGGTGATCCGGGTGGACGGGTCTCGGATCCCGCCCCCGCGCCACCACGTGTACGTGGTGTTCAACAAGCCGCGCGGGGTGGTGTCGACGATGGACGACCCCGAGGGTCGGCCCACCCTGACCGAGTACCTGGACCGGCGCAAGGAGCGCCTGTTCCACGTCGGCCGGCTGGACACCGACACCGAGGGACTGCTGCTGCTGACCAACGACGGGGAGTTCGCGCACCGGCTCGCACACCCCTCGTACCGCGTCCCGAAGACCTACCTGGCCGAGGTGGAGGGGGTGCTGGACGAACGCACCGTGAACCGGTTGCGCAAGGGCATCACCCTCGACGACGGCCCGATCAAGCCGGACCACGTGAAGTTGGTCAGCAAGGCGGCGGACCGCAGTCTGATCCGGATCACCCTGCACGAGGGTCGCAACCGGGTGGTCCGGCGCACGATGGACTCCGTCGGGCACCCCGTACGGCAGTTGTCCCGGACCGCGATCGGACCGGTCCGGCTCGGCCGGCTCTCCATCGGTGAGTTGCGCGACCTGACCCGCGAGGAACTGGGCGCCCTGCTGGACCTGGTGGGGATGTAGCCGAGATGGACCGGCGGATCTACGGGCTGGAGACCGAGTACGGCGTTGCCTGCACGGCCGAGGGGGCCCGCCGACTGACTCCGGACGAGGTGGCCCGCTACCTGTTCCGCCGGGTGGTGACCTGGGGCCGCTCCAGCAACGTGTTCCTCCGCAATGGCTCGCGGATCTACCTCGACGTCGGCTCCCACCCGGAGTACGCGACCGCCGAGTGCGATGACCTGATCGGTCTGATCACCCACGACCGGGCGGGGGAGCGGATCCTCGAGGACCTGATCGTCGACGCCGAGCAGCGACTGTCGGGGGAGGGGATCAAGGGCGACATCTACCTGTTCAAGAACAACACCGACAGCCACCAGAACTCGTACGGCTGCCACGAGAACTACCTGATCTCCCGGGTCGGGGACTTCACCCGGGTCACCGACGTGCTCGTCCCGTTCCTGGTCTCGCGGCAGTTGATCTGCGGGGCCGGGAAGCTGCTGCAGACTCCGCGCGGCGGGGAGTACCGGGTGAGCCAGCGGGCCGAGCACATCTGGGAGGCGGTCTCCTCGGCCACCACCCGGAGCCGCCCGATCATCAACACCCGCGACGAACCGCACGCGGACCCGGAACGCTACCGCCGCCTGCACGTGATCGTCGGGGACTCGAACATGAGCGAGACCACCACACTGCTGAAGGTGGGCAGCACCGAGTTGGTGCTGCGGCTGATCGAGGCGCGCGCGGCGATGCGGGACCTGACCCTGGAGAATCCGATCCGGGCCATCCGGGACCTGAGCCGGGACCGGACCGGCCGCGCCACCGTGGCGTTGGCGAACGGTCGCACCATCTCGGCCCTGGAGATGCAGACCGAGTACCTGGAGAAGGTCACCGAGGTGGTCGGGGCCACCGGGGACGTCTCGCCCGCGCTGAAGCAGGTGCTGGAGTTGTGGGGTCGCACCCTGCGGGCGATCGAGACCGACAACCTGTCCCTGGTGGACACCGAGATCGACTGGGTGATCAAGCAGAAGCTGCTGGACCGCTATGCCGCCAAGCACCAGCTGGGGCTGGCCGACCCGCGGCTGGCACAGATCGACCTCGCCTACCACGACATCCGCCGCGGACGCGGCCTGCACGCACTGCTGCAGGCCCGCGGAGCGGTGGCCCGGGTGACCACCGACCCGGAGATCTTCCGGGCCAAGGTGGTCCCGCCGCAGACCACCCGGGCCAAGCTGCGGGGGGATTTCATCCGGGCCGCCCAGGAAGCCCGCAGTGACTACACCGTCGACTGGGTGCACCTGAAGTTGAACGACCAGGCCCAGCGCACGGTGCTGTGCAAGGACCCGTTCGCCGCCGCGGATGCCCGGGTCGACCGGCTGATCGAGTCGATCCGCCACTGATTCAGGCTGAGGTGCGGCAGATTCAGGCTGAGGTGCGGCAGATTCAGGCTGAGGTGCGGCAGGCCGGGAACCGCCTCGGCTGGGTCCTCCTTGACCGTCTCGGGTATGTTGCTCCGGTGTTCTTCTCCGCCCAGCCCACGGCCGGTTCCCGGACGGCACGCCTACGGGCCGCCGCCGCGCTCGCCCTCAGCGCCAGCCTGCTCCTGGTGACCGCCTGCTCCGACGAGGAGCCGGAGGGTGGCGAGACCGCCGCCCCGTCCGCCTCGGCGCCGCCCTCGGCCGCCCCGAGCGCGTCCCCGTCGGCCCAGGAGTCCGTCGAGCCGTCGAAGAACCTCGATGCGATCACCGTCAAGGGGGATGCTCCGGACCCGCCCCAGGTGACCGTGGATAGCCCCTGGGCGGTCAACAAGAGCCAGAACAAGGTGCTCGAGAAGGGCGATGGGCCGAAGGTGCCCGACAGCGGGTTCGTCGAGGTCAACTACCAGGGCGTCAACGGACGCACCGGCGAGGTGTTCGACGACTCCTACACCCGTGGCCAGCCGGTCGCGTTCAACGTCGACGGTGTGGTGGCCGGCTTCAAGAAGGGCCTGGTCGGCCAACAGGTCGGCAGCCGGGTGCTGCTCGCGATGCCCGGCACGGACGGCTACGACGAGCAGGGTGGCCAGCCCGACGCCGGGATCGAGGTGGGCGACTCGTTGATCTTCGTCGCCGACATCGTCTCCACCCAGCTCTCCGGTCCGGACGGCGAGGAGGTCGCGCCCAAGGACGGCCTGCCCACCGTCAGCGGGGACACCCCAAAGATCAGCATCCCGAAGGGTGACCCGCCGAAGGAGCTCGTCACCCAACCGTTGATCAAGGGTTCCGGCAAGGAGGTCGGCGAGACCGACGCCGTCACCGTGAACTACCGCTCGGCGACGTGGAGTGACTCCCAAGTCGTGGAGGACACCTACGGTGCGGCCCCGGAGACCGGCGAACTGTCCACCCTGATCGAGGGGTGGAAGACCGGGCTGGCGGGCCAGACCGTGGGCAGCCGGGTGCTGCTGGTGGTGCCGCCCGAGCAGGCCTACCCGAAGGGCAACGAGAGCCCGCGGATCGACAAGGGCGAGACCCTCGTCTTCGTGGTCGACATCCTCTTCACCCAGCCCACCGGCTGAGCCTCGGGCGACCACCGATAATCTCGGTGTTCCGTGCAACTGAAAGAGGAACATCGAATGGGCCACGACCTGAAGCTCGGCTACAAGGCATCCGCGGAGCAGTTCGCCCCGCGTGAGTTGGTTGAGCTGGGCGTGCTCGCCGAGGAACACGGGCTCGACTCCGCGATGGTCAGCGACCACTTCCAGCCGTGGCGCCACGAGGGTGGCCATGCGCCGTTCGCGATGGCGTGGCTGACGGCAGTCGGGGAACGCACCCAGCGGATCAGCCTCGGCACCTCGGTGATGACGCCGACCTTCCGCTACAACCCCGCGGTGATCGCCCAGTCGTTCGCCACCATGTCCTGCCTCTACCCGGGCCGGATCATCCTCGGTGTCGGCACCGGTGAGGCGCTGAACGAGATCGCCACCGGGTTCGAGGGGGAGTGGCCCGCGTTCAAGGAGCGGTTCGCCCGGCTGCGTGAGGCCGTCCGGCTGATGCGTGAGCTCTGGCTCGGCGACCGGGTGGACTTCGAGGGGGAGTACTACACGACCTCCGGGGCCTCCATCTACGACGTACCCGAGGGCGGGGTGCCGGTCTACGTTGCCGCCGGCGGACCGTTGGTGGCCCGCTACGCCGGTCGCTCCGGCGACGGGTTCATCTGCACCAGCGGCAAGGGGATGGAGCTCTACAACGACAAGCTGCTGCCGGCGGTCGACGAGGGACTGGCGAAGTCCGAGCGGACCCGCGACGACCTGGATCGGATGATCGAGATCAAGGTGTCCTACGACCCGGATCCCGAGCAGGCTCTGGAGAACACCCGGTTCTGGGCGCCGCTGTCGCTGACCCCGGAGCAGAAGCACTCCATCGACGACCCGATCGAGATGGAGAAGGCGGCCGATGCACTGCCGATCGAGCAGGTGGCGAAGCGGTGGATCGTCGGCTCCGACCCGGACGAGGTCGTCGCGGCGATCAAGCCGTACGTCGACGCCGGCCTGAACCACCTCGTCCTGCACGCCCCCGGCCACGACCAGAAGCGGTTCCTCGACCTGTACGAGTCCGACCTGGCCCCGCGGCTGCGCTCCTTGGCCTGAAGCGCTCTCGATCAGCGTCGGTCGATCAGGCCGGCCGCGTGCCGGGCGGCGGCGGCGATCCCGAGGAAGTAGGCGGGGTCCTCGACATACGAGCGACCCATCGTCGACATCGGCACCGGGCTGTCGGCCAGCAACTGCGGTAGACCGGTCAGGTCGATGTCGACCAGTCGGTGCCGTCCGGCGGCGTTCAGCTCCGCACACCCCGCGGTGACCTGCCCGGCCAGTTCCTCGACCCGGGCGGCACCGAGCAGTTCGACGAGTTCCGGCGTCCCCGCGAGGTCCGGGACCGGTAGGTCGGCCGCCGACAGGGCCACCCGGCCGTACGCGGTGATGCTGTGGTGGGAGAGTCCGCGATGACGGTCCCGCTGATCGGCCGACGAGATCCGCAGGCTGCCCACCGGGCGGCCGCCCAGCAGCGCGGCCGCGTTCACCACCTCGCCACAGGAGACGCCGGAGAAGCCCCAGCGGGTGCCGGTGCCGAGGTTGCCCGGCCCCTGGCTCACCACCACCAGGTCGGCCTCCGCGGCGATCTTGGCGGCGAGTAGTCCGGAATGCACATTCACCGCTTCGAGGTCACCGCCGAAGGCCTGTCCGGTGGTCACGGTGGCCGCCAGCAACCCGGCCTCGCGCAGTTCCGCCACGGAACGGGAGAACGCGATCGGCAGCGCCCCGTGGTCGCTCATCACGTACACCACCCGGGTGCCCGGGCGATCGTGGGCGATGGTGAGTAGTGCCGGTCCGACGGCGGAGTGCAGGTCGGCGACCAGCACCGGCAGGCCGTCCACGCTGTCTGCCGACGCCAAAGCCTCATGGTGCGGTGACCCCTGCTCGTCGGCACCGGCGACCATCGCCTGCAGCGGCAGGTAGCGGGCCTTGACCAGGTGGCCCGCGGGTGCGGGCGGCTGGGCGTCCAGTCGTCCGTCGGCGTCGAGGACGGCGATCACCAGCGCGTACCCGCCGGTGCCGAGACCGCGCTCCAGCGCGGCCACGTTCAGCAGCACCCGGTCCCCGATCCGCGGCTCGGCCATCAGGTCGGTGTAGACCAGTGCGCGGACGGCTTGCGCGTCGCCGCCGGAGTCCCGATCGACGCGGATCTGCACGGCACCCGCCCAACTCCGCTCGATCTCGGTCACGGTTCCCTCGGCCCAGATGATCACGGAACAGAGCCTACGACCCACGGTTCACGGGGCAGTGCATCCGGACGGAACCGCGCCAGCAACACCGAGAGGGTCACTGGTTCGTCCGGCTCCGCCAGCCGCAGGGACACCGCGATCCGGGACAGTACTTCTCCCGGATCCACGCCGATGGCGGCGAGGTCGGCCAGGGTGACGGCACCGTGCCGCTTGGCGAGCCGGGCACCGGCGGGAGCCAGCGCCAGCGGTACGTGGGCGTACTGCGGCACGGTGATCCCCAGCAAGCCGGCCAGCCAGACCTGTCGGGGAGCGGAGTCGAGCAGGTCGTCCCCGCGCACCACCTGGTCGACGTGCTGGGCGGCGTCGTCGACCACCACGGCCAGGTTGTAGGCCGCCACCCCATCGTTGCGCTGCACCACGAAGTCATCCACCATCCCGGTGTACGTGCCGTGCAACAGGTCGGTGACCTCCTGCGCCACGTCTCCGGCACGGACCCGCAGCGCGGCGGGACGTTCGGTGCGGCGCCGGTCCCGCTCGGTCTCGGTCAGGTCCCGACAGGTGCCCGGATACCCGCTGGGCGGGGACTTCGGATCGGGGTGCGGGGCCGAGGCCGCCTCGGCGATCTCCCGCCGGGTGCAGAAGCACTCGTAGGTGTGCTCGGCCAGGGCGGCGAGGGCTTCCCGGTGGGCGTCGGTGCGCTCGGACTGCACCATCGGCTCCCCGTCGAAGTCGAGTCCGAGGGCGGCCAGGTCCGCGCACTGGCGCTCCGCCGCGGCCGCTGAGGAGCGCTGCCGATCGAGGTCCTCGATTCGGAGCCGGAAGGCGCGCCCGGTGTGCCGGGCGAACAGCCACGCGAGCACCGCCGTACGCAGGTTGCCGACGTGCAGGTCGCCCGACGGGCTCGGCGCATAGCGCCCGGCCGCGGTCATCGAAACACCTCCCTGTGGCTGATAGCGTCGACGCTGATCATCAGATCCGATCCAAGCACGACCCGCGCGCACCCGAGGACCTGCCCATGGCACCACGCACCACCGAACGGCTCCTCAACCTGACCATCTGCCTGTTGTCGACCACCCGCTACATCTCCAAGGAGCGGATCCGCGACGTGGTCGAGGGTTACAGCGGGCAGAGCGACCAGGCCTTCGAGCGGATGTTCGAGCGGGACAAGGACGCGTTGCGGGTCCAGGGGGTGCCGATCGACACCGGCAGCAACGACCCGTTCTTCGAGGACGAGGTCGGCTACCGGATCCGGCGCACCGACTTCGAACTGCCGCCGATCGAGTTGGACGCCGACGAGGCAGCCGCGGTGGGGGTGGCCGCCCAGGCGTGGCGCGAGGCCAGCATGAACGAGTCCACCCAGAACGCCCTGGCCAAGTTGCGGGCGGCCGGGGTGGAGCCGGACGTCACCCGGCTCGCCGGCCTGCAGGCCAGTGTGGCCGCGGAGCCCGCCTTCGCCGTCCTGGTCCAGGCCGTGCAGGAGCGTTGCCGGGTCCGGTTCAGCTACCGGCGGGAGGGGCGGGAGCAAGACCGCACCCTCGAACCGTGGGGGCTCACCTCGGTCAAGGGCCGCTGGTACGTGATCGGCCACGACCGGGACCGCGACGCGACCCGGATGTTCAAGCTGTCCCGAATCGTCGGCCAGCCCGTACGCAAGTCCAAGGCCGGGGCGTACGAGGTGCCGGCCGACCTCGACCTGCGCGCCCTGGCCACCAGCCTGCGCCCGCCCGAACCGTCCCACACCGCGGTGTTGGCGATCCGGCGGGACAAGGCCCCGGTGTTGCGGCGCCGTGGCACCGGACGCGACGCCCCGGAGCTCCCGGGCGGTGCCTCGCTGCCGGTCGGGTACGAGGTCTTCGAGACCGGCTACACCGAGACCGGCAGCACCGCGGCCCAGATCGCCGAGTACGCCGCCGACGTGATCGTGCTCGACCCGCCGGAACTGCGTGAGCGGGTGGTGCAGCACCTGCAGGCCGCACGGGACTCCCTGCGTGCCGCCGCGACCGCCGGGGGAGGTGTCGTCGGATGACCTCGGCAGACCAGTTGGGTCGGGCGCTGTCGATGGTGCCCTACCTGCTCGGCCACAACGGCGTACCGGTCCGTGAGGTGGCTCGTACCTACGCCATCACCGAGAAGCAGGTGCTCGACGACCTCGAGGTGCTCTACATGTGCGGCCTGCCCGGGCTGCTGCCCGACGACATGATCGAGATCAACATGGACGCCGCCCGGGAGGGCGGGGTGATCCACCTCCGCAACGCCGACTACCTGACCCGGCCGCTCCGGTTCACCACCGGTGAGGTGCTGGCGCTGATCCTCGCCCTGCGGCACCTGCGCGAGCTCGCCGGCGGTGAGGAGTTGGCCAGTGTCGACACCGCCCTGCGGAAGCTGGAGGAGGCCGCGGGGGACCGGGCCGCGGTCACCGGCCAGGCCGCGGTGGAGATCACCTCGACCACCGAGGAGTTCCGCGACCTCATCATGCGCGGCATCCGCGAACACCGTCGCCTGGACCTCACCTATGACGTCGCCTCCCGGGCGGAGACCACCCGACGGATGGTGGACCCGTACCGGGTCTTCTCACTGGACGGGTACGCCTATCTGGAGGCGTGGTGCTACCTGGCCGAGGACATGCGCTCCTTCCGGCTGGACCGAATCGCCGACGTCACGGTGACCGACGAGCCGATCACCGCGCGGGAGGTCGCCCTGCGCGACTTGGCTGTCGGCTGGTTCGCCGACGCGGGGGACGCACCCCGGGTCACCTTGTCCTTGGCCCCGGGCAGCCAGTGGGTGGTGGAGTACTACCCGGTCGAGACGACCACCGAACCGACCCCGGACGGCCACCTCGTGGTCACGCTCCGGGTGGGGGACCCGGCCTGGCTGCGCTCGCTGCTGCTGCGGCTGGCCGACGGCGTACGCGTGCTCGAGCCGGCCGATGCCGGTACGTCCGCGACCGAGGCGGCCGAGGAGGCGCTGGACCAGTACGCCGCCCTGTTCGGGGCAGATCAGTTCGGCTCCGGTACCGGCACTGGGATCCGACCCGCGGGCGGGTAGGGTCGCTCACATGGTGTGGGTGCTCGTCTTCGTCGGCATCGGCGTCGCCGGATTGGTGGCCGTCGTGTGCTTTGGCGTGTGGCTGGCCCACAAGGCGGCCGACGTGTTCTCGGAGGTCACCAAACTCGGAGACCAAGCGGTCCAACTGACCGAGTTGGTGGCCAAGATCCAGCCGCCGGAGGCTTCCGTGGGTGCTCGCGAGGGCGAATCCGGGCCGGACACGGCCTCGGCAACTGACCGCAACGACATAGGATGGCAGTGACGGCGCCCCACCGTTGCCCGTCACGCCTGAAACGAGGGAAACAACCATGACTCCGCTCATCACTCCGCTGATCGGTATCGGCCCACCGGAACTGCTCATCATCTTGGCCATTGTGCTGCTCCTCTTCGGCGGTTCGCGATTGGCCGGGCTGGGCAAGAGCAGTGGCAAGGCACTCCGCGAGTTCAAGGAGGAGACGAACTCGCTGCGCTCCAATGACAAGGGGGAGGACTCGAAGGAGGTCGCCCCCGGTGACTCCGCCCAGCCCACGGCCGACAAGGTCGAGGAGCCCGTCGAGGCGGAGGTCGTCGAGGACCCGGCCACCCGTCGCCACGACGCCTGACCCGGTCGACGGACCCAGTGCTCGACCGACTCCGCCGGATCAACCTGAGCTGGCTGAAGCCCCCGCCCGCCCCGGTGGACGGGAACATGACGCTGTTCGAGCACCTGCGCGAACTGCGGTACCGACTCGTCCTCGCGGTGCTGGCGATCTTGGTCGGGTCGATCATCTGCGCCTTCTTCTACCAGACCCTCTTCACCATCTTGGAACGGCCGTACAACGCCGGTATCGAGATGATCCGGGCCGACGGCCGAGACATCGAGGCCCGCACCGTCATCAACGGCGTCGCCTCACCCTTCACCCTGGCGTTCAAGGTGTCGCTGATCGCCGGCTTGGTGCTGACCGCTCCCGTGTGGCTCTACCAGGTCTGGTCGTTCATCGTGCCGGGGTTGCTGTCCAAGGAGAAGAAGTGGTCGATGATCTTCATCGGCTGCGCCACGCCGCTCTTCCTGGCCGGGATCGCACTGGGCTACTTCGTGATGCCGAAGGGCATCGCGGTGATGATCAACTTCACGCCGGAGAACTCCGCGATCCTCAACCTGGTCGACGTGAACTACTTCCTCGGATTCATGATCCGGGTGATGCTCGTGTTCGGGGTCTCCTTCCTGCTGCCCCTGGTGGTGGTGATGCTGAACCTGATCGGCGTGGTGAAGGCCCGACAGTTGAGCAAGGCCCGCAACTACGTCATCATCGGCTGCTTCGTGTTCGGTGCCGTCGCCACCCCGTCGGTGGATCCGATCTCCATGTTGCTGCTGGCCATCCCGATGACGGTGCTCTTCGTGGTCGCCGAGTTGATCGCCTACGGCGTGGACGCCCGACGGGCCCGCAAGGCGAACGAGTCCGGTGAGGACATCGTCTTGCCCAGCGGCAAGACCGTCAGCCCGGATGCGGACGCCAGCGAAATCGATCCCGAGTCCGATGCGGCAACGGAGGAACCAGTGGCGTCGGCGGTGGCCGAGCCGCGGGGCCGGTCGACGATGGCCGAATCCCTCGGGCTGAAGCCGACGTCGCGCGGCGACGCCGACCACTCCGGGGACTGACGGTGCCGACCACCCTGCTGGTCAACCCCGCGGCCGGCAAGGGGCGTGCCCAGGGGCTGTTGGCCGAGATCTCCGGTCGGCTGCGGGACGAGCTCGGCGACGACGTGGTGATCATGATGAGTCGTTCGTACGCGGAGGCCGACCAGATGGCCGCCCAGGCGGTGGCCGACGGTGGGCCGCTGGTGGTGATGGGTGGCGACGGGATGATGCACCTGGGCATCAACGCCTGCGCCGAGAGTCCGGTCACCCTCGGCATGATCCCGGCCGGCACCGGTGACGACCTCTGTCGAGGGATGGGCCTGGACACCCGCAACCCGATGGCTGCCACGCGGCACATCACCTCCACCGACACCCGCAAGGTCGACCTGTTGCGAGTGGCCTCGTCGGCGGGCGAGCGGTTCGTCGGGACCATCGTGGCGACGGGCTTCGACTCCCAGGTGAACCGGCGGGCGAACACGATGTCCTGGCCCCGGGGCTCGATGCGCTACTCGATCGCGACAGCCGCCGAACTGCGTACCTTCCAACCGCTGCAGTACCGGCTGGTGGTGGATGGGGTGCCCCGAGAACTCGAGGCGATGCTGGTCGCGGTCGGCAACACCGAGACCTACGGTGGCGGGATGCCGATGTGCCTGGGGGCCGATCCCACCGACGGGTTGTTGGACGTGACCATCATCCACGCCGTGGGGCGGGTCGAACTGCTCCGGCTGCTGCCGAAGTTGCGCGCCGGGAAGTTGTTCGAGAGCCACCCGGCGGTGGAGCAGTTCCGCGCCCGGGAGATGGTCGTGGACGGGGGGTCGCCGGGTCGGCCCGGACCGCTGCAGGGGATGGGCGACGGCGAACCCCTGGGGCCGACCCCGTTGACGATCAATGTCGTTCCCGACGCGCTGACGATCTTCGCCCACTCGGCCGAGTAGCGTTTCGCGACGCAAGGCCCCGATCGGCCTCCGTCGGCGCGCCGGGGATCCGGAGTACCGTGGTCGCATCATGCACAGCGATCAACAAGCCCCCGGCCAGACCCCGCTGATCGCGGAGTTCGCGGCCGGCTACGACTTCGCCTTCGACGACTACCAGATCCGGGCCTGCGCCGAGATCGAGAACGGGTCGGGGGTGCTGGTGGCGGCACCGACCGGGGCCGGGAAGACGATCGCCGGCGAGTTCGCCGTCCACCGGGCCCTGCAGCAGGGCCGCAAGTGCTTCTACACCACCCCGATCAAGGCGCTCTCGAACCAGAAGTACGCCGACCTCGTCGCCCGGTACGGGGCGGAGCGGGTCGGTCTCCTGACCGGGGACTCCTCGATCAACTCCGAAGCGCCGGTGGTGGTGATGACCACCGAGGTGCTGCGGAACATGATCTACGCGAACTCGTCCACCCTGACCGCGCTGGGGTACGTGGTGATGGACGAGGTGCACTACCTCGCCGACCGATTCCGCGGTGCGGTCTGGGAGGAAGTGATCATCGGGCTGGCCGAATCGATCCAACTCGTGGCGTTGTCGGCCACGGTCAGCAATGCGGAGGAGTTCGGCGAGTGGTTGGCCGAGGTCCGCGGCCAGATGGCGGTGGTCGTCTCCGAACGTCGTCCGGTGCCGCTCTACCAGCACGTCCTGGTCGGCCGGAAGGTGCACGACCTGTTCGCCGACGAGACCACCGAGGTCAATCCCGACCTGCTCCGGGTCGCCAAGGAGGAGGCCCGACACGTGCGGGACGACTCCAGGAGGCCGCGGGGTCGCAGCGGCAAGGGGAAGCGGAAGGTCAGTTACGGGTCCGGCCGCTACGGCGGGGCCCACAACCGGGGTCGGGACCAGCGGGGTGGATCCCGCGACCGGCCCCGCTCGCTCGTCACCCCGAGCCGACCCGACCTGATCGAGGCCCTCGACCAGCGCGGCCTGCTGCCGGCGATCGTGTTCATCTTCTCCCGGGTCGGCTGCGACGCCGCGGTGCGGCAGGTGCTCTCCTCCCGGATCCGGTTGACCGGGCCGGACGAGCAGCGCCAGATCACCGAGATCGTCGCCCGGCACACCGCCGGACTCAGCGGGGACGACCTGCGGGCGCTGCATCACGACCAGTTCCTGGAGGCACTGGAGCGGGGCGTCGCGGCGCACCACGCAGGGATGCTGCCCGCCTTCAAGGAGTGCGTCGAGGAGGCATTCGTGCAGGGCCTGGTCAAGGTGGTCTTCGCCACCGAGACGCTCGCCCTGGGCATCAACATGCCGGCTCGCAGTGTGGTGCTGGAGAAGCTGGTCAAGTTCAACGGCGACGTGCACGCCGACATCACGCCGGGGGAGTACACCCAGCTGACCGGCAGGGCCGGCCGTCGCGGCATCGACGTGGAGGGCCATGCGGTGGTGCAGTGGCAGCCGGGTCTCGACCCGCGCGCGGTGGCCGGGTTGGCCTCGAAGCGGACGTACCCGCTGAACTCCTCCTTCGCCCCGACGTACAACATGGCGGTCAACCTGGTCGGCCGGGTCGGCCGGGAACGGGCCCGGTCCCTGCTGGAGCAGTCCTTCGCCCAGTTCCAGACCGACAAGTCCGTCGTCGGGCTGGCCCGATCGATGACGCGCAACAGTGATGCGATCGCCGAGCACCGACGCCGCAGTGCCTGTGATCGGGGCGACTTCGGCGAGTACGCCGGCCTGCGCGAGCAGATCTCCGGACTGGAGGCGAGCGCCGCCCGGGCCCGGAAGTCGGATCGCCGTGCGGAGACTCTCAGCTCGCTGCTCAGGCTCCGCCCCGGGGACATCATCGAGGTGCAGCAGGGGCGCCACGCCGGCTACGTTGCCGTGATCAACCCGGGCCGCAGCCAGGACCGGGACGGCCCCACCTGCACGGTGATGACCGAGGACAAGCACGTCCGCGAACTCCGGCCCGCCGACTTCTCGGTGCCGGTGGTGCCGGTGGGCACGGTGAAGATCCCCAAGCACTTCAACGTCAAGGACCCCTCCTCCCGCCGCAACCTGCACGCGGCCTTCCGGAGCCGGTTGAACGACGTCGACCCCGGCCTGGCCGACCCGGTGAAGCAGCCGGTGGACGCCGAGGCTCGAGCCGAGATCGATCAGCTCCGGACGACGATGCAGGCGCACCCGTGCCACCGCTGCCCGGACCGGGAGGAGCACGCCCGCTGGGCGGAGCGGGCGATCAAGCTGGAACGTGACAACGGTCGTACCGAACAGCAGATGGCCCGGCGGACGAACACCATCGCCCGGCACTTCGACAAGATCTGCCAGGTGCTCGAATCGCTGGGCTACCTGGGTGGTGCGGAGGGCGACGAGGTCACCGCGGACGGCCGGATGCTGGCCCGGATCTACAACGAGTTGGACCTGGTCGCCGCGGAGTCGATTCGCGCCGGCATCCTGGACGGACTCACCGCCCCGCAGCTGGCCGCCGTGCTGGCGGCGCTGGTGTACGAGTCCCGGCGCAGTGATCAGGACCGGAGGCCGCCGCGGATGCCGGACGCCGCCAGTGACGAGGCGATGACCCGACTGCGCACGGTGTGGCGCGAGGTGTCCCTGGTGGAGCGGGACGCACGACTGGACCGCGGCTCGGAACCCGACATCGGCTTCAGCGAGGCGGCCTTCGCCTGGGCCTCCGGTCGGCCGCTGAACACGGTGCTGGCGCAGAGCCAACTCACCGCCGGTGACTTCGTCCGCTGGGTACGCCAGGTCCTCGATTTCGCCGACCAGGTGGGGAATGCGGCCGGCCGCGGCCAACTCCGCTTCACTGCTCGCGAGGTGGTCCACTCGATGCGCCGCGGCGTCGTCGCCTTCGTCCCGGAGACCGACGACGAAGAGGACGCCCTGCACGAGGAGGACTGAGCCCATGGCTTCCCTGCGCGACCGAACCCTGACCGAGTTGGCCGACTTCGCCCGACTGGTGGTCCGCTCCGGCTACCTGCCTCCCGAGCGGGTGCGTCAGGAGGTCGCGCTGTTCGTCCGGGCCGAGATCGACGACGAGCAGCAGTCGGCCGAGCTCGCCGAACAGCTCACGACCCGGGCCGAGGAGGAGTTGGCGGCCGAGCGGGCGGATTGGCCGGAACGTACCGACAACGACGCTCTGGCTGCCGCCCTGGCCGCGTTGCGCGAGCGTGGTTGGCTGACCCTGGAGTACTGCGAGGACCACTTCGACGCCCGCCGACTGCTGCAGGCACACCCGCAGGCACCCGGGATCGTCTTCTTCACCGACACCGACGTGTGGCACGCGATCACCGACCGGATGCTGGAGCTCAAGGTGTGGCACGCCGACACCTCCAACATGGTGGCGGCCGATCCCGAATTGGCGATGGTGATCGAACTCCTCGCCGCCCACGGACTGACTGCGGTCTTCGATGAGGGTCGGGTGGAGGTCACCTTCGGTTGGCGGCGCCGCTGATCACGGGGGGTCAGGCCTCAGGACGCCTTGCTCACGGTCGACATGTTGAAGTCGGGCACGCGGACGGCGGGCATCCGGGTCCGGGTGAACCAGTCGTTCCACTCGCGGGGGAGCGTTGTCTCCGGTGCGCTGGCCTCGGTGATCCGGCCGAGCAGGTCGATCGGGGACTCGTTGAAGCGGAAGTTGTTCACCGCGCCGACGACCTTCCCGTTCTCCACCAGGTAGACCCCGTCGCGGGTCAGGCCGGTGAGCAACAGGGTCTCCGGATCCACCTCGCGGATGTACCACAGGCAGGTCAGCAGCAGCCCGCGCTCGGTGTTCTTGATCATCTCGGCCAGGGTGGTGGTGCCGCCGGCATCCATGATCAGGTTGTCCAGCGACGGCCGGTGCGCGAGGTCGGTCTTCGCGGCGTGCGCGCGGGTCCGGACCAGGTCGACGAGGCGCCCGTCGCGGATCCAGTCGGTCGCAGCCGCCTCCGCGCCGTTGTCGAAGACCGACTGCAGGCCCTCGCCGGAGGACTCGGCGAGCACGAACGGGGCGCACTCCATTCCCGATGCGTTCGGGTCGCTGGACAGCCGGATCGGCAGGGTGGAGAGTTGTTCGCCGATCCGTGTCCTGCCGCCGCGGGCGGACCAGACACTGCGGCCCTCCTCGGCGTCCCGGGCCGCGGAACTCCAGTAGGCGCAGATCATCAGGTCCGCCACCGCCGACGGGGGGAGCAGGGTCTCGTACCGCCCGGCGGGCAGATCGAGGCGCACCTCGGACCACGCATGTCGATCGACCACCGCCGCGTACAGGGCCTCGGCGTCGATGTCGGTGAAGTCGCGAGTGGCCTCGCCGACCCAGGCCGAGCGCGCCATGTCCGTACTCTTCAGGTTCAGCTCGATCCGTCCGGTGGGCTGGACGTGTCGCTTGCGGACTCCGCGGGAGTCGCCCAACCACGTGGTGGCGACGATGTGCTCAGCGAACCCGTACAGGTGGTGGTCGGCGGAGTCGGCGGCGCTGAAGGCCCGACCCAGTGCCGGGGCGAAGTCGGCGAAGACCTCGATGGTGGTGCCCACGGCCGGGTCGGTGAAGTCCGGATCCGGCGACGCAGCAGTGATCAACTCGATCGCGTCCTCGCTGTCCGGAGCGGAGTCGGCAGCCCGCTCGGCGGCGCGTACCACTGCTTCAAGATCATCTGCGGAGGCCACCGGGCCGGACACCGCACCGTTCGCCACCCCGGTCTCGGTGCGGCGGAAGGCGATCACGGTCAGGGTGCGCCGATGCATCTGTCCGTTGGTGGTCAGCACATTGCCGGCCCAGCGCAGGTTGGCCTCGGTCTGCTCCTCCAACAGCACCACGCAGTCATCACTGCGCGACAGGGACAGGGCCTGCTCGACCCACGCGCTCGGGTTGGTCATCTCAGTTCGCCCCTTCCTGGACGGTGTTCAACACGTTGACGCCGCGGAACAGCGCCGAGGGGCACCCGTGGGAGACCGGGGCGGACTGTCCCGGTTGGCCCTTCCCGCAGTTGACCGCACCGGCGAGCAGGTAGGTGTCCTCGCCGCCGACCGCCTCCATCGACCCCCAGAAGTCCGTGGTGGTCGCCTGGTAGGCCACGTCGCGCAGTTGACCGGCGAGCTTCCCGTCCTTGATCGCATAGAACCGCTGGCCCGTGAACTGGAAGTTGTAGCGTTGCATGTCGATCGACCAGGACTTGTCGCCGACGACATAGATCCCGTTTTCGACGCCGGAGATCAACTCTGCGGTCGACGGGCCGCCGGCGGCCGGTTGCAGGGAGACGTTCGGCATCCGCTGCATCGGGATGTGGCCGCTGGAGTCGGCGTAGGCGCAGCCGTTCGACCGGTCGAACCCGTTCTCCGCGGCCATCTGCCGGTTGAGCTGGTAGCCGGCCAGCGTCCCGTTCGTGATCAGGTTGAACTGCTGGCCCTCGACCCCCTCGTCATCCCAGCCGACCGTCGCCAGGCCGTGCTCGGCCGTACGGTCGCCGGTCACGTTCATCACCTCGCTGCCGTAGCGCAGGCTGCCGAGCTGGTCGAAGGTGGCGAAGGAGGTGCCGGCGTACGCGGCCTCGTAGCCGAGGGCGCGGTCCAGTTCGGTGGCGTGCCCGATCGACTCGTGGATGGTCAGGAACAGGTTCGTCGGGTCGATCACCAGGTCGTAGTCGCCAGCCTCCACCGACGGCGCCTTGACCTGCTCGGCCAGGAGTTCGGGCAGCTCGGCGATCTCGGCGTCGAAGTCCCAGTCGGTTCCGGTGAGGTACTCCCAGCCGCGGCCCACCGGGGGTGCCAGGGTGCGCATCGAGGAGAAGCCGGAGTCGGTGACCGAGATGGCGCTGAACTCGGGGTGGATGCGCACCCGCTGCTGCCGGGTCTCGGTACCAGCCAGGTCGGCGTAGTACTTGTTCTCCTGGACGAAGTAGGCGTGGGCGGAGGTGTGGTTCACCCCGTCACTGGCGAGCATCCGTTCGGACAGTTCGCGCAGCCGGCCCTGTTTCTCGGCCTCGTCCACTTCGAACGGGTTCACCGCGTAGTCGGAGATCCACTCGCCGGTGTGCACGGGTTCGGGGGCCTGGACGACCGGTTCGCGGGTCAGCACGGCGGCGACCTTTGCGGTGGCCACCGCCTGCTCGGCGAGGGCGGCCGCGGCATCCGTGGTGAGAGTGATGCCGGCCGCGAAGCCCCAGGCCCCGCCGTGGATCACCCGGACCGAGAGGCCGAGGTCTGCGGAGTCCGTGTTCGTCTCGAGCTGGCCGTCGCGGAAGGCGCGGACGCCCTCCCGGATCCGCTCCACCCGCAGGTCGGCGTGCTCGGCACCGAGCGCGGCGGCCCGGGAGAGGGCGGCATCGGCGAGGGTGCGCAGGGGAAGGTCGGCAAAGGATTCGTCATAGCCGGGCATGACGTCACTCTAGGGCGTCGGACCGGATGGCGACGGACAACCCGAGGGCCTGTTCGTCGAAGAGGCGGCGAAAACGCTGGGGCCCGGCGGGTGAAGTGAGTCCAGGCGACCACGGCGGACCACAGGCTATCGGGAGCGGGATCTCCCGCGACCGAGCAGCGCGCCCACGCCGCCGGTGACTGCGCCGAAGAACCACCAGCCGAACCAGACGTCTATGTCTCCCGTAGTCGCGATGAAGGTCACGGCGCCCACGGCGGTCAGGAAGAAGCCCGTCTTGGCAAGATCAGCCCGTCTCAGCACGAGGTCCGCTGAAGAAGACTTGGCCGCAATGTCGGACGACGGTTGTGCCTCGGTCAGGTCCTCAGTGAGCACTGCAAGATCTGACACGGTTGCGGCCTCGAAGGCCAACAGGCTCCTCCGCTCGAACTCCCCCTGCGTCAGTCGGCCGGCGGTAAAGCTCGCGCTCAGATCTTCGACGCAGCGGTCGCGCTCGGCGTCGCCGATTCGTCGCTGGACTGGACGGCCGTCCGTGGTGCTGGGGAAGTTGGTCATGCCTGATGTTTTCACGAGATCGCTGCGAACACTAGGATCAACACTGACCAACCCGCCGACACTCCCCGCCGGCTTTCTACGCGGGCGACTCGTGCTCGGACGGGGAACCGTCAATGGTGCTTGGCGGACGGCGGCCAGGATGACAGTCAGGCGAAGACGTGATCGCCCAGGTCGTCGTTGCGCCCAGCCGCGATCCGTGACCACTGGGCGGTGGGCCGGTCATCCGTGCGGAACTGCCCACCCCGGGAGTCCCACTGCTGCGGCCACCCGTCGGGTGAGTCCTCCCAGAACTCCTGCCGCCCGTAGGGGGTCAGGTCCAGCAGTCCGTACGAAGGTGCCATCGGCTCGTTGCCGCGACCGGTGGTCCAGTAGGTCTCGTACACCTGGTCGCCGTCGCGGAGATAGCTGACCAGGATGCCGAAGTGCCGGTCGGCGACCAGCCGGTCGACCGATTCCGCCGGGACCGAGTACCACGGCATGGTCCAGCCCATGAACTCGTGGTAGCGAGCACTCTCCGGGTACGGCCCCTGGCAGAAGGTCGCGTAACTCACGTCCCGTGAGTGCAGGTAGGAGAGCTCGGTCATGTGCGTGGTGGAGAAGGTGCAGCCCTCGCACTGCTCCGCGGCCGGGTGGCCGGTGTGCCACATCTGGAAGTAGGTGATCAACTGGGATCGCCCCTCGAAGACGTCGATCAGGGATACCGGGCCGTCGGGTCCGGTGAGTGGGGTCTGCGGGTCGACCGCAACCATCGGGAGCCGGCGTCGGGCCGCGGCGATCGCATCGCCCTCGCGGGTGTGGGCCTTCTCCCGGACGCGTAGCCGATCCAGATCGGTCTGGAACGCCGATCGGTCGACCACGGAGGGTCGGGCTGCCCCGCTGGGCACCGTTGGGTTCTGGCGTGGTCGCTGGTCCGTCATGGTGTCGCCTCCGCTGTTGAGTCGGTCCGTAGGCACTGAGACCTACCACGGGCCGAAGATTCATCGCCGTCGGGTCGATGTACTGCCGGCCCGGAATTGTCAGTGGTGTTCCGTAGCGTGGGTTGTCCAGCAGGGGAGTTGGGTGGTCCGGAGGGGGACGGTGATCGGGATGTCGACGACGGTGTTGACGGGTACGAGTGAGGCCGGGGGTACGGCAGGGGCGACGGGATCGGCGGGGTGTGGGTCTGCGGTCGAGCAGGTCGAGCAGGTCGAGCAGGTCGAGCAGGTGGGGTCGGCGGAGGCGTGGGAGTTGGCGAGTCGGGTCTGTGCG
>JBQDIN010000026.1:0-20164 GCA_052094425.1 Propionibacteriaceae bacterium
AGGCCCCGCCTCCCCTGCCTCCCGCCCGACCGGCCGGTGGCAGCAAACTGTGGATCCCGGTGGTCGTGATCGCCGCCGTGCTGGCACTGATCGTCGGCGGCGGGTTCCTCGCCTACACGCTCTTCGTCGACACCGACAGCACGTCGTCACCGCCGGCGGGTGATGATGCGAGCGAGGTGGTCTTTCCGGAACAGGTGGGCGACTTCGAACTCTTCAGCAGGACGACCAGCGCCAATCCGAGCGACATCGGCCAGGACGTGCCGACGGCCGCCTACAAGAGCGGGGGCGAGGTCTTCGCCGTCTACGCGATCCCTGGCGTGAGTGCCACCGACCTGCTGGAGACCTTCAAGGTCACCGACACCACCGACGTCGCCGGCACCACGTGCGGTGCGTTGCCGGCCTCCGCAGACCGCACCTTGTGCGCCACCGACAGCAGCCCCCATGGTGTCGGCGCCTTCCACGTTTCGGGCCATTCCGTCGAGGCCACGGCCGACTTCGTCAAGGAGCTCGCCGCGACGATCGGGTGACCGTTCAGGCGCAGGCCGTGATGCCGAGCAGGACCAGGTAGCCGACGCTGTTCGACGCCGCCGAACGCCAAGGGCTGGGCCCGGAGGGGTTGACCACGGTCCGCACGGTGGCCCGCCCGACGCTCAGGATCGTGCTGGTCGAGTACGTGTTCCGTCCCGCTGGCACGAGCACGATCGTCGGCGTGCCGACGGTGGGCGTGAAGGTGATCTCGTAGCGCTGGGTCGTCGAACCGCTCCAGGAGAATCGCGCGCCGGCAAGTCCCAGGGTTTGACAGCGGAGCGTGCCGGGAGCAGGGACGGTCAGGGTCGAGAGGGTGCCGCCGGTCGCCGTGGCCTGATCGGTGAAGGCGGCCCTCGTGGATCCCACCGGGAGCAGCACCAGTACCGCGAGCAGGGCCATCGCCCCGACCGCGAGAACCACCCCGGCAGGCCGGGACCGTTGCACGGCCGTCTGCTCGACGTCCCGTTCCGGCCCCTCCGGATCGACCCCATCCGTCCCTTCCTCGTCCGAAGCAGCGGCCGGTGTTCCGGACTCCGGGCGGTCGGGGCCTTCGTCGGCGGCACGTCGCCGGCCCCGCGGGTCGAAGGCGTAGACCAGCAGGGCGCCGACCAGGGCACCGCCGACGAAGACCGCCGGCGTGCTGGACAGCCAGGACACCACGTACCCGGCCTTGTTCACCGCGAAGAGGACCCGATCCACCCGATCGGTCACGTACGGTTCGGCATCGGCGACCTCGTTGGCATCGCCCTTGAGCACCAGGGAGGTCTGCTCCCCGGCCGGCTCGCTCGACACCACCCGGTGGGTGATCCGGACCCCGTCCGCGCCGTGCACGCTGACCACGTCGCCCGGGACGACCTCGGCAGCGGGGACACTGCGGGCCAGCCCGAGGGCCCCGGTCTCGATCTCGGGGGCCATCGAACCGGAGCGGAAGATCAACGGCTGGACCCCGAGGGCGACGCCGGCCACCGCGGCCAGGATGCAGACCAGGCCCAGCACGGCGCCCGTGGTCAACGCGATCTCGCGCAGCACGTGGCGCCAGCGGCCGGTGGGCCGTCTGGTGTCCGGGTCGGGGGTGGTCATCGCTACCAATCAGCTGCTCGGGTCTGGTGTGCGGGTGGTCAGGAGTTCGTGGCGGTGAGGGTGAAGGTGGCTTGGGTGTTCTTGCCCTGCAGGACGCTCGGCGCCGTGGTCGGCAGGATGGCCCGGAAGCACAGGGACTCGTTCGCGCCGGCCGCCAATGCCCGCGGGCTGCTGAAGGCGGTGCCGTGCAACTTCTGCGGGGTGTTGATCGGCGTCCCGGAGCAACTGGTGCCGGCAAAGACCTGCAGGTTCATCGCCGAACCCAGCTGGTCGGGGCCGGTGTTGGTCGCACTACTACTGAGCGTGTACGTGACCGGGAGCGTTCCCGCATTGGTCACCCGGAGGACGGCGTCCTTGGTCGACCCCGGGGACATCTGGGCCAGTGCCAGGTCGGTGCTGAACTGCGGCGGGTTGTTGTCCACCGCGGGATTGCCCACCTTGAGGTCGACGGTGCCGGTGCTGAAGGTGCCACTGGTGGCGGTCGACTGGTCGGTCCACACGGCCAGGGTGCCCACCGTGCCGAGGCCGAGGACGGTGCCGGCCGCGAGTACGGCGCGGACCCGGTCCCAGGCCCTTCGACGGGTGACGGGTGGGTGGGTCATGGCTTCCTTTCCCACAGCGGCCGGTGGTTCCGGCCGCGGATGAGTACGAGTACGCCGGCCAGGACGGCGAGGGCGCCGCCCACCAGCACGATGATCAGTCCCGCGGTGGCACCGGTGTCCCCCAGTCCGCCCGGCTCCTGATCACCCGAGTCGTCGGCTCCGGGCCCATCATCCGCGGTGGACTGGGTGAGGGAGACCAGCAGGTCGAAGGCGAGGGTGTCGCCCTGGGTGGCGTTCCCGGCTGAGGCGTCGAACCGGACGGTCGCGGTGACCTCAACCGCCCGACCGGCTGCCGTGTCCGGGATGCCGAAGGTCTCCGTCCCTTGGGCGACCGGCTGTCCGTCGAGGGTGAACTCGAGTTCCAGCGCGCCGCTGCGGAGCAGTTCCCGGCCACGAAGGTCACGCACCTCCACCCGCAGGTCAGCCGCCTCGTCGGTGGCGTTGCGCACCCAGAAGGACTCGGCCCGCTCGTCCCCGGGCACCCACTGGACGGTCTGGTCGAACAACGCCGCGGAGTGGTCCTGTTGCCAGGTGACGCCGTCCGAACTGAGTTCCACCTGGCCCTCGGCCCGGGCGGTCGAGGTGGCCGCAGCCAGCACCAGCAGGGCACCGAGGAGGACGGCCAGGCACCGGTACGTGCTGGTCCCGAACCGGGGGTTGATCGCGGAGTTGATCATCACGACACCGCCTGCCGCTCGGGGGTCGGCTCGTCCGAGACGGCCCGCACGCGTCGGCGGTCCCGGGCGGCGGAGACGAACATGACCGCCGCATACCCGACCAGGGTGGCCACCACCAGGCCGAGCAGGATGGTGCGTTGATCGCCGCGGACCAGGGTGTTCACGTGCCCCAGCCACGGTACGGAGTACCAGACCACCCCGCGGACCTGTTCGGCCCGCACCGGTTCCGGGTCCGGGGCACCGTTGGCATCCCCACGGGTGCGCAGCCGTACGGTCCCGTCGGCGGCGTAGCCGATCGAGACGACGCGGTGCGTCACCACCGCCGCCCGGCCCGACTCCAGTTGGTAGGTGATCATCTCGCCGGTCGCGACCTGCTCGACCGGGACTGGCCGGACCACCACCAGCGCACCGGGGGCCAGCGTGGGTTGCATCGACCCGCTGAGCACTGTGTACGCCTGACCGCCGACCACGCGGGGCAGCACCACCGAGGCCAGCAGGACGGCCAGCATCGCGAGCAGGAAGGTCCACGACAGCACCGCCCGCAGCCACCAGCCGACACTCGACCGCTGCCCTGTCCCCCCTTCTGGGGTGCCCACGACGTCCCCTCCGGTGCCGGTCACGTCGACTCCGCCGCGAATCGGAACACCAGCCGGGAGTCGTCGACGGCACCGGGTTCACCGTCGGGATCGGGTCCGACCCGCAGGCACAACGCCTCTGCACCGGGCACCGCCAGCGCCCGCCACGCCGTCTGCGCCTCGCTGACCGATCCGGTGAACAGTTCGGTGGCCCGGGCGGGATCGGCCGCATTCACCCCGGTCGGGCAGTCGGTGCGAGTCGGCACCACGCTGGCGGTGAGCAGCATCGGTTCCCCGGCGCTCTGGGTCACCTCGAGCAACCGGTAGCGCAGGTCCGCCGTACCGCCGTTGCTCAGCACCAGCGGGGCCTGGGCGTGGTCGGTCGGTCCGAGGTCCTCCCCGGCGAGCTCGGTGAAGGCGAAGGCGTTGACCTGGTTCGTGCCATCCCCGTTCAGCAGGCTGAGTTCGCCGGACTGCACCCGGCCCCCGTCGAGGTTCTCGGCATCGGTCCAGTCCGCGCCGGTGAGCGCGCTCGACCCCAGGATCACCGCGGCCACTCCCGCGGCGATCCCGAGTCCGATCACACGCCTACTCACGCTCGGTCCGGGCTCGATCCGCCCGTGCTCAGCTCCGGGTCTGCTGCAACACCAGCTCGAGCGCGGCCAGGTCGACGCTCTGCAACTGGGTCTCGTTGGTGGAGTCGGCCGAGAAGGCGAGCGTCACCGTCACCCCGACCGTGTCACCGTCGTTGGCCTCGGTGATCTCCGCGACGGTGCCGTCGCCCACCAGGACCTCGGTGGTGACCTCCAGGTCGGCGAGCAGTTCGGCGTCACCGGTGATCGACGCCGGGTCGGCCTCGATGGTCGCGGTCAGGTTGTCGCCCTTGGCGAGGACGGTGGCGGTGGCACTGTAGTTCAGGGTGTCGCCCGGAACGATGAGGAACTCCGCGATGTTCGGGATCGGCGTTCCCTCACCCCCGGCGGAGACATCGGTCCAGGTGCCCTCGGTCGCCCCCTCGAGCTTGAGTTCGCCGGCCGCCACCTCGCCCCCGTCAATCGGCTCGGAGTCACTCCACAGGGCGTACGTGCCGTAGCCACCGAGGAGGAGGAGACAGGCCGCCGCCAGGGCGATCAGTCCTTTGATGTTCTTGCTCATGGCGCTCCTTGAAGATCGGGGCCGGCTGGAGCCGGGCCGAGGGTCCCCGAGAAAGGCCGAGTCTGGCACGCACGGCACCGACTCCCTCTCCCCGAGGCCACGTCGTGACCGAATCGTGAGGAGGCACAGCCGAATTCTGCGGAACTGCTCCCCACCGAGACGCCGTGGATCGCGTGGTCGTCGCCGTGCTCATCCTGGCCGGCGGCGCCGGGATCGTGGGCTGGCAACTGCTGGGTGCCAACCGGGGCGAGGGGGCGGATCCGCCCCCGGCGAGCGAGCCCACGGCGAGCCACCCGGGGGAACCGTCCGGCCCGCCCAGCGGCGGACCGAAGGGTGGCGAGGGGGTCCTCCCCGACCGGATCGGGGACTACGAGAATCGGGGCCGAAGCGAGAAGGGACCCGTCATCGGAGCCCTGTACATGAACTCGGAGGGCACGGCTTTCATGTTCCAGGCCATGGCCGGAGAGGGCCGGGACACGATGCTCGACACATGCACAGTGACCGAGGAGCGTGAGGTGGGCGGCGCCAGCTGCGGTGTGCAGAAGGACACCCGGAAGCCGATCTGCGGGACCGAGACTGCCGAGTACGGCTTGATGGTCGTCGGCGCCCAGGATTCCTCGACCGTCGAGGGCGCGGCCGCCTTCCTGCAGGAGGGCGCCGCCCTGATGCCCTGATGCCGGCCGGCCGGGTCAAGCCCGGGTCATGGTGACCTCGGTGCCGAGGGCGACGGTACGGCTGACCGAACAGAGCCGTCCGTGGGACATCTCGATCGCCCGCGGAATCCGCTCGGCGGCTGCCCGGCCCTCCTCCGTGTCGGGGAAGGCGAGGTCGAAGGACACGGCCAGGTCCGCCATCCGATTGCCGTCATCGTCGGACACCTTGGTGCCGGTGCCGGTCACGGTGAACGACAGTGGGTCCACCTTCTTGCTGGTGATGAAGTCGACGTCGACCGCGCTGCAGCCGGCGATCGCGACCAACAGCAACTCCACCGGGGTGAAGTCCTCGTCCGCGCCCCGACCGAGGGAGATCGATCCGCCGCGTGGGTTGGTGGCCTGATAGTGGCCCTGCTCCGTGCGCTGCAGTTCGACACTGCGCGCGTTCGGGTTGTCCGTGGGTGCCTCGCTCATGCTGCTCACCCTTGCACACCGGTGACGTCCGAGCCGCGGGTGTCGAGAGGCGGAATCGGTGTCCTGGAGCGACACCCCGACCACCTACAGTTGGCCGGTGTGAGTGCCCCTTCCCCAGCCCGTACCCCACCGAGCCCGGCCGACCTCCGCGAGGCGGGTGAGGTCGTCCGTGCCATCCAGCACGGATTCGCCTCCAAGGTGGTCGGCCAGGCCGAACTCGGCCGCTCCCTGCTCGTCACCTTGATGTCCGGCGGACACATCCTGCTGGAGAGCGTGCCGGGCCTGGCCAAGACGTTGGCCGCCTCCACCCTGGCCGGCACCGTGAAGGCATCCTTCGCCCGGATCCAGTGCACCCCCGACCTGCTCCCGTCCGACATCATCGGCACCCAGGTCTTCGACGCGCACACCTCCGACTTCATCACCCAGCTCGGTCCGGTGCACGCCAACTTCGTGCTGCTGGACGAGATCAACCGGTCCAGCGCCAAGACCCAGTCCGCGATGTTGGAGGCGATGCAGGAGCGCCAGACCACCATCGGCGGTGAGACCCACCGGCTGCCCGAGCCCTTCATGGTGCTGGCCACCCAGAACCCGATCGAGGAGGAGGGCACCTACGTCCTCCCGCAGGCCCAGATGGACCGCTTCCTGCTCAAGGAGGTCGTCGGCTACCCGCACCCCGAGGAGGAGTTCGAGGTCCTCAACCGGATCGAGTCCGGGGCCCTGGACGACCGCGCGGTCGATGCAGTGGTCGGTCCGGAGCAGATCTTCTTCCTCCGCGGTCTGGTCGAGCGGGTGTACGTCGACGCGGCGATCAAGCGCTACATCGTCGCGTTGATCAACGCCACCCGCCATCCCGAGCAGGTGGTCGGATCGGAGATGGCGTCCTACCTGGAGTTCGGCGCCAGCCCCCGGGGTGCGATCGCGATGCTCAACGTGGCCCGGGCCGTCGCGGTGCTGAACGGGCGCGACCACGTCCTCCCCGAGGATGTCGGCCAGCTCCGGAATTCGATCCTGCGGCATCGGCTGGTGCTGACCTTCGAGGCCGTCGCCGACCGGGTGCAGCCGGAACGGGTGATCGACGCGATCTTCCGCGCCGTGCCGACTCCGTGATCGGGTTCCGGCGCAACGGACGGACTTCGCGATGGCACTGCTGACCAAGGTCAAGACCCGGATGGCGATCCACGCACACCGCAAGGTGCGCGGCCTGCTGGACGGTGAGTACGCCTCCGTGCAGACCGGACGCAGCATGGACTTCAACGACCTGCGCACCTACGTGGCCGGCGACGACGTGAAGGACCTGGACTGGAAGGCATCCGCCCGCAAGGGTGAGTTGTTGATCAAGAGGTACACCGCCGACCGCAAGCACCACCTGATGGTGTGCGTGTCCACCGGGCGCAGCATGGCCGCGGCGGCCGATCCGCAGACCAGCAAGGTCGACCTCGCCATCCTGCTGGCCGGGATCATGGGCTGGCTCGCCGTCCGGCACGGCGACCTGGTCAGCCTGGTCAGCGGGGACGCCGCGGGCCACCACGCGTACCGCCCGGCCGGTACCGAGGTGCACCTCGAACGGCTGCTGGTGCGGATCCAGGACCAGGTCTCCGCGAGCACCGCGCCGTCGGACCTGGGCGCCCTGCTCGACCACACCGTCCGCAGTGTGCGGCGGCGGACGATCATGGTGGTGATCGCCGACGACCTCCCGCTCAGCACCGAGGACGAGCAACGGCTCCGCCGGCTGCGGGCCCAGCACGAGATCCTGTACATCACCCTCGGCGACCTCGACCCGACCGACCCGGAGCTCGCCGGCCGCGGCGTGCACGACGTGGACACACGCCACACCCTCCCCCGGTTCGTCCGCGACGACGCCGCCCTGCACGCCGAGTTGGCCGCGCTGCGCAGTGATCAACAGGCAACCCGGCGCAAGCGACTGGAGCGGCTCGGGATCGCTGCGGAGCACGTCGACTCCGAGGCCGGCCTGGTCCCCGCCGTCTTCCGCCTGCTGGAGAGGCACCGCCATGCCTCCCGCTGAGCTGTTCCCGCCCGAGGCCTACGCCGGCGGCTGGCTGGTGGCCGCCGTGCTGGCGATCGCCGTGGTGGTGCTGTGGCCGATCGCGGTCGTCATGATCACCCGACCGAAGCCGGTGCGGGTGGAGGCCCCGGCCCAGAGGCCCGCCGTGGATCAGCGCAGCCGTGCGTTGTCCGAACTGGCCGAGCTCTGGCGGCGTTGGGAGGCGGGCAGCCTGTCCACCCGGCACGCCCACCAGGAGATCAGCACCGTGGTCCGCTCGTACGTCGCGACCGCAGGCCAACCCGGCGTCGAGACGATGACCCTGGCCGAACTCCGGGCCGCGAGTGAGCGGACCCCCCGGCTCACCGCGGTGGCCGACCTGGTCGAGGAGTTGTACCCACCGGAGTTCGCCGCGGGGGACGACGCGACCGGACCGGCCGCCCATCCCGCGCTGACCACGACGGTGTTGCGCGGGGATCCGACCCGGGCCTTCGGCCGGGCCGCGGAGGTGATCCGGGGATGGTCCTGACCTTCTGGCCACTGGCCCTCGTCTGGGTGCTCGTGCTCGGCGGCGGAGCGTGGCTGCTCCGACGTCGGCTGCGCCGCGGGGACGAGCAACCCGCCGAGGGTCTCGCCGCAGCCCACACTGCGCGAATCAAGCAGACTTCGCGGTATCGCGCCCTGGCCCGCGAACACTGGCGGTGGACCCTCATCCAGGTGATCGCCGTCGGCCTGATCGCCACCGGGACGGTGCTGTTGACCACCCGCCTCGCCACCGCCGGCTCCGAGCGCCCGGAGCAGCGCAACCGCGACATCATGTTGTGTCTTGACACCTCCGACTCGATGGCCGGCGTGGACGCCGGGATCCTCGCCGCCTTCGCGGAGGTGGCCAAGGAACTCGAGGGGGAACGGATCGGACTGACGATCTGGAATGCCTCCGCGGTCACCGTCTTCCCGCTCACCGACGACTACCCCTTCATCGTCGAGCAACTCGAACGCTCCTCCCGGGCCCTGGAGGAGATGGACTTCGACTTCACCTCCGGCACCACCACCGGTCCCGGCTACTCCCTGGTCGGCGACGGACTGGCCAGTTGCCTGCAGCGCTTCGATCGGCCGACCGAGCACCGGTCCCGCTCGCTCGTCTTCGCCACCGACAACAAGGTGTCCGGGGAACCGGTCTTCACCCTGGCCGAGGCCGCCGGGCTGGCCATCGACAGCGAGGTCCGGGTGTACGGCATCGCCCCGCCGTACGGCCTCGACGGGGAGAAGGGCCAGGAGATGAAGCGGGAGTTGGAGCGGACCGGCGGCACCACCCGCTCCTTGGACGACCCGGCCCTGGCCGGGGAGATGGTGGCGCAGATCCAGGCCGAGGAGACCGCACGGATCGAAGGCAGTCCGCGACGGATCGTCACCGACCGACCGCTGGTCGGCCTGGTGCTGGCCGGTCTCGGCCTGCTCGGACTGGCCGTCTCGGGATGGCGGACCCGCCAATGACCCTGCACCCCTACTGGATCCTGCTGCTGGTCGCCCTCGCGGCGGGGGTCGTCGTGGCCCTCGGGCACCGCCGCGGGCTGACCACCCGGACCGTGATGTGGCGGCGGCTGGCGATGGCCGGATTGTTGCTGCTGGTGGCCCTGCGCCCGACGGTCGGTTCCAGTCCCAGCCAGGCCGCGGCCACCGACGTGGACGTGTTGTTCCTGGTCGACCGGAGCAACAGCATCGCCGCCGAGGACTACGACGGGCAGCGGCCCCGGTTGGACGGGGTGAAGGCCGACGGGACGGAGTTGGTCGAGGCCTTCGCCGGTGCCCAGTTCTCATTGATCACCTTCGACTCCACCGCGCAGGTGGAACTGCCGTTCACCACCGACGGGGCGGCGATGACCACCTCCCTGGAGACCCTGGTGCACCAGAACTCCAACTACGGGGCCGGCAGCAGCATCGACCTCGGATTGCCGCTGGCGGTGGACCTGTTGGCCCGCCGGGCCGAGGAGTACCCGGACCGCAGCCAGTACCTGGTCTACCTGGGCGACGGGGAGCAGACCGTCGAGGCGGCCCCCCAGTCCTTCGAGGAGCTCGCCGGGCTGGTCGACGGCGGCGTGGTGCTGGGCTACGGCACCGCGCAGGGCGGCCGGATGCGGACCGCGCCCGGCGAGGACCACTACGTGTACGACTACACCACGAACAAGGAGGCGATCTCCCGGATCGACGAGGCGGCGCTGACGGCGATCGCCGAGCAGGTCGACATCGACTACGAGCACCGGACCGCGCCGGGGGGCCTGTCCGAGCGCGCCGACGACGTCGGCTCGGGCGGGCTGTTCGGCTCTTCTTCCGATGTCGTCACCGGCCGCGAGTTCTACTGGATTCCTGCCGTCGGGCTGGCCGGTTTGGCCCTGGTCGAATTGTGGCACCTGGCCCTGGTCGCGCTCCGGACCCGCCGGGAACTGTCATGACGCGGGGTGGCCTCAGGAGTGCGGCGGTACGGCGTCGGCTGCTGCTCTGGTCGCTGCCGGTGCTGCTGCTGCTCCTGCTGTTCGCCGGCAAGTCGATCTCGATGGTTGCGGTGAACGAGTCCGGCCGGGACGCGTACGCCGCCGAGGACCCGGGCCGGGCCGTCGACGGCTTCGACCGGTTGCACACGCTGAACCTGTTCCAACGCTGGATCGCCCCCTTCAACAGCGGTACCGCCCGCACCGCCGCCGGTGATCTGGCCCCGGCCCGGGCCGACCTGATGCTGGCCCTCGAACGAGCTCCGCAGCCGAAGAAGTGCCTGGTCGCGGTCAACCTGGCCCACACTCTGGAGGCCCTCGGCGACGCGGCCCAGGAGGCCGGTCGCCCCGAGGACGCCCGGGAGTTCTGGACCCAGGCCACGGACGTACTCACCGAGTACGCGTGCGACACCGACTCCGAGGCCGGGGATGAGTCCAGTGAGACCCGGGAGCGGGTGGAGCAGAAGATCGAGGAGAGTCAGGGCGAGGAGGGGGACGAGGGCGAGGAGCCGAAGGAGGAACCCGAGCCGGAGCCGGAGGATCCGCAGGATTCGGAGCAGAAGGAGCGGGAGGTCGAGCAACGCAACCGAGAGGCCCAACAGGACCGGCAGAGTGATCGGGACTTCGACCGCCGCGACGACCAGCCCGACGTCGACCGCCCCTGGTGACAGTCTGCTGCTGCGGTTCAGTCGGTGAGCAGGGCGGCGTAGCGGGCCAGGTCCAGGTTGCCGCCACTGAGCACCGCCCCGACCCGCTGGCCGGCGAACTGGTCCGCCACGCTGCGCAGCCCGGCCAGGCCGAGGACGCCGGTGGGCTCGACCACCAGCTTCGTGTACGTGGCCAGCAACCGCATCTCCGCCACCAGGGCCGCGTCGGGTACGGCGAGGACATCGGTGACATCGCGTCGGATGATCTCGAAGTTCTGCTCACCGATGCTGCTGGTCTGGGCCCCATCGGCGATCGTGTCCGGCACGTCGATGCTGACGATCGAGCCGCTCCGGACGGACTGTCTTCCGTCGTCGCCCGCGGCCGGCTCCACCCCGTAGACCCGGCAGTCCGGTGCGGCCGCCTTCACCGCCAGCGCGGTCCCGGCCAACAGTCCGCCGCCGCCGAGTGGGACGAAGACGGCGTCGAGATCGCCGACGTCGGCCAGCAACTCGCGGGCCGCGGTGCCCTGCCCGGCGATGATGTCGGGGTGGTCGTACGGCGGGATCAGCACCGCACCGCGTTCCTCGGCCACCTGGCCGGCGATGTTCGCCCGGTCCTGCGCGTGCCGGTCGTAGCGGATCACCTCGGCCCCGTACCCGCGGGTGGCGGCCACCTTGGCGGCCGGGGCGTCATGCGGCATCACGATGGTGGCTCCGATGCCCAACAACTGGCCGGCCAGCGCCACCGCCTGGGCATGGTTGCCGGAGGAGAAGGCCACCACCCCGGCGGCTCGGTGCTCCGGCGTCAACCGGGCCAGCGCGTTGTAGGCGCCGCGGAACTTGAACGCCCCCATCCGCTGCAGGTTCTCGCACTTCAAGAAGACCGAGGCCCCCAGTTGTTCATCCACCAGGCGGGAGGTGACGACCGGTGTCCGGTGCGCCACTGAGTCCAGTCGGGCGGCGGCCTGGTCGACGTCTGCTGCGCTCACGGTCATTTCTCGAGCGTAGCGATCCGCGTCAGTCAGCGAAGGGCAGGCATCGGTTCGGGCTCGCCGGTGCGCTGGTAGGTCGCCGGTTCCGGCGGGGTCGGGCTGTCGACGAGTCCGGTGAAGCGTTGCCAGGCGGCCTGGAGTTGCGGCTTCCAGCGAACCGTCCGGTCGAGGTCCATCCGGTAGCGCGGGGTGAGCGGGTGATGGCGATTGACGCCGAACCCGACGGCCCGGAGCCAGTCACCCGACGCCCGGCAACACGTCCCGATCCCGGGACTGCCGACCGTCTCGATGGCCCGGACCCGTCGGCGTACCGCCAGCGCCGCGACCCCTTGGATCAGCAGCCGGCTGATCACGTCGGTCCGGTCGTCGTCCAGGATCCGGTGGCAGCGCAGTACGGCCGCATCCGGGCTGATCGGCGTGGTCACGTACGGCCCGGTCGGCGGCAGGTGGCGCCGCGGGAGGACCAGCGCGTATCCGATGCAGAGGGTCCCGGCCAACACGACCACGCCGCACTGCCCCCAGGCGGCGGTGGTGTCGCGGGCCCAGTCGCACTGCGGATCCCAGTGCTCGTTACCGGCCGCTGAACACTCCGGGCCCGGGTCGGGCAGCCGCACCAACTCGGTGGCCCGCAGCGGGGCCACCCGAGGGGCCGAACCCGACGTCGTGCGCGGCGACCCCATCACTCCCCGCGGATCCGGGGCCGGGCCAACCCCAGCAGGAAACCGAGACCGATCCCGGTGACCACTCCGAACGCCAGCCACAAAGCCCAACGCACGGCGCGGGTGGGCCGGTCAGCATCCCCTCCAGTCATGGACCCATCGTAGGCGCAGCCGGAGAATGAGGCACTCTAGTAACGTGGCCGTTCCCGAACCCAAGCGTCGCGACACCAGGCTCGACTCCTACGTCGACCGGTACGCGGCGCGGACGCACGGGATGACCGCATCAGCCATTCGCGCTCTCTTCGCCGTGGCCAACCGACCCGAGGTGGTCTCCCTCGCCGGCGGCATGCCGAACATCGCCGACCTCCCCCTCGACGTGGTCGGGTCCTCGCTGCAGGAGTTGGTGGTCGACCAGGGGCGGGTCGCGATGCAGTACGGCTCCGGCCAGGGCGAGTTGGGGCTGCGGGAGCAGATCACCGAGATCATGTCCTTGGAGCAGATCAACGCCCACGCCGACGACATCACCCTCACGGTCGGTTCCCAACAGGGGCTCGACCTGGTCACCCGGATCTTCTGCGATCCCGGCGACGTGGTGCTGTGCGAGGCACCGAGCTATGTCGGTGCGCTGGGGGTCTTCCGCTCGTACCAGTGCGACGTGACCCACGTCGCGATGGACGAGCAGGGGCTCGAACCCACCGCCCTGCGGGAGTCGATCGCGGCGGTGCAGGCGCAAGGACGCCGGATCAAGTTCCTCTACACGATCCCGAACTTCCACAACCCCGCCGGCGTCACCCAATCGGTCCAGCGGCGGCGTGAGATCCTGGACATCGCGGCGGCCGCGGACGTGTTGGTGATCGAGGACAATCCCTATGGCCTGTTGGGATTCGAGGGTGACCCGCTGCCGGCGATGCGGGCCATGGACGACGACGACCGGGTGATCTACCTCGGCTCCTTCTCGAAGACCTTCGCCCCGGGCTTCCGGATCGGCTGGGTGCTCGCCCCGCACGCGGTCCGGGAGAAGTTGGTGCTGGCCCAGGAGTCGGCCACCCTGTGCCCCCCGGTGTTCTCCCAGTTCGCGATCCAGTCCTATCTCACCGCGCACGACTGGAAGGGCCAGATCAAGGTCTTCAGCGAGATGTATCGGGAACGCCGGGACGCACTGCTCGCCGGGCTCGACGACCACATGCCCCCCGGGACCTCCTGGACCCGCCCCGAGGGTGGCTTCTTCGTCTGGGTGACCTTGCCGGACGGCCTGGACGCACAGGCGATGTTGCCGCGGGCCGTCAGCGCCAGGGTGGCCTACGTACCCGGAACCGCCTTCTATGCCGACGGATTCGGCAGCCGCCACCTGCGCCTGTCCTACTGCTTCCCCACCCCGGAACGGATCCGGGAGGGAACCCGCCGCCTCGGTGAGGTGCTCGAGTTGGAGACCTCGTTGAACGAGACCTTCGGCACCACCCGCGACCAGCTGCCGCAGCGCCCGGGTGAGGTCTACCAGGCGCCCGGCGCCAATCAGAGTTGATCATGGAGCCTCCGTTGATCATGGTACGAGAGTTGATCATGGCTGTGGGCGGCCTGATCAGGAAGGAACTGACGTGACCGAAACGGTGCTGGTGCTCTCCGGGGGCCTCTCCCACGAACGGGAGGTGTCGCTGCGCTCGGGGCGGCGGGTGGCCACCGCGCTGCGCGGCGAGGGGGTGGAGGTGATCGAGAGCGACGTCGATTCATCCTTGATCAACAGGCTGTCCGGACTGCCGGACGTGGTCGCTTTTCCGTTGCTGCACGGGGAAACCGGCGAGGACGGTGCCCTGCGGGAGGTCCTCGACCTGCTCCGGGTGCCGTACGTCGGATCGGTGGGTGCCGCCTGTCGGATCGCCTTCGACAAGTCGATCGCCACCACGGTGGTGGCCGACGTCGGCGTGCGTACGCCCAGCCAGGTGGCCCTCCCGCACGAGATCTTCCGTGAGCTCGGGGCCGCCGCACTGGTCGAGGCGTTGGCTGAACAGATCGGCTTCCCGATGATGGTCAAGCCCTCACGCAGTGGGTCCGCGCTCGGCTGCACCAAGGTCGAGAGTGCCGAAGCTCTGCCGTCGGCGATGGTGGCCGCCTACTCCTACGGCCCGGTGGCCGTGATCGAGTCCTTCATCGAGGGGGTCGAGATCGCCGTCGCCGTGGTCGACCGGGGCGAGGGGCCCAGGGCGCTGCCGGCGGTGGAGATCCGGCCGGACTCCGGCGTGTACGACTACGCCGCCCGCTACACCGCCGGTGCCACCCGCTTCCTCTGCCCCGCGGAGATCTCGGCGGAGTCGGCCCGCGCCGCGGCCGAGATGGCCCTGCTCGTCCACGGCACCCTCGGGCTGACCGACCTGTCCCGAACCGACATCATCGTCACCGCATCCGGCGAGCCGGTCTTCCTGGAGACGAACGTGGCACCCGGCATGACGGAGACCTCCTCGGTCCCGCTGGCCGCCGAAGCGGAGGGCTGGGGGCTCGGCCCGATGTGCCTGGACCTGGTCCGGGCGGCCGCGGCCCGTTCGGCCGGGCGACGCTGATCCAGTCCATGTCGGTGCGACACGTCGTTCGGGGGCTCCCATGTGGGTGACCCGGCTGAAGCAGGCTGCGGTGGTCCTGCTCGGGCTGGTGGCGGCAGGCGTGATGTCCACCCTCGGCATCTGGCAACTGCAGGTGTTCCAGAGCCAAGGCGAGGAGAAGGCCGCGGCGCGGGCCGCGGAGACAGCACGCGACCTGCTGGCCGTGGCCCCGGCGGGTGGGTCGGTGCAGGACGGCTACGGCCGTACGGTCACCTTCCGCGGCGAGTACGCCCCTGACACCCAACTCCTGGTGCCGGCAGACTCCGGGGAGGACGGCTACCGGGTACTCACCGCGCTCGAGCTCCCCGACGGTACGGCGGTTGCGGTGGTCCGGGGGACCGTCGACCAACCCGAACAGGTCCCCGCTCCCCCGACCGGGACAGTCGAACAGCAGGGTCTGCTGCTCCCCTCGGAGCCGAGTGACGAGTTGCCCGTCGAGGACGGTCAGATCTCCTCGGTGCGCCTCTCACTGCTTGCCCAGCAGTGGCCGTACCAGCTGGTTCCGGGCTTCGTCACCCTGTCACCTCCGCTGTCGGCCGAGCAGCAGTTGGGGGAGGCTCCGGTCGAGATGCCCCAGGAGGGCGGTCGCCTCCGCAACGGTGGGTACGCGCTGCAGTGGTGGATCTTCGCCGTGGTCGGACTGGCGATGGCCATCCGGATGAGTGTGGACATCGGCCGCGGGGCCCGAGAGCAGGAACTCGAGGCCCTGCAGGCGGAGTTGGATCGGCGGGAAGACTTGGATCGACAGGAGCAGCTCGATCGGCAGCCGGGCGAGGAGCCCGAGACCTGAGCAACTCCTTGGCCGTCAGCCGGCGCTCGGCTTGCTGGCCGATTCCTCCGTCGGTTGGGCAGCCAGCTTGGCCTTGACGTCCTTGGTGGCCGATCGTTCGGCGACGAAGGACAGGAACGGGACCGTGCCGGCCAGCGCGATCAGGATGAGGCGCTTCCAGCTCCACTTCACCCGGCGACCGAGGTCAAAGGCCGTGATCAGCAGGATCATGTACAGCCACCCGTGCGGGATCCCGGTCCAGGTCACGACCCGGTCGTCGTGCCAGAGGTACTTCATCGGCAGCCCGACCAGGACCAGCACCACCAACAGGACGCCGACGATGTAGGCCATCACCCGATAGCGCAACAGCGCTCCTGGAACGCCTTCATTCACAGTATATTTCTCTCTTTCTCAATTTATCGACATATTTACTAGTCGTTTAGTGTCCATATCGAGATGTCAATAGGTCTCGTGGTCGGGCAGCCTCATCATCGCGACGATCCGCTCCAGGTCGTCCACGGTGGCGAAGTCGATGGAGATCTTTCCCTTGGTCTTGCCGAGGTCGACCTTCACCCGCGTCTCGAAGTGGTCCGACAGACGCTCACCGAGTTCGACGGCCTTCGGCGCCACCGGCTTGTTGCGCTTGATTCGCGGACGATCCTCCGACCCGGTCTCCCCCAGCGTCACCAACTCCTCGACCGCACGAACCGACAACCCCTCGGCCACGATGCGCTGCGCCAGCCGCTCCTGGGCGGCCTGGTCCTCCACCACGAGCAACGCCCGTGCGTGTCCGGCGCTCAACACCCCTGCCGCGACGCGACGCTGGACGGTCCCGGGCAATCTCAGCAGCCGGATCGTGTTGGAGATCTGCGGCCGGGATCGCTTGATCCGCGTGGCCAACTCCTCCTGGGTACAGCCGAAGTCCTCCAGCATCTGCTGGTAGGCGGCGGCCTCCTCGAGCGGGTTGAGTTGAGCGCGGTGCAGGTTCTCCAGCAACGCGTCCCGCAACAAGTCGTGCTCGTCGGTCTCCCGGACGATGGCTGGAATGGTGTCCAACCCAGCCGCCTGACAGGCCCGCCACCGACGCTCCCCCATCACCAACTCGTACTGGGGCTCTGCGTTCTGGGGCTCTGCGTTCTGGGGCTCCGCCCCGTCCGACGCCAACGGGCGGACCACGACCGGTTGCAGCAGGCCGACTTCCTGAATCGAGCCGACCAGTTCGTCCAGGGCGTCCTCATCGAACACGGTCCGTGGCTGCTTCGGATTCGGCCGGATCGCCGTGAGTGGAACCTCGGCGAAGTGTGATCCCGCCGGAACCCGGTGCACCGAGTTGTCGCTGGGTGCGGGCTCCTGCTCCTCGAAACTCCGGCCCGGCTCGGCCTGGCGCGGTTCCGGCGGGGGATCGGTGCGCTGAATCAGCGTTCCGAGTCCTCGTCCCAGGCCGGGCTTGCGGGTGTTTGCGCTCATCAGTTCTCCTCAACTCCGCGGCGGGCGATCTCCGCTGCCGCTTCTCGATAGGACACGGCACCGGCGGAATCCGGGTGGTAGGTCAGCACGGACTGGCCATAGCTGGGAGCTTCGGAGATGCGGACCGACCGGGGGATCAACTGGGGCAGTGTCTGGTCCGGGAAGTGCGCCCGTACCTCGTCCGCTACCTGGGATGCCAATCGGGTGCGGCCGTCGTACATGGTGAGGAGGACGGTGCTCAACTTCAACTCGTCGTTCAACTCACCCTTGACGAGATCGATCGTGTTCAGCAACTGGGAGACCCCCTCCAAGGCGTAGTACTCGCACTGGATCGGGATCAGGATCTCGCTGGCGGCCACCAGGGCGTTCAAGGTCAGGAGGCCCAGGGACGGGGGACAGTCCAGGAAGACGTAGTCCACTGGATGATCCTTCAGGTACTTCTTCAGCGCCTTGAGGAGTCTCCGCTCCCGGGCCACGGTCGACACGAGTTCGATCTCGGCGGCCGCGAGGTCGATCGTGGCCGGCAGTACCTGCAGGGTGGGTGACTCCGGGGACACCACGACGTGTTCCGCCAGGTCGTCACCGCCGATCAACACCTCATAGGTGCCCGGCGTGCCCTGCGGGTGCTCCACCCCCACAGCGGTGGAAGCGTTTCCCTGGGGATCGAGGTCCACCAGAAGGACATCCAAGCCACCTTGGGCGAGCCCGACGGCCAGATTCACCGACGTGGTGGTCTTGCCGACGCCACCCTTCTGGTTCGCGACCACCAGCACCCGGGTGTCCGGGGGTGCGGACAGGGTCGGCGTTTCACGTGGAACGGACGATCGTGCCGGTGGCGGCGGGCCCTCTTCAATCGGGGGCTCGCCGAACTCGTCCTCGTCGAACTTCGCCCTCCGTGGCGCGACCGGGGATTCCGGATGGGCTGGCTTGACCTCCGCCGGGGCGGCAGAGATCGCTTCGACAGCAGCGGTATTGCCAGGCGTGGCGTCGTCCCCGGAGGCCTCACCTTCAGGCCTGCCAGAGTCGCTCTCTTGAGCCTCGGTCTCTCGCGCCTCGGTTTCACGTGGAACGGATGGTGTAGCCGTCAGTGCGATCGGCGAGGTGTCCTCACCGGACTCACTCGCGGGCTCTTCGGCCATCGCGGTCACCGAGCCCTCGTGTTCACCACGCGGTTCGAGCCGTGGGCCCGCTGCGACCGGCTTGTCACCTGTTTCTGGTTCACGTGGAACGAGTGGCGCGTGCTCGACTTCCACACGGTCCGGGTCGGGTTGATCCGACACCGCCTCCGGATCGACCACTGGTTCCGGTTCCTCCCGTACCGAAGCCACCACCTCCACCGTTCTGCCTTCATCCGCTGGTACGCCGGTGACTACACCGCTCCGGCGTTCCTCCTCCGGCACGGAGACGTCTGCGATACGGGCCGGGCCCGGCGTGCCATCGGGTCCCGCTGGCCCGGATCCCGAGTGAACTCCGGTCCCTGGTGAGCTCGTTCCACGTGAAACATCCGGATATCCGAGGTCACGGCCGTACGTGCGGGAGCCCGGCCAGCCAAGGGATGTGGCGGCGGTATCGGAAGCAGCGCCGAGAATCTGCTGGGTCATTCGAACACCCTACTGGGCAACGGTGACACGATCGGCACTGGGCAGGCGGCCTCACTTCGTGTCGGCCGACAGGACGTTCAGGTTGCGCGGTCGCTGACCCGTACCGCGGCGGTGGTCTCTGCCTCCGCATGAGCACGTACGGTGAGCACCTCGGCGGCCAGCCCCTTGCGCTGTAGCTCGTCCTGCATCTTGGCAATTTCCGCACCCGCCGACGCGCCCTTGAGCGCGACGATGGCGCCCCCGGGCGTGACCAGGGGGCGGCACCATCGGACCAGGCGGGGGAGTGGAGCCAGCGCCCGGGAGGTCACCACGTCGTAGCGCCCGGAGTGGTCCTCGGCGCGGTCCCGGTGGACGGTGACCCGATCACCCAGGCCGAGCTCCTCGACCGCGCGTACCAAAAAATCAAACCGCCGCAGTAGTGGTTCGATCAGCGCAACCTCCAGATCGGGCCGCAGCACGGCGAGCGGAATGCCCGGCAGTCCCGCGCCGCTCCCGACATCGGCCACGGTCGCTCCGGTGGAGACCAGATCGGCCAGAGCGACGGAGTTCAGGATGTGCCGGTCCCACAGCCGATCCGCTTCGCGCGGGCCGAGGAGACCCCACTCAATTCCTCTATTTGCCAATATATCGACATATAGACTTATCTGCTCGAACTTGTCGGTGAAGGCAGCGCGGGCGACCCGATTCGTCACGACGCGGGTTGCACCACCACGCGCCGCTTGGGCTCCTCGCCCTCGGACTCGCTGCGCAGGCCTGCGGCGGCGACGAAGTCGTGCACGATCTTCCGCTCGAACGGGTTCATCGGCGACAGCGCGACCGACTCCGAACTCGCCTTCGTCTCCTCGACCGCTTCGGCGGCGAGCGATTCCAGTTCCTTGCGACGCTTCTCCCGGAAGCCTGCCACGTCCAGCATCAGCCGGCTGCGGTTTCCGGTCTCGGTCAGCACGGCCAACCGGGCCAACTCCTGCAGCGCCTCGAGCACCTCACCGTTCGGGCCGACGAGGGTGTTCGACTCGGTCACGACCGACACGTGCGCCCGGCCGTTCTCGGCGTAGGTGTCGATGTCACCGTCCAGGTCGGCGATGTCGAGCAGTTCCTCCAGGTAGTCCGCGGCAACCTCGCCCTCGACGTCCAACGGGTCCTCGTCGTCGTCATCCGCGTCATCCTCATTGTCCGAGCCGCCGGCCTCGTCCGCGTCATCCTCAT
>JBQDIN010000026.1:20264-25739 GCA_052094425.1 Propionibacteriaceae bacterium
TCCGCGTCATCCTCATTGTCCGAGCCGCCGGCCTCGTCCGCGTCATCCTCATCACTGACCGCCTCCGCGGCGGCGGCGTCCGTCGCCGGGACAGCCGGCTCCTCGTCCGCGGGAGACGGCTCGTCGGTCACCACGGGCGCATCCACGGCCGGGGTCTCCTCGACCGACGCCGCCTCGGTGGCGCTGATCTCGGTGGCGCTGATCTCGGTGGCGCTGATCTCGGTGGCGCTGGCCTCGGTGCTGGTGTTCTCGCTCACTGGAAGTTCTCCTCAAGGGCTGTCTGGCACGTGTCCGCCACTGCGGTCACGGGGTTCGGGGACTCCGACAGGGGAGCCGGAGTGGTCGGTCAGGGCCTGCGCTGGGCGCGGGACTGCTTGCGCGGCTGCTGCCGAACAGGTTTCGTCGGTACGGCCTCATCGACGGCCTCCTCCTGGGGATCCGGCTCGGCGAGCTTGCCACCGTTCTTCGGATCGCGGCCCTTGGCGCGCTGCCGCTCCTCCCAGGCGGCGTACGCCTCGGTGCCGGGAGCGGGGTTGCGGCGGATGATGTAGAACTGCTGGCCCATCGTCCACAGGTTCGAGGTGAACCAGTACAGGAGCACGCCGATCGGGAAGTTGACACCGGCCACGGCGAAGATCAACGGGAAGAGGTACAGCATCATCTTCTGCTGCTGGGCGAACGGCCCCTGCAGTGCTTCCGGCGGCATGTTCTTGCGCATCAGCTGCAGCTGGGTGACGAACAGGGTGCCGGTCATGCACAGGATCAGGACGACAGTCAGGATCGCGACGCTGTTGATGCCGGTGAAGGGGAGGAACTTGTCCGAGATCCGCGCGCCGAAGATGGTCGCCTCGTTCAGCGACGTGAGTAGTTCGGGGTGGATCTCGAGCCAGTGGCCGCGGGGAATCTCCCGGGCCGCCCCGTCCAGCACCCGGAACAGCGAGATGAAGATGGGGGACTGCAGCAGCAGCGGCATGCAGGAGGACAACGGGTTGGCGTTGTTCTCCTTGTAGAGCTTCATGGTCTCCTGGCCGAGCTTCTCCCGGTCGTGACCGTACTTCTTCTGCAGTTCGCGCACCTTCGGCTGCAACAACTGCATGTTGCGCGAGGAGCGGATCTGTTTGACGAACAGCGGGATCAGCAGGGTCCGGATGACCACGGTGAGGGTGACGATCGACAGCGCCCAGGTCCAGCCGGAGTCCGCACCCAGCACGGGCGACCACAGCGAGTGGAACAGCACCAGCAGGCCGGACACCGCCCAGTACAGCGGCTGCATGATGGCGCTGCCGATGCCGACGATGCTGTCCCACAGGCCCATCGGGACCAGCAGGGGGATGAGTGCTTCCATCTAGTTCACACCTCGCGTCCGCGCCCCGCGTGCGGGACGTGTCTTTCCTCCGGGGCCGAGCCCTCGGGTTGGTCTGATGGCCCTTCACCGCGGGCCTTGCGTTCCTGCTCGGCCGCCCACTCGGCAGCCTCCGGAGATCCGGGCACCGGGTCGTACCCGCCGGCCGCCCACGGGTGGCAGTGGCTGAGTCGCTTCGCCGCCAGCCAACTGCCCTTGATCGCCCCGTGCCGCTGCACTGATCCCAGCGCGTAGGCGGAGCAACTGGGGTAGTAGCGGCACACGTTGCCGTACAGCGGGCTGATCACCAGCCGGTACACCTTCAAGAATCCGATCAGGACGTACTTCACGTCCCCATGCTCCCCGGTGTGCCCAACCGACTCCCGGGTCGACCATTCTGGGCCAACCGACGCAGCCCCTTCCGCCAGGCGGAATCGAGGTCCGCGGCGAGGTCAGGGGCGGTGGCCGCGGGTGGCAGGGCTCGTACGACGAGGCGGGTGCCCGCCGGCGTGGCGGACAACTGCGCGCGAACGGAATGCCGCAGCACCCGCTTCACCCGATTGCGGGTGACGGCGTTGCCGACGGCCTTGGAAACCACGAAGCCCACTTGCGGGGCGGAGTGCGCCTCATCGACCGAGGCAGCGGCGTGCACCACCAGGGTCCGGTGACCCGCCCGGACGCCCTTGCGGACCGTGCTGCGGAAGTCATCGGACCGGTTCATCCTCGACTCCTTCGGCAGCACGGTGACCGGACCCCGCCCGATCGTCAGGCGGACAGCTTGGCGCGACCCTTGCCGCGGCGGGCGGCCAGGATGGCGCGGCCGGCGCGGGTACTCATCCGCTGACGGAAACCGTGGGTACGGCTGCGACGCCGGTTGCTCGGCTGGAAAGTGCGCTTGCTCACGGGAGAACTCCCACATCTGTGTTCGGGTCGGACAGGAAAGCACCCGTGTGTGGGCGCAGAACGATGGGTCGCTGCTGGAGCGACTTATCCACGGTACGCGGCGCGGCCGGAGCCGGTCAAACCGGAGCCGGTCACACCAGAGCCGGACACACCAAGGCCGGTCACACCAATCACGGCCACCGCTCGAGCACCCTCGTGTGGGTGAGCGTTCCGGTGAGCTCGATCCGCAACCGGGGATCGGTGACCACGGCGGCCTCCCCGCGGCGCTTGACCCGGGAGTAGGTGCGATTGACTCCGTCGGTGTCGATCGCGATCCCGCGCGCACCGACCAGGACGAGGGTGCCGAACTGCATGGCGGCCTCGATGCCCAGGATCCGGGAGGTGATCACCGCGTCGGTGAAGTCGAGGGTGACTCGGCAGGACTTCGTCCGCACCTCGATCCGGTCGGGTACGTGCCAGGAACCGGTCCGGGACCAACGGCCGCCGGTCTGCTCGACCACGAGGACGTCCTTCGCCGCCGGCGACGGCGGCAGGTCCGCAATCAGGGCAGCGAGCTCGGCCTGCGTCCGGGCCGTCAAAGCCCGCTCCAACCGGCCATCAAGCTCCCCGGCAGTGAGCAGGCCATCACCGCCGGCCACCCGCAACACCTCCACACACCGATCCCGATCCGCGTGGGAAGCGCGCAGCTCGGGCAACTCCATCGACATCCCCCAACGCTAACAGGAGCGGACCCGTGCCCGGACGGCATCACGGCGCCCGACGAACAGCACTCGGACCCGTCGTGAACTGTCGATGAACACGGCGCGGAACGGGTGCCGCCGCTCATAGGCTGAGGAATCCGGACCGGCGGTCAGAAGGAAGATGATGAGCAGGCTTCGACTGTTCCACTTCGACATCCCCACCCGGGGCAACTACGGCGACCGGGTGCTGTTCCCCTACGTCCGCACCGTGTTCGAGTCCTTCGGCGGCGGCGACGCGTTCGAATTCGTCGGCACCGCGCCGCTGCGGCCGGAGGTCAGTCACGACCTGGTCGCCCGGATCAACCGGACTGCCGACGCGGTCGTGATCGGCGGCGGCGGCCTCTTCCTCTCCGACACCAACCCGAACGACAACTCCGGCTGGCAGTGGAACATCGCCAAGGACGCGCTCGCGGCGCTGGACGTACCGCTGATCGTGTTCGCGGTCGGCGACAACCGCTTCCCCGGGCAACCTGCCTTCGGTGACCTGTTCGTCGAACACGTGGCGCAGACCTTGGACCAGTCGGTCTTCTTCGGACTGCGTAACACCGGGTCGATCCGCACCATCGGCGACCTGCTGCCCGAACACCGTTCCCGGATCGGCTACCAGCCCTGTCCGACCGTGTTGGCCAACCGACTGCACCCGCACCTGGACCGGAGCACCACCGAGCACAAGGTGCTGGCGGTCCAGATGCTGGTGGCCGCCCGGCAGAGTGCGGCCGGCTTCTCCGCCGAGCAGATCCACCGGGACGTGATCGACCTGGTCGGTCGAGTCGGCGGCGCGTACGGAGTTGGCCGACGCGACCCGTCGGCTCACCGACACCGACCGACAGTTGGCCGCCGTACGGGCGGAACTGACGGCGATCCGCTCCCGCCCGGTGACCGCCGATGCCGCCCACCTCGGGCGCCGCGTCGTCCGCGGGCTCCGTCGGCGGCTGGGGTACGGCTCCCGGTGAGACCGCGGTGTCCGGACCAACGACTACCCTGCTTGTCGTAGCGCAGGAATGACTGCGATGAGCAGGGGATGGAGTCGAGGTGCGGTCCGAAGCCACGATCCTGCACATGGACCTGGACGCCTTCTTCGCCGCGGTCGAGCAGCGCGACAAGCCGTCCCTGCGGGGCAAGCCGGTGGTGGTCGGCGGGATCGGCGGTCGCGGCGTGGTGTCGACGGCCTCGTACGAGGCGCGGGTGTACGGCGTCCACTCGGCGATGTCGACGGCCCAGGCCCGGGCCCGCTGCCCGCACGCGGCCTTCCTCGGCGGCCGGTTCGGGGCGTACCGCGAGGCCAGCGGCCAGGTGATGGAACTCTTCCGCGCGCTGTCCCCGCTGGTGGAACCACTGTCCCTGGACGAGGCCTTCGTCGACCTGGCCGCCGGGGATCCGGTCGACACCAGCCTCGAGACGATCACCCGGCTCGGCCGCGACCTCAAGGCCGCCGTGCACGAGGTGACCGGCGGGCTGCACGGGTCGGTCGGCATCGCCACCTCCAAGCTGGTCGCCAAGATCGCCAGTGACCTCGACAAACCGGACGGCCTGGTCGTCGTCCCGCCGGGGACCGAGCAGGACCTGCTGCGCCCGATGCCGGTGACCGTCATCCCCGGAGTCGGACCGGCCACCGCGCTGCGGCTCAAACCCCTGGGCGTGGACACCGTCGCCGACCTCGAGGCCCTGACCGTGGCGGAGTTGGTGCGGGCGGTGGGCAAGGCACACGGTCACTCCCTCTACCGGCTGGCCCGCGCCGACGACGACCGACCGGTCTCCTCCGAACGGGAGACCAAGTCGATCTCGGTGGAGGACACCTATGACATCGACCTGACCGATCGCCGGCTGATGGCCGGCCTGGTCGAGCGGCAGGCGGTGAAGGTGACCGAACGACTCCGCGCGGCCCACCTGTCCGGGCGAACGGTGACCCTGAAGATCCGGCTGCACGACTTCTCCACCCACACCCGCTCCACCACCCTGCCGGGACCGACCGACGACATCCGGGTGGTGCGTCGCCTCGCCGCCGGCCTGCTCGACGAAACGGACACCACCGGGGGCGTACGGCTGCTCGGCGTCGGCGTGTCCGGCCTGGCCGACTGGATCCAGGAGGACCTGTTCACCGCGGACGAGGAGGAGGCGGACCCGGTCGCCGACCCGTACCCGGAGGAATCCCTGGCCCGCTACACCCGCGGCCGCCGCGGCTGGGTCCCCGGGATGGACGTCGTCCACGGCGAGTACGGCCCGGGCTGGGTCTGGGGCTCCGGCCTCGGCCGCGTCACCGTCCGCTTCGAGACCGCCGACACTGCACCCGGCCCCGTCCGCACCTTCGCCACCGACGACCCCGACCTCACCCCCGCCGACTGAGCCCGTCGCCGTCGGCTTACCACGCGTACGTGGTAGTCATGCGGTGGGGGGGGGCCGTTTTGCCCGCCCCCCCCCAGGGTTGTTTGGGGACAAAACCGCCCCCCACCCCCAAACCCACGGGGGCGCCCCGACCGCCCGACCCCCCGC
>JBQDIN010000026.1:25749-31241 GCA_052094425.1 Propionibacteriaceae bacterium
TCCCAGGCGTCGGGGTTTTTCTGGGGGGGGGCGGGGCTTTTTTGCCCGGCACACCGCATGGTTGCTTGGCGCAATCTCGCGCCGCCATCCACAAACGGCAGGCGGCCGCCCGTACGGCCGTACGCCGAGACGTACCTCACGTCCCGCCACCGGGTCGTCCGGGATAGACTCGTGACTCCACACCGAGCAAGGAGCGTCATGGGCGCCGGCCACAGTCACGACCACGCCGGGGCCGGACACAGCAAGGTGTTGGCAGTGGTTTTCACCATCACCTTCGTCACCTTCGGGACCCAGGTGCTGGGAGCCGCCCTGACCGGGTCGCTCGCCCTGCTGGTCGACGCGGGCCACATGCTCACCGACGTCCTCGCCCTCGCGATGGCGCTGACCGCCGCACAGTTGATGCGCCGCGCCGCCACCCGGCACCGGACCTGGGGTTTCCGTCGCGCCGAGGTGCTGTCGGCCGCGGCCCAGGCGGTGATCCTGGGGGCGGTCGCCGTGTACGCGTTCGTGGAGGGGATCCAGCGTCTCGCCGACCCACCCGAGGTCACCTCCCAACTGATGATCGTCTTCGGTGTCGTCGGACTGCTCGGCAACGTGGTCGCGATCGGCCTGCTGGCCCGCAACCGCAAGGACAACCTCAACCTGCGCGCCGCCTTCCTCGAGGTGGTCAACGACGCGCTCGGGTCCGTGGCCGTCATCACCGCCGCGATCGTCATCGCCACCACCGGCTGGCTGCGTGCCGACGCGGTCGCCTCGATGGTGGTGGCCGTGCTGATGATCCCGCGGGCGCTGATCGTGCTCCGGGCGGCTTCTCGGGTGCTGCTCGAGTCGACACCCCGCGGCCTCGACCTGGACGAGGTGCGCACCCACATCCTCGGCCTCCCGCACGTCCACTCCGTGCACGACCTGCATGCCTCCGAGATCGCCACCGGCCTTCCGGTGCTGACCGCGCACGTGGTGGTGGACGACGACTGCTTCACCGAGGGGCACCTGCCGGAGACCCTGGACCGGCTCCAGCAGTGCGTCGCCGAGCACTTCCCGGTCAGCGTCGAGCACTCCACGTTCCAGTTCGAACCCGTGCACCACCGCGACCACGAACCGGCCGCGCACCACTGATCCCGGGCCGTACGAACTTCCTGTGTGGGCACGGAAATCGGGTCCGTGGAAGCGAACAGAAGACAAAGTCCACTCGACACGCCGGGGAACGGGCGCGAAACTCCGTGCGGGCTTGCCAAGGAAGCCGCGGTGTTGTTAGCGTCTCGCGGGTCGCTGTTCTGCACGGCCTCGTCCATGGTTCGCCATCGTTGGTGGGCTGTGTTGATCCCTATCCACACACAGGCTGTGGATAATTCTGTGGATGCAGATACAGTGATGCGGTCAGGCCCACCGGTGGATTGCGATCCGGGGCAAGGAACTCCAGCGCGGAGAGAGTGAGTGTCCACAGCTTCTGATTCCACCCCCGGCCCGGACCCGGTCGACGAAGTCGCCCTGGCTTGGCAACACGCCCTCGACGAGGCCCCCAAGGAACAGAAGGCGTGGCTGCGCAGCACCAAGCCGCTGACCCTGCACGAGAACACGCTGATGGTGGCCGTGCCCAACGACTTCACCCGCGAACGTCTTGAGACCCGTTTCCGGGTCAACCTGGAGGAGGTCCTGTCGGGCTTCTTCGGCCGCCCCACCCGGTTGGCCGTCACCGTCGACTCCAGCGTCATCCTCGACGAGGAGGAGCCGCCCAACGCGCCCACCCTCGAGTTCCGGGCCGAGGACGCCGGATTCGGCCGTCGTCGTGGCGACGACCAACCACACGCCAGTCCGTACGGCGAACGGTTCGAGCACGGGCTCGCCGATCGCTCCTTCGACGGCCAGGGGTTCGACGGCCAGGGGTTCGACGGCCAGGGGTTCGACGGCCAGGGGTTCGAGGGCCACGGTCAGCCCGAGTTCGGCGAGACTCCGTCCCCGGCGGACCTGGCCGGCGACACTCCCTTCCGCCCCACGCCCGCTGGCCCGGCCCCGTTGCTGCGCCGCGACAGTGATGCCCGACTGAATCCGAAGTACTCCTTCGAGACCTTCGTGATCGGGTCCTCCAATCGGTTCGCGCACGCCGCCGCGGTGGCGGTCGCCGAAGCACCCGGCAAGTCGTACAACCCGCTGATGATCTACGGCGATTCCGGGCTGGGGAAGACCCACCTGCTGCACGCGCTGGGGCACTACGTCCGCAACTACTTCGAGCGGGTCCGGGTGCGGTACGTGTCCACCGAGGAACTCACGAACGACTTCATCAACGCGATCTCGGAGAACAAGACCGCTCAGTTCCGCCGCCGGTACCGCGACGTGGACGTGCTGCTGATCGACGACATCCAGTTCCTGGAGAGCAAGATCCAGACCCAGGAGGAGTTCTTCCACACGTTCAACACGCTGCACAACGCCCAGAAGCAGATCGTGATGACCTCCGACCGGCCGCCGAAACTGTTGGAGGCCCTGGAGCCACGGTTGCGGAGCCGCTTCGAGTGGGGCCTGATCACCGACGTGCAGCCACCCGACCTCGAGACCCGGATCGCCATCCTCCGCAAGAAGGCGGCCCAGGAGCGACTGACCGCGGGCCCGGACGTGCTGGAGTTCATCGCCAGTCGGATCCAGACGAACATCCGCGAGTTGGAGGGTGCCCTGATCCGCGTCACCGCCTTCGCCAGCCTGAACCGGCAGCAGGTCGACATGGGACTCGCCGAGATCGTGCTCAAGGACCTGATCCCCGAGGGCGGGAAGGCTGAGATCACCTCCGGGGCCATCATGGCCCAGACGGCGGCGTACTTCGGCCTCACCATCGACGACCTGTGTGGCCAGAGCCGCACCCACCTGCTCGTCACCGCGCGCCAGATCGCGATGTACCTGTGTCGTGAATTGACCGACCTCTCGCTGCCGAAGATCGGCCAGCAGTTCGGCGGCCGCGACCACACCACCGTGATGCACGCCGACCGGAAGATCCGTGGCCTGATGTCGGAGCGCCGCAGCGTCTTCAACCAGGTCACCGAGCTCACCAACCGGATCAAGCAGCAGTCCACCCGCTGACGGCGACCCCGTCCGCTGACCCCCGCCATCCCCAGGTCCATCCACGGCCTGGGGAAAACCACACCTGTGTAACTCGGACCAGCCACGCCACTGGTTCGGCTACACACAGCGTGGGGACACGGGTGTGGACAACTGTGGATCACCGGTGGTCTGGTTGGGGACACCGATGCACTCGGCCGTACGTTCGGACGGCCCGTCCTCAACTACTCCCCGTGTAGTTCTGCTTTGTCCACAGGCTGGCCACACGACCATTCCGGCTCTCACCGCGGGGAACGGTGGTTGTCCACAGGATCCACACCGCCTATGACGATGACCAACTGATACATACGTCTCAAAGAGTCCAAGTCACCCCCGTGCACAACCTCCCCGACCCGGGCTCTCTGCACCCCAGTGCCCCGCCCCGACGAACCGGGCACTTATCAGCGAGCCGTATCTGTGCTTGGGTAGGGCAACGATGGAAATCGGGCGATGGAGCCCGTACGTGGCCCGAGGAGTTGTTGGCCCACTGTGTGGGAATTCGTGCAGGACCGATCCGCCCAACTGGCGTTTGCTGCGTATCAGCACACCAGTCTGGTGGTCCAGAGCATCGTCTTGGCCACGATCATCGCCATCGCCCTCGCCGTCCTCGTCGTGGTGGTCCCCAGGCTGGCCGGCGTCGCCAACGGCGTCAGCGCGATCGGCCTGACCATCCCGTCCTTCGCCCTCCTCGGGCTGCTGTTGCCGTTCGTCGGCATCGGCGTCGTCCCGTCGGTGATCGCAGTGACCTTCTACGCCGTGCTCCCGATCATGCGCAACGCCGTGGTCGGCCTCCAAGGGGTGGACCCGACTCTGATGGAGTCGGCCCGCGGAATGGGCATGAGCCCGGTCCGCAGCATGCTCAAGGTGCAACTGCCCCTTGCCTGGCCGGTCATTCTGGCCGGCATTCGGGTGTCCACCCAGATGTCGATGGGCGTGGCGGCGATCGCCGCGTACGTCCTCGGCCCCGGACTCGGTTCCTACATCTTCTCCGGCCTCAGCCAGATCGGCGGCGCGAACGCCGCCAACTCCGCCCTGGTCGGGACCATCACCATCGTCCTACTCGCGCTCGTGCTCGACGGCCTGTTGTTGCTCGTCGGGCGCCTGACCACCTCCAGGGGGATTCGTGTCTGAGACCAGCACCGCCACACCGGACCAGGTGCCTGACACCACCGCCGACAACGGCTCCCGAGTCAGCGGCGTCGACATCGAGCTGGAAGGGATCGTCAAGCGGTACGGCGGACAGGGCCGGGCCGCGGTCGAATCCCTCACGCTGCACATCCCGGCGGGTGAGATCGTCATGTTCGTCGGCCCCTCGGGCTGCGGCAAGACCACCTCGTTGAAGATGATCAACCGGCTGATCGAGCCCACCGAGGGAACGATCCTGATCAACGGCGACGACGTACGCAAGCGCAACGAGAACGAGTTGCGCCGCACCATCGGGTACGTGATCCAGGGTGGCAGCCTCTTCCCGCACCTGACCGTGGCCCAGAACATCGGCCTCGTCCCGGGTCTGCTCAAGTGGGACAAGGCCCGGACCAACGCTCGGGTGGACGAACTCCTCGAACTCGTCAGCCTCGACCCGTCGCGCTATCGCAACCGCTATCCCCGCGAGCTCTCCGGTGGCCAGCAACAGCGCGTCGGGGTGGCTCGTGGGCTGGCCGCGGACCCGCCGGTGATCCTGATGGATGAGCCGTTCGGTGCGGTCGACCCGATCACCCGGCAGCGACTCCAGGACGAGTTGCTGAGCATCCAGGAGGAACTCGGCAAGACCATCGTCTGTGTCACCCACGACATCGACGAGGCGATCAAGCTGGGGGATCGCATCCTGATCCTCCAGGAGGGCGCCAGGATCGCCCAGTACGACACCCCCGAGATGATCCTGGCTGCGCCGGCCAACGAGTTCGTCGAGGACTTCGTCGGCGCCGGCTCGTCGCTCAAGCAGCTCAGCCTGAGCCGGGTGAGTGACATCGAGTTGACCCAACGCACCACCGCCACGATCGGTGAGGACTCGGCGGAGGTGCTCCGCCGCGCGGAGGCGAACAAGGACCGCGCCGTGATCGTGCTCGACTCCCGCAAGCGCCCGGTCCACTGGCCGTGGCTGCGCGACCTGCGGGCCACCAAGACCGTCCCCGACAGCCCGGACGAGGACCTGCTGACCGTTGACCGTCGGGCGACCCTCAACGACGCCCTGGACACGATGCTCACGTCCAGTCACGCGGGGGCGATCGTCACCGGCCGTCGCGACGAGTACCTCGGCGTGATCAACTTCAAGTCCGTCACCGACCACATGGCCGCCACCCAGGAGGAGGCGGCCCGGCAGGTCGAGGAATCTGACGCCGCGCCGGGCGCGGACGCCCAGCCGACCGAGACAGCCGACCAGCGTCAGGACGACTCGTGACCACCACGGC
>JBQDIN010000026.1:31341-46976 GCA_052094425.1 Propionibacteriaceae bacterium
GCCCAGCCGACCGAGACAGCCGACCAGCGTCAGGACGACTCGTGACCACCACGGCACCGGAACCCACCGAGGTCGCCGAGCCGACCGCCGCCGACGGCGCGGTCGAGGCGGAAGCCGCCACCACGACCAAGGCCGGTTTGGGCCTGTGGCTGCTGCCCGTGCTGGTCGCCGTGGTCGTCGGCGGCTGGGCCATCTGGCGTGCCACCGCCGACCTCGACGACATCGAGGCCCGCCAGTTGGCCTGGAGCCAGATCGGCCGGATGACGGTCGAGCACATCCAGTTGACGTTGGTCTCCACCCTGCTGGTGATCGTGATTGCCATCCCGCTCGGGATCATCCTCACTCGGCCGGGTCTGCGGCGTGCGGCACCGCTCGTGGTCGGCATCGCCAACGCCGGCCAGGCCGCGCCGTTCATCGGTCTCATCGTGTTGCTCGCGATCGCGGTCGGCTTCGGGTTCTGGACCGCGGTACTGGCCCTGGTCGTGTACGCGATCCTGCCGGTGCTCCGCAACACCATGACCGGCCTGCTCGGGGTCGACCGGACCCTGGTCGAGGCAGGCCGGGGGATGGGCATGCCGATGGGACTGGTGCTCTGGCGGATCGAACTGCCGATGGCCGTGCCGGTGATCATGTCCGGCGTCCGGACCGCCCTGGTCCTGCTGGTCGGCACCGCGAGTTTCGGCACCTTCATCAACGCCGGCGGTCTCGGCTCGCTGATCACCACCGGCATCAACCTGTTCCGTTATTCCATCCTGATGAGTGGCGGCCTGCTGATCGCGGCCCTCGCCCTGCTGATCGACTGGGCCGGCCGAGTGCTGGAATTCATCGCCCAACCCAAGGGGCTGCGATGAAGCGGCGGATCAAGGGATTGCGGGCGTCCTTGGTCTCGCTCGCCCTGGTCGTGTCGGTCGGCGGGTGCGGCCTGGGCACCGCAGGCGGCTTCATCCCGTCCGGCCAGTTGGCCGGGCCACTGGAAGACGTGGAGACCTTCGAGGGCACCAAGATCGCCGTCGGGTCCAAGAACTTCACCGAGCAGCTGCTGCTCGGGAAGATGACCGCCATCTTGTTCAAGTCGGCCGGTGCCGAGGTGTCGGACCTGACCAACATCCCCGGCAGCGCCAGTGCCCGGCAGGCCCAACTCGATGGTCAGATCGACCTGATGTGGGAATACACCGGCACCGCGTGGATCTCCTACCTCGGCGAGAGTGACCCGATCCCGGACGAGCAGAAGCAGTACGAGGCGGTCCGCGACAAGGACCTCGAGGAGAACGGCATGGTCTGGTTGCCGCCGGCCCCGATGAACAACACGTACGGGTTCGCGGCCAAGTCCGAGGTTGCCGAGGAGTTGGGGACCGAGAAGCTCAGCGACCTGACCAAGCTGGACACCGAGGACCTCACCTTCTGCATCGAGTCCGAGTTCGCCAGCCGTAACGACGGGTTCCGGCCGATGCTGGAGGCGTACGGCCTGAAGTACGGCACGGACGTGCCCGAGGGCAACGTGAAGATCCTAGACACCGGGGCCATCTACGAGGCGACCGACCAGGGAGAGTGCAACTTCGGTGAGGTGTTCACCACCGACGGCCGGATCAAGGCGCTCGACCTCGCCGTACTCGAGGACGACAAGAAGTTCTTCCCGCGCTACAACGTCACCACGGTGATCAGCGAGGACTTCGTCAAGGCGAACCCGCAGACGGAGGACCTGCTCGCGCCGGTGATCGCCGTGCTCGACGACGAGACCTTGATCGAGTTGAACTCCCGGATCGACGTCGACGGCGAGGACCACACCGCCGTCGCCGAGGACTGGCTCCGCCAGGAAGGCTTCATCAGCTGATCGACCAGCCGTGCACGCCGCGCCGTGGGAGACGGCCGGCCCGGTCGGTATGATCCACTTGACCGAGTCGCCACCGGGCCGCCAGCCCGATTCGAGTGGTCGACGAACCCAGCAGGAGGCAGTGTGAAGATCCGACTCGAGCGGGATGTCCTGGCCGAGGCCGTCCAGTGGGCTGCACGCAGCTTGCCGACCCGCCCGAGCGTCCCGATCCTGGCCGGACTGCTGGTGCGCGCGGACGCCTCCGGAGTGACCCTGTCCAGCTTCGACTACGAGACCTCTGCCCAGATCAAGGTCAACGCCCAGGTGACCGACGAGGGTGAGGCCCTGATCTCCGGCCGGCTGCTCGCCGACATCTCCCGGTCGCTGCCGCCCAAGCCGGTCGACATCACCGCCGACACCAGCCGGATGGAGCTGGTCTGCGGTTCCGCCCGATTCACCCTGCAGACGTTGCCGGTCGACGACTACCCGGCGCTCCCCGCCATGCCGGAGGCCACCGGCACGGTCCCCAGCGACGTGTTCGCCCAAGCTGTCGCCCAGGTCGTGGTGGCCGCGGGGCGGGACGAGTTGCTGCCCGTCTTCACCGGCATCCGGCTCGAGATCGAGGGGGACACCCTCTCGCTACTGGCCACCGACCGGTACCGGATGGCGTTGAAGGAACTCTCCTGGAGCCCGTCCACGCCATCGACCGAGGGGGCCGCCCTGGTTCCGGCCAAGGTGCTCGGCGAGACCGCGAAGTCGATGACCGCCGGTGAGGCGGTCACCCTCAGCCTGTCCGCCTCCTCCTCCGGTGACGGCCTGATCGGCTTCGAGGGGGACGGGGTCGGCGGGCTGCGCCAGACCACCACCCGGCTGCTGGACGGGGAGTTCCCCAAGGTCCGGCACATCATGAACACCCAGGCCCAACTCAACGTCCGGGTGAACACCGCCGAGGTCATCGCCGCCGCCAAGCGGGTCGCGCTGGTGGCCGAGCGCAACACCTCGCTGCGGATGTTGATCGAGGACGGTTCGATCACCCTGGAGGCCGCCACCGGCGACCAGGCCCAGGCCTCCGAGGCGATCGAGGCGACCGTCGAGCCGGTCGGGGGCGGGGAGCCGTCGCTGACCGCGGCCGGCTTCAACCCCACCTACCTGCTGGACGCGCTCGGCGTGCTGGACACCCCGTACGTCAACTTCGCCTTCACCGCGCCCGGCAAGCCGTGCCAGCTCACCGGGCTCGCCGAGCTCGACGGCGAGCCGCTGACCGACTACCGGCACGTGATCATGCTGATGCGCCTGCCCGGGTGAGATAGGCAGGCGAGCCCGGTGGGTGCTGGACCGTGATAGACCGGAGACTGACACCGTCGAGAGGGGACAACTGATGCAGATCGGGCTCGTGGGACTGGGAAAGATGGGCGGCAACATGCGGGAGCGGTTGCGCTCCGGCGGCCACACGGTGATCGGTTACGACACCGATCCGGAACTCTCCGACGCGGGTGACTTGCCCGACCTGGTGGCGCAGTTGACCGAGGACGTCAAGGTCGTCTGGGTGATGGTTCCGGTGCAGGCCATCCAGCCCGTGATCAGCGAACTGCGGGACCTGCTCAGCGAGGGCGACATCGTCATCGACGGCGGCAACACCCGGTGGGAGGAGGACCGGGTGCGGGCCGAGTTCCTGGCCGAGCAGGGCATCCACTTCATCGACTGCGGGGTCTCGGGTGGCGTCTGGGGACGCGAGAACGGGTACGCCCTGATGTGCGGCGGTGCCGCCGAGGACGTGGCGGCGGTGCAGCCGATCTTCGACACCCTCAAGCCCCCGGGGGAGTTCGGCTTCGTGCACGCCGGCGCCGCCGGCGCCGGCCACTTCGCCAAGATGGTGCACAACGGCATGGAGTACGCGATCATGCAGGCCTACGCCGAGGGCTGGGAACTCCTGGAGGCGGCTGCCGTCGTCGAGGACGTCCCGGCGACCTTCGAGTCCTGGCGAGAGGGCACCGTGATCAGGTCCTGGCTGCTCGACCTGATCTGCCTGGCCCTCAAGGACGATCCGGACCTGTCCGGGATCCAGGGCTATGCCGAGGACTCCGGCGAGGGCCGGTGGATGGTGGACACCGCGATCGACCACGCCGTCCCGGTACCCGCCCTGACCGCCGCGCTCTTCGCCCGGTTCGTGTCCAGGCAGGACGACTCGCCGGCGATGAAGATGGTCGCCGCGATGCGGAACCAGTTCGGCGGCCACGCGGTCCGCGCGGACGCCGCCGGCATCGACGAGGTCTGACCTTCACCGCGGGTCGAACCCGCCCTGCAACCGAAACATTGCAGTCAGTCACTTCCTCCGGTACGGTTACTGCAACCAACCAGTTGCAGGAGGAATCCATGACCACGCACTCCCTCATCGACTTCGACGCCGCGACCGTCACGCGGACGGTGCAGATCGACGCACCCCGGGAGGTGGTCTGGGCGGCGCTGACGACACCCAGCCAGATCGCCCTCTGGTTCGGCCAGAGCGCAGAGTTCCCGGACGGCATCCACCTCGGCGCCACCGGGATCTTCGGCTGGGGCGACGAAGGGGACTTCCCGGCCCGGATCGAGACCTGGGAGCCCACCAGCAGGTTCGCCTTCAGCTGGGGTACGCCGGGTGAGGAGATCCGTCCGGACAACTCGACCACCGCCAACTTCACCCTCGCCGATGCGGGCACCGGGGCGGATGCGGGCACACTGCTGACCGTCACCGAGACCGGCTTCGAGACCCTCACGCCGGAGGCGACGGCCCGGCGGACGGCGATGCAGGAGAACGCCCAGGGCTGGAACGAGGAACTCGACGACCTGGCCGCCCACATCGGGCGCGTCCTGGCCGGTGCCGCCGCGGTGCCCGACCTGGTTCGCGGCACCATCACCCACACGGTGCTCATCGGGGCCGACGCCGCGACCGTCTGGGCTGCGCTCACGGACCCCGCGGCGATCGAGGAGTGGTGGGGCCACCCGGCCGTCTTCCCAGACGGGATCCGGCCCGGGGCGCGCGGCACCTTCGAGTGGGTGGATCACGGCCTGTTCCCGATCCTGGTCGAACGCCGCGAGCCGCTGACCTGCTTCGAGTTCCGGTGGGGAGACCTGCACGAGAGCGAACCCGGACCGACCGCCTCCCGGGTCACCTTCACAATGGCCGCGGCGGGGAAGCAGACTCTGGTCACCGTGGTCGAGGCGGGTTTCGACACCCTCGAGCCGGCGGCGCGCCGGGCGGCGATGGAGGAGAACGTCGGCGGGTGGAATGCGACCCTTGATGGGCTCCGGCGTCATGTGACGGGCGTCCGGGCATGACTGCGGACACCATCGAGCCGGTTGCGATATGTGCCGCCCTCGCCGACGAGAGCCGCTGGGAGATCCTGCGGCTGGTCGGCAGGCAGCCGCTGTCGGCGAGTGAACTGGCTGACCGACTGCCGATCAGCCGGCAGGCGATCGCCCGGCACCTCGGCGTCCTCACCGACGCCGGGCTGGTCGAGTCCGAACCAGCCGGCCGCCAACTGCGCTACCGCGCCCTCGGCGGCCGCCTGAGTGAGCTCGCCGGGCACCTCGACGCCGTCGGTCGGGCCTGGGACCGGCGTCTGGATCGGCTCCGCGACCTCGCGGAGCGCCAGGCTCGCGACACGACCTGACCTGCCCGGTCGGCGTCGACAAATCGGTGGCGACGCCGTACGAGTTGTGCGAGCATCCAGCCGATGATCATCACCGACGCCCTCCCCCTCGATGCCCCGGGAGTCCGGGTGCGTCGACTCCGCCACGACGACGCCGAATCCTTCGCCCGCGGCACCGAGGACCCGGCCGTCCGTGAGTTCGGACACCTCCCGCTGCCGACCTACACCCCGGAGATCGTCCGCGAGCAGATCGACGGCGTGATCGCCGACGGACTCCACCGCGGGGATCTGGCGGTGCTCGCGATCGCGGATCCGGACACCGATGAATTGCTGGGCAGCCTCGTCCTGTTCGACATCCGTCCGGGCCGGGCCGAGATCGGATTCTGGGTGGCCCCGTGGGGGCGGGGCCGCGGGGTGGCCCGGGCCGCGGTGGCCGCCGCTGGCCGGATCGCTGCGGCGAACGGGCTCACCCACCTCGACGCGCACACCAGCCCGGAGAACGAGGCGTCCATCCAGGTCCTGGTCGGGGCCGGGCTGCACCAGGTGGGTGGCGTCCGGACCGGGACGGCACCATCCGGTCACCAGGTCGACCTGCTGTACTTCGAGCAGGAGCTGGCACCCGGGCCGCGGTCGTCCGAGGACTACATGTTCCGGACCGCATCAGAACTGGGTCGCCATCACATGGCACATCTGGAGGCGATGTTCGACGCCCCCAGCCGACAGGTCCTCGCCGAGACCGGAGTCGGGCCGGGATCGCGAATCCTCGAACTGGGCGCCGGCGGCGGGTCGATCGCTCGCTGGTTGGCCGAACGGAACGGGCCCGACGGGAGGGTGGTCGCAGTCGACCTGGCCGCCGATCAGCTGGCCGAACAGCCCGGCCTGGAGGTGCACTCGGCCGACCTCAACGACGGGCTGCCGGTGGCGGGGCCGTACGACCTGATCCACGCCCGGCTGGTGCTGATGCACCTGCCCCGACGGCAGCAGATCCTCACCGAATTGGTCGACGCGCTGGCCCCCGGCGGTTGGTTGGTGCTGGGTGAGTTCGTGAACGGACATCCCGAGGCCCTCCGAGTGCCCAGCCAGTCGGATCGGGCCCTGTGGGACAAGATCCAACACCTGGCCCATCGGGTGATCGGGCCGGCCGCGGGGCAGGACTGGGACTGGGGCCGTGCGGTCGCGGACCGGATGGAGGAGGCCGGTCTGGCGGAGGTGGAGGGCATCGACTTCCGCCGGATGACTCGGGGCGGCTCCCCGGGGTGCCTGCTGCACCTGGTCCTGGTCGCCCAGGCGGAACAGTTCGTCCGCGCGGCCGGGGTCACCGAGGAGGAACTGACCCGCTACGACGAGCTGCTGCGCGACCCCGACTTCCGGGCCTGGTTCTACGCCTTCGTCTGCACCCGCGGCCGCAAGCCGCTCCAGCCCTGATCACCGCTGGTCGAACCCGTCCGCTGGTCCCGCCCTTCCGCTCGTCGACCCGGTCGAGACCACCACCTTGGGGGATGTGGCCAACTCGTCACGTGATGATCATGACGATGTCAGCTCCGCCTCCTAGCGTCCTTGATCATGCAACGACCCAACAAACCCCTGCCCAGACTGGTGTGTGCCGCAGCCATGGCGGCCGCACTCACGATGATCATCCCCGGCGTGAGTCGGGCGGACGGGACGGCCAGCCCGGGTCCGTCCCCGTCGCCGCAACAGATCGAGCCCCTGCCGCTCGGTGACGACGATCTGCCGGAGACGCGGTCCACCCGGACCCTCGCGCCCGGAGTCAGCCTGACCAGCATCGTCCGCGGCGACGAGCCGGCCGACGAGGACGAGTACACCACCACCACCCGGGGGCCGTGGCAGGTGCAGGTGCTCACCATCGATCCGAAGAAGGCGACCGGCCAGCTGTCCGCGGAGTACGGCCCTGACCTGTCGCAGACCGAAACCACGTCGGAGCTGGCCGAGCACGCGGGTGCACTGGCCGCGATGAACGCCAGCTTCTTCACCTTCACTGCCTCCGAGGACTACCCGGGCGAGCCGACCGGGACCGGCATCTTCGACGGCCAGCTTCTGAGCGAGCCGAAGCAGGCGGACCCGACGGACCAGACCGTTCTCGTCGATCCGGCCACCGGCAAGGTCCGGATGGACAAGCTCGCCTGGTCGGAGACCTGGACGAACAAGGGCTCCGGTCACGCGGTCCAGGTCGAGACGATCAACCACCCGCCCGTGGTCCCGGCCGACTGCGCGGACCTGGAGGACCAGGCCCAGTGCGCCGAGGACGGCGACAGCTCCACCTTCACCGAACACTTCCACGACACCACCCCGAGCGGGCCGGGATTCGAAGTCGTGCTGGACGAGCGCGACTGCGTGGTGGATACGTCCGACGAACGCGGTACCGAGCTGGCCGCGGACCAGACCTCGATCCAGGCCACCGGTAGCGACGTGGTGGCTCTGCGACTGGCCGCGGGTGCGGGGTGCCTGAAGCAGCGCCAGGTGCTGACCGGGCAGAACGGCAAGAAGGTGAAGCTGACCGAGTCCACGTCGGCGGTGACGGCCCGCTACCGGCTCATCGAGGACGCCACGATCGTCGCGCCCGAGGTGATCGACGACTTCACCGATCGCAACCCGCGCTCGGCGATCGGCACCACCAAGAAGGGTGAGATCGTCCTGTTCACCGTCGACGGACGCCAGGCCGACAGCGTCGGCACCACCCTGATGGAGACCGCACAGGTCGCCGACTCCTTGGGTCTGCGGCAGGCGATGAACCTCGACGGCGGTGGCTCCACCACCATGGTCGCCGACAACGAGGTGGTGAACTCGGTCAGCGGCACCGAGGAGCGCCCCGTGGGCGACGCCCTCGTCTGGGTGGACGAGTCCACCGGCTGACCGCATGGTTGCTTGGCGCAATCTCGTACGGCTGGCCACAGGCCGAATCGAACCGACCGTCCCGGCGGTCGGAGTCGGTGGCATCTCGTAGGCTGCAGGGCGTGTACGTCGACCATCTCCAGCTCGGTGACTTCCGGTCCTACCGGAGCGTCGACGTGCCCCTGCAGCCCGGGGTGAGCACCTTCGTCGGGGCCAACGGGCAGGGCAAGACGAACCTGGTCGAGGCGATCGAGTACCTGTCCACCCTCGGCTCGCACCGGGTGTCCTCGGAGGTGCCACTGGTCCGTGCCGGGGCGGAGCGGGCCATCATCCGCGCCCGGGTCCGGGCGGGTCGCGACGATGACCGGGTGCTGCAACTCGAGATCGAGATCAACCCCGGCAAGTCCAACCGGGCCAAGTTGAACCGGTCCCCGCTGCCGCGTCCCCGCGAACTCCTCGGGATCCTGCGCACGGTGGTGTTCTCCCCCGAGGACTTGGCGATCGTGAAGGCGGACCCGTCGGATCGCCGCCGGTTCCTGGACGAGTTGATCGTCACCCGCTGGCCCCGGATGGCCGGCGTCCGGGCCGACTACGACCGCGTCCTGCGGCAGCGCAACACCCTGTTGAAGTCGGTCAGCGGCCGGCGCGGCGGACCCCCCGCCCACGGGGACGTCGCCAGCACCCTCGACGTCTGGGACGACCAACTGGCCCGGCACGGCGGCGAACTGCTGGCCGCGCGGTTGGACACCCTGAACGCCCTGATGCCCTACGTCGCCCGGAGCTATGCCGAGATCGCCCCCACCAACAACGTGGCCGCCGCCGCGTACAAGACCTCGTTGGACCTGGCCGGGATCGCCGGTGCGGTCCCCGGCGACACGTCCGTCGGTGCCGCGGAAGGGACCACCACGACCAAGGTCGACCGGGACGGCTGCATCGACCTGCTGCGGACCACGATGGCCGAGCGCCGGGACGAGGAGATGCAGCGCGGGGTGTCCCTGGTCGGGCCGCACCGCGACGACCTCACACTGGCCCTCGGTGACCTGCCCGCCAAGGGGTACGCCAGTCACGGGGAGTCGTGGTCGTACGCGCTGGCGCTGAAGTTGGGCAGTTTCCACCTGCTCCGTGATGACGGCGTGGAACCGGTCCTCGTCCTCGACGACGTCTTCGCCGAACTCGACGCCACCCGCCGGGAACGATTGGCCCGGGGGGTGCTGGTCGCCGAGCAGGTGCTGGTCACCGCCGCGGTCGGCGCGGATGTACCGGACCTGCTCAGCGGAGTACGCTTCGAAGTCCACGCCGGGGAGGTGAATGCCGATGACGCCGACCCAGGAGCCGAGCAGCCAGGAACCGAGCAGCCAGGAACCGAGCAGTGACGGGCACGATCCGACCGGGTTGAACCTGGCCCGCACGATCGCCCGTTCGGTCGGTGCCCAGTCCCGGCCCCGGCGACGCCGGTCGGGACGACGCCCGGCCGTCGCGCCGCAGTCCTCGGGAGCCCACCCCGATGACCGGGACCCACAACGCCTCGGCAAGGCACTCGACCGGCTGATGGATGAGCGCGGCTGGTCCACCGAGGTGAACGTGCACGTGCTGTTGGGCCGGTGGCCGGCCCTGGTCGGCCCGGTGAATGCCGGTCACTCGCGTCCCGAGGCGTACGTCGACACCGTGCTCACCGTACGGGCCGACTCGACGGTGTGGGCGACCTCGCTGCGGGGCATCGCCCCGCAACTGGTCGCTGAACTGAACAGCCAACTGGGGGACGGGACCGTCACCCGGATCCGGGTGCTCGGGCCGGACGGACCCAGCTGGAAGCGCGGTCGCCTGGCGGTCTCGGACGGGCGCGGCCCGCGCGACACCTACGGCTGAGCCGGTCCGGAGCGAGATCTGGCGGCGGCACCTGCGCCGGGACGGTCCCCACCTCGCATAGGATCGGTCCCGATGAACAGCCTCCGCGCTGCGGCGACCGACCTGAAGGCGATGGTGCTCGACACCGTACGCCTCTGGTGGAGACTCCTGCCGCAGTTGGCCAGTGTCTTCCTGGCCGGCTGGGCCGGCTACCAGATCTCACTGTGGGGCGCGGTCATCCTCGGCAACAAGATGCCGTGGATCGCCCTGTTCATCTTCGCCCTCGGCTTCGTCTGCACGCTGGGCGCGATGGTGGTGATGTTGCGGATGGTCGGGCGTGAACTCGGCATCAAGAACATGATTCCCGAGGACGAGGTCGAGGACGACGACCGCGACGCCAGCGTCTCCCGCCTGCTCGCCCTCACCCTGCTCCCCTTTCTCGGCATCTACGCCGCCTTCGGCTACGTCAGTGAGCGGGCCACCGAGTTGACCACGTACTCGATGTTCTACAACGGCGTGCTCGGCGACAACCTGCTCGGCAAGATCAACCCGTTGGCCTCGACCAAGCAGGCGATCATCGCGATCAGCGTCGTGGTCGGTGCCTACCTGGTCCGGCGGCTGCTCGACTTCGTGCACGACCGCACCGGGTGGCGCCTGCTCGGGGTGGCGGTCGCCGCGGTGGAGGCCTTCTTCCTGCTCTGTTTCATCCTCGCCGGCCAGAAGGCGCTCAGCGCGGCGCTCATCTGGATCACCGACCGAGCATTCTGGGGTTGGTTGATCGACGTCCGCAGCGCCCTGGCAGTGACCCTCGAGCGGTTCCGGATCGACCTGCCCGAGGTGCTCCGCGCCATCGGTACCTGGTGGCGCGAGCAGATCTGGCCGCTCTTCCTGGACGTGATGACCGAACCCATCGCGTGGCTCGCGGTGGCGGCCCTCGTCTTCGGCTCCCATGTGCTGTCGGTGGCCGAACTGTGGCGCAAGGGACAGCCACTCGCGACCAAGGTGCCCGGTGCGAACCAACTGACCCGGCTGCAGCACGTCAACGCGCGGAAGCGGAGGCAGGGCAGTAACCGCGGCCAGCGGATCTGGCTCGAGTTCCAGGAGGCCTTCCTGGGCGACATCGACGACAAGTACCTGCCGACCCTGCAGTCGTTGCGGTTGGTGCTGCGGGCCGGCCTGACCTTCCTCGGTGTGTACGTGCTGATCTACGGCATGTGGCGGGCCCTCGGCCGGGTGCTGGACGGGGTCCTGTCCCTGCTGATCGGCGGTCACGAGTCCGGGTTCTGGCTGGTCGTCGGCACCGGGACGAACTTGGCCGAGGACCTGCTGCTGGAGACCGTTCGCGCGGTACTGCTCGCCGTCGCCTTCCACCGGTGCCTGCAACTCTTCCGGGTGAAGGCGGCTCCCCAGGACCTCCCCGCTCCCCGACAGTCCGGACCGGTCGAAGGGCGACGGGTTGCGGCGCCAGTCGGCGCACCGGACTCCACGAGCCAACAACCGCCCGATCCGCAGCAACCGTCCGGGGGCACCGAATGAAGGCCCCGACGATCAAGGTCCCCGAGCGGCTGCGGAACACCACCCGCGAGCACCTGTACAGCGCGCTGATCGCCCTGGTCTGCATCGTCTTGGCTGCCGGTGCGCTCCGGGCCACCGACACGATTCCCGACCACGAGCGGGTGAACGGGCACCTGGATGAGGCGGCCCAGCTGGACGACGTCCTGATCACGATGAGCGACCTGCGGGCCGGCAGCGTGTTGCTGCGCGACAACGGCGACGTCGTCGCCCGCACCCCGGGTCTGTTCCTGGTCGCTGACGTACGCGTCCAGGCCCCCGGGGTGAAGGGCGGGTTCAATCGATCGATCCTGCACAGCGAGCAGGGCCGCACCTACGAGAAGTACGACTCCCTCGGCGGCAGCTTCAAACCCGAGGCCGGCTTCGAGGAGATCGGCAGCATCGGCTTCGAGGTCGATCCCGACGACCTCGAGGGCCTGGTGCTGGAGGCCTGGGCCGGATCGATCTTCACCGCGTACGAGCAACACCTCTACATCGATCTCGAGATCACCGAGGAGTTGGCGGCGGAGTTGCGTGCCGGGATGGGGCAGGACGTGAGTTTCACCTACAGCAACGTCGAGGTCGCGATCCCGTGACCGAGAAACCCCTGACCGAGCAGTACGTACCCGACCGGTCCATGCCCGCTGCCGCGCTGGTGGACTCGCCGGAGTTGCCCCCGAAGCAGCGGCGTACCCGGGCCCTGCTGGTGCTGGTGATCGTCGCCTCGGTCTGCCTGAGCTACCTGGCGGGCTGGATGTACTGGGCCCAGACCCACGTCGTCACCCGGTACGAGCAGGTGCCGGCGGGGGAGACGGTCCGGTCCGAGGGAATCGACTTCCGGCTCACCAAGATGACGCGCAGCTACAGCCTCTCGACCTCCGAGGAGGGTGCGGAAGGAGCCACCGCACAGCCGAACACCGTCTTCGTGGTGGCCGAGATGGAGGTCGTGGTCAGCGACGAGGCGGACCCGGACTACCCGGTCTGCGTGGTCGTCCTCGTCGGTCCCGATGGCCGGACCTGGGAGTACGACGGGCTGAACGCCCCGACCCGGGAGGTCCCGACCACCTGTTCCGACGCCCCCCGGAACGAGCCGTACACGATCGAACAGATCTTCGTCGTGCCGGAGAAGTTCGCCGACCAACTGGCCGGCCTGGCCGTGGCCGACTACACCGGCGCGCCGGAGAAGGTCATCCGACCACCCGTCCAGTGATCCAGTTCAGGAGGATCGGTTTCAGGGGGACCTGGTCTCAGGGGGATCCGGCTCACTCGGGCAGCACCGTGACCGGCAGGTCCATGATCGTTCCCGAGTTGGCGTTGTTCCAGCTCTTCTCCCCGGTCCCGGTCAGCGTGTTGTCGGTGAACTCCTGCTGGAGCACGACCAAGGTGAGCTTCGCGGTCGGTTCGTAGGCTTCGGAGAACTCCATCTCCAACTTGATCGGGACCATCGGCAGGCCCGGGGTGAAGTACGTTCCCTCCGCCCGGTCCTCCGGGGTGGGGGGTTCGCCGACCTCCGGAGTCAACGGCACCTGCACCTCCCGCGACTTCGGGTCCCGGGCCACGAACGGGCCGTCGTCGCCGGTCGGTGGTCGCTCTGCGGTGTCACCGGTGACCCGACCGGTGCCGATCACGGTGACCTTCCAACCGTCCTCCTCGTACGCGGGTTGGGCGGTGGCCTCGGTGAAGATGAACTCGAAGGGGCCGGATTCCACGATCGTTCCGGGGTCCTGCAGGTGCACCGCATTCCGCCGCATCTCGAACCCGCCGACGGACCAGACCAGGGTGACCAGCAGCGCCAACACCACGACCGGCACACCCGCGGCCAACCACAGGGGGCGATGGCGGACCGGTTTCGGTTCGGCCCAGTCCTCGTCCAAGGGATCGGTGTCGGTCCACACGCCGGAGGCCTGCTCGCCGGGCTGGGACCGGGTGGGCATGATGGTCGGGGTCTCCGGCCCGGTGTTCGGGGTCTCGGGCTCGGCGGGGCCCGGTGGGGTCGTCACCCGGGGCATTCTAGTTCAGCGGCGGGGCAGCCCCCGGCACCGCAGGGCCGACTTTCCCGACCGTCGTCCGGGGCCACGATTCACAACCGGAGAATGCGTCCACAGCGCAGCGAGGACCCCTGGGGGCGTACCGGCCCTCCGTACGGGGGGAGTTCATGCCGCAGAACACGGCCTGCGCGCCCGTAAAGGGCAGAAATTGTCCACAGCATCCCCCTGGAATGTCCGTTTTCGGGCCGTGGCGCGATAAGATGAAGAGATCTCTCAATGAGGTCCGGCCACCCCCGCCGCCCAGGTGGGTGTGCGCTGAAGCGACACGTGCCGCCTGCACGGCATCGGTGCTCGCCGACCCGGCCCTGCCGGCGTCGGGGGTCCAGCATCGATGGCTGTGTCCCGGGCGGCGCGCCTGTGAATGAGGAGCCCAGAACCGGTGACGGATTCGAGTGCGAACAACCTCCCTGATGATGCCGACCTCCCTGCTGACGCCGACCTTCCCGACGACGAGGGGAACGGAACAGAGGAGGAGGCCCGCACCGAAGCCGCGGCGACGCCCCCCGAGGAGGAGCACGTCTACGACTCCGGGTCGATCACCGTCCTGGAGGGATTGGAGGCGGTCCGCAAGCGGCCCGGCATGTACATCGGCTCGACCGGCGAGCGCGGTCTGCACCACCTGGTGTACGAGGTGGTCGACAACGCCGTGGACGAGGCCCTGGCCGGCTTCTGCGACACGATCGACGTCTCGATCCTGCCCGAGGGCGGCATCCGGGTCCGTGACAACGGCCGCGGCATCCCGGTCAAGGAGCACCCCAAGGAGAAGATCCCGGCCGTCACCTTGGCGCTGACGGTCCTGCACGCCGGCGGCAAGTTCGGCGAAGGCGGGTACAAGGTCTCCGGCGGCCTGCACGGCGTGGGCGTCTCGGTGGTGAACGCCCTGTCCAGCCGGCTGCACGTCGAGGTCCGCCGCGACGGCCACCGCTGGAGCCAGGAATTCGACCTCGGTGACCCGGTCGCTCCGCTGGCCCAGCACGAGGAGAGTGACGAGACCGGGACCACGGTCACCTTCTTCCCCAGCGTGGACATCTTCGAGACCACCGTCTACTCCTACGAGACCCTCCTGGCGCGGTTCCGCGAGTACGCCTTCCTGAACAAGGGCCTCACCATCACGCTGACCGACGAGCGTCCCGACCGGGTCGGCGAGGTGGGCGAGCAGCTGACCGAGACGTTCTGCTTCGCCGATGGACTGATCGACTACGTGAAGTTCCTGGTCGGCTCCAAGGACGTCATCCATCCCACCGTCATCGACGTGGAGGCCGAGCGTCCGGGGGAGGGCCTCAGCCTGGAGCTGGCGATGCAGTGGAACGTCACGTTCAACGAGTCGGTGCACACCTTCGCCAACACGATCAACACCCATGAGGGCGGCACCCACGAGGAGGGCTTCCGCGCCGCCCTGACCAGCACGGTGAACCGCTGGGGGGAGAACTACGGCCTGATCAAGAAGCCGGAGGACCGGGTCTCCGGCGACGACATTCGCGAGGGTCTCACCGCGATCATCTCGATCAAGTTGGCCGAACCCCAGTTCGAGGGCCAGACGAAGACCAAGCTCGGCAACACCGAGGCGAGGTCGTTCGTCCAGAAGGTCACCAACGACAAGTTGGGTGACTGGTTCGAGGAGAACCCCAAGGAGGGACGCGACATCGTTCGGAAGGCCCAGGCGGCTGCCTCGGCCCGGATCGCGGCCCGCAAGGCGCGCGAACTGGTCCGCAACCGCAAGGGACTGCTCGGCGGTGGCGGTCTGCCCGGCAAGCTGGTCGACTGCCAGTCCACGAACCCGGCCGAGTGCGAGGTGTTCATCGTGGAGGGTGACTCCGCCGGCGGCTCCGCCCGCGGTGGCCGGGATCCTCGCACCCAGGCGATCCTGCCGATCCGCGGCAAGATCCTGAACGTGGAGAAGGC
>JBQDIN010000027.1:0-46780 GCA_052094425.1 Propionibacteriaceae bacterium
GACGAGGAACTGGGCCAGCGTCCGGTGGCTACCACCGAGAACGCGGGCGGCTGACGACCCATGACACTGGGTCGCTCCCGGATCGGTCCTGCCGAGCCGGGAGCGTCCTGTGTCACGCCCCGGCCGCTGACTCCTCCGGCTCGTCCTCGGCAGTGAGCGGCTTGGCGATGTTCTCCAGGGACTGCCGCTCGGCCTTCACCCCCAGGAACACCTCCACCAGGCCGCCAGCCACCATCAGCGCGGCACCGATGAAGTAGCCGACGGCGATCTTGGTGATGTCGCCGCTGTCGGCGGCGTTCTGGATCAGGGCGCCGAAGAGCAACGGCCCGCTGATCCCGCCGACCGCCGTACCGATCGCGTAGAAGAAGGCGATGCACAGTGCCCGGGTCTCCATCGGGAACACCTCGCTCGCGGTCAGGTATGCCGAACTCGCACCCGCGGACGCGATGAAGAACACCACGGCTCCCATCACGGTGAGGGTGATCGCCGTGACCGAGCCGAGGAAGAGCCCCGTGACGGCGAGTAGCACTCCGGACACGATGTAGGTGCCGGCGATCATCTTGACCCGCCCCACCGTGTCGAACAGCGGCCCCAGTGCGAGTGCACCAACGAAGTTACTCACGGCGAACGCGGCGATGTACAAGCCGGTTCGCTCCACCCCGAAGAAGGTGTTCAGAGTGTCACCGAAGGTGAAGAAGAACGCGTTGTAGAGGAACGCCTGGCCCACGAACAGGGAGAAGCACAGCACGGTGCGCTGCGGATAGAGCCGGAACATCGTCTTGGCGATCAGCCCGATCCCGATGGTGCGGCGCTGCCGGATGGTGATCTTCTCCAGGTCGTCGGGCCGGTCGGCGTCCGACTCGTCCAGGACCCGTTCCTCGATCCCCCGGACGATCTTCTCCCCCTCCTCCTCGCGCCCGTGGATGAACAGCCAGCGAGGACTCTCGGGGACGTTGCGTCGTACCCACAGCACCAGGAACGCCAGCACCAGGCCGAGGGCGAAGGCGAGCCGCCAACCGACGGCCGGATCGACTTTCGTCGGATCCAGCAGCGGTATGGTCAGCAGCGCTCCCCCGGCCGCGCCGACCCAGTAGGTTCCATTGATGGTGATGTCGACTCGTCCCCGGTAGCGCGCCGGGATCAACTCGTCGATCGCGGAGTTGATCGCCGCGTACTCGCCACCGATCCCTGCCCCGGTGAGGAAACGACAGGCGAAGTACCAGACCGGGTTCATCGACAGCGCGGTCAGCCCGGTGGCGATCGTGTAGACGATCAAGGTCATGATGAACAGCTTCTTGCGACCGAACCGGTCGGTGAGTTGCCCGAAGAACAGGGCACCGATACAGGCACCTGCCACGTAGATGGCACCGGCCAGCCCGATGTCGAAGTTCGACAGGTCGAGCCCGGTCCCGGGCGCCTGGAGTGCGGCCGACAGGGAGCCGACGATCGTCACCTCGAGGCCGTCCAGGATCCACACGGTGCCCAGCCCGACGACGACCATCCAGTGGAAACGCCCCCACGGGAGTCGATCCAGCCGGGCGGGGATGTCGGTGGTGATCCGGCCCGTCTCGACGGGACTCATGGCTGCAACATCACCTTGACCGCCCCGTCGGCCTTGCGTTGGAAGATGTCGTAGCCGTGCGCGGCCTCGAGCAGGGGGATGCGGTGCGTGGCGAAGTCATCCACCCCGAGGGGGTCGTCGTCCCCGAGCAGGGTGAGCAGTTCCTCAGCCCGCGGCATCACGTTGGCCTGTCCCATCCGGAACTGGATCTGTTTGTCGAACATCACCCGCAGCGGCATCGGGTCGACCATGCCGCCGTACACGCCGATCACCGAGATCGTGCCGCCACGGCGCACCGTGTCGATCGCGGGGTGCAGGGCCGCCATCCGGTCCAGCGCAGCCGTCTGCATCAACGGTTCGGCCACCGCGCCCGGGAGATGGGACACGAGGGACTGCACCAGTTTGGTCGGCGCCGCACCGTGGGCCTCCGTGCCCACCGCGTCGATCACCGCGTCCGGGCCGCGACCGCCGGTGCGGTCCCGGATGAGCTCGGCCACGTCGTCCGCGGCCGTCAGGTCCACCACCTCGAACCCGCGAGCCCGCGCCCGGGCGAGGCGCTCCGGCACCAGGTCCACTCCGATGATCTGCTCGACTCCCTGGTGGGCCGCGATCCGGCAGGCCATGTCCCCGATCGGCCCCAAACCCAACACCACCAGGGATCCGCCGGCCGGCACGGCGGCGTACTGCACCGCCTGCAACGCGGTTGGCAGCACGTCGGAGAGGTAGATGTAGCGATCATCGGGAGGACCGTGCGGCACCTTGATGTGGGTGTGCTGTGCCTGCGGCACCCGCAGGTACTCCGCCTGGCCACCAGCCACCCGGCCGTACAGCTTGGAGTAGCCGAACAACGCAGCACCACTGCCCAGGTCGCGCACCTGGGTGGTCTCGCACTGGGTCGGCAGGTCACGGGTGCACATCCAGCAGTGGCCGCAACTGATCTGGAAGGGAACCACCACGCGGTCGCCGGGCGCGAGGTTCTGCACGTCCGGCCCGACTGCCTCCACGATCCCCATCGCCTCGTGGCCGAGTACGTCGCCGGGTGTCATGAAGGCACCCAGAACCTCGTACAGATGCAGGTCGGAGCCGCAGATGTTGGTGCTGGTGACCTTGATCACCGCGTCGGTCGGCTGCTCGATCCGTGGATCAGGAACCTCGGTGACCTCGACGCTGCGCTTGCCCTGCCAGGTGACGGCCTTCATCTGCCACTCCTTCGCACCGGGCCCCCCACACGACGTTCGCGCTGCCCAATGTGTCCGGTACCCCGTCGTACGGCGCTCCACACATCGCATACCTCAGACGGCGCCGACGGCCAGACACGGTATCTTGATGTCAAGACACATCGGGAGATCTCAGGAGGAACTGTGCGACTGCACCACGTCCAAGTGTCGATGCCCCGAGGCGAGGAGGAGTTGGCGCGTCGCTTCTACGGCGATGCGCTCGGCCTGACCGAGGTGGACAAGCCGGGTGCACTGGCTGGCCGCGGCGGCTGCTGGTTCCGGGCGCACGATCCCGCTGGCGAGGTCACCGCGGAGATCCATGTAGGTGTGGATGAGCCGTTCGTGCCGGCCCGCAAGGCGCATCCGGCGCTGCTGCTCGACTCGGTGGCCGAACTCGACCGCTGCGGGTCCCGGGTTGCCGAGGCAGGCTTCGAGGTGTCGTGGGCGGAGCGGGACAGCTTCGACGGATTCGCTCGCTTCCACTGCCGCGACGGCTTCGGCAACCGGGTCGAGGTCCTGGCTGAAGCGTGAGTTCAGGTCAGGCGGCGGCGACGGTCGACAGCGGACGGATCGGCAGCGGGGTGACGAGCTCGTGGGCGGACATCTTCGTGGCCACGACGTTCAGCAGGCCGGACTGGGGGATCTCCAGGGCGCCGCAGATGGAGGCGAGGAGCTCGCTGGAGGCTTCCTTCTGGCCGCGCTCGACCTCGGACAGGTAGCCGAGGCTGACCCGGGCGCCCGCGGACACCTCACGCAGGGTCTTGGCCTGCGCGACTCGTTCCTCGCGCAAGGACTCCCCGATCAACTCTCGTACGAGCACCGGCTTCACCTGCTCCTCCTGCCTCATGGGGAAACTGTACCCAGTCACCGGGCACGTTGGCCCGGGCCTATCCACAACGCGTGTTGCCCGCCCGTCATTCCCGCCGGGTCAGCAGACCCGTTTCCGATGCCGATCAGGGCCCGATCAGCGCCTGCACCCCGCGGTCGAACAGCAGTCCCACCCCTCACCCGCCGAGCAGCATGGACTCGAAGTCGGCGTCCAACTCCATCTCGTCGGTGGCCTGGCGGGGCTCGCGACCGGCCACCGCCTGCGCCAGTTGAGTGGCGGCCTGCTGCACCCGCTGCGGCAGGCTGGTCCGCTCCGCCCCGTCGCCGGCCCAGTCGACCGACGCCGCGTAGACCGCAGTCGGGACGGGTTCGGCGTGCAGGTAGGAGAACAACGGCCGCATTGCGTGCTCCAGCGCCAGGTTGTGCCGCGCACTGCCGCCGGTGGCACCGATGATCATCGGCAGGCCGTCCAGCGAGTCCGCGTCCAGGACGTCGAAGAAGGACTTGAACAGTCCGCTGTACGAGGCGCTGAAGATCGGTGTCACGGCGATCAGCCCGTCCGCCTCGGCGACGGTCCGCTTCGCCTCGGCCAGGGCGCCGGAACCGAACCCGGTGACCATCGCGTTGGCGATGTCCGCGGCGAGGTCACGCAGTTCGACCAGCTGCACCTCGGCCGTGACCCCGCGGTCGGCGAGCGCGGCCACGGTCGCCTCGGCGAGCCGGTCGGCCAACAGTCGAGTCGACGACGGCTGCCCCAGTCCGGCCGACACGACCGCGATGGTGCGCGTCTCGGTGTTCATCGAACCTCCTCGAGTTCCTCGTCGCGCTCTTCGGCGGCAGCGCGCTCCAGCTTGGCGATCGCGGCGGCCTCCCGCAGCGAGTCGTGCGTCGGAGCCTCCGGTACGTGGGCGGGCTTGCGGGCGTCCAGCTCCTTGCGCAGCACCGGCACGATCTCGCCCAACAGGTCCAACTGCTCCAGCACCGTCTTCAGCGGCAGTCCGGCATGGTCCATCAGGAACAGCTGGCGCTGGTAGTGACCGAAGGTGTCGGTGAACGACAAGGTGCGCTCGATCACTTCCTGCGGGCTGCCAACGGTCAGCGGGGTCTCCCGGGTGAACTCCTCCAGTGACGGCCCATGCCCGTACACCGGGGCACTGTCGAAGTACGGCCGGAAGTCATTGATCGCGTCCTGGGAGTTGCGGCGCATGAACACCTGGCCGCCGAGCCCGACGATGGCCTGGTCGGCCTTCCCGTGCCCGTAGTGCTCGTAGCGCTGCCGGTAGAAGTTGACCAACTTCTTGAAGTGGTCGGCCGGCCAGAAGATGTGGTTGGCGAAGAAGCCGTCACCGTAGTACGCGGCCTGCTCGGCGATCTCCGGGCTGCGGATGGAGCCGTGCCACACGAACGGGGGCACTCCGTCCAACGGCCGCGGGGTGGCGGTGAAGGACTGCAGCGGGGTGCGGAACTTCCCTTCCCAGTTCACCACGTCCTCCTCCCAGAGGCGGCGCAACAGCGCATAGTTCTCGATCGCGAGCGGGATGCCCTGACGGATGTCCTTGCCGAACCACGGGTAGACCGGGCCGGTGTTGCCACGGCCCATCATCAGGTCCACCCGGCCGTCGGCCAGGTGCTGCAGGGTGGCGTAGTCCTCGGCGATCTTCACCGGATCGTTGGTGGTGATCAGCGTGGTGGACGTGGACAGCAGCAACTTCTCGGTCTGCGCCGCGATGAAGCCCAAGGTGGTCGTCGGCGAGGACGGGATGAACGGCGGGTTGTGGTGCTCACCGGTGGCGAACACGTCGAGCCCGACCTCCTCGGCCTTGAGTGCGATCTGGATCGTCGCCTTGATCCGCTCGTGCTCGGTCGGCGTCCGGCCGGTGGTGGGGTCGGCGGTGACGTCACCCACGGTGAAGATCCCGAACTGCATCTCATTCCCTCCTCGAAAAGGTCTGTTGATTCTTCAACTATCCACCCGAGGGGATTATTCCGGGCCCGTTGCCGCCCCGCCCGTCCGGTCGTGACGGCTTGGTGCAACCGCGTCGCGGAGCAGGTGCAACACCGCGGCGACACTCTGCTCCCGGATCTGTTGGCGACCGCCCACCAGGGCCAACTCCGTCACCGCGCGCCCGGACCCGTCTGCGCGGGACACGGCCACGAAGACCGTCCCGACCGGTTGACCCTCCTGGGGTTCGGGGCCGGCGACCCCGGTAGTGGCCATCCCCCAGTCGGCCCGGCAGGCCCGGGCGCAGCCGGCGGCCATCTGTGCCGCGGTCTCGCCGGCCACGGCGCCTTCCGACTCCAGCACTGCGGGGTCGACGTCGGCCAGGACCTGCTTCAGTTCCGTTGCGTACGTGATCACGCCACCGCGGTAGACCGCCGAAGCGCCGGGGACCTCGGTCAACACCTGACCGAGGAGACCACCGGTCAGGGACTCCGCGGTCGCCGCGGTGAGTCCATGGGCGGCCAGCAGTCGGATCACCTCCGCGGCCGCATCCACCAGGACTGCGTTCGCGCTGACCCGGGTCCCGTCCGCTTCAGCCACCCTCAGTTCCGGCCCTGATCATTCCCGGCCCGGGTCGGTTCGGTCCCGGCCAGGGCGCGCCGCCGCAACAGGTACGCCTCGCGGACGTAGTCCAGCCCGGTGACGACGGTGACGACGAAGGCAGCGGCCATCACCACCCAGGCCACGTACACACCCCAGGCCAGCATTGGCACGGACGCCAGCGGCAGCAGGTAGAGGATCAACGCGATCGCCTGCAGCACGGTCTTCAGCTTGCCGCCCTTGCGGGCCGCCATCACTCCGTAGCGCAGCACCAGGAAGCGCAGCAGGGTGATCCCCCACTCCCGGACCAAGATCACGATCGTGACCCACCACCAGAGTTCACCGATGATGCTGAGTCCGACGAAGGCCATCCCGGTCAGGGCCTTGTCCGCGATCGGGTCGGCCAGTTTCCCGAACCTGGTGATGATGTCGTGCTTGCGGGCGAGGTGTCCGTCGATCGCATCGGTCAGGATGGCCACCGCGAAGAGCAGTGTCGTCGCGAAGCGCCACCAGGGCTCGTCCGGATGCGCCAGCAGCATCCACCCGAAGACCGGGACCAGGACCAGCCGGAGCGTGGTCAGGACGTTCGGCACGTTCCAGGGCGAGGTCTCGGGCGCCGTCTCGGCGCTCATGCGGCACCCTCGGCGCCCGGGGCGGCGATCAGGTCGACGCCCTCGGTGGCGACCACCGTGGCCTCGACGAAGTCGCCCACGCTGTACTCACCATCGGCTTCGAGTCGAGTGCACCCGTCCACCTCCGGACCCTGGTGGGCCGCGCGGCCGACCCATCCGAGGTCGGGGTCCTCCTCCTCGACGAGCACGGTGACCCGGGAGCCGATCCGCTCCTCGGCGCGCTGGCTGACGAGTTCGTCGGCGAGGTCGGCGGCGTGCGCGCGGCGGGCCTCGATCTCGTCGAGGTCCACCTTGCCGTCCAACTGCAGCGCCTCGGTACCGTCCTCGTCGGAGTAACCGAAGACGCCGATCGCGTCCAGCCGGGCTGCGGACAGGAAGTCACACAGGACGGCCAGGTCGTCCTCGGTCTCCCCCGGGAAGCCGCAGATCACGTTGCTGCGGATGCCGGCTTCGGGAGCCAGGCTACGAATCGAGTCGATCAGGGCGAGGAACGAGTCCGGGTCGCCGAAGCGGCGCATCCGGCGCAGCACCGCAGGGGCTGCGTGTTGGAAGGAGAGGTCGAAGTACGGCACCACGCGGGGGGTGTCCACCATCGCCTGCACCAGGCCGGGCCGCATCTCGGCCGGCTGCAGGTAGGAGACCCGGATCCAGTCCAAGCCGGCCACCGTGGACAGGTCGCCGAGCAGGGACTCCAGCAGCCGGATGTCGCCCAGGTCCTTGCCGTACGAGGAGGAGTTCTCGCTGACCAGGAAGGCCTCTCGGACCCCCCGCTCGGCCAGCCAGGCCGCCTCGGAGACCACCTCGGCGGGTGGTCGCGACAGGTAGGCCCCACGAAAAGTCGGGATGGCGCAGAAGGTGCAGCGTCGGTCACACCCGGAGGCGAGCTTGAGCGGCGCCCACGGCGCCCCGCTGAGGCGCCGGCGTACGGTGCGCGGACCACTGGCCGGGGCGAGTCCGTCCGGCAGGTCGGCGGCCTGGTCACGTGGAGTTTGGGCGTGCCCGGGTACGGCGGTCGCCGCGGCCGCTGCGCCTCGCTCGGCGGGCGCGATCGGCAGCAGGGTGCGCCGGTCGCGGGGAACGTGCGGCTGGTGCTTCTCCCCCGCCAGGATCGACTGCAGTTTCGCCGCGATGTCGGTGTAGTCGTCGAAGCCGAGCACCGCGTCCGCCTCCGGCAACGCGGTGGCGAGCTCGGTGCCGTACCGCTCCGCCATGCAGCCGACCGCCACGACCGCCTGGGCCCGACCGTCGGTCTTCAGGTCGGAGGCGGCCAGCAGGGTGTCGACCGAGTCCTTCTTGGCGGCCTCGACGAAACCGCAGGTGTTGACCATGACGGTGTCGGCGTCCTCCGGGTCGTCGACGAGGCGGAACCCGCCCGCCTCCAACCGTCCGGCCAACTCCTCGGAGTCGACATCGTTGCGGGTGCAGCCGAGGGTGATCAGGTGGACCGTGAGCAGGTCTCCCCCGGATTCGGCGGTGGTCTGGGTGTCAATCGTCATGGCGTGGCCCAGTATCCCAGCAAAGTGTCGAGGAACCACATCCGCACTCGGGGAGGCGGTGCTCAGGCGTTCAGCCGGCCTGCAGGTTGGCCAACACGTCCTCGAGCTCGTCCGCTGTCACCAGCACCTCACGCGGCTTGGAGCCCTCCGACGGACCCACCACACCCCGGGTCTCCAGGATGTCCATCAACCGGCCGGCCTTGGCGAAGCCGACCCGCAGCTTGCGCTGCAGCATCGACGTCGACCCGAGTTGCAGGTTCACCACGAGCTCGACGGCCTGGAGCACCAGGTCGAGGTCGTCACCGATGTCCTCGGCGACCTTCGTGGCGCTCTCGGTCGGGGCACTGATGTCCTCGCGGTAGACCGGCTTCAGTTGCTCGCTGACGTGACTGACCACCGACCGGACCTCGTTCTCGGTGACCCAGGCGCCCTGCACCCGGATCGCCTTCGACGATCCCATCGGCAGGAACAGCCCGTCGCCCTGGCCGACCAGCTTCTCCGCGCCGGGTTGGTCGAGGATGACCCGGGAGTCCGTCATCGAGGAGGTGGCGAAGGCGAGTCGGCTGGGCACGTTGGCCTTGATCAATCCGGTCACCACATCGGTGCTCGGACGCTGCGTGGCCAGCACCAGGTGGATCCCGGCGGCCCGGGCCAGCTGGGTGATCCGGACGATCGAGTCCTCCACGTCGCGCGGGGCCACCATCATCAGGTCGGCGAGCTCGTCGACGATCACCAGCAGGTACGGGTACGGGGCCAGCACCCGCTCCGAACCCTCCGGCGGCTTCACCGACCCGGCGCGTACGGCCTTGTTGAAGTCGTCGACGTGCCGGAAGCCGAAGGCGGCCAGGTCGTCGTAGCGCATGTCCATCTCGCGCACCACCCACTGGAGGGCCTCGGCGGCCTTCTTGGGCGAGGTGATGATCGGTGTGACCAGGTGCGGGATTCCCTCGTAGGCGGTCAATTCCACCCGCTTCGGGTCCACCAGCAGCATCCGGACCTCGTCCGGCGTGGCCCGCATCATCACCGAGGTGATCATGGAGTTCACGAAGGAGGACTTACCGGATCCGGTGGCGCCGGCCACCAGCAGGTGCGGCATCTTGGCCAGGTTGGCGATCACGAATCCGCCCTCGACGTCCTTGCCGAGGCCGACCGTCATCGGGTGCTGGTCGTTGCGCGCCCGGTTGGAGCGCAGCACGTCACCGAGGGAGACGACCTCCTTGTCGATGTTCGGGATCTCGATCCCGATCGCGGACTTGCCCGGGATCGGCGACAGGATCCGCACCTCGTTGCTGGCCACGGCATAGGCGATGTTCTTGCTCAGCGCGGTGACCTTCTCGACCTTCACGGCCGGGCCGAGTTCGACCTCGTACCGGGTGACGGTCGGTCCGCGGGTGTAGCCGGTGACGGCAGCGTCGATGCCGAACTGGTCCATCACCTCGGTCAGTCGGCTGACCACACCGTCGGAGGCTTCGGACCGGGCCTTGTGCACCGAGCCGGGCTTCAGGTCCGAGGCGTCGGGCAGCATGTACTGAACGTCGCCGGAGAGCTCCAACTGCTCGACCCGTTGCGGGATCGGCGTGTGGGCGGGGGCCTCGAGGGCCTCCTTGTCGGTGTCGGCGACCTGGAACCCCGGCGGCAACCCGGCGGTGGTCGGCTGGCGATCGTCGGGCTCCCCGGAATCGATCATCCGGGTGTCCTCGTCCGCGGGGTCGATGGTCTCCGACGACCCGGAATCGTCGGACGCGTCCGACTCGGGCTCGGGCTCGGCGGCCTTGGCGATGGCCCGCCGGCTGCGTTTCTTCGGCTTCTCGGCCACCAGCGGACTGTCGTAGGCCTCGTCGTCGGCGTACTCCAACTCGTGGTCGACGACCTCACCGCGGATGACGGACTGCCGCCCACGGAAGCTCTCGACGAAGGCGGCCACCTTGCCGGGGACCTCGTGCAGAGTGGTCCCCACGACCACCAGCAGTCCGAAGAGGCTGAGCAGCACCAGCAGGGGTACGGCGACCCAGACGGTGAGCAGGTCGGCCAACAGGCTGGACGAGATGAACCCGAGCACTCCCCCGGCCTGGCGCAGCGCCTCCGGGTCGTTCGGGCGCGGCAGGCCGTGGGCGATGTTCACCAGACCGAGGACGCCGAGGGCGAGGCTGATCCAGCCGATCACCTGGCGGCCGGCGGCCCCGTTGCGGTCCGGGTGGCGCAGCGTCCGCCACGCCATCGCGCCGAGCAGGATCGGGGCGGCGTACGACAGGGTGCCGATCACACTGGACACCCCGACGACCACGGCCGGGCCCACCGGAGCCGGGAGCTGCCACCAGAAGGCGGCCGCGAGGACGATGGCGACACCGATGAAGAACAGGCCGAATCCGTCGCGGCGCAGCTCCGGGTCGAGGTCCCGGGCCCCGTTGCCGACCCGGCGGGCGCCACCGCCGACTGCGTGCGCGAGGCCGAGCCAGAGACTGCCCACCCCCCGACCCACCTGGGTCAAGAAGCCGGGCTGTTGCTGCTTGGCCCTGGAACGGGTCCCGGTGCTGCGGGTCCGCGGCTTCTGGGACGTGCGGGCAGAACTCGTACGCGCAGGGGTGCGTGCGGACTTGGTCTTGGTGCTTCCGGACGACCGCGAACTCTTGGCCGGACCGGACCTCGTGGAGGGCCGGCTCGAACTCTTGGGCCGCGGTGGGGAAGACGCGCGGGTCGCCATGAGGTCGACACTACGCCATCGCCACTCCAGCACCAGTGGTCACACGCCGCCGTACGACTGAATCGCGTTCGGCCGCCGCCTGTGGGCAGCCGAACGAGATTGCGCCAAGGGAAGCATGCAAGTGGGGTCAGTGGGCGAACAAGTGGGTCAGCGGGAGAAGTGGTCGTGGCCGGGCTCGCCGTCCCACGGAGCGCCGTCGACCAGGACTTCGGGGGCGTCGGGGGCGGCGGAGACGGTGCCGATCACCAGCCATCCGTCGGGGACCCGGTCGGGGTCGAAGGTGGCGGCCAGCGCGTGGTCCTCGCCGCCGGTCAGGATCAGCCGGAGCGGGTCGGAGCCGGTGGCCGCGGCGACCGCCTGCAGGGGTTCGGGCACCTCGAACACCGCGGAGTCGAGGTCGATCCGGACCGCGGAGGCGCGGGCGACGTGGCCCAGGTCGGCCAGTAGTCCGTCGGAGACGTCGATCATCGCGCCGGCCCCGGCCTCGGCGGCCTCGATCCCGGCGCCGTACGGCACCTCGGGGACCCGCTGCGCCTCGACCACCGCCCGTGGGGACCGGAAGCCTCGGCCCAGTACGGCGAGCCCGGCTGCGGCCCAGCCGGTCCGACCGCGCAGTGCGACCACCTGTCCCGGGCGGGCGCCGGAGCGCAGCACCGGTTCCTGCCCGGCCAACTCACCCAGGATGGTGACGGTGATCGAGATGTCGCGGCCGCGGGTGGTGTCCCCGCCGATCAGGGCGGCCCCGACCCGATCACATTCCGCCCGGATCCCGGCGCTGAGGCTCTTCGCCCACGAGGCGGGCAGGTCACCGGGGGTCGACAACGAGACCAGGACCGCTGTCGGCCGGGCCCCCATCGCCTCGATGTCGGCCACGTTCACCGCCACCGCCTTGCGGCCCACGTCCAGGGCCACCGACCAGTCCCGGCGGAAGTGCACGCCCTCGACCAGGGTGTCGGTGGAGCACACCACCGGCCCGGCGAGGTCGAGTACCGCGCCGTCGTCGCCGGGCCCCACCAGGACCGCCTGGTGGGCCGGCAGGTCGCGGGTCACGGCCTCGATCAACCCGAACTCGCCGAGCGCCGCGATACTGCCGTCGGCGTCGTCCTCGGTCGGTCGTGGGCGGTTGGAATGCATGAAAGTTCCCTGCTGTTGTGGCCTCGCCGGGCGCGGAGGCGGTACGGTGACGCAGAAGTCGCCTGTCATTGTGCTGAAGTCGCGCGGAAGTCGCCAGTATTGTGTCAGCCGCACCCTTGGCCCGACTGATCACCCGAAGTGGAGGATGCACCCATGGTCGTTCAGGCATACATCTTGGTCCAGACGAATGTGGGCAAGGCCGCTGAGGTCGCCGCCGAGATCGGCGCGATCCAGGGTGTCACCCTCGCCGAAGACGTCACCGGCCCGTACGACGTGATCGTCCGCGCTGAGGCCGGGAATGTCGACGACCTGGGGCAGTTGGTGGTCGCCAAGGTGCAGACCGTGCCGGGCATCACCCGCACGGTCACCTGTCCCGTGGTCCACTTCCCCTGAACCCGGTCGAGACTGTCGCGCACCGCGCGCCGGTACGCCGGCCCCGACGGCTGGCCGGAGTGGTCGCGCTGGCCGTCGTCACCGCCTCCTGCTCCCCCGCCCTGGACCTGCCGGATCCCGACCCGGGGACCGAGGCCCGGACCCAGTGCACGGACCTGATGGCGGACCTCCCGCAGACCGTCCGCGACGAGGACCGCCGGGAGGTGCGGCCGGGCGAGTTCACCGCGGCCTGGGGAGATCCGCCGATCACCCTCCGGTGCGGGGTGTCGCAACCGCCGGACCTGACCCGGTCCAGCGAGTGCTGGGAGGTCAACGGGGTCGGCTGGTTCGCCGAGGAGGCGGAGGGCGGGATGCTGTTCACCACCATCGGGCGCGGCACCTTCGTCGAGGTGGGAGTGCCGACCGCGTACGCCCCGCACGCCGATGCCCTGGTCAACTTCGCCACCCCGATCGAGGCGCACATCCCGTCCGATCAACCCTGTGTGTGACCGGCCGCTCCCCGATCGACACCCATCCGGCGAACGGGTGGTGAACTCTGGATGATCATCGACTGACGAGGCCGTCCAGCGGGCCGGGAAGCCGGTCCGCGGCGATTAACCTCCCGGATGTCAGCTTCCGGCGGGCGCCCGAAGAACCCCTCCGGATCCCGCACTCCCACGAGGTGGTCAGTTCCGTGCCGCACCAGGGTCCCGGCGGTCCCACCGCCGCCCCATCCCAGGGCCGTCCCATCGATGCGACCGCCGACCCGATCGCCACCACCGCGCCGAAGCAGAACCGGCATCGCTACGACATCGACCTGATCCGGCTGTTCTGCGGGGCCTCGGTGATCCTCGGCCACACCGGCGCGGTATTCGTCAACCACGTGCGCAGCGACCCGGAGAACGGTGCCGCCGTCTACTGGGTCGGCCACCTGGCCGAGGCGGTGAACCCGTGGGCGGTGCCGAGCTTCTTCGCGATCGCCGGCTGGGCAGTGCTCAGCGGCGCCCCGCCCCGGGACGAGAAGTCGATGCTGCGCCGGATCTGGCGCCACTTCGTCCCACTGTGGTTCTGGATCGGCGCCTACATCCTGCTGGCCAAGGCCCGCGACGAGCACACCGAGCCCGTCTACAAGATGGTGATCGGGTCGATCTTCAACAGCGAGCACAACGGCACCAACCACCTGTGGTACCTCTACAGCTACATCCCGCTGGTCGCCGTACTCGGCCTACTGACCCTGTTCCTGCGCGGGCACCGACCCCGCATCCTGGCTGCGATCGCCGCGTTGGCCGCCTGCGGCACCATCGTGTTCACCACCCTGGCTGACCAGTTCGGCTTCACCGACCCCGAGTTCCGGTGGGGCCTGGCCGGCTACCAGCCGATCTACGCGGTGATCGGGGCCTTCGTCCTGCACCAGTGGGTCCCCAGCCGCATCCCGCGCTGGGTGTGGGGCGTGCTGCTGGCCTGCTGTGCGGTCGGCGTCGGTTGGTACGAGACCCAGGTCCAGTACCCGATCACCAACGCCAACCCGATCGTCGGGCTGATGTGCCTGTGCTTCCTGATGCTGCTGCGTGGGGTGACGATCAAGGAGGAGCACCGTCGCTTCGTGAAGACGATGGCCGGCTGCTCCTTCGGGGCGTACCTGATCCACGTGATGTTCCAGCGGTTGACCGTCCAGCACTGGGTGTCGGCCGACCTGTCGCTGGCAGCGGCGACCGCCCTGTTGGTCGGCAGTTGGGTGCTGTCGGTACTCGCCTGCTACGGGCTGAGCTACCTCTGGGGCCGGATTCCCGGCGCCCGCAAGATCCTCGGCTGACCGCGAGAGGTTGTTCAGCGCAGGCCGAGGGAACGCTCCAGTGCGAGGGTGAGCAGCCGATCGATCAACTCCGGGTAGGGCACGCCGCCCTCGGCCCACATCCGCGGGAACATCGAGTGCTGGGTGAAGCCCGGCATCGTGTTGATCTCGTTCAGCACCACCCGCCCGTTGTCGGTCAGGAACACGTCGACCCGGGCCAGCCCCTCGCAGTCCAGGGCTTCGAAGGTGCGGACCGCGAGCTCTTGGATCTCGGCCTGCACCTCGCCGGGGAGGTCGGCCGGCACGTCGAGGACGACCTGCTCCTCGGGCAGGTACTTGGCCTCGAAATCGTAGAAGCCGGACTCGCTCTGCATCGTGATCTCGGCCACCGGGGATGCCTGCGGCGGCGCGTCACCGAGGCCACCGATCACACCGCACTCCAGCTCGCGCGCGTTGGTGATCCCCTGCTCCACCAGCACCTTCGGGTCGTGCCGCTGGGCCAGCGCGATCGCGTCCGCGAGCCCGTCCGGGCGGTCGACCTTGCTGATGCCGAGGCTGGAACCGCCGCGGGCGGGCTTGACGAACACCGGATAGGTCAACGCGGCGGCCGCGTCCAGGCAGGCCGCCGGGTCCCGCCGCCACTGGCCGGGTGTGATCACCGTGTACGGGGCGATCGGGATGCCGGTCGCAGCCAGCACCAACTTGGTGAAGTGCTTGTCCATCCCGACCGCGCTGGCGAGCACCCCCGCGCCGACGTAGCGGACCCCCATCATCTCGAACAGGCCCTGGATGGTGCCGTCCTCGCCGTACGGCCCGTGCAGCAGGGTGAAGGCGACGTCGATGCCACCGAACTCGGCCAGTTGTTGATCGGTGCGGGTGGCGACCTCGGTCGAGGACCCGTTGCGCAACACGAGCGCGTCCGGGGCGTCCTCGGACAGTTCCGGCAGGGCCCCGTCGACGATGGCGAACTGTTCCACCTGCTCGGCCGGGACCCGGACCCAGCGGCCGCTGCCCGTGATCCCGATGCCCAGCACGTCGTAGCGTTCGGCGTCGATCGCCCGGACCACGCTGGCCGCGGTGAGGCAGGAGATCGAGTGCTCGCTGCTGGCCCCGCCGAAGATCACCGCGACCCGGGGGCGGCCCGGCGCCCCGGGGGGGTCGGGTGGAATCGCGTCGGCACTCGTGGTCGCCGCGTCGGTCATGCGCACTCCCTCATCGCTCTGGGTCGGTCTGCACTTCTGGGTCGGTCTGCACTTCTGGGTCGGTCTGCATCTCTGCGTCTGCCGGTGACAGTCGGGTCGCGACGGCCCCCGGCCGGTGCCATATACCCGCCGACGACCCTACCGGGGCCGACCCGCGAGTACGGTCAGTGACGCGCAAGACTGGTGCCATGACGAACGCACCCGGCCAGCCCGACGGCGACCTGCACCCCGACACCCTGGCGGTGGCCAGCGGCCGGCCGGACCGGCAGCCGGACGCGCCCCTGAACCACCCGATCATGGCCGCCTCCACCTTCGTCGCGGACGGCAGCCTCGGCTACGGCCGCTACGGCAATCCCGGCTGGACCGCCCTGGAGGAGGCGATCGGGGCGTTGGAGGGTGGCCTCGCGACCACCTTCTCCTCCGGGATGGCGGCGGCCCACGCGGTCCTCGAGTCACTCCCCCGCGGGGCCCGGGTGGTGCTGCCGGCGAACTGCTACCTGGGTGTGGCGGCACCGGTCGCGGACCGGGCCGACCGGGGTGACCTCGAGGTCACCACCGTGGCGGTCGACGACAACGCGGCAGTGCTGGCGGCCGCAGCCGGGGCCGATCTGGTGTGGTTGGAGTCGCCCACGAACCCGATGATGGAGGTCGCCGACCTGCCCGCCATCGGCAGCGCCCTGGCGGCCACGCCGACGAAGCTCCTGGTGGACAACACCCTCGCGACGCCGATCCTGCAGCGGCCCTTCGACGTCGGCGCCGATCTCGTCCTGCACTCAGCCACCAAGTTCCTCTCCGGCCACTCCGATGCACTGCTGGGCGCCCTCCTCACCCGCGACCCGGGCGACCGGGAGGTCCATGATCGGGTCCGGCGGAGCCAGGGAGCCATTCCCGGGGCACTGGAGACCTACCTGGTGCTCCGCGGGCTGCGTACCCTCCCCCTGCGGGTCCGGCACGCGGCGGAATCGGCGCGCATCCTGGCCGAGCGGCTCGCCGAGGCCCCCGGCATCCACCGGGTCCGCCACCCCGGCTCCGGGTCGCTGTTGGCCATTGAACTCGGCGATGCCGCAGCCGCCGAAAGGCTGGTGCACGGCACCCGGCTGTGGGTGAACACCACCAGTCTCGGCGGGGTGGAGTCGACCTTCGAGCGGCGGCGACGCTGGGCCGCCGAACTGCCGAACGTGCCGGAAGGCCTGGTCCGGATGTCGGTCGGCCTCGAGCACGTCGAGGACCTGTGGCAGGACCTGCGTACCGCCCTGGGTTGAGGGCGGGGCGGGCTCAGTACCGTTCGGCCTCAGTACCGTTCAGGTTTGGCCGAGCGGGACAGCAACGCGGAGATCATCTCCCGCGGGGACAACTCCTCGGCGATCACCGCAGCGACATGCTCGACGATCGGCAACTCCACGCCACTGCGTGCACCGAGAGCCTGGATGGAGGCACAGGAGGTGACCCCCTCGGCCACCTGGCGGGTCGAGGCGGTGATCTCGGCGACCGTACGGCCCTGGCCGAGTTGCTCCCCGAAGGTCCGGTTGCGCGACAACGGCGAGGAGCAGGTGGCGACCAGGTCGCCCAGGCCCGCCAGCCCGGAGAAGGTGTACGGGTCGGCACCGAGCGCGACCCCGAGGCGGGTGATCTCGGCCAGTCCGCGGGTGATCACCGACGCGGTGGCGTTGGCGCCGAGGCCCAGACCGATGCCCATCCCGACGGCCAGGGCGATCACGTTCTTGGTCGCGCCGCCCAACTCACAGCCGATCACGTCGGTGTTCGTGTACGGCCGGAAGAACGCGGTGTGGCACACCTTCTGGAATGCGTCCGCGGTCTCCTCGCTCGTGCTGGCCACCACGCTGGCCGAGGGCTCGCCCTCGGCGATCTCCCGGGCCAAGTTGGGGCCGGACACGACGGCGATCCGGTCCGGTGCGATCTGCCAGGCGTCCTCGATCACCTGGCTCATCCGCAGTCCGGTGCCCAGCTCGATTCCCTTGGCCAGGCTGACCACCCGCGCGCCGGCGGGCAGCTTCCACGCGGGCAGGTTGGTACGCAGGGTCTGCGACGGAACCGCGAGTACGACGAACTCCGCACCGGCCATCGCCTCGTCCGGATCGTTGACCGCGCGCAGGCTGACGGGCAGGTCGATGGTCGGGAAGTACTCGGCGTTGCGGTGCTCGGTGTTGACCGCCTCGCAGACCTCGGCCCGCCGGGCCCACATCGTCACGTCGTTGCCGGCATTGCAGAGCACCGTCGCGAAGGCGGTCCCCCATGAACCGGAACCCATCACGGCGATTCTGCTCATCCTGCACTCTCCTGATCGCTGTCCTCGCCCGTCGCGGTCTCGCCCCGGCTGCGTTCCCGCCATGTTCTCAGATCGAAGCGCTCCAGCGGGGCCGACTCACCCCGGAGGAACTCCACCTGTGCGGTGATCGCGGCCATCACCCGATCGGTGGCCTCGGCCAGCACCGCCCGGCTCACCGGTTGCCCACGCAGGTCGTCGAGGTCGACGGGAGGGCCGGCGCTGAACCGCATCGTCTTGCGGGGAAGGAACCGCGGGAAGGACGGCTTCTTGCCGGGCATCACCTCCTGCGCGCCCCACTGCCCGATCGGCACGATCGGGCACCCGGTGGTCAGCGCCACCCGCGCAGCGCCCGACTTGCCCGTCATCGGCCACCCGTCCGGGTCGGCCGTGATCGTTCCCTCCGGATAGATGGTGATCGCCTTGCCGGCCCGGACCGCATCCACCGCAGCCGCCAAGGCACGGTAGGCATCGCGGCCACCGCGCTCCACCGGGATCTGCCCACAGGCGGTGATGAACCGCCCGAAGAGGGGGACGCGGAAGAGCGACGCCTTGCCCAGGTAACGCGGCCATCGCCCCCCGTAGACGATGAAGTGCGCCACCGGCAGCGGGTCGTAGTTGGAGACGTGGTTGACCGCGAACACCAGGCCCCCGCTCGTGGGGATGCGATCCTGGTGGCGCCAGTCCTGGTCGGTGAGTCGTCGCAGGATCGGTGCCAGGAAGGCCACCACCCGGCGCAGCGCCGGTTCCCCGGGCTCGGACACCATGGACGTGGCCCGGCGCCGTTCGATGGCGTTGGACATCTGGTCTCCTCACCTGCCCGGTCGGACGATTCCGTCCGGATCACCCTAAGGCCTCCACGGTGGGCACGGTGTGGCACCATCAACGACCATGGACGGACGTGTCGGGGCCGTCGTCGCCCTGAAGCCCTTCGCACGCGCCAAGAGCCGGATCACCGGGGTCCAGCCGACCCTGCGCCACCAGCTCGCCCGGTCGATGGCACTGGACACCCTGGCGGCCCTGCGCGAGGGCGGTACGCAGGTGCTGGTGATCAGTGACCAGCCCGACCTGGCTGACATCCTGACGCGGTCTGGGTTGCCCGGGATCCGGGTACTGGCCGAGGCGCCGACCGAGGATGGTCACCGCGGCCTGAACCACGCACTGACCCAGGGTGATCGGGTGTTGCGGTCCGCGGGGTTCGACACGGTGCTCGCCTGTGTGGCCGACCTTCCCGCCCTGCGGCCGGAGCACGTACGCCGGGTGGTGCAGGCCCATCTCGCCACCTCCGTGCGCACCTTCCTCGGCGACGCCGACGGAGTGGGGACGACGATGTTGCTGGCGACCGGTGTTGATCTTGACCCACTCTTCCAGGGGAACTCGGCCGGGCGGCACCGGGAGTCCGGTGCCCTCGCCCTCACCGATACCGTTCTGGGGGCTCCGATCCCCGGAGCCCGACGGGACGTGGACGACCTGGCCTCCTTGGCCGGCGCGGTGGAGAACGGCGTCGGGCCGCACACCCGGGCACTGCTGGAGCGCGACGGGGACCTCCCTCGATCCCCGGCGTGACCGGGCGGACCTGATCATGGTGCCGGATTTCACCGGCCCGAACACGACGGAGCCCGGGAGATCACGTCAGTGATCGGTCCCGGGCTCCGTCGAAAGTGACGTACCGTCAGCGCTTCTTGCCGCCGGTCTTCTTGGCGGCCGACTTCTTGGCGGCGGTCTTCTTGGCGGGCGCCTTCTTGGCAGCCGTCGTCTTGGCGGCGGTGGCCTTCTTGGCCGGTGCCTTGGTGGCGGGTGCCTTCTTGGCAGCCGTCTTCTTGGCGGTGGCCTTCTTGGCCGGAGCCTTGGTGGCGGGTGCCTTCTTGGCAGCCGTCTTCTTCGCGGGGGTCGCCTTCTTGGCGGCCGTCGTCTTCTTGGCGGGAGCCTTGGCAGCCGGGGTGGCCTTCTTGGCAGCCGTCTTCTTGGCCGGTGCCGCCTTCTTGGCCGGTGCCGCCTTCTTGGCCGGTGCCGCCTTCTTGGCAGGAGCCTTGGCAGCCGGGGCGGCCTTCTTGGCGGCGGTCGTGGTGGCGCCACGCGGCACCTTGCGCTCGCCGGAGACGTACGCCTTCAGTTCCGAACCTGCACGGAACTTCGGCACCGCGGTGGCCTTGGCGCGCTTGCGCTCACCGGTACGCGGGTTGCGCACCATCCGAGCCGAACGCTTCACCTTCTCGAACACACCGAACCCGGTGATGGTCACCTTCTCGCCCTTGGCGGTCTGGAACGTGATGGTATCGACCACCGTGTTCAATGCCTTGGCTGCCTCGGCCTTGCTGCCGTCGTAGTGTGCCGACAACGCTTCGATCAACTGAGCCTTGTTCACAGCTTCCCTTCTCCGAACAACTTTCTCCGAGCCCAGTGGGGTCTCTGAGCGGTCGCACTGTACGACCTACGGACACCAACGCTAGAGAAGTGCGGGGTCACGCACAAACACCAAGGCCCCTTTCTCCCCGTGTCGCAAGGAAAAACAGGCCTCAGGGACCGTGAAACGGCCCGAATTCAGCTGTCGGCGGTCACTTTCGCCGGCAGAGTCGTCGGCAGGAAAGCCTTGCGGGCTTGCTCGAATGCGGTGATCGACTCCTCGCTCCGAAGGGTCAGACCGATGTCATCGAGCCCCTCCATCAACCTCCACCGGGTGTACTCGTCGACGGTGAAGTCGACCTCAAGATCACCAGCGATGATGGTGCGAGCGACCAGGTCGACCACCAATTCGATGCTCGGATCGGACTCGATGATCTCCCACAGTTGTTCGACGATCGGCTGCTCGACGGTGGCGACCAGGAGCCCGGCGTTGCCCGAGTTGCTGCGGAAGATGTCGCCGAACCGGGAGCCGATCACGACCTTGAACCCGTAGTTCTGCAGGGCCCAGACGGCATGCTCTCGCGAGGATCCGGTGCCGAAGTCGGGCCCGGGAAGGAGGACTGTCCCACGAGCGAACTCGGGCTGGTTGAGCACGAACTCGGGATCATTGCGCCACGCCGCGAAGAGGCCGTCCTCGAAGCCGGTCTTGGTGACGCGCTTGAGGTAGACCGCCGGGATGATCTGGTCGGTGTCGACATTGCTGCGGCGCAATGGGACCGCGGTTCCGGTGTGGGTGCTGAACTTCTCCATCAGTTGTCTCCTCGCAGGTCGGCCGGTGTGGCCAGTGTTCCGATCACGGCGGTGGCGGCGGCCACCGGCGGAGCGACCAGGTGGGTGCGACCACCCTTTCCCTGTCGTCCTTCGAAGTTCCGGTTGGAGGTGGAGGCGGCCCGCTCTCCCGGTGCCAGTTGGTCCGGGTTCATGCCCAGGCACATCGAACACCCGGCGGCCCGCCACTCGGCACCGGCCTCCTTGAAGACCACGTCGAGCCCCTCGGACTCGGCCTGCAGCCGGACCCGGGCGGATCCGGGGACCACCAGCATCCGTACGCCCTCGGCGACGTGGCGGCCCTTGATCACCTCGGCCGCGGCACGGAGATCCTCCATCCGTCCGTTGGTGCAGGATCCGACGAACACTGTGTCGACAGCGATCTCGCTCATCCGCTGCCCGGCCGAGAGGCCCATGTACTCCAGGGCGCGGGTGGCCGCATTGCGGTCCCCCTCGTCGGCGAACTCGTCCGGGTCGGGCACGACTCCGTCGAGGGCGACCCCCTGCCCGGGGTTGGTACCCCAGGTGACGAACGGCGCGATGCTGGCAGCATCAAGATCAACTTCACGGTCGAAGGTGGCATCGGCATCGCTGCGCAGGGTCGACCAGTACTCCACGGCAGCATCCCAGTCGGCACCGGCGGGGGCGTGCGGACGCCCTTGCACGTAATCGAAGGTGGTCTGGTCGGGGGCGATCATGCCGGCCTTCGCACCCCACTCGATGCTCATGTTGCAGATGGTCATCCGACCCTCCATCGACAACGCCTCGATGGCCGGGCCGCGGTACTCGACCACGTACCCCTGACCGCCGCCGGTCCCGACGTTGCTGATCAACGCCAACACCAGGTCCTTGGCGGTGACGCCGGGTTGCAGTTCCCCGGTGACGTTGACCGCCATCGTCTTCGGACGCGACTGCGGCAGCGTCTGGGTGGCCAGCACGTGCTCCACCTCGGAGGTGCCGATGCCGAAGGCGAGGGCGCCGAAGGCGCCGTGGGTGGAGGTGTGCGAATCACCACACACCACGGTCATCCCGGGCTGGGTGAGACCCAACTGCGGTCCGATGATGTGCACCACGCCCTGGTCCAGGTCGCCGAGGCTGTGCAGGCGTACCCCGAACTCCTCCGCATTGCGCCGCAGGGTGTCCACCTGGGTGCGCGACACCGGATCGGCGATCGGCTTGTCGATGTCCAGGGTCGGGGTGTTGTGGTCCTCGGTGGCGATCGTGAGGTCCGGACGACGGACCGGGCGCCCAGCCTGGCGTAGCCCGTCGAAGGCCTGCGGACTGGTCACCTCGTGCACCAGGTGCAGGTCGATGTAGAGCAGATCCGGCTCGCCCTCGGCGGAGCGAACCACGTGCGCATCCCAGAGCTTCTCGCTCAGCGTCTTGCCCATCCGGTCATCTACTTTCTACTCGGTCGCCCACCGTGGGCGGAACAGCCCGCGGTCGAATTTGCATGTCACCATTCGAGACGGCAGTATCAGGTCATGGACAACTCTAGCGGCGTTGGCGTTCTCGACAAAGCGGCACTCGTGCTCGGGGCACTGGAGACAGGTCCCACGACCTTGGCGGGCCTGGTGACGGCCACCGGTCTGGCCCGACCCACGGCCCATCGACTGGCCGTGGCCCTCGAACACCACCGACTCATCTCCCGGGACCTGCAGGGCCGGTTCATCCTCGGCCCCCGGCTCGGCGAACTGGCCTCGGCCGCCGGAGAGGACCGACTGCTGGCCACCGCCGGCCCGGTACTCGCCCGGCTCCGAGACATCACCGGGGAATCGGCCCAGTTGTTCCGCCGGCAGGGCGACCATCGGATCTGTGTCGCTGGTGCGGAGCGGATGTCCGGGCTGCGCGACACGGTGCCGATCGGCACCCAACTGACGATGACCGCCGGCTCGGCGGCCCAGGTGCTGTTGGCCTGGGAGGAGCCGGACCGGATGCAGCGCGGACTCCGCGGGTCCCGCTACTCCGCGGTCGCCCTGGCTGCGGTCCGGCGGCGCGGCTGGGCGCACTCGGTGGGCGAGCGCGAGGCGGGCGTGGCCTCGGTGTCGGCTCCGGTCCGCTCCCCCTCCGGCAAGGTGATCGCCGCGGTCAGCGTCTCCGGACCGATCGAGCGGCTCTCCCGCCAACCCGGCCGATTGCACGCACCGGCAGTGATCGCCGCGGCCGAGCGGTTGAGCGAGGTCCTGCGGCGCAGCGGTGAATGAGCCCTGCCAGCTTCATTGACTGTCTTCGCTGAGGGAGTCGTCGATGGCCTGGAAGTCCTCACGCGTGGCCGTCTTCTTGCGATTGCGCACCGTACGCAGGCGGAGCGGCCCGACCAGCCGTGGTCCGGACAGCCGACGCTCGAACTTGCGGGCCTCCCGGCGCAGCGGCTGGGCGATGTACTCACCCAGGATCACGCCGGAGGCCAGCGCGATCGCCACCGCCGCGGCCGTGGCCAGGGCGACGATGGCCTCCGGGTTGCCGATCGTCATCAGGCTCAACGACCGGTAGATCGACAGACCGGGCAGGAACGGCGTGATGCCGGAGACGACGATCACCAGTGGAGGCACCCGGAACCTGCTGGCCAGGCCGTAGCTCACCACGCCGATCCCGATCGCAGCAACGGCCGTCGACCAGGGACGCCCGAAGCCCTGCCGCTCCATCACGTAGTAGACGAACTCACCCGCGGCGGCCATCACCCCGATCGGCGCCAGGACCCGCCACGGGGCGTAGGCCGACAGGGCGAAGGCGGCGGCACAGAGGGCGGCCCCGAAGATCATCGGTGGCAGGTCCGACCACTCCACCGCACCGGGCACCAGGCTGACGTCCACGCCGAGCATGGCGCCGATCCGCAGGCCGCCGGAGACGCCGACGATGATGCCGACCGTCGCCAGCACCACTTCCAGCAACCGGGCCGCCGCGGTCAGGTAGTAGCCGGTCAGGGCGTCCTGGGCGGCACCGATGAACCCCAGGCCGGCCAACAACATGATGATGCTGGCCGACACCACGATGGACGGGTCCACCGCGAGCGGGGTCGCGGCGAACCCGACGGCGATCAGGGTCGCCAACAGGCCACCGGCGACCTGCTGATAGATGACCGGCAGCCGGATCCGGTTCAGCCAGCGCTGGAGCAGGTCGACGCCCATCCCGGCCAGGAAGGCGATGATCATCACGATCCAGTTGCCCCCCAGCAGCAACGAGATACCCGTCGACATCAGCCCCATCGCCATCGTCACCACCCAGCGCGGCGTCTTGTGGCCGGTGGAGACGAGCCGGTTCAGTTCGGTCCGGGCCTCGTCCAGGTCGATCCGATCCCACAGCAGCGCCGTGACCAGGTGATCGGCCCGGGTCAGGTCCTCGTAGTCGGTGTCGCGCTGGGTCACATTGCGACGTCGGAAGACCGCGTTGTCCTCGACCTGGTGGCTGAGCACGATACTGGTGAAGGTGACCTCCACCTCGGCATTGCGGAGGCCCAGGTGGCGCAGGATGGTGTCGGCGGTGGCGGCGACGTCCGCCGCGCCGGCGCCGTTGGACAGCAGCAACTCCCCCACCCGGAGGGTGAAGTCCAGTGCCTTCTTGATCTCGGCGAGGTCCTCGTCCACCCGACCATTGTGGACACTCCGGCTCCGCGGCGCGACCCGGGCCCCGCCCGTACCACTGGTGGCCACCCCTTGGAACGACTGAACCCCCTTGTTTCCAAGGGGGTTCGGTCTCAGTAGCCCCGACGGGATTCGAACCCGCGCTACCGCCTTGAGAGGGCGGCGTGCTAGGCCGCTACACAACGGGGCCGCACTGGTGATGGTCCGACGAACTCGGACCGCGAAAGCCTATCAACCTTTGGGTGTTCCAGCGAAATCAGGCTTCGTTTCGCTGGGGTACTAGGACTCGAACCTAGACTAACTGGACCAGAACCAGTCGGGCTGCCAATTACCCCATACCCCACCGTGACCGAGGAGTCGGGCACGAGGAGAAACATTACTGCACCCGAGCCCCTCTTCTCAAACCGGGGTCGGCCCGCGGGCAGTGGTGTCGGCCACAGTGCTGCGGAGCCGGAACCGGGTCGCCACCCACCACGCCAGCAGGGCGAAGAGCGCGAACCCGCCGACGTCGAAGGCGGCATCCACCCAGCCAATGGTGGACAGTCCTCGAACGTCGGCCATCGAGGAGGTCAGACCGGCCAGCAGCCAGGCGGACAAGTTGTTCGCCACGTGGGCCGCGATCCCGGCCTCGAGGCCGCCCGTCTTCAGGACCAGCGCTCCGGCCACCAGCCCGAAGGCGAACCGGTCGATGAACAGCGGCAGATTCTGCACCCCGTGGAAGAAGGCGAACACCAGCGCCGACAGCACGACCCCGAACCACGGATTGCTCATCAGGCTGCCGAAGGTCTGCAACAGGTAGCCACGGAAGAGGTACTCCTCGGCCGCCGCCTGCAACGGCGAGGTGAGCACGATCACCACCAGGAATCCCCAGAAGCCCCGCTGCGGCGAGACGTCCATCGGTTCCCAGGGCAGCGAGGAGAGCACCAGGAACCCGTTCAGAACGACCAGGGCCACCCCCAGCGTGACGAACAGGTACCCCCAGCGCAACCGTGGCTGGACCGACGAGAGCCAGCGCGGCTGCATCCCGTGCAGGGCGCTGGCGAGCAGCCAGCAGACGCCGATGATCGAGCCGATCGCCAAGTTGGTCGCCAACATCCCGATCGGCCGCTCGAAGGCGACCGCCGACGCGTAGTAGGCGTCGAACTCCCCCGGCTTGCCGGTCACCGTCCAGCCGATCCCGATCACTGCCTGGGTGATGATCGCCGACAACAGGAAGTACATCGAGATGGCCAGCAACACACCCGCCACGGACTTCCACCAGGTGTGGTCGGTGGTCCGCAGCACCTGCGGGTAGGAGGTGCCCGGGGCGGGTACGCTCACGCCTCGTCGTCGGGCAGGGCGGCCAGCGCGCGATCGATCCGGGTGAGGGCGGAGTCGCGGCCGAGGATCTCCAGGGACTCGAACAGCGGCGGCGAGATCTTGCGCCCGGTGATCGCCACCCGGACCGGCCCGAAGGCGTGCCGGGGCTTCAGCCCCAGCCCGTCGATCAGGGCGGCGCGGAGTGCCGTCTCGATGGCGGCGGTGTCGAAGGGCTCCACCCCGGCGAGGGCTGTACGGGCCGTCTCGAGCGTGCCCCGGGCGTCCGACTTGAGGGCGACGGCCTCGTCGATGACGACCTCGTCGTCGGCGGTGAAGAAGAAGGTGGTCAACGCCACTGCCTCCGACAACGTGTTCATCCGTTCCCGGATCAACGGAGTGATCTGCGCCAGCAGGGCCGACTGCTCGGCGGTGGGTGGATCGCTGACGAGGTCGGCGCCGGCCAGGAAGGGCACCAGGTGTCCGGTGAGCTCGGCGGGCTCCAGCAGGCGGATGTGGTCAGCGTTGATCGCCTCGCACTTCTTCGGGTCGAACCGGGCCGGGTTCGCGTTCACCCGCCGGATGTCGAAGGCCTCGGCCATCTCGGCGACGGTGAACACGTCCCGGTCCTCCGAGATCGCCCAGCCCAGCAGGGCCAGGTAGTTCAGCAGTCCCTCCGGCAGGAAGCCGCGCTCGCGGTACTCGGCCAGGCCCGACCCGGCGTCCCGCTTGGACAGCCGCCGGTTCCCCTCCCCCATCACGATCGGCAGGTGCCCGAACAGTGGGGTCCGCCCGGACCCGACACCGATCGCAGCGAGCGCCTCGTACAGCACGACCTGGCGGGGTGTGGACGGCAGCAGGTCCTCGCCGCGGAGCACGTGCGTGATCCGCATCAGGGAGTCGTCGACCGGGTTGACCAGGGTGTAGAGCGGGTCCCCGTTGCCGCGCACGATCACGTAGTCGGGCACGTTCTCCGGCGCGAAGGCCACCCGGCCGCGAACCAGGTCGTCGAAGGCGATCTCGGTGTCCGGTACCCGCATCCGGACCACCGAGCCGTGCCCGGCTGCCTCGTGCGCCGCGACCTGCTCGGCGGAGAGATCCCGGCAGAACCCGTCGTAGCCCGAGGGTGATCCCTTGGGCCGTTCGGCCTCCCGGGCCTCCTGCTCCTCGCGGGTGCAGTAGCAGCGGTAGGCGTGGCCGCCGGCCAGCAGTTTCTCCACCACCTCGCGGTAGATGTCGCCACGCTGGGACTGGACGTAGGGCCCGTACGGCCCGTCCTTGCCCGGCCCCTCGTCCCAGTCCAGGCCGAGCCAGGTGAGTGAGTCCAGCACTCCCCGCAGCGACGCCTCGGTGCTGCGGGCGGCGTCGGTGTCCTCGATCCGCAGCACGAAGGTGCCGCCGTGGTGCCGGGCGAAGACCCAGTTGAACAAGGCACTGCGGACGTTGCCGACGTGCAGGTTTCCGGTCGGCGACGGGGGGAACCGGACGCGCACCTCGGACGGGTCGATGCCGGCCAACGGGTCGGCGGTGGTGGGAGTGGTGTCGGTCATGAAGGGTCCTCACTGGAGCCGTCGGCGCCGACCACGGTGTTGGTCAGGGTGCCGATGCCCTCGATCTCGATACTGACCTGTTGGCCGGGCTTCATCTGGCCGACCCCCTCCGGTGTACCGGTGAGGATCACGTCGCCCGGCAGCAGCGTGGTGAAGGAGGTGATCCACGCGATCAGCTCGGGGATCCCGCGCACCATCTGGTTGGTGGACCCGGACTGCTTCACCTCGCCGTCCAGGGTGGTCCGGATCGCGAGGTCGGAGGCCTCCTCGAGGTCGAAGTGGGTGGCGATCCACGGCCCCAGTGGGCAGAACGTGTCCGCCCCCTTCGCCCGGGCCCACTGGCCGTCACTCTTCTGGTGGTCGCGCGCGGTGACGTCGTTGGCGACGGTGTAGCCGAAGATCACCTCCGCGGCCCGTTCCGGTGGCACCTCCTTGCAGATCGTGGAGATCACCACGGCGAGTTCGCCCTCGAAACTGACGAAGTCGGAGGTGGCCGGATGCACGATCGCGTCACCGGGCCCGATCACCGAGGTGTTCGGTTTCAGGAAGATGAGCGGGTTCTCCGGGACCTCACCGCCCATCTCGGCGGCGTGCGCGGCGAAGTTCTTGCCGACCGCCACCACCTTGCTCCGCGGGATCACCGGGGCGAGCAACCGGGCTCGGTCCAGCGGGACCCGCTCTCCGGTCAGTTGGACGTCCACGGCGAGTGGGTCGCCGGTCAGGACCGAGATGGAATCGGGATTCGGGCCACCGTCCGCGGCGAGTTCGACCACGCCGTACTGGGGGTCGCCGCCGGTGGAGAAACGAGCTACGCGCATTTGGTCAGCCTATTGCACTCCGCTGCCCGGGCGGCTCGGGCATACTCACCTGCATGAGTGCGCAGTCTGCAGCCGGGGCCCCCACCGGGGTCGAGCCCTTCGACGCCGTGGAGGTGATCAGGACCAAGCGGGACGGCGGGGTCCTCACCGACGCCCAGGTGGACTGGGTGATCGAGGCCTACACCCGGGGGGTGATCGCAGAGGAGCAGATGGCTGCCCTGAACATGGCGATCTTCTTCCGGGGGATGGAACCGGACGAACTCTCCCGCTGGACCGCGGCCATGATCACCAGCGGTGAACGGCTGGACTTCTCCGCCCTGTCCCGTCCGACCTCCGACAAGCACTCCACCGGTGGGGTCGGGGACAAGATCACGCTCCCGCTCGCCCCGTTGGTGGCCGCCTGCGGGGTGGCGGTGCCGCAACTGTCCGGCCGCGGACTCGGCCACACCGGCGGCACCCTGGACAAGTTGGAGGCCATCCCGGGCTGGCAGGCGGGGCTGAGCAACGAGGCGATGCTGCGCCAGTTGGAGGAGATCGGCGCGGTGATCTGCGCCGCCGGCTCCGGACTGGCCCCCGCGGACAAGAAGCTCTACGCGCTCCGCGACGTCACCGGCACGGTCGAGGCGATCCCGCTGATCGCCTCCTCCATCATGAGCAAGAAGATCGCCGAGGGGACGGGTTCCCTGGTGCTCGACGTCAAGGTCGGCTCCGGTGCGTTCATGAAGGACCTCGACCAGGCGAGTGAGTTGGCCCGGACGATGGTGCGTTTGGGCACCGATGCCGGCGTCCGTACGGTGGCCCTGCTCACCGACATGGAGACCCCGCTCGGACTCACCGCGGGCAACGGGATCGAGGTCGAGGAATCGGTTGAGGTGCTCGCCGGGGGCGGGCCGAAGGACGTGGTGGAACTGACCCTGGCCCTGGCGGCGGAGATGCTGGCCGCCGCCGGACGGGGAGACGTGGACCCGGCCACTGCCCTGACCGACGGCTCCGCGATGGACGTGTGGCGGCGGATGATCACCGCCCAGGGTGGTGACCCGGACGCCCCGCTGCCGACGGCGAAGGAGTCGCACACGGTGACCGCGGAGGCCACCGGGGTGCTGGGCCGGATGGACGCGATGTCGGTCGGCCTGGCCGCGTGGCGACTGGGTGCCGGCCGGGCCCGCAAGGAGGATCCGGTCCAGGCGGCTGCGGGCGTACGCCTGCACGCCAAGCCCGGGGACCGGGTCACGGCCGGGGACCCGTTGGTGACCCTGCTGACCGACACCCCGGATCGCTTCGACCGTGCGCTGGCGGCCCTGGCCGACGCCTGGTCAATCAGCGACGCGGAGCCGGCGGGCCGGCCCGTGGTGATCGACCGGATCTCCTGACGCGGGCGCTCAGGGCTGCGTGACCAGATCTGGGTGTGCAGCCACCGCCGCCCCGTTGACCACGGCCGGCTCGGAGTGCAGCAGTCCGTAGGTGTACGCCTCGAAGAGGGCCTCAAAGCTGGCCTCGATCACGTTCATCCCGACCCCGACGGTGGTCCAGTTCCGGCGGCTGTCGGTGGTCTCGATCAACACCCGGACGACGGCGTCGGTGCCGTGGCCCTGGTCGAGGATGCGGACCCGGTAGTCGATCAGTTCGAACTGGTCGACCACCGGGTACGCGCTCGTGAGGGCCTTCCGAACCGCCTGGTCGAGGGCGTTCACCGGGCCGTTGCCCTCACCCACCACCCGCTGGTCCACGCCCCGAGCCCGCACCTTCACCGTGGACTCGGTGTCGGTGTCGGAGTTCAGGCCGCCCCCCGCAGTGAAGACCCGCCAGGACAGCAACTCGAAGAAGTCCGGGGACTCCCCCAACTCGTCCAGCAGCAGCAGTTCGAAGCTCGCGTCTGCCGCCTCGTAGGTGTAGCCCTCGGCCTCGCGGGCCTTCACCCGGTCGGTGATCCGGGCCGCGAGGTCGCGGTCGGAGAGGTCGAACCCCAGCTCGGAACCCTTGATCTGGATGTTCGCCCGCCCGGCCATGTCGGAAACGAGCATCCGCATGTCGTTGCCGACGGCCGCCGGATCGATGTGCTGGTAGAGGTCGGGGTCGACCTTGATCGCGCTGGCATGCAATCCCGCCTTGTGGGCGAAGGAGGACAGGCCGACATAGGGCTGACGTCCGTACGGTGGCACGTTCGTCACTTCGGCGATCGCATGGGACAGTCGCGTCGCCTCGCCCAGCGAACCGGCGGGCAGGATCGGCCACCCGTACTTCAGTTCGAGGTTGGCGACCACGGTGACCAGATCGGCGTTGCCGGTCCGCTCCCCGTAGCCGTTGACCGTGCCCTGCACATGCATGGCTCCGGCCTCGACCGCGGCGATGGTGTTGGCCACCGCGCAGCCGGTGTCGTTGTGGCAGTGGATGCCGAGCGGGACGCCGATCTCGGACGCCTCGCCGACGATGTCACCCATCCAGCTGGGTAGCATCCCGCCGTTCGTGTCGCACAGCACGACCACCTCGGCCCCGGCCTCGGCCGCGGTCCGCACCACCTGGAGGGCGTAGTCCGGGCTGGTCCGGAAGCCGTCGAAGTAGTGCTCACAATCGAGGAAGACCCGCTGCCCCTCCGCCACCAGGTGCGAGACGGTGTCGGTGATCATCGCCAGGTTCTCGTCCAGGGTGGTGCGCAGGGCCTGGGTGACGTGCCGGTCATAGCTCTTGGCGACCAGGCACACCGTCGAGGCGCCGGACTCCCGCAGGGCCGCCACCAACGGGTCGTCCGCGGCGCGCCCACCGACCCGACGGGTGGCACCGAAGGCGGTCAGGGTGGCGTTGCGCAGCTGCAGTTCGTCCCGGGCCGCGGCGAAGAAGGCGGTGTCGTTCGGGTTGGCGCCCGGCCAGCCACCCTCGATGTAGCCGACCCCCAGCTCGTCCAGGTGGGTGGCGATCTTCAACTTGTCCGCGACCGAGAGCCGCAACCCCTCCTGCTGGGCCCCGTCGCGCAGGGTCGTGTCGTAGACGTGGAAGGCCTCCGGGGCCATCAGGGGCTGGATGCTGGTCGACATGGTTCCTTACGACTTCTCGGGGTGTCTTCGGCGGAATGTTCGGATGTCCGACTTTGTCCGGCAACGAAAAAACCTCCCGTACGGAGACAGGAGGTTCAGCGCGCCGGAGGTGCCAGGAAGTGGCTCGGGCGCGCTAGCAGATAATGAACTGGGTGTGGTGCACGAGTCCAGTGTGCTCCCGCGCCCACTGGTTGGGAAGTGGCATCTCAGCGACTGAGATCCCACCTCCCCGGCCAGCGGAGTCAGGGCCAGCGGAGTCAGGCGACCCGGCGCATCCAGCCGTGGGTGTCCTCGGCCCGGCCGTACTGGATGTCGAGCAGGTGCTGGCGCAGGGCACCGGTGTGCGCACCGGTGTCGCCGTCGCCGACCACGACCTCGCGGTCGTCCGTCTTCAGGGTGCCGACCGGGGTGATCACCGCGGCCGTACCGCAGGCGAACACCTCCGTGATCGACCCGTCGCCGATCCCGTCCAGCAGGTCGGCCACCGCGACCCGGCGCTCCACCGGGGTGAGTCCCTGCTCCTGGGCCATGGTCAGGATGGAGTCCCGGGTCACCCCTTCGAGGATGGAGCCGGTGAGTTCGGGGGTGACGAGCTCCCCCTGGTCGGTGACCAGGTAGACGTTCATGCCGCCCAGTTCCTCGACCCACTTCTGCTCCTTGCCGTCGGCGAAGAGCACCTGCTCGCAGCCGTGCTCGGCGGCCTCGACCTGGGCGACGAGGCTGGCCGCATAGTTGCCGCCGCACTTGGCCGCACCGGTGCCGCCTGGAGCCGCGCGGGTGTAATTGGTGCTCACCCAGATGCTGACCGGTTTCACCCCGGAGGAGAAGTAGGGCCCGGCCGGGCTCGCGATCACGCTGTAGGTGACGGTCTGGGAGGCCCGGACCCCGAGGAAGACCTCGGAGGCGAACATGAACGGCCGCAGGTACAGGCTCTTCTCCCCACCCGACGGCACCCAGTTCCGGTCGGCGACGACCAAGGCCTCGATGCTGGCGATGAAGTCCTCCGGCTCGAGCCGCGGCAGGGCGAGGCGTTCGGCCGAACGGATGAAGCGCTCGGCGTTCTTCTCCGGCCGGAACAGCCAGACCGAGCCGTCGTCGTGCTGGTAGGCCTTGAGGCCCTCGAAGATCTCCTGGGCGTAGTGCAGTACGGCCGAGGCCGGGTCCACCTGGAAGGGCCCGTACGGGACCACCCCCGAGTCGTGCCAGCCGTCCGCCTTCGTCCACGTGGCCACGGTCATGTGATCGGTGAAGTTCACGCCGAAGCCCGGGTCGGCCAGGATGGCCTCCCGCTCCGCATCGCCGCGAGGCCGCGGGTTCGGCCGCAGGTCGAAGTTCAAGGTCATAGCGAGCACGCTAACACCGCGTCGGTGGTTGTGAGACGGAGCGGCGACCGAGGACGACGGCGTGGATACACTGCCGCCGTGTCGACTACCACTGATCCCGCCACCGCGTCCGCCCCGAGCTTCAACCTCGCCGTGATCGGCGGTGACGGCATCGGCCCCGAAGTGGTGGCCGAGGGGCTCAAGGCGTTGGACGCCGTCGGCGGCGCCTCCTTCCACCTGACCGACTACTCCCTCGGTGCCGAGCAGTGGCGCCGCACCGGAGAGGTGCTGCCCGACACCGTGCTCCAGGAGTTGGCCGGCCACGACGCCATCCTGCTGGGAGCGGTCGGTGCCGCCCCCGGGTCGACCGACATCCCCTCCGGACTGTTGGAGCGTGGGCTGTTGTTGAAGCTGCGGTTCGCTTTCGATCATTACGTCAATCTCCGTCCGAGTCGTCTCTATCCCGGCGTCCCCACTCCCCTGGCGCATGCGGTGACCGACGGCAAGGAGATCGACTTCGTCGTCGTCCGGGAGGGCACCGAGGGCCTCTACTGCGGTAATGGCGGCGTCGTCCGCGCGGGAACCCCTGCCGAGATCGCCACCGAGGTGAGCGTGAACACCGCGTACGGCGTGGAGCGGGTCGTCCGGGACGCCTTCGCCCGCGCCGCCGCACGGCGGAACAAGATCACGCTCGTGCACAAGCACAATGTGCTGGTCAACGCCGGCGGGCTGTGGCGTCGGATCTTCGAGACCGTCGCCGGCGAGTACCCCCAGGTGGCCACCGACTACCTGCACGTCGATGCGGCCACCATCTTCTTGGCCACCGACCCGTCGCGGTTCGACGTGATCGTGACCGACAACCTGTTCGGCGACATCATCACCGACCTGGCCGCCGCCGTCACCGGCGGCATCGGGCTGGCCGCCAGCGGCAACATCAACGCCGCCGGCACCTTCCCGTCGATGTTCGAGCCCGTACACGGATCCGCACCGGACATCGCCGGCCAGCAGATCGCAGACCCCACGGCCGCCATCGGATCGGTGGCCCTGTTGCTGGATCACCTGGGTCTGGCTGCGGAGGCCGCGCGGATCGACGCGGCGGTTGTTGCCGACATCGCCGGACGGACTGCGACGGATGCATCGCATCGGTCGACGGCAGAGATCGGGGACGCGATCGCGTCCCGCCTCTGACCCGGCAGCGGGTCAGCGCCGCTGGGTCAGAGAGTCAGTGCCGCTGGGTCAGTGCCGCTCGGCCTGAATTCGTACGACCGGCGGGCTGACGCAGTGCTGCTTGCGCTGCCGGCGGCGCGGCCGCGCCTCCTCGTCGTCACGACGGACCGAGGTGCTGGCGCGCTGCGCCTCCTGCTCGGTCCAGTGGTCCGGATACATGTCGTACATGGGCTTTCCTTTGCTTGCTGACACCCCAGATACTAGGACATCCGACTAATTCTCCGTCAGCATGTGGACGTAAACGTCTCACATCGTGGAAGGATTTCCCCTGCACCCCGCACCTGACACACTGCTCGTGTGAGCGCTCCTCCCGAACTGCCGTCGTTGGTCACCCGTGCCCTCCGGATGTCGCTCGAACGTGGCTACGTCCAAGCCACCCGGAGCGAGACCGGTCGGCTGCTGGCCACCCTGGCGGCGACCCGCACGGGCACCATCGCCGAATGCGGTACGGGCTGCGGGGTGGGTGCGGCCTGGCTGCGCAGCGGCGCTCCGGACAGCACCCGGGTGATCACGGCCGAACTCGACCCCGAACTCGCCCACGGCGTGATGGACATGTTCGCCTCCGACGAGATCGACGTGATGCACGCGGACTGGACCAACCTCACCGAGCACGCCCCCTTCTCGCTGCTGTTCCTCGACGCCGGTTCAGCCAAGTCCGCGCCGCGCGAGGACGTGATCGACCTGGTCGAATCGGGCGGGATGCTGGTGCTGGACGACTTCACCCCCTCGGCCAGTTGGCCGCCGTTGGACAACGGCCGGGTCGACACCGTGCGCCAGGAGTGGCTCAGCGATCCGCGCTTCATCAGCGTGGACGTGATGGTCGCCGAGGACACCTCGGTCGTGGTCGCGGTCAAGCGCTGACCACGGGCCGGCCGGGCCGGTCCTAACAAGCCGCTAACGAATCCTCCGCAACCGTCCGATCGAGACCTGTCACCTTGAATCGATCGGGCATCCTTGGCTTGTGTCGGAGGCGAGCAAGCGCAGGAACCGCAGTCGGTTGCGCAAACTGAAGCGCGTTTCCGTCGGCATCGTGTTGATGGCGCTGTTCAGCGTGCTCGGCATCATCTTCGTGGTCAGTCGGGCCGGCGACTGGGGTGTCCCCTACTTCACCTTCAGCACCGAGAACGGCTCCGAGTGCCGCAATGACCTGGCCGGCTACACCTGTCCCGACATGACCCTGACCGACCTCGAGTTCTACCTCGGGGTCGACCTGCCGGACGACACCCGGGTCCTCGCCGCCGCCTACTCCGAGACCCACGACTACGAGATCTCGGCCCACATCGAGGTGCCCGCCGAGTTGGCGGATGCGGCCACCGAGACCTTGGTCGAGGCCTACGGAGCATGCGTCAAGGGCCACTACAGCCCGCTGGACCTGTCGGAGTTGGCGAAGGGGTGCGTCCGCTCCAGTGACATGGTGACCACCAGCGGGACCGCCAGCGGCGAGGTGTACGTCGTCGCCTCCGGAATCCACGAGGACGGCACCCTGGCTGTCCGGTTCGAGATCAAGTCCCGCTGACCTCCAACGCAAGAACCCGCTCCCGCACCCTGGGGTGCGCGAGCGGGTTCTGGCGGGTTGATCAGCGGGCTGCGGTGCCCTCGACGTAGTCGTCGTCGTGGCCCTTCACCCAGGCCATCAGCTCACGCAGCTGCTTGCCGGTCTCCTCGATCGGGTGCGTCTCCCCCGCCTCGCGGAACTTCTTGAACTCCGGCGCACCAGCGTCCTGGTCCGCGATGAACCGCTCGGCGAAGGCGCCGTTCTGGACGTCGGCGAGGACGGCCTTCATGTTCTCCTTGACCTGTGCGTCGATGATCCGCGGGCCGGACACGTAGTCGCCGTACTCGGCCGTGTCGGAGATGCTCCACCGCTGCTTGGCGATGCCGCCCTCGTACATCAGGTCGACGATCAGCTTGAGCTCGTGCAGGCACTCGAAGTAGGCGACCTCCGGCTGGTAGCCGGCCTCGGTGAGGGTCTCGAACCCGGCCTGGATGAGGGCGCTCGCGCCACCACACAGGACGGCCTGCTCACCGAACAGGTCGGTCTCGGTCTCCTCGGTGAAGGTGGTCTTGATGCCGCCGGCCCGGAGGCCACCGATCCCCTTCGCGTACGCGAGCGCGAGGTCCCACGCCTTCCCGGAAGCGTCCTGCTCGACCGCGACCAGGACCGGGACACCCCGACCCTCGGCGTACTCGCGACGCACCAGGTGGCCGGGGCCCTTGGGCGCGACCATCGCCACGTCGACACCTTCGGGGGGCTTGATGTAGCCGTACCGGATGTTGAACCCGTGGCTGAAGAAGATCGCGTCCCCGGGTACCAGGTTCGGCTCGATCGCCTCCTTGAACACGTCACGCTGGGTGGGGTCCGGGGTGAGGACCATGATCAGGTCCGCCTCCTCGCACGCCTCGTACGGGGTCACGACGCGCAGCCCCTGGGCCTCCGCCTTGGCCCGGCTCTTGCTGCTCTCGGGGAGACCGACGCGGACGTCGATCCCCGAGTCCCGCAGCGACAGCGCGTGGGCGTGGCCCTGGCTGCCGAAGCCGAGAATCGCCACATTGCGGCCCTGGATGACCGACAGGTCGGCGTCGTCGTCGTAGAACATCTTTGCTGTCACTTCGGTGATCTCCTTGATCTCTTTCGTGCTCTGCTTGTGTTGCCTTGCTCGGTACTGCCCAACTCGGTACTGCCCAGCTCGGTACTGCCCAGCACTGGGCGGTCTTGTTCCGTGCTGTCTTGTTCGGTTCAGGTCCTGCTCATATCACCCTGATCGTCCGGTGCCGATCGGCGCGCACCGTCCGGTCGGTGATCGACCGGCTGCCGCGACCGATCGCGACCACACCGGACTGGACCAGTTCACGGATCCCGTACGGCTCCAGCAGTTGGAGCAGCGCCTGGGTCTTCTCCGGGCTGCCGGTCGCCTCGATGGTGATCGCATCGGCGGCGACGTCGACCGCCTTGGCCCGGAACAACTGGACGATCTCCAGAATCTGTCCACGGGTCTCCGCCTCGGCCCGGACCTTGACGAGGATCAACTCGCGACGGACCGAGGCAGGCTCGAGCTCGACGATCTTGAGCACGTCGATCAGCTTGTTCAGCTGTTTGGTGACCTGTTCGAGAACGGCATCGTCGACGGTGACGACCACGGTGATCCGAGACAACTCCTGGTGCTCGGTCGGCCCCACCGCGAGGGATTCGATGTTGAACCCGCGACGGGAGATCAGTCCGGAGACGCGCGCCAGCACACCGGGCTTGTTGTTGACCAGGACGCTGAGGGTGTGGGTGTTCACAGTTGGTCCTCTCCGTCCCAGGTGGGCGCCATGTCGCGGGCGACCAGGATGTCGTCGTTGCTGGTGCCGGCGGCGACCATCGGCCAGACCATCGCGTCCTTGTGCACCACGAACTCGACCACGACCGGAGCATCGTTGATCGACAAGGCCTTCTCGATCACCCCGTCCACCTCGTCGGCGGTCTCGGCGCGCAGGCCGACACAGCCCATCGCCTCGGCGAGCTTCTGGAAGTCCGGGACCCGGTTCGTCTTCAGATCGGTGTTGGAGTAGCGCGAGTTGTAGAACAGCGTCTGCCACTGCCGCACCATACCGAGGCTCTGGTTGTTGATCACCGCGATCTTGACCGGAATCCCTTCCACTGCGCAGGTGACCAGCTCCTGATTGGTCATCTGGAAGCACCCGTCGCCGTCGATCCCCCAGACCACGTCGTCCGGCCGCCCGACCTTCGCCCCCATCGCGGCCGGCACACAATAGCCCATCGTGCCGAGCCCGCCGGAGTTCAACCAACGGCCCGGCTCTTCGAAGGGCAGGAAGTGCGCCGCCCACATCTGGTGCTGGCCCACGCCGGCGGCGTAGTAGGCATCCGGTCCGGTGAGTTCGCCGATCCTCTTGATCACGTGTTGCGGCGAGAGACTGCCGTCCTCCGGTTCGTCGTAGCCCGTCGGGTAGCGCTTCTTCAGCCCCGCCAGGTAGGTCTGCCACTCAGTCAGATCGGGCAGCTCCGACGCCTCCAAGAGCGTGATCAACTCGGTGATCACCTCCTTCACGTCACCGACGATCGGCACGTCGGCCGTACGGTTCTTCGAGATCTCAGCCGGGTCGATGTCGGCGTGCACCACCCGTGCGTGCGGTGCGAAGGTGGACAACTGCCCGGTCACCCGATCGTCGAAGCGAGCGCCCAGGGAGAACAGCAGGTCACTGCGCTGGATGGCACCGACGGCAGGCACGGTGCCGTGCATGCCGGGCATGCCCATGTTGAGCTCGTGGCTGTCGGGGATCGCACCGCGCGCCATCAGGGTGGTGACCACGGGGATCTTGGTGAGCTCGACCAGTCGACGCAGTGCGTCAGCGGCGCCGGACTTGATCACTCCGCCGCCCACGTAGAGCACCGGCCGCTGGGCACTCAGGATCGCCTTGGCGGCCTCCCGTACCTGCTTGTTGTGCGGTTTCGTGACGGGACGGTACCCGGGCAGGTCGAGGCTGGTGGGCCAGACGAACTCGGCCGTGGCGTTCAACGCGTCCTTGGTGATGTCGACCAGCACCGGTCCCGGCCGACCGGTCCGCGCGATGTGGAAGGCGGCCGCGATGGCGTCCGGGATGTCCTCGGCGCGGGTGACCAGGAAGTTGTGCTTGGTGATCGGCATCGTGATGCCGGTGATGTCGGCTTCCTGGAAGGCGTCGGTACCGATCGCGGGTCCGGCGACCTGGCCGGTGATGGCCACGATCGGAACCGAGTCCATGTGGGCGTCGGCCAACGGGGTGACCAAGTTCGTGGCCCCCGGGCCGGACGTGGCCATGCAGACGCCGACCTTGCCGGTGACCATCGCGTACCCCTCGGCCGCGTGCCCAGCCCCCTGCTCGTGTCGGACCAGGATGTGCCGCACCTTCTCGGAGTCGTAGAGCGGATCATAGGCCGGGAGGATGCAGCCGCCCGGGATGCCGAACACGGTGTCCGCCCCGACCCGCTCGAGCGAACGTACGAGCGACTGCGCCCCGGTGAGCACCTCGGGCTGGGTCGCTGCGGCCCGGTTCGCTGCTGCGGGTGGGGGTCCCGGCACGGGCGGCGGCCCCGGCACCGGCCTGTTCTCGGCCATCTCTGTCTTCCTGTCCTTCGTCCTGGAATGGATGCTACGCGTGTTCTGGGTGTGCGGCTCAGTCGGCCACGGCCAACAAAAAACCCCCGCCGCCAAGTGGCAGACGAGGGAGCGTGTCGGAGGCTGACTGACTCAACCGACACGCTTGATGACTACGAGGATCACACACAGTTCACGCACACCTTCACTTTCGACGATCCAACCGGATGAGTCAATGCACCGGCCGGCGTGTCTCAGAATTTGAGCACACTGTCCACGATGGCGACGCCCTACGCCTCCGCGGCGGGTCCGGCTTGGCCTTCGCTGCGGGGCACGCCATAATAGTAGTACGACAGAGCGTAGGACTCGTCCCCTGTGGAACTCGGTCCTGCGAGCAACTGCACCGGGAGGTCACCATGCACGGACCCGTGGTCGTCGGAGTCGACGGCTCCACTGCCAGCGCCAAGGCGATCAGTCTGGCTGTCGATGCGGCCAAGCGCCGTGGCGTCGGAGTGAAACTGGTGCACGCCTACCAGGTGCCGGTGATGGCCACCCCCTTCGCGATCGGCGTGATGGACCAGCCGATGGACGCCTACCGGGAGTTCGCCGAGCAGTTGCTCGAGTCGGCCCGCAAGCAGGCCCACGCGTGCGGCCACGAAGTGCCGATCGAGACCGTGTACGCCAGCGGCCCGCCGGCCGCGGTGCTGCTCGAGGCCAGCAAGGACGCGAGCCTGGTGATCCTCGGCAACCGAGGGCTCGGGGCGATGGGGAACGTCTTCCTGGGCTCGGTGAGCACCCGGGTCGCGAGCCGGGCGAGTTGTCCGGTGATCGTCACCTCCGACGGCAGCCGCGCCGCCGACAACCACGGTCCGATCGTGGTCGGGGTGGATGGCTCGGAGCACGCCGACGGCGCCCTGCGCTACGCGCTCGACACCGGGGTACGCCTCGGCACGGCCGTCGAGGTGGTCGCCGCGTGGGACGTCCCCCCGGTCAGCGAGCCGGTCTCGGCGAAGGTGGTGCAGGAGTTGCACGACAGCGCCGAGGAGGAGGCCGGCGAGGCCATCCGGGTCGCGCTGGAACGTGTCCGCACAAACCAGCACAGCGATCTGGAGGTCACCCCGATCACGGCCAAGGGCAGTCCGGCCCGGGTTCTCCTCGAGGCCGGCCGGGACGCCCGGCTGATCGTGATCGGCTCCCGCGGTCGCGGCGAGATCCGCGGCGCGCTACTCGGCTCGGTCAGTCGGACCCTGCTCAAGGAGTCCGACCAGCCCGTCGTCGTCATCCACGCCGCCGACCCCAGCGCCGAGGTCTGCTGACTGTTCTCTGCTGGCTGTTCTCTACTGGCTGTTCTCTACTGACGGTTCTCTACTGACTGTTCTGGGCGAGCGCCGGTTCACCGGCTGCGCATGGTTGCCGGGTGCGGGCCCGCACCACTCGCACCACTGTGCGCAGCCGATTCAGGGTCCGGTCCCCTCTCGGCGCGAAGCGCCCGCCACTGGGCCGCGGTGATCCGGAACATCCGGGAGTCATCCCCGTACCAGGGGTCATCGACCACGCCCTGGTCGTCCAGTCCGAGCCGGAGGGCGACGCCGATCGAGGGCGCATTGTCCGGGTACATGTCGCACCAGACGAGCTCCAGGCCGGTCGAGAACGCGTGGTCCAGGGCAACAACGGCCGCCTCGGTCGCGTGCCCGTGCCCGACCGTGTCGGGGTGCAGGGTCCAGCCCACCTCGTAGTCGGTCCCGCCCGCGCCGTCGAGGCGTGGTGGGGTGGGTCCGACTCCACAGTGCCCGGCATACTGACCGGTCTCTCGTACCTCGATCGCCCACGTCCGGTGGAAGGGATCGTCCCGGTTCACCGGCTGGCGCTCGGCGATCCACGCCCGTGCTGCGGACAGGTCGGCCATCGGCACGAAGGGCGGGTTCCCGAGCCAGCGGATGATGTCGAGATCGCTGTGGATCTGCAGCACCCGGGTGGCATCGGTGTCTCGGTGGCTGCGCAGGATGAGGCGGTCGGTCGTCAGGCTGACGTCTTCGTTCGGCACGACCCCACGGTACGAGGCGGGCCGGGCCGATGCCAGAGGAATCTCGTGGAGCCGTCACCGGTCGGCTCCCTGACCGCGGGTCAGCCGCAGATGGCGCCCGTGTTGGCGGACTGCACCAGCTTCGCGTACTTCGCCAGCACGCCGCGGCGGACCGGCCGCGGGGTGGGGGTCCAGTTCTCCTGCCGCCGCGCCATCTCCTCGTCGTCGACCAGCACGTCCAGGATGCCGTCGGCCACGTTCAGGACGATCGTGTCGCCATCCTCCACGAACGCGATCGGCCCGCCGTCCACGGCCTCGGGAGCGATGTGGCCGACGCACAGTCCGGTGGTGCCACCGGAGAAGCGCCCGTCGGTGATCAACATGACATCCTTGCCGAGCCCGGCGCCCTTGATCGCACCGGTGATCGCCAGCATCTCGCGCATCCCCGGGCCGCCCTTCGGGCCCTCGTAGCGGATCACCACCACGTCGCCGGCGACGACGGTGCCGTCCTCCAAGGCGTCCATCGCCGCGCGTTCCCCGTCGAAGACGCGGGCCGAGCCCTCGATCACCTCGGTGTCGAACCCGGCGCTCTTCACGACCGCGCCCTCGGGGGCCAAGGACCCCTGCAGGATGGTGATGCCCCCGGTCGGGTGCATCGGGTTGTCCAGGGCACGGACGATGGTCCCGTCCACGTCCGGCGGGTTGATGTCGGCCAGGTTCTCGGCCAGGGTCCGCCCGGTGACGGTCAGGCAGTCGCCGTGCAGCAGGCCCGCATCCAGCAACGCCTTCATCACCACCGGCACCCCGCCGACCCGGTCGACGTCGTTCATCACGTACCGGCCGAAGGGCTTCAGGTCGCCCAGGTGCGGCACCTTCTTGCCGACTCGGACGAAGTCGTCCAGGGTGAGGTCGACCTCGGCCTCGTTGGCGATCGCGAGCAGGTGCAGCACCGCGTTGGTGGAGCCGCCGAAGGCCATCGTCACCGCGATCGCGTTCTCGAACGCCTCCTTGGTCATGATCTGCCGCGCGGTGATCCCCTGGCGCAGCAGGTTCACCACGGCCTCGCCGCTCTGCCGGGCGTACGTGTCCCGCCGCCGGGCCACCGCCGGTGGGGCGGCCGAGCCGGGCAGCGACATGCCGAGCGCCTCGGCGGCACTCGCCATCGTGTTGGCGGTGAACATGCCGCCGCAGGCGCCCTCCCCCGGACAGATCGCCTTCTCGATCTCGGTCACCTTCTCCCGGCTGATCAGGCCCTTCATGCAGGCACCCACCGCCTCGAAGGCGTCGATGATGGTGACGTCCTTGCCATCCACCTGGCCGGGCATGATCGACCCGGCGTAGAGGAACACCGAGGCGAGGTCGAGCCGCGCGGCCGACATCAACATCCCCGGCAGGGACTTGTCACAGCCGGCCAGCAGGACCGAGCCGTCGAGCCGCTCGGCCTCCATCACGGTCTCCACCGAGTCGGCGATGATCTCTCGGCTGACCAGGGAGAAGTGCATCCCCTCGTGGCCCATCGAGATGCCGTCGGAGACGGAGATGGTGCCGAACTCCAGTGGGTAACCGCCGGCCGCGTGCACCCCGTCCTTGACCGCCTTGGCGAGCCGGTCCAGGGACAGGTTGCAGGGGGTGATCTCATTCCAGCTCGAGGCGACGCCGATCTGAGGCTTGGCGAAGTCGTCATCCCCGAGCCCGACCGCGCGCAACATCCCCCGGGCCGCGGTGGCCTCGAGTCCGTCGGTGACCCGGCGGGACCGGGGCTTGATGTCGGGTCCCTCGGTCGGGGAGTTGGTGTTGTCCTGTTCGGTGACGTTCGTGGCCATGCGGCCAAATCTAGCCCCCGGCCACAGTCTCCTTGTCGCCCGCTCTGGAATGCGAGACCATCCGGGCGGCGAGGCCGACCAGCAGCACCACCCCGAGAAGCGGGGTCAGGTTGGCGACCAGGCTCTGGAAGAGGGTGTACTCACGTTCCAATCCGCCCCCGTACGGGAGCACGGCCAGCACCAGCCCGAGGCTGATCCAGACCACCCAGAATCGAGTCAACCCGCGTGCCCACCGCGGCAGTCGGCGGCCGCCGACCAGGACGGCGACCCCCATCGGCACCACCCAGACGAAGTGGTGGGTCCACGACAACGGCGAGGCCAGACAGGTCGCCAGGCCGACCAGGCCGACGGCGAAGGACTTCTCCCCCGCCTGCCACCAGTGGGCGGCCACGACCGTACTCAACAGGGCGACCACACCGGCGACGAAGAGCCCGAGCACGGTGGCGGCGGTGCCGGTGTCCAGCACCCGCGCGAAGACGCCGAGCAGGGACTGGTTGCCCACGTACAGCGGCGAGGCGGTCCGGGTGTCACCGACCACGAGCCCACCCCAGAACTCCACGGTCTCCGGCCAGAGGAAGATCGCGCCGACGGCGGTGAAGGCCAGGAAGGAGACGATCCCGCCGAGGGCCACCTTCTTCTTCCCGATCATGAAGCAGAAGATCACGAACAGCGCCGGGGTCAACTTGATCGCCGCGGCCAGACCGATCAACGAGCCCCGCGGGATCCGCCGCTTCTCCCCCGGCCGGTCCGGCAACAGGTCAGCGACCACCAGGGCCATCAACATGGTGTTCACCTGCCCGTACCCGAGCGTGGTGCGGATCGGTTCCACACACAGCACGAGGGCCACACCGAGCAGCCCGAGCTTCCAGCCCCGCGGCACCCCACACCGACGCAGCACCGACTGTTGGGCCCACACCAGCAGGGCGGTCCAGATCAACTGCCACATCCAGTACGGACCGACCGCCAGCGGCACCATCAGCACCGCCGCGATCGGCGGATAGATGAAGTACAACTCCCAGAACGGGGTGGTGGTCTCGAAGATGTTCTTGCCGGCCAACATGTCGTTGACCGCGTACACGTAGACCTGCAGGTCGATCGTCGAGGGCTGCCAGGGCCACGCCTTCCCGTACGCGATCACGTACGGGAGGATCAGCAGCGACGCCAGGAAGGGCGGGCCGTACTCGACCAGGGCGCGCGCCAGTCGGGCCCCGAGTGCGGGGGACGTGGTCGGTGCGTTCACCGGCCACCCGTGACGGTCTGCCAGACCTCGTCCAGCTCGGCCTCGGACGTCTCCTTCGGCCCGATCAGGTGGCGCAGTCCCGGGGCGTCGGCGTAGCGCGGGATCAGGTGGACGTGCAGGTGGAAGACCTCCTGTCCGGCGACCGCGTCCGCCGATGACAGCAGGTTGAGCCCGTCCGCATCGAGCCGGTCGACGAGCAGTCGGGCGGTGGCCTCGATCGCGGGCGCGATGCTGGCCAGGGTGGGCGCGCCGGAGACCAGGTCGGCGACGTGGGCGCGCGGGATCACCAGCGAGTGCCCGCGGTGCCACGGCCCGATGTCGAGGAAGGCGATCGCGTGCTCGTCGGCGTACACCTGACGGCTCGGGATGTCGCCGGCGATGATCTTGCAGAACAGGCAGTCGAGATCGGTCATGCGCGGATCACGTTCTCCAGGTCGACACCGGCGACGTGGCGCCGGAGCTGATCGGCGATCAACTGGTTCCGGCGTGGGTGGAAGGCGGAGCTGGCTCCACCCACGTGCGGGGAGATGAGCACTCCGGGCGCCGTCCACAGTGGATGGTCGTCGGGCAGCGGCTCGGGGTCGGTCACGTCCAGGGCGGCCCGGATCCGACCGCTCGTGGTCTCGGCGACCAGCGCATCGGTGTCGACGAGTTTCCCGCGGGCCACGTTCACCAGTAGGGCCCCGTCCGGCATCCGGGCGAGCAGGTCGGCATCGAACATGCCCTCGGTGGCCGCGGTCAGCGGGGCGATCACGATCACCACGTCGGCCTGCGGCAACAGGTCGGGCAGTTCATCGACCGCGTGCACCCCGACCCGACCGGTCCGGGAGCGGCGGGCGACTCTCGTCACCGACCCGACCTCGAACCCGGCCAGCCGCCGCTCGATCGCCTCGCCGATCCGGCCGTAGCCGACGATGAGTACGCGCAGGTCGGCCAGGGCGGTGCCGAACTGCGGCCGCCAGGTGCCGCTGGTCTGGTTCCGGGCGAAGTCGTCCAAGTGGCGACCGCTGGCCAGGGTCAGCGCGATGGCCAGCTCGGCCGTACTCGCGTCGTGCACCCCCGCGGCGTTGCAGAGGGTGACGCCCGCGGGGACCAGTCGGGCAACGTCGTCCACTCCGGCAGTCTGGGTCTGGATCACCTTGAGGGCGGGCATCTGCGGCACCAGGGCCATCGTCTTCGTCGCGGCGGACAGGTACGGCAGGACGTAGAACTCGACCTCGTCCAGCCGGTCCGGCACCGGCGCCTCCGCCGACGGGTAGCAGCCGAAGGAGACCCCCTCGGGGATGCCGCCGAGGGCGATGGTCGCGTCGTGCGAGCTCTCGTACGGGAGCAGGGCGTGCATCAGGACGCTCCCTCCCCTTCTTCCTCGGGCACTTCTTCCTCAGGCCCGGTCCGGACCTCGAACCCGGCCGCGGCCAGCGCCGCCTTGACCTCGTGGATCTGCAACGTACCAAAGTGGAACACGCTGGCAGCCAGGACCGCGTCGGCGCCGGCCCGCACCGCCTCGACGAAGTGGGCCGCCGTACCGGCCCCGCCGGAGGCGATCAGCGGGACGTCGACGGCCGCGCGGACGGCGGTGATCATCTCCAGGTCGAAGCCGTCCTCGGTGCCGTCGGCGTCCATCGAGTTGAGCAGGATCTCCCCCACGCCGAGCTCCACCCCCCGTCGGGCCCACTCGACCGCGTCGATACTGGCGGAGCGTCGACCGCCGTGGGTGGTGACCCCGTATCCACTCGGCATCCCCTGGTCGCGGCGGGCGTCCACCGACAGCACGAGCACTTGGTTGCCGAAACGGCGCGTGATCTCGGCGATCACCTCAGGTCGCTGGATCGCGGCCGTGTTGATCGCCGCCTTGTCGGCACCCGCCCGGAGCAGTGCGTCCACGTCGTCGGCACTGCCGACCCCGCCGCCGACGGTGAGCGGGATGAACACCGTCGCCGCCGTACGCCTGACCACCTCCCGGGTCGTCTCCCGCTCCTCCACCGAGGCCGAGATGTCGAGGAAGGTCAACTCGTCCGCGCCGGCCGCGCCGTACGCCGCCGCGAGCTCGACCGGATCACCGGCATCGCGCAGGTTGACGAAGTTGACCCCCTTCACCACGCGACCCCCGTGCACGTCCAGACACGGGATCACCCGTACAGCCACACCCATGGGTCACAGCCTAGAGGGACCGGCACGTTCCCGCGGGAGCGTCCCTGCAAGTGGGCGGTGTCCTCAGGGCACCAACACCGTACGTACGCCCGAGGCGGTCGGCTCGACCCGCTCTCCGACCTGGTCCGGATGCCACGGGAAGGCTTGCCCTTCCGTCCGGACCTGCTCGACTGATCGGCCGCGAGACGCTGACCACTCACCCCACCTGCCGCGGGGGCCACCGGTCAGTTGTACGCCGGCCAATTGGGCACCTGCCAACCGCGGACAGAGTGATCATCACAGCGTGTCAGGCGGCGAGTTGGTGAGTCTCCCGTCCGGGGAGTTGCAGGCTGAAGAGAGCTTCGACGCAGGCGTGCAGGTCGAAGGGTTCACCGGCCCAGCCGGGACGGATCCGGGCGGCGTCGGGATGCTCCCAGTGATCCACTCCTTCGATCCGCGCGACGAGGTCTGCCCGCTGCCGTTCAGCCTGTTCGGCTTGTTCGGTGTGGCGGGCGAGGTGGGTCGCGAGGGAGGCCGCAGTCCACCAGTCGGGCGACTCGGTGCCGTCGGGCATCCGGAACTCCCACCGCCGACCCCACACCCCGCCGGCACCCCTGCCCTGTTCATCCCTGCCCTGCCCACCCCCGCTGGTCCCGCCGTCGCTGGTCTCGCCGTCGCTGGTCCCGTCCTCGGCAGTACCTGGAGTGCAGGCACGAGTGATGGTCATCTGCCCT
>JBQDIN010000028.1:0-46303 GCA_052094425.1 Propionibacteriaceae bacterium
AGGGCACGATGCAGAAGGTGCAGGTGTTGTTGCAGCCGACGCTGATCGAGACCCAGGCGGCGTACGCGGAGTCGCGCCGGGTCGGCAGGGTGGACGGGAACCGCTCCAGCGACTCGACGATCTCGACCTGCGCCTCGGACTCGATCCGGGCGCGTTCCAGCAGCACCGGCAGGGAGCCGATGTTGTGGGTCCCGAAGACGACGTCCACCCAGGGCGCCCTCTCGACGATGGTGTCCTTGTCCTTCTGGGCCAGACAGCCGCCGACGGCGATCTGCATCCCGGGGTGGGCCTTCTTGGTGGCCAGCAGGTGTCCGAGACTGCCGTACAACTTGTTGTCCGCGTTCTCCCGTACGGCGCAGGTGTTGAACACGACGACGTCAGCATCGCCCGCCTGCTCGGCGCGGTGGTAGCCGGCGTCCTCCAGCAGGCCGGAGAGCCGCTCGGAGTCGTGCACGTTCATCTGGCATCCGTGGGTGCGGATCTCGTACGTGCGCGCCGAGTCGGTCGAGGCGAGTTGGTTCGCCGAAGTGATCTGAGGAGTGGAAAGGGTCTGCGACATGATGGCACCAGCGTAATCCTCCGGCCCGCTCCGGGCCGAATGCGTCGCGTCGCGGCCCGACCTGCGCTGATCATCCGGATGCGCGAATCGCGACCGATCCGTAATCCAATCTCCACCCTTTCTGCCGCGCGGTGGGCGCCTTCTGGTCTAGGGTTCACGCATGACCGACAACGCCCAGCATGCCGAGTCCGACGGAACGGAATTCGCCGAGGACGCGACTCCCGGAGCCCTCGCTCCCGAGCCCACCGGCGAACCCTTGGTCGTCCTGACCGACGTGAACAAGCACTTCGGTGACCTGCACGTCCTGCAGGACATCAATCTGTCCATCGGCAGCGGTGAGGTCGTCATCGTGATCGGGCCTTCCGGTTCCGGCAAGTCGACCCTGTGCCGGGCGATCAACCGGTTGGAGACGATCGAGTCGGGCTCGATCACCATCGACGGCGAGGAGCTGCCCGAGGAGGGCAAGGGGCTGGCCAAACTGCGCGCCGACGTCGGGATGGTGTTCCAGTCCTTCAACCTGTTCGCCCACAAGACCATCCTGGAGAACGTGACCCTCGGACCGATCAAGGTCCGCAAGGAGTCTGCCGCCAAGGCGAAGGAACACGGGATGGAGTTGCTGAAGCGGGTGGGCATCGACTCCCAGGCCGACAAGTACCCGGCCCAACTGTCTGGTGGCCAGCAGCAGCGGGTCGCGATCGCGCGCGCCCTGGCGATGGACCCCAAGGTCATGCTCTTCGACGAGCCCACCTCCGCCCTCGACCCGGAGATGGTCAACGAGGTGCTCGACGTGATGGTCGACCTGGCCCACCAGGGCATGACGATGGTGGTCGTGACCCACGAGATGGGCTTCGCCCGGAAGGCCGCCAACCGGGTGGTCTTCATGTCCGACGGACACATCGTCGAGGAGGCACCGCCGGAGGAGTTCTTCACCAAGCCGAAGAGCGATCGCGCCAAGGACTTCCTGAGCAAGATCCTGACCCACTGATCCCTACAGATCGCCGGACACCGGTGATCAACCGCATGACCGAGAATCGCAGACGAGGAAGGTTCACCATGAAGTTCAAAGGACAGATGATCGCCGTGGCCGCGGCGGCCGTGCTTGCCCTGTCGGCCTGTGGCGGCGGGGGCGGCGACGAGCCGCCCGTCGAGGATGCCCCGGAGTTCCCCGAGGGCAGCACGATGGCACGCCTCTCGGAGGCCGGCAGCATCAAGATCGGCACCAAGTTCGACCAGCCTCTCTTCGGCCTCCAGGCCCCAGACGGAACACCGGTCGGCTTCGACGTCGAGATCGGCAAGATCGTGGCTGCCAAGCTCGGTATCGAGGCGGACAGCATCGAGTGGGAGGAAACGCAGTCCGCCAACCGCGAGACGTTCATCAGTAACGGCAACGTCGACATCATCGTCGCCACGTACACAATCAACGACGAGCGGAAGCAGGAAGTCGACTTCGCCGGGCCGTACTACGAGGCCGGTCAGGCCCTGATGGTCGCGGCCGACAACTCCGACATCAACGGTCCGGACGACCTGGCCGGCAAGATCGTGTGCTCGGCCGAGGGGTCCACGCCGGCCCAGAACATGCGGGACAACTACCCGGACGCCGAGCTCCGACTGTTCGGTGACTACTCCAACTGCCTCGAGCCCCTGCGCAACGGCCAGGTGGACGCGGTGACCACCGACAACGTGATCCTCGCTGGGTACGTCTCGGAGGATACTGAGGCGTTCAAGATGGTGGCCGATGGTGAGACCTTCACCGAGGAGCCCTACGGGATCGGGATGAAGAAGGGCGACGACGACTTCCGCACCTTCATCAACGACACTCTCGAAGAGGCTTACGAGGACGGAAGCTGGGCCGAGGCCTGGGAGAAGACCGCAGGTGAGGTACTGCCGGTGCCGGAGCCGCCGACGGTGGACCGCTACTGACGTCCGACGGATGGGGCCCTGCCACGTGTGGGGCCCCACTCCATCACCTGACCCAGAGGGGACTCCGTGAACGCTCTGATCGAGAACCTGGACCTGATCATGGTCGGGTTCGGCCGGACGCTGATGCTGACCGGCATTTCTGCCGTCCTGTCATTGGTCCTCGGGATACTGCTGGCGACGTGTCGGGTGTCCCCGGTGGCCTCACTGCGAGTCTTCGGTACCGCGTACGTCGAACTGGTCCGGAACACACCGCTGACCCTGCTCTTCTTCTTCTTCATCGCGGTCTTCCCGGCCATGTTCTTCGTACTTCCCGGATTCCTTGTCCCGGCGATCATTGCGTTGAGCCTCTACACATCGGCCTTCGTCTGTGAAGCAGTGCGCTCGGGCATCAACTCGGTCAGTGTGGGTCAGGCCGAGGCAGCCCGCGCCGTGGGAATGACGTTCGGGCAGACCTTGTCACTCATCGTGCTGCCCCAAGCGATTCGTTCCGTGATTCCGCCGATCATCAATGTCCTCATCGCCCTGACCAAGAACACCTCAGTGGCCGGCGGATTCGCCGTCGCGGAGTTGTTCGCCACCGGCCGCCAACTCGCCAACTCAAATCCCGGCGCGGCCCTGTGGGTGCTCGCCGGCGTCGGGGTGTGCTACCTGCTGATCACCATCCCCGCCGGCCAACTTGCCGTCTACCTGGAGCGAAAGGTGGCGTTCGCACGATGACCTCCGTACTCTATGACGCTCCGGGACCCAAGGCTCGCCGTAGGTCCACAGTGATCGCGGTGGTGGTGATTGCCATCATCGTGGCAGTTCTCGCCTGGGTGATCTTCTCGCTCAACCGTCGCGGAATCTTCGACGACCGCTGGATGATCTTCATCGATCCTCCGAAGAGTGCGACCGCCGCCGACGTCTGGTCCTCGCTCCTGATCCGAGGTCTCGGCGCGACGCTCTTGGCCGCAGCGATCGCGGCCCCCATCGCCCTGCTGCTGGGCTGTGGTGCCGTGATGCTGCGTACCAGCCTGAATCCCGTGCTCCGGGGCATCGCCAATGTGGTGATCGAGTTCTTCCGTGGAATCCCCGTCGTGTTGATGATGCTCTTCGTGCTGCTCGTATTCGGTGTTCCCGCCCTGTGGGCCGTCGTCATCGGCTTGGTCATCTACAACACGGCGATCTTTGCGGAGATCCTCCGGGCCGGTGTGGTGGCCCTCCCCAACGGGCAGCGAGAAGCCGGACTGGCCGTCGGCCTGACCCCCTTCCAGACCTTCCGAACCATCCAGCTCCCGCAGGCCGTGCGGTCCATGCTCCCCAGCCTGATCAGCCAGCTGGTCGTGCTCCTCAAGGACAGCTCCCTGGGCTTCATCGTGGGCTATGCGGAGCTCCTGCGCACCATTCAGTTGAATCAGAACTTCTTCGGCAACAGTGCACTCTTCCCACTCTTCTTTGTCGGCGCGGGGATCTACATCGCGATCAATGTGCTGCTGTCCCGGGTGGCCATCTGGCTGGACCGGCGCGGGTCGAAGAAGGTGGCTTCCGGAATCCCCAGCTCTGAAGACGATGCGCTCTGATTGAATGCATTCAGCGGTAACGGAGGAGGCTCCAGATTTCGACAGTCCACGGGCACTCCGAGTTGCATGAAGGGCTAGTGCAACCTGAATTATGGACCTGTTTTCTCACGGGCTCACAATTCAACCTCTAGGATCCAGCTTGGCGGGGCGGGATCATAACCAGAACTGATTAGTCGCCTGAGCGCCGCAGGTCCCGCTTACGAACGCTTACGCGGTGTGAATACAAGCCCTCATTAGCACAGCATCCCCATCGGCGCGTCTCCCCATGAGCGAACGCCGCAACGCGAGGGGTTCCCTCAGTGCATCACGGCGATCCCAAACTGTTACAGGCCCCCGAAGCCAAACTAGATACTGAAACAGTGCTTGGTGATCTTGTCGCCAACATCAGACATCAGATCCACTTGGAGGCAGTATTCTCCTTTACCTTTATTGGGCAGAGCCACCGGATTGGCCATCTTCACGCTGCCCGGCTTGACGTTGCGATGCATGATGGTCCCACCAGACACTTGAGACTTGGGGCCATACCCCACAGTGTTGGCCGCCACAAACTGATGACTCGTCGTACACTTGAAGGATGAATAGAGATTCACCGTGCCAGATACTCCATCCACCTCCATCCACGCACTGCTTGCGCAGTTGGCGGCAGCATTCGCGTCTTGCGGCACAGACAACACTCCCATTAGGCCCAAGATTCCAGCTAGGCTCAAGATCACTGTACGGACAGATCGCTCCGAAGACATATGTTTGCTCCTTCAGTATGGATTTTGAATAGATTAGACCGGCGGGCATTGTTCATTTATGGACAAGATCTTCCATTGAAGGCATACCGTGACTCCAAGGCGCCAGAAGCATTCTTAAATTGCACGATCCCTTTGACGCAAATAGCCGATGAAGTAGACGAGTGCTTAACTGACACCGGACCACAGTTTCCGACGGTGACACCTGAGCAGCTGGTCGCTGAATCCTTTACATAATATCCGTTGTTGTAGAGAACGACCGACACTGTGACATTGGATGCCTTAACAAAACTGCACTGGCCGACGACTCGCCCTTGAACAGAACTAGTTGACCGGATCAGGTCGACACTCGGATCGCAGGTTCCACGGGGGACGTCCAGTGGCGTGGCACCCCCAGAAGGATTGTCCGGCGACAGTTCTCCGGCTGCCGTCGCGATATTTGTGGCGGAAAAGAGGCTTGACGCGAATAGCATCACGCCGATCATTAGAAACTTCCTCATTACCTACATCCTTTACGTGAGCGTCGTGGGCTATCCGTCGAACCTTAGCCATTCAACCCCCGGAAGAAAAGGACGACTTCCGTAAAAGGAACATCTATTGACCGCCCGTTATTTATATTGTACAGTGCCCTCGAATGCCTTTATGGAATTCTGGCCCCTGAGTCCATTTCTGTGGCGACTAAGGTCTGGGACATCAGCGACGGAGGAACTTGAGCGTGCACTACTTAATAGCTTGAGCGAGCACTACTTAATCCTGCAAGCAGTCGATCAACATCTGCCGATGTGGTGTACGGAGCGATCCCAGCCCGAATGGCGCCGGTGCCCCCTAGGCCCAGGTGCCGGGATGCCTCGATCGCGTAGAAGCTGCTCGCCGGGGCGTTCACTCCCCTGCTCGCCAGGTGGTCCGAGAGGTCCGACGAGTCGTGCCCGTCGACGTTGAACAGCGTGGTCGAGGTACGCCGTACGGCCGCGCTGAAGATGCGCACTCCCGGGATCGCCCGCAGCCCGGAGTCCAATCGTTCCAGCAGGGCCTGGTCGTGCTCGGCGATCAAGTCGAACGATGCCGTCAGCTGGTCACGCCGCTTCCCGGACGCGTCCGCGAAGGCGGCCAGGTAGTCGACCGCGGCCCGGGTGCCGGCGAGCAGTTCGTACGGCAGGGTGCCCTGCTCGAACCGTTCCGGGACGGTGTCGCCCGCCGGCAGCAGCTTGGCGGGCCGCAACTCCTCGAGCACGCTCGGGTCGGCGGCCAGCACCCCGAGGTGTGGCCCCAAGAACTTGTACGGCGAGCAGGTGACCGTGTGGCAGCCGAGGGCCCGCAGGTCGACCAGCTTGTGCGCGGCGTAGTGCACCGCGTCCACGTGCACGTGCGCACCGAGAGCCCGAGCGGCAGCGGAGATCGCCGGCACGTCCGGCATCGTGCCGATCAGGTTGCTGGCCGCGGTGACTGCCACAAGCCGCGTCCGCTCGGACAGTAGCCCGGTGACCGCCTCGACCGGCTGCTCCCCGGTCTCCGGATCGAACTCCGCCCAGCGCACCGTCGCCCCGACTGCCTCGGCGGCGATCACCCAGGGCCGGATGTTGGCGTCGTGGTCGAGCCGGGTGACCACCACTTCGTCGCCCGGCCCCCAGCCGGTGGCCAGGGTCTGGGCCAGCTGGAAGGTGAGGGAGGTGGCGCTGCGCCCGAACACGATGCCCCGTGGATCGGCGTTCAGGAGGTCACCCATCGCGGCCCGCGCGCCGTCCACGATCTCCTCGGCATTCCGCTCGGCCTGCGTGCGGAACCCTTGGTTGGCGAGCGGATTCCGCAGCGCCTCGGCGATCGCATTGATCACCGGCTCCGGTGTCTGCGTTCCTCCCGGGGAGTCGAAGTGCGCCGTCTGGTGCAGCAGCGCCGGAAAGTCGGCGCGGATGCCCCTCAAGGAGTCGCCGGGTGCGGGAGCGTCATGGTGATCGTGCATGGGACGAGTCTGCCTGCCACGCGTTCGTGGTCAACGCCGACCCGCCACATTCGAGACAGTGCGTCGCCGGCGCCCGGCCCAGATCACCCGGTCCGGGTCAACTGGCGCAGGGCGTCCGTGACCTGGGACAGACTCTCCGCGATCCAGGGCAGCTGCACCGGATCCTCGGACTCGAGCGCCGCCAAGCGTTCCTGATCGGTCACGCCGTACAGCATCGGGACTGCGACCCGCAGCGCCAGCCGGTCGTCGTCGTCCCCGAAGGCTGTCCCCGGAAGGGTGGCGATACCGAACCGTTCCAGCAACTGGGTGGCGAGTTCAGTGCCGGTGCTGATCCCCTGCTGGGCCAGCTGCTCCCGCATCCGAGCGAAGTCCGGGTACACGTAGAAGCCACCGGCGGGTGGAGCCACGTCCGCTCCCGCTGCGGCGAAGACCCCGGCGACAGCGCGCGCCACCGCGCCGTGCAGGCGGGCACTGGCGGCGATGTGCGCCCGCAGTGGCTCCGGCTCCCCGAAGGCCCAGGCCGCCGCCAGTTGGACCGGGTGCGCGGCCGCCGACCAGACCTCGCTCGCGACACTGATGCCCCGGCGTCGCACCTCGTTGAGATGTTCGGTGTCGGGGAAACGGGCCACGCCGAGCCGCCAACCGCCCAGGCCAAGGTTCTTGCTCAGCCCGGTCGTCGTGATCGTCCGATCCGGGAGAACCTGACTCGGCGTGACGACCTCACGCTGCGGGTCGTGCACCAGATCGAGGTAGATCTCGTCGGAGACGATCACCAGGTCCTGCTCCTCCGCCACCCGACACAGTTCCTTCACCCGCTCCGGCGACGCGATCGTCCCAGTCGGGTTGTCCGGGATGGTGACCAACACCGCGCGGGCCGGCTCCCCCGCTGCCCGCAGCCGCTCGCACTCGGCAGCCAGCTGCTCCGGGTCCGGGAACCCGCCCTCCCCCTCGATCGGCACCACGACGGTCTCCCGATCGAGAATCCTGTTCTGAGCGGCGTAACTGACCCAAGCAGGCTTCGGCAGGATGACCGGGCCGCCGAGGGCCTCGAAGATCACGTACAGCAGGGGCTTGCTCCCCGGCCCGACCACCACGTGACCGGGATCGGTGGGTACGTCCCGCCGGGTCCAGAAGTCAGCCACGGCGGTCCGCAGTTCCTCGACACCGGCTACCTCCCCGTAGCCGCCGGAGCCGGCGTGGCGTGCCAGCTCCTCCTTGAGCAGGGGATGTACGGGAATGCTCGCCTCGCCGAAGCCCAGGGCGATGACGGGCAAGCCCTGGGCGCGGCGGCGGGCGATCTCTTCGTTGATGGCCAGAGTGGGTGACAGAGTCATGACGTTCCTTGGTGACCGGATTGGGATGGAGTCGGACGAGTCGGTGGGGATGATCACTCGATGCGCGGGACCGCGTCGAGCAAGGTGCGGGTGTAGGTGTGCTGCGGGTTGGTGATCACCTGTTCGGTGTCTCCGATCTCGACGAGTTCACCGTGGTACAGCACAGCCACTCGGTGGCACGTCTGCGAGACGAGGGCCAGATCGTGGGAGATCAACAAGACGGTCAGGTCCCGGGTGGCCTCGACCTGCTGGAGCAGTTCGATGATCTGGGCCTGCACGGAGACGTCCAGCGCGGACGTCGGCTCGTCCAGCAACAGCACGTCCGGCTCCAGGGCGAGCGCCCGGGCCAGGGCGATGCGCTGGCACTGCCCGCCGGAGAGTTCGCCCGGCCGCTTGTCGGCGATGGACGGGTCGAGGCCGACACTGACCAGGAGTTCCACGGACTTGGACCGCAGCGCTGCCCGACCGGACACGAGCCGGTGCAGCCGCAGCGGCTCGCCGACGACCTCCGCCGCAGTCAACCGTGGATTCATCGCACTCATCGAGTTCTGGTACATGTACTGGACCCGCCGCGCGTATCCCAGTCGACCGCCGGGGAGTCGGGAGATCTCGGCGTCCTCGATCGACACGGTCCCGGTCGTCGGCTGCTCCAGTCGGGCGATGATCCGAGCCAGGGTGGACTTCCCGGAGCCGGATTCGCCCACAACGCCGAGCCACTCGCCCGATCGGACTTGGAAGGACACGTCCACCAGCGCCTTCGTCGTCTGCCGTCGGGCCTGGAAGACCTTCCCCAGTTGATCGATGTCCAGCAGCACCGTGTCCTCAGTGAGCACAGGGCCATCGGTTGCGGACTCAGTCATCGTTCTCCTCCCTGCTCGGACGCCGGCTGATCCAGCGGGAAGTGGCAGGCGAAGCGGTGGGGATCGCCGGTGAGTTCGGGCGGCTGGGTCGAGCAGGGATCCTCCCGGGCGATCGGGCAGCGCGGGTGGAAGCGGCACCCGTTCGGCCACTCCCCCGGGAGGGGTACGCCGCCGGGCAGGGTCTGCACCGGCTGGGAGCGGACGCCCAGTTGCGGACGGCTCTTCAACAACGCGGCCGTGTACGGGTGCTTCGGCCGGTGCAGTACCTGCTCGGTCGGCCCCTCCTCGACGATGCTTCCCGCATACATCACCAGCACCCGGTCGACCAGGGACGCGACGGTCGCCAGGTCGTGGCTGACGAACAGCACCGAACAGCCCTGCTCGGCCTGGATCCGCTTGATCAGTCCGATGACCTGCTTCTGGACCGTGACGTCGAGTGCCGTGGTGGCCTCGTCGGCGATCAACAGGTCGGGCGAGTTCGCCACCGCGATCGCAATCGCCACCCGCTGCGCCATTCCGCCCGAGAGTTCGTGCGGGTAGGAGGACAGTCGGTCGTGCGGCTGCGTGATGCCCACTTCAGTGAGCAGCCGCTCGGCCTCGGCGAGACCTGCCGCCCGACTCATCCGACGGTGCACCCGCATCGCCTCGACCACCTGCGACCCCACCGTGAAGAGGGGATCCAGACTGCCGATCGAGTCCTGGAACACCATGCCGAGGCGCTTACCGCGTACGCTGCGCAGCTCGGCAGCCGAAGCCTGCGTGAGGTCCACCCCGGCCACGCCGACCCGCCCTTCGGCCCGCCGTACCCCCGGCGGCAGCAGGCCCGCGATCGCCCGGACCAGCAGGGACTTGCCCGAACCCGACTCCCCGATCACGCCGATCGCCTCGCCGGGAGCGATCCGTACATCGACGTCGCTCACCAGCGGGACCTCGACCCCGTCCCGGTCCGTGGTCAGAGTCAGTCCTGCCACCTCCAGAACGGGTTGGTCCGCGTGCACAGGATCCTCCGGGCGGCCCGCCGCCGTCGCCGCGCTCATCGGTGCGTCCCCAAGGTGCGATCGGTCAGGTCGCGCAGCCAGTCGCCGGCGAAGTTCACGGCCAGGGCGGTCAGCACGATGCACAGGCCCGGCAGGATCACCATCCACCAGGCCTGGTCCATGAACAGTCGGGCGTCGCCGAGCATGTTTCCCCAGGTGGGCGTCGGCGGCGGCACGCTCAGGCCGAGGAAGCTCAGGCTGGCGTCGATGACGATGGCCCGGGACAACACGTACGTGGCCTGCACTCCGATCGGACCCAGGACGTTCGGGATCACGTGGTGCCAGGTTCCCCACACGGTGCCGCCGCCGAGGACGCGGGATGCCTCCACGAAAGGGGCGGTGACGACGGCCAACGTCGCCCCTCGGACCACCCGGGCGATCCGTGGGAAGAAAACGATCGTGAGGGCAGTGATCACCTGCCAGTACCCACCTCCGAAGGAGGCGACCAGCATGATCGCGAGGATGATCGGAGGGAAGGCGATGAAACCGTCCAAGACACGCATGATCACGTTGTCGAGCGGCTTCCACACCACCACCATGATGCCGAGCAGCCCACCCAACAGGCTGCTCAACACGGCCACCGCAGTACCGATCAACATCGAGGACCGGGCGGCAACGACCAGCCGGTCCATCACGTCCCGGGAGAAGTTGTCGCTGCCGAGCCAGTGGGCCGCGGACGGTGGCTGGAGGCGATCGGACCCGACCGCAACGGTCGCCCCGTAGCGGGCCAGTTGGTCACCGAACACGGCAGCGATGATCACCAGGACCAGCCAGACCAGACTCACCAGGACGAGCGGGTCGACTCTCTTTTCACGACGCCGACGGCGAGTGGGCGGTGGAACGGTTTCGGTGCTCACTCAGGCTCCTCTGGCTCGGATCCGGGGGTCGATCACCGCGTACAGGGCGTCGACCAGGAGGTTCACCAGTACGTAGGCGGTCGCGGCCAGCAACACCGCACCCTGCAGGAGGGGGTAGTCGCGCTGGAGGGCCGCCTGCACCGTGAGCCAGCCGAAGCCCGGGATGTTGAAGACCATCTCCACCACGACGGCGGCGGTCAGCAAGCCCGCGAAGGAGTTGCCTAGCACGGTGATGGCGGTGACGGCGGCGCTCTTGAACTGATGCTTGCCCACCACGGAGACCTCGCTCAGTCCGCGGGCTCGCAGGGAGGTCACCCAGGGTTGGCTGGAGGTCCCGATCACGGAGTCGCGGACCAGTCGTGCCACCAGGGCCAACTGGTCGATCGACAAGGCGATCGCGGGGAGGATGATGGCCGCCAGCCAGCCGGTGAGCGACTCACTCGGCCACACGTAGCCCGACACCGGGAACCAGCCCAGGTGTACCGAGAATCCGAGCACCAACAGCATGGCGACCCAGAACTCGGGCAGGGACATCCCGACGAAGGTGGCGCCCATCAACAGCCGGTCCAGCCTCGATCCCCGGTACCGGCCGGCGATCAGTCCGAAGGGGATGCCGAGGCCGACCACGATGATCATGGCCAGCAGGGCGAGGCTCAGGGTCGGGCCGATGTGCTCCAGGACGACCGAGGACACGGATCCGCCGAAGCGGATCGACTCGCCGAGGTCACCTCGGACGACGTTGCCCAACCACAGCCCCAACTGGACCAGCACCGGTTCGTCGAAGCCCCACTGCTCCGTCAGGTGGGCGATCTGCTCCTCAGTCGCTCCCTCGCCGAGCATCAGGTTGGCCGGGTTTCCCGGCGCCAACCTGGACAGGGCGAAGGTGGTCACGGCGATGACCGCCAGGACCGGGATGATCGAGAACAGCCGCCGCGCAACGAATCTCAGCAGGGATGCCTGCGGTCGTGACATGAACACCTTTCTCCGGACACCTTCTTCTCCGGGCCGGGGGCCACCCCTCGGATCAGCGAGGAGTGACGCTCCACCAGGTAGGCCAGTAGAAGGTGACATCGTCCATGCTGACGTCGGTGCTGACCGCACTCAGCAGGGCGTAGTCGGCCAACTTGATCGCCGGCGAGTCCTGGTAGAACTGCGTCTGGATCTCGTCCATGATCTGGGCGCGCTCCTCCTCGGAGGTGGCCACGTGCCACTCGGCCAGCAGGTCGGTCATGGCGTCGTCCTGCGCGTACCAGCCCTCGAACGGGAAGTACCCGTTCAGCAGCAGGTGCGACGACGGCACGGTGTAGCCGATGCCGAAGGCCGTACTGAACATGTCCCAGGTCTCGGGCTTGGTGTAGCGGCCGTTCATGGTGGCCCACTCGGTCACGTCCACCTCGACTGCGAAGCCGGCCTGCTCCAACTGCTGCTCGGCGGCGATGGAGAAGTTGTAGACGTGCGCGAGTCCCTGGCTGGTCATCAGCGTGATGGCAGCACCGTCGTAATCGGATTCCGCCAGCAGCCGCTTGGCCTCCTCGAGGTTCTGCTCGTCGTAGCCGGAGATCCCGGCAGTGCTGCTGAGGACGCCCATGCCTTCGGGATAGATGGCCCCGTTCATGGTGAAGAGGTCCTTGGATCCGTAGGTGGCTTCGGCCAGGGACGGCTGGTCCATGGCGAGTGCCGCTGCCTTGCGCACGTTCGGGTCGTCGAAGGGCGGCTCGGAGGTGTCGAGCAACATGTACTGGGAGTAGTGCGGCTTGATCACGTGCGGATCGATCCCCTGCTGGGACTCGAACTGGTCATAGACGTCGCCCGGCAGGCTCAACCCCACGTCGTACTGACCGGATGCGGTGCTCTGGAAACGGGTCGCCGGCTCCTGGACGATCGACACCTCGACCTTCTCGTAGGTGCCCGGCACGGCGGCCGCCAGGCCACCCTCGGCCCCATTGTCCGCGGCCTTGTAGTCGGCGAACCGCTCCATCTCATAGGCCTGGCCCTTGCGCCAGTCGGTGAACTTGTAGGGGCCGGTGCCCACGATGTCGGCAACGTTCTCGATCACGTCCTTGCCGTACTCGTCCACCACCTCCTGCGGCATGATCGCGGCCGCCGCGATCGGTACGGACAAGGACCTGACGACGTCGTACGGCTCGGTCAGCGCCAGCGTCACCTCGTAGCTGTCACTGGCGGTGATCGAGTCCACGTGCTCGAACATCGGCTTGCCGTTGCTGGAGACCTGTCCCCACCGCTCGAGCGAGGCCACCACGTCCTCGGCATCCATGGCGCTTCCGTCGTGGAAGGTCACGTCCTCGCGCAACGGGATGGTGTAGGTGAGCCCATCGGAGCTCACCTCGGGCTCGGCTGCGGCCAACTGCGGCACGGCGGCGTAGTCCTGGTCCAAGCTGTACAGGGTCTCCAACACCTGGATGGTCGCCGACTGCGTGGCACCTGCCGTCGACTGGTGCCAGTCGAAGGTCGCCGGTTCGGCGTCGGTGGCCACCCGCAGGACGTCGGCCTGCCCGGAGCCGGACCCGCCACCCCCGGACCCGTCCGGCGGGGAGCAGGCAACCACGGTCAGGGCCGTGGCCGCGACCACGGCGAAGAGTGCGCTGGGGCGTCGCATCGACGTTCTCCTTCCATGGCGCGCCGAGACCGACACGCAACTGAGAGTGCGTTCAGTGTTGTGCACGCAATTCCATCATGTCAAGATGAGACGCAAGTTCAGTTGCATGTTGGGACCGTCGGACGGAGTGGACGCGTGGGTCAGGATCTGGATCTGTTGATCACCGGAGGCGTGCTGGTCGATCCCAGCACGGGACACGACGGGCCGGCCGACGTGGCCATCGCCGAAGGCGTGATCGTCGAGCTGGCAACGGGCCTCGACCCCGCCCGGGCCCGGCGCGTCATCGACGCCACCGGGAAACGGGTGCTGCCCGGGGTGGTGGATAGCCACGTGCACCTTCCCGGACGGCTCGCCTCCGGGGGCAACGCCCCGGGCCACCAGAGGCTGGCCCTGGCCGGAGTGACCACGGCAGTCGAGTTCGCCCACTTCTCCCAGGTCGTGGACGAGTGGCATGCGAACGCGGCCGGCCTCACCCTGCTCGGGGTGGAGGGAATGCCTGCCTACACCGAGCAGGTCTCGAGGGCACGGGTCGCCGACGACGTGGCGGCCGCACTGCGCAGCGGAGCCATCGGGGTCAAGATCCTCGGCGGACACTTCCCGAGCACTCCCGACGCCACGGAGTTGATCATCGCGGAGTCCACCGCCCGAGGGGCCTACACGGCCTTCCATGCAGGGACGACCCGGCACGGCAGCAACCTGGACGGCATGATCGAGGCCCTCGAATTGGCGGCCGGGAGGCCCCTGCACCTTGCTCACACGAACGCCTACCTGCGCGGCGCGGTCAAGGACTTGATCACGGAGAACCTGGAGGCGTTGGCCCTCCTGCAGCAGCACCCCCGGGTCGTCTCGGAGTCACACATGGCCCCACTCAACCTGGCCTTCGGTGAGTTCGACGGGGACACGCCCACTGATCACATCGCACGTAATTGCCTTGCCCTGGAGGGATTCGAGGTGAGCCGCTCCGGCCTGGAGCAGGCAGTCTCCGACCAGCGAGCCTACGTCCACGTCCCCGACGGTCCGGACCCGATCACCGGAACACGGGCCCGGGAGCAGCTGGCCACGACCACCGCCCCGATGCTGTCCTTCCCGGTGAATCGGCGCCTCACCGCGTACCTGCAGGCCAGCGCTCGGCTGAACTCCGCGGGCGAGCTGTGCTACGAGGGTCCGGGCTCCTTCATCGTGGATGCGATCTCCTCCGACGGCGGCGGATGGCGCAATCTCATCCTTGATCAGGCCATCCTGCTGGTCCACTTCGGGGCCCTGTCTTGGCTACAGTTGGCCGAGAAGACCAGTTGGCGTCCGGCCCAACTGTTCGGCTTGGACACGAAGGGCCGACTCGACCCGGGTGCGGATGCCGACGTGATCGTCGTCGACCCGGCGACACGCACAGTGACCACTACCATCGCCTCCGGGCAGGTGATTGCCGAAGGAGGCAGTGTGACGGGCACCGGAGGCATCGTACTGACCAGCGCCGAGGGAGCTGCAGACCTGCGGGAGCGGAACATTCCGCACCGCGTCCACGACCTGACGCAGAGCGCGTTCCACACCAAGGGGGTGAACTGAGATGCCCCTCGGCGTGTCATCACCTCCGGAGGACTTCGGCGCACTCCGCACTCTGCTGCAGGCACGCGTGGGCGAGTTGGCCCCAGGCCAGCAGCGCATCGCCCGCCTCATCCTGACGGACCCGGAAGGCACCGCCCTGCGGACCGTCGGACAGACCGCCGAGATCGCGGAGGTCCACCAGTCCACCGTCGTCCGCTTCGCCACCATGCTCGGCTTCAAGGGCTATCCGGCCCTGGTGGCCTTGTGCCGACAGCACCTGGCCGAAGAGGCGCATCTCGTCAGTCGGTTCAACAAGGCGGAGCGCAACAGCGAGCCGGGATGGTTCCTCCCGACGGCGCTCGAGCACGACAAGGACAACCTCATCCGCACCTTCACGCGCATCGACCCGGACGCGTGGGACCAGACCGTGGACCTGCTGGCCGAGAGTACTCACGTGCATGTCATGGGGTTGCGCAAGTGTCTGCCGGTCGCGCAGTTGTTCACCTACCTACTGAACCTGGTCCGCCCCGACGTCCATCTGGTGGCCCCCGTCTCGGGCGGGCTGGTGGATGATCTCAAGGCACTTCGGACCGGCGATGTCTTCGTCGCCATCTCGATCAGGCGCTACACCTCCGACACGGTGGCGGCCCTGGAGTACGCCCACCGACAGGGGCTGCGCACGATCGCGCTCACCGACAGCGCCGCCTCCCCTCTCACGGGGGCGGCGGAGATCAGCCACCTGGTCGAGTGTGACGGCGTGACGATCCTGCGTTCGATCACGGCGTTCATCTCACTGGTCCAGGCCCTGGCCACCGAGGTCGCCACCCGGCGAGGTGCCCGCAGCCGGGACCAACTGCGCACCGACGAGCAACTGCTGCAGCAGTTCGCCATCTACCGGGACTGACCAGATGATCATGAACTCTGCTCGATCCGTCTCGGCGGCCGCCACTGCGGGTGATCACTCCCCCACCCTGACGATGCCGACTCGGGTGGTGGCGGCCGCCGGACAGTACCCGGTGGCGTACCTGGACACCGAGGCGAACATCAGCCGGGCGTGCGCGGCCGTGAGCACAGCCGCCGACCGGGGGGCCCAACTGGTCGTGCTGCCGGAGTTGGCGAACGTCGGCTACCCGATTTCGTTCGACTCGGCCGACCGGCGGACCTACTTCGAGGCCGCCGAATCGTCGGCCTCGCGGTTTCGAGCCGCCTTGGCAGATCAGGCCACCCAGCGCAAGATCACGATCGTGGCAGGGCTGGCCCAGCCCCACACCCGCCTGACCGGCGCGCTCCTCAACGTGGCCGCTGTGCTCACCCCGGACGGGTCGACCACGGTCGCGCCCAAGACCCACCTGCCACGGATCGAGCGGCACTACTTCGCCCACGGTTCGGGACTCACCGTGGTCGACACCCCAGTCGGTCGGCTCGGGGTTCTCATCTGCGCCGACAACTCCTTCCCCGAGAGCGCCCGGATCCTCGCTCTGCGGGGCGCGGAGATCATCTGCACCAGTTACATGGCACCGGCCCAGCCGAATGCCGACCTGTACCCGGCCCTCACCGTGACCCGGGCGTTCGAGAACCAGTGCTTCGCCGTCGCCTCTCAGGCCAGCGGCACGCAGGCGGGGCTCGACCTGACCCCGACGAGTTGCATCGCCGGCCCCGATGGCTCGCTGCTGGCCCGGGCCGAGGAGGAGACCGAGGTGGTCGTGGCGACCCTGGAGTCGCAGGTGTTGCTCCAGTCCCGCTTGGACATTCCGCGCTTCCAGGGCCGTCGGCCGGAAATCTACGCCGACCTCACTCGGACCATCGAAGACCTCGACGCCGATTCTTACCCGGCTAGTGGTTCTGCGGGAATCCGAGATCGATCCTCGAGGTGGCCGGCTCCGGCCACCTCGAGGTGACGACCTTGCCACGGGTGTAGAAGTTGACCCCCTCGGGTCCGTACATGTGGGTGTCTCCGAAGAGTGAGGCCTTCCAGCCCCCGAACGAGTAGTACGCCACCGGAACCGGGATGGGGACGTTGATCCCGACCATCCCGACCTCGACCTCGTACTGGAACCTGCGGGCCGCCCCGCCGTCCCGAGTGAAGATTGCGGTGCCGTTGGCGTAGGGGTTCGCGTTGATCAACTCGAGCCCCTCGTCATAGGTGTCCACGCGCACCACGGCGAGGACCGGGCCGAAGATCTCGTCCCGATAGATGGTCATCTCGGTCTGCACCCGGTCGAACAGGGTCGGCCCCAGGTAGTACCCCCGGTCCGGGATCGGGCGGTTCCGCCCGTCCACCACCAGTGTGGCGCCGGCGGCCTCCCCCTGGTCGATGTACCCACTGACGCGTTCCCGGTGCTCCGCGCTGATCAGCGGACCCATGTCGGTGCCCGCGTCCGCGCCATTGCCGATCACCAGTCCCGGAAGACGTTCGGCGACAGCGCGTACGAGCCCATCCGCCACGTCGCCCACCGCGACCGCGACCGACAGCGCCATGCACCGCTCACCGGCCGCCCCGTACGCGGCTGAAACGAGTGCGTCGGCGGCGGTGTCGAGGTCTGCGTCGGGCAGCACGAGGGCGTGGTTCTTCGCCCCGCCCAGCGCTTGGACGCGCTTGCCGCGGGCCGTGCCTGCTTCGTAGATCGCCTTGGCGACCGGCGTGGAGCCGACGAAACTGAGCGCGGCGACGTCCGGGTGCTCGATCAGCCCTTCCACCGCTTCCCGGTCACCCTGGAGCACGGTGAAGACACCGTCGGGCAGGCCGGCGCGCTGCCACAACTCCGCCAGGAACAGCGACGCCGAGGGATCCTTCTCACTCGGCTTGAGGATGAAGGCGTTGCCGCAGGCGATCGCGTTGGCGCACATCCACAGCGGCACCATCACCGGGAAGTTGAACGGAGTGATGCCGGCCACGACGCCGAGCGGTTGGCGGATGCTGTACACGTCGACACCCGTGGCCGCCTGCTCGGAGAACCCACCCTTCAGCAGCTGGGCCACTCCGGAGGCGTACTCCACGTTCTCGATGCCGCGGGCGATCTCCCCCAGTGCATCGGCGTGCACCTTGCCGTGCTCGGCGGTGACGATCGCGGCCAGCTCGTCCGCGTTCTCGGTCAACAACTGGCGCATGGCGAACAACACGGACGTTCGCCGGGCCAACGATGCGGACCGCCACTCCCGTGCGGCCGCTCGGGCCGAGCGCACCGCTTCGCCGACGTCGTCTCCACTGGCCAACGGGACGTTCCCGGTCACCTCGCCGGTGGCTGGGTTCCGCACCTGCGCCATCCGACTGGAGTTCTGGTCGCGGCGCTGTCCTGCGATCCAGTGCGGGATCTGTTCTGTCACTGTGGCTCCTCCGGGTAGTACGCATCAGTTCTGGCGGTTGGCCCCTCAGCTCGGAGGGGACGGTCAGGTCTCGATCGGATGGGGCGCGGCGGGCTGCTGATCCAGTAGCCGACGGCCGGTTCACTCCCGGGATTGCGCACCGAATGGGGGGTGCTGCTCTGGTACTCGATGCTGTCCCCTGTCCTGAGCAGGTGCGGTACGTCATCGAGTTCTACGACCAGTTCGCCGGAGACCACGAGGAAGACCTCCTGGGAGTCCTCGTGCACATAGGCAGTCCCCGTACTCGAGCCGGGATCGAACTCGCCGGCATAGATCTCCAGGTGCTGCAGCGGCTGACGAGTGATCAAGTACTTCGCCAGGCCGCTCGGGGTGGAGACCTTCGGCCGCACCGCAGCCCGGAGCACGGTGGGCCGGCTCGCGGCCGAGTCCTCGAACAGGGCCGCCATCGGCACCCCGACCGCATCGGCCATCCTCATCAGGCTGCTGACACTCGCATTGGTCAGACCCCGCTCGAACTGGCTGATGAAACTGGGACTCAATCGGGTTCGCTCCGCCAGCGTCCGCACCGAGACGCGCCGCCCGGTGCGGTGCTCGCGCAGCCGCTCCCCCGGATGGCGCGAGTCCCCGGAAAGGCGCTGAGGGTCCGGGCCGCCGGTCGATTGGTCGGTGGTCCTGCTCATCGTGTTCCCAACGGCATCCCGAGCAGCCGCGGCACGGCGCCGATCGCCAGGTCGATCCGCCGCGGCCGACGGGCGTCGGCGGCAGCCTGCTCGGTTCGAATGATGGCGCTGCTGATCGCGTGCGCACCCCAGGTGCGTGCCGGCTCCGGCGGGAAGCCGGGAATCCTGCGGGACGCGAACGGGAGGTCGGTCCACGCGTCCGGGGCCGCCAGGACGAGGGAGGCCAAGGTCTGTCCACCGATCCAGGCTGGGTTGACCCCGTGGCCCGAGTACCCGGCCGCATAGTGGACCCGCCGGATGGGATCGGTGCCGAAGAAGGGCAGTTTGTCCGCCGAGACGTCGATCGGCCCGCCCCAACTGTGCGACACCCGGGTCTCGGATCCGGGGAAATAACGCCGCAGCGCCGCCCGGGCTCGGGAGGTGGCGCCGGCATCGGCGAAGAGCCGGTCCGACAGGGTGCCGTGGGCGCCGACGCCGCCGGACCCGGACCCCATGGCGATCCGCCCGTCGGGGGTGGTCCGGAAGTAGTGCAGGAACATCATGCTGTCGAAGATCCCGGCACCCGACGTCCACCCGGTCTCCTCGAGGATCTCGGGTACGGGCTGAGTGAGGGCGATGTGGCTACTGAAGGGGGTCACGTGCCGTCGGACGAGACGGTTCCGGCTGAGTGCTGCGTTGCTGGCCAGGACCACCTCACTGCACCGGATGCGACCTCGTTCGGTGATCACTTCGAGCTCGCCCTGTGGGAGGTCGCGTACGTCCGTCACTGTCGTGTGCTCCAGCACCTCCGCTCCCAGTCCCACCACCCGCTGGCGGAGTACGCGCGCCAGCCGCGCAGGCTGGACCACTCCCCCTTCGGCGAACAGCAGTCCTTCGCCGAACCGCTCGCTGTTGCACAGGGTCGCCACGGCATCGGCGTCGAGACGAGTCGCCTGCTCGGCATGCCCGAGGCGCGCCGCCTGGTCGGCCACCGCGTCGAGAGCGGGGACCTGGTCCGGCACCGTGGTGACCTTGAGGTGTCCAGTGTCCTGCCACCAGAAGTCCAGGTTCGTCTCGGCGGCGAGATCGGCGATGCCCTGTTGGGCGGCCGCACCGGCCAACGCAATGTCGCGGGCCCCCTGGTCACCGAACCGGCCGACGAGGGCTGGCAGGTAGCGCCAGTACCCCGAGGCGAGCCCACCGTTGCGGCCGCTGGCGCCGTACCCGCACTGATGTTGCTCCACCACAACGACCTGCAGGGAGGGCTCCCGGGTGAGCAGCGCGTGGGCGGCCCACAGTCCGGTGTAGCCACCGCCGACGATCACCACATCAGCGCGGCTGCTCCCGAAGTGCGACCTCAGCGGCGGTGACCACGAGCCGGCAGCTTCCCAGCGCAATGCCTCGTTGAGCCACCAGTGCGACCGCACCGGCGCACCGGCGTTCTCGACCAGGTCGGCTGCCCCGTGATGATGACCGGGATATCCGTCCAGCTTCACCGAGCTCCTCTCCACAGGCCGACACCGAGTGTTCAGTCGAACACGGCACGCGCTGATCTCCGGAAGCCCCTACCCAGTAAGGGCTCACGCGGTTCGATCGTCGAACACCGGGTGAGATGAACGCTAGCAAATGTACAGGCTCACTGTACAAACTGTTCAGTGAAAGTGAGACGGGCCCAGCGGGCCACGGACCGACTCCGGACTCAGCGGGCCGTCTCGGTGGCACGCGACTCCCGGACGACGATCACTCGGATCTGGCCCGGGTAGGTCAACTCCTCCTCGATCTGCTTCACGATGTCGCGGGCGAGGACCTGCGCCTCGATGTCGTCGACCACATCGGGGGTGACCATCACTCGGACCTCGCGGCCGGCCTGCATCGCGTACACCTTCTCCACGCCCTCGCGTGAGCCGGCGATCTCCTCCAACCGTTCCAACCGCTGCACATAGGACTCGAGGCTCTCGCGGCGGGCGCCGGGCCGCCCCCCGCTGATCGCGTCGGCCGCCTGGGTCAGGATCGCCTCGACGGTGCGCGGCGCCACCTCGTTGTGATGGGCCTCGATCGCGTGCACGATGTCGGGGTGCTCGCCGAACTTACGGGCCAGGTCCGCACCGATCAGGGCGTGCGAGCCCTCGACTTCGTGGGTGAGTGCCTTGCCGATGTCGTGCAGGAACGCCGACCGCTTGCACTGCGCCACGTCGAGTCCGAGTTCGGCGGCCATCACCCCGGCGATGTGGGCGCACTCCACCAGGTGCTTCAAGACGTTCTGTCCGTACGAGGTGCGGTACTTCAGCGACCCGAGCACCGGCACCAGATCGGCATGCAGGTCGGAGATGCCGACCTCACTCAGGGCGTCCTCGGCCGCCCGGAGACAACGCTCCTCGATCTTCGTCTTGCTCCGCTCGTGCACCTCCTCGATCCGGGCCGGGTGGATCCGGCCGTCCTCGACGAGTTCGGTCAGGGTGATCCGGGCGGTCTCGCGGCGGACCGGATCGAAGCAGGACAGCAGCACGCTCTCCGGGGTGTCGTCGATCATCACGTTGACCCCGGTCACCTGCTCGAAGCAGCGGATGTTGCGGCCCTCCCGGCCGATGATCCGCCCCTTCATGTCGTCACCGGGCAGGTGCACCGCGGTGACCACGGACTCGGCGGTCTGCTCCGAAGCCATCCGCTGGATCGCGCCGACGATGATGCGCTGCGCCTTGGCCTCACCGTCGCGGGCGGCCGCGCTCTCGATGTCGCGGGAGATGATCGTGGCCTGGCGCTTGGCCTCGTGCTCGACCTGGCCGACCAGTTCGGTCTTCGCCTGCTCGGCGGTGAGGCCCGCGACGCGTTCCAGTTCGAGGCGCTGGTGCTCCTCGGCCAGATCCAGCGCACCGGCCCGGTCGGTCAGGGCGGCGGCCGTCTCGTCTTGGGCGTGGGCCTTCTCGGTCACCAGTCGGGCCTCCTCGTCCAGCCGCGCCTCCCGCTCGGCGAGGCGCTGCTCCCGCCGCTCGAGCTCGACGCGCTGGTCCCGCAACTCACCCCGCTGGGTGCGGGTCTCGTCATCAGCATCGTGGCGGGACTGCTGGGCCTCCCGCAGGAGCGCGTCGGCATGTCCGCGCGTGTCGCGGTGGTAGGCGTCGGCATCGGCCCGGATCCCGAGGGCGGCCTCCTCGGCCGTCGCCCGGATCCCGGCCACGGCGGTTTGGGCTTCCCGTACGGCGGCGGCACGCAGGTCCTCCTCGGAGGCAGCCGCCTCGGCGTCCGCGCGGTCGGCGGCCCGGCGGGCAGTGGGCTCAGTTGCCCTGGTGGAGTCTGCGGGGCTGGACTCTGCGGGGCTGGCCTGGGGGCTCCGATGGGAACGGCGCAGGATCACCACGATTCCGACGATGACGGCAGCTGTGAGTGCCAGCAGCATGACTCCGGCGAAGAGCAACACACCGATCGAGACGTCCATGGTTGTGCGCTCCCATCCACACGCTCACGCGTGTACTCAGGAGGGTCAACCCAGCCCTCGGCCGGGGATGCCAAGGCAGACGGAGCCTCCAACGGTGAGGCCCCGTACGGGTGCATCAATCATCATCAGGTCCCGCGCTGGGACCGCTCATTAGCAACAGATTCAAGTTCCCGATTCGTCAACGGGAGTTCATTGGTCAAACACTCGAAACATCAGAATTACTGGTATTGCCCTCTGGTTCTGAGGGTAGGTCGCACACCCACTCCGGTCAAGCATCCGACCAGCCCGCGAGCGCCTTCCCGAGCCGGCTTCCCGGCAGGGATGGCGGCGGCCGGCCGCAGGTCAGCGCGTCTCGCCCAGCACTTCGCGGACGACCCGCCACACCAGGCCCGAGGAGAACCCACGGCGGGCCAGTACGCCGGCCAACCGTCGCTTGACCACGTCCGGAGCGAGCTCCCCCATGGAGCCGAACTTCCTCTCCGCCAACGCCAGTGCGGCTGTGTACTCGTCGTCCGGATCGACCTGGGCCATCGCGGCGTCGGTGAGTTCGGGATCAACGCCCTTACGGTTCAACTCGCGACGCAGCGCCATGGCCGACATGCTCCGCCGCTGCTGCCGGGATCGAACCCAGGCCTCTGCGAAGCGCGCGTCATCGACGAGCCCGACCTGCTCCATCCGGTCGAGCACTCGGTCGGAGACGGCGTCGGGCACGTCCTTGGCCCGCAGGGCATCCGCCAACTCGGCCCGCGTCCGGTCCTGAGCGGTGAGCTTGCGCAGCACGATGGTGCGCGCCACCGACTCCGGATCGGCCTCCGGTCCGTCGTCCGGCACCGGGTCGGCACTCGTGGGGGGACCAGCACTCGGCGCGTCGCGCGGATCGAGCCCGGCGACGTGTTGCTGCACGGGGACTCGTTGCCAGTCGTCGGTCGCCTCGGGTTCGGGACCCACCGACTCGACATCGGTCGACGTCGACTGGGGCGCGGCCGGGGCAACGGCAGCCGACTCCGGCTCCCGTTCCCTCGAAGCCTCCCCCGGCGGCCCGCTTCCCGCTGGGGCGATCTCCGGCTCAGGCGCCAGGGGTGGCTCCTCGGAGCGGCCCACCGCGGCCTCGAGTCCGCCGGGACCGAACAGCTTCTCCCACGGGCCGGAGACCTGGTGCTCGGTGCCGACCGGCACCGGGCCCACGCCACCGTTGGCCGTGTCCCTGTCTGCTGACGGGGTCACGATCAGAAGTCCACCTCACCGGTCACCGGGTCGACGCCCTCGGGGACGTCGAGGCGGGGGCCGATTCCGAGAGCTTCCTTGATCCGCTTCTCCAGCTCATTGGCCAGGTCCGGGTTGTCCCGCAGGTGGTTGCGGGCGTTCTCCTTGCCCTGCCCGAGCTGGTCGGCCTCGTAGGTGAACCACGCGCCCGCCTTGCGGACCAGACCGGCCTCGACGCCCAGGTCGATCAGGCTGCCCTCACGGCTGATGCCCTGCCCGTAGAGGATGTCGAACTCGGCCTGCTTGAACGGCGGGGCCACCTTGTTCTTCACGACCTTGACCCGGGTCCGGTTGCCGACCATGTCGGTGCCGTCCTTGAGGGTCTCGATCCGACGCACGTCGAGGCGTACCGAGGCGTAGAACTTCAGCGCCTTGCCACCCGTGGTGGTCTCCGGCGAACCGAACATGACACCGATCTTCTCGCGCAACTGGTTGATGAACACCGCGGTGGTGCCGGCCCCGCTGATGGCGCCGGTCATCTTGCGCAGCGCCTGGCTCATCAACCGGGCTTGCAGGCCGACGTGGCTGTCGCCCATCTCGCCCTCGATCTCCGCGCGCGGGGTCAGCGCGGCCACGGAGTCGATCACGATCATGTCGAGGGCGCCGGAGCGCACCAGCATGTCGGTGATCTCCAAGGCCTGCTCACCGTTGTCGGGCTGGCTCACCAGCAGTGCATCGGTGTCGACGCCGAGGTTCTCGGCGTACGCGGGGTCGAGCGCGTGCTCGGCATCGATGAAGGCACAGATGCCGCCCAGGGCCTGCGCATTCGCGATGGCGTGCAGTGCCACCGTCGTCTTGCCGGAGGACTCCGGGCCATAGATCTCCACCACCCGGCCACGCGGCAGCCCGCCGATGCCGAGGGCGCGATCCAAGGAGATGGCCCCGGTCGGGATGACCTCGATCGGTGCGCGGGTCTCGTCGCCGAGCCGCATCACCGACCCCTTGCCGTGCTGCTTCTCGATCTGGGCCAGCGCTGTCTCCAGTGCCTTGCTGCGGTCTGCAACGGCCATGATGGTTCCTTCCCTCGCCCCGTCCGGGCCTACGTGTGTGTTGTGAACTTGTCGTCCTCCACGACACTAGGGACAACCACTGACAAGAAGTCACCCCCGAGGGCAACCTGTGGATATCCCGTCGACGCGAACCGACAGTGCACAACTTACCGAACACCTGTTCGAACGAGCGCAGACACGCCGGATTCTGCCGAGTTCGGGACCGCAGGTCAGCGGTCCCGGTCCGGCAGCCCCAGTTCGGCCCACACCGCCCGCCAGATCTCCTTGAACGCCACCCCGCTCTCGATGGCGTCGGTGACGGTCCGGCTCTCCAACCCCGGCACCGAGTGTTGGGAGGCCCACACCCGGTAGTACCCCGGTCCGAGGTGCTCCAGCAGCCGAGCCCACAGCTCGGTCTCCTTCACCGGAGGCCTGCGCGGACACGTACGACGATCGTGGGGTGGGGCACGCGAAAACCTTAGTCGCTGCCGTCGGGGCCTGGGGCCGATAGGGCCGCCGCGCACCCATCCCGACGTCGCCCTAGAGTTGGGCACCATGAGCGAAATGACCCCCGCCGCCCGTACCGCACTACCGATCGACCCCGAGGAGCTGGCCGGCTTCCGCAAGGCCTTCGATTCCGAGCCCAGGTATCGGATCGCGCAGAACGCGGTCACCCAGACGGCGGTGGACAAGATCGCCCTGGACCGTTCGGTGGTCACCTCCATCGACCACTCGGTCTCGCACCTGCTCGATGACCACACGGTCAGCAACCAGAAGAAGAGTGGTCGGTGCTGGCTGTTCGCCGGGCTCAACGTGCTCAAGGTGCACGCGGCGCACACCCTGCACGTCAAGGACTTCGAGTTCTCGCAGAGCTGGCTGCTGTTCTGGGACAAGCTGGAGAAGGCCAACCACTTCCTCGAGGCCATGATCAGCACCGCGGACCGCGACGTCGACGACCGTACGGTCAACCACCTGCTCGGCGACCCGATCAACGACGGCGGTCAGTGGAACATGTTCGTGGCCCTGGTCCGCAAGTACGGCCTGGTGCCCAAGGTGGCGATGCCGGAGACCGAGTCCTCGTCCAGCACCGGCCCGATGAACAAGCAGTTGGAGAGCCTGCTCCGCCAGGGGGCCCGCGACCTGCGCGGCCTGCTCGGCGCCCCCGAGGGCGAGATCACCAGCCGCAAGAACGAGATCCTGGCCGGCATCCACCGGGTGCTGTCGATCCATCTCGGGACCCCGCCGGAGAAATTCCTGTGGCAGTGGACCGACAAGGACCGCGGCTTCCACCGCGACGGCGAGATGACCCCACTGGATTTCGCCGACCGCTACATCAGGATCGACCTCGACGACTACGTGTGCCTGGTGCACGATCCACGGGAGTCCTCCCCGGTCGGCCGCACCTTCACCGTCGACTTCCTGGGCAATGTCGCCGACGCACCGCCCGTCACCTACCTCAATGTCGACATCGACCAACTGCGGCGTTCGGCCAAGGAGAGCATCATCGACGGCGAGCCGGTCTGGTTCGGCTGTGACACCGGCCAGCAGAGCAACTCCGACCTGGGTTACTGGGACGCCGGACTGTACGACTACGGCTCGGTGTACGACGTCGAGTTCACCCTGGACAAGGCCGAGCGCCTGGTGCACCGGGACTCGCTGATGACCCATGCGATGGTGTTCACCGGTGTCGACCTGATCGGCGACGTACCGCGGCGCTGGCGGGTGGAGAACTCCTGGGGCGAGGAGAAGGCCGACCAGGGCTTCTGGACCATGAACGACTCGTGGTTCGGTGAGCACGTCTTCGAGATCGCCGTGCACCGGTCCCGGTTGCCGCAGGAACTCCAGGACGCCCTCGAGCTCGAACCGATCGTGCTGCCCGCCTGGGACCCGATGGGCGCCCTCGCCCGCTCCTGAATGAAAGTCCTGGTCCCCTTCCTGCGAACGTCGCAGGGAAGGGACCAGAACTGTGTCGGGGGGACGGGGCATGATGGGGGTCGTGACAGGTCAGGGCGGGAGCATGGGAGATTCGCTGTCCGCGTTCGGGCCGGCGACCCGGGAATGGTTCACCGACTCCTTCACCGCACCCACGCCCGCGCAGGCCGGCGCCTGGCAGGCGATCTCCGCCGGCGAGGACGCATTGGTGATCGCGCCGACCGGATCCGGCAAGACCCTCGCGGCCTTCCTCTGGGCGCTCGACTCGCTGTCCCACTCCCCCGTGCCGCCCCGGGCGGAACGGTGCCGGGTGCTGTACGTGTCACCGTTGAAGGCGCTGGCGGTCGACGTCGAGCGCAACCTGCAGGCCCCTCTGCGCGGGATCGCGCGTACGGCCGAACGGCTCGGCCAGCCCGTCCCCGACCTGACGGTCGGCGTCCGCTCCGGCGACACCACCGCGGCCGAACGGCGCAAGATCAACACCCGCCCGCCGGACGTGTTGATCACCACCCCGGAATCGCTCTTCCTGATGCTGACCTCGCAGGCGCGGGAGGTGTTCTCCTCGGTGGACACGGTGATCGTCGACGAGGTGCACGCCCTGGCCGGCAGCAAGCGCGGCGCCCACCTGGGCCTGTCCCTGGAGCGCCTCGACGCCCTCGCCACCGCAGCCGGGCGGGAGCAGCCGGCCGTGCGGATCGGCCTGTCCGCGACGGTCCGTCCCCCGGAGCGGGTGGGTGCCTTCCTGACCGGTGGCCGGCCGGTACGGATCGTGCACCCGCCGGCCGACAAGAACTGGGACCTCAGCATCGTCGTCCCGGTCGAGGACATGGCCGAGATCGGTGCCGCACCACCCACGCCGGGCGCGCCGGGAGCGGACCGCACCGATCCGGAACGTCCCGGCACCCCCTCGATCTGGCCGCACGTGGAGGGCCGCGTCCTGGACCTGATCAACCAGCACACCTCCACGATCGTGTTCGCCAACTCCCGTCGGCTGGCCGAGCGGCTCACCGCCCACCTGAACGAGTTGCAGGCCGAACGGCTCGGGCTGGCAGGGGACGGCAACGTGGCCCCGCCGGCCGAGGTGATGGCGCAGTCCGGCGCCAGTCAGGGTGTCGACGGTACCGCCTCCCCGGTCGTCGCGAAGGCCCACCACGGCTCGGTGTCGAAGGAGCAGCGGGCCCGGATCGAGGACGACCTGAAGTCCGGGCGGCTGCCGTGCGTGGTGGCCACCTCGTCACTCGAATTGGGCATCGACATGGGTGCGGTGGACATCGTCGTCCAGGTCGAGTCCCCGCCCTCGGTGGCCAGTGGACTGCAGCGGGTCGGCCGGGCCGGGCACCAGGTCGGCGCCACCTCCCGCGGAGTGTTCTTCCCGAACCACCGGGGCGACCTGATCGAGACTGCGGTGGTGGTGGAGCGGATGCGGGTCGGTGCCATCGAGGAGGTCACCGAGCTGCACAACCCGCTCGACGTGCTGGCCCAGCAGGTCGTCGCCGCGACCGCGATCGAGGACACCACCGCCGATGAGTTGTTCGCGCTGGTCCGACGGGCACACAACTTCGCCGACCTGCCGCGCAGTGCCTTCGACGCCACTCTGGACATGCTGAGCGGCCGCTATCCGTCGGAGGACTTCGCCGAACTCCGGCCGAGACTGGTCTGGCAGCGCGACACCGGCGCCCTGTCCGCGCGCCCGGGTGCCCAACGACTCGCTGTCACCTCGGGCGGCACCATCCCCGACCGGGGCCTGTTCGGCGTGTTCCTGGTCGGTGAGGGCAACGCCGCCGGCAAGCACGCCCCCGGCCGGCGGGTCGGTGAGCTCGACGAGGAGATGGTGTACGAGTCCCGGGTCGGAGACGTGTTCACCCTCGGCACCACCAGCTGGCGGGTGCAGGACATCACCCATGATCAAGTCCTGGTCACCCCCGCCCCGGGAGCACCCGGACGACTGCCCTTCTGGAAGGGCGATGCGCCCCCTCGACCGGCCGAGCTCGGTCGAGCCTTCGGCGGCTTCGTCCGCGAGCTGGCCACGGCTTCTCCCGCGATCGCCAGGAAGCGGCTGTCGGAGTCGGGGCTCGACCCGTGGGCGGTGGACAACCTGATCACCTACCTGGCCGAGCAGCAGTCGGCCACCACCGCCCTGCCCACCGAGAGCACCGTGGTGGTGGAGCGGTTCCGCGACGAACTGGGCGACTGGCGGGTGTGCATCCACTCCCCCCTCGGGCAGGCCGTTCTCGGACCGTGGGCGTTGGCGATCGAGCAGGCCGCCCGGGAGCGTTACGGGATGGAGGCCCAGGCCACCGCCACCAACGACGGGATCGTGCTGCGGGTGCCGGACACCGAGTCGGAGCCACCGGGTGCCGAGTTGATCATGTTCGACCCGGACACGTTGGAAGAGTTGATCACCGAGGAGGTCGGGTCGTCTGCGCTGTTCGCGGCCCGGTTCCGCGAGTGCGCGGCCCGGGCCTTGCTGCTCCCCCGCCGCGATCCGCGCGCCCGTTCTCCCCTGTGGCAGCAGCGAATGCGCTCGGCCCAGTTGTTGCAGGTGGCCGCTCGCTACCCGGAGTTCCCGATCGTACTGGAGACGATGCGGGAGTGCCTGCACGACGTGTTCGACCTGCCCGGCCTGTTGCAGTTGCAGCGCGACCTGGCGGCGCGGACGGCGCGAGTGGTCGAGGTGGAGACACCGTCGCCGTCGCCGTTCGCCCGGTCGCTGCTGTTCGGCTACGTGGGCGCGTTCGTGTACGAGGGAGACGTCCCCCTGGCCGAGCGGAAGGCGGCCGCCCTGTCCCTGGACGGACAGCTTCTCGCCGAACTGCTCGGCAAGGACGGCTTGAAGCAACTCCTCGACGCGGACGTGTTGCAGGCGGTCGAGGCAGACCTGCAGTGGCTCAGTGCCGAGCGTCAGGCCACCTCCATCGAGCAGGTGTTCGACCTGATCCGCACCGCGGGACCATACAGCCGCGCCGAGGTCACCGCCCGCAGTGACGCGGAGCTGGATGCCCCGTCGGCCGTCGACACTTTGCTGGCGGACCGGCGGCTGGTCGAGGTCGGGATCGCCGGCCACCAGTTCCTGGCGGTGACCGAGGACCTGCCGCTGCTGCGGGACGGACTCGGCGTCCCGGTGCCACCCGGTGCTGCCGCCGGGTTCACGGAACCGGCGGAACGGCCGATCGAGGCGCTGGTGTTGCGCTGGGCCCGTACCCATGGGCCGTTCGTGCTGGCCGACGTGGCCGCTCGGTACGGCCTCGCACCGGGCGTCGTGCGCCAGGCCGCCGAAGACCTGACCCGGCCGGGACAACTGGTCGCCGGATCGTTCAGCGACACGGTCAGCGGCGGCCAGCAGTACTGTCACGCCCGGGTGCTGGCGTGGATCAAGCGGCGCACGCTGGCAGCGCTGCGGCACGGGGTCGAGCCGGTCGAGCAGGCTGCCTTCGCGCGGTTCCTGCCGGCCTGGCAGGGAGTCGGGTCCGGCGCACGAGGGACGGATGCGCTGCTGTCGGTGATCGAGCAGCTCGCCGGCTACCCGGGTCCGGCCAGCATGCTGGAGAGTCTGGTGCTGCCGGCGCGAGTCGACGACTACCACCCGCGGATGCTGGACGAGTTGACCACCGCCGGCGAGGTGTCGTGGGTGGGCGACGCGACGATCGGCGACAACGACGGGTGGGTCCGGCTGCTGCCGCAGGGCCTGGAAGCACCCGCCCCGCGGGAGCCGGAGAGTCACCGGGCGGTGGAGTTGCTGGCTGCACTGGAGCCCGGCGGCGCACACTTCTTCTCCGACCTGCTGCCCGAGGAGGTGGACACGCGCTCCGAGTGGGAGGCCGCCCTGTGGGAGCTCGTCTGGTGCGGCCGGGTGACTGCGGACACGCTGGCGCCGCTGCGGGCCCTGTCGACCGGTGGCGCGTTGAAGCGACCGCGCAAGCCTCCGGCCCGCTTGCACACCTCCCGACTCGCGGCCGCCCGGATGGCTCGGCCGCGCACTCCGCGCATCAGCAACCCGACCACGGCCGGCCGGTGGGCGCTGGTGCCACGCGACGGTGCGGACCAGCGGACCCTCTTCACCCAGGGGCTGTTCACCGCCCTGGACCGCTACGGCGTGCTCACCCGGGGTTCGGTGCTGACCGAGGATGCTCCCGGCGGATTCGGCGCGGCCTATCGGGGCCTCAGCTCCCTCGAGGAGGCCGGCCAGTGCCGCCGCGGCTACTTCGTCGACGGGCTCGGCGCCGCCCAGTTCGCCCTCAGCGGTGCAGTGGACCGACTCCGCGAGAGCGACCGGGCCGACGACCCCGATGCCGCCCCCGACGCCCTGCTGCTCGCCGCCTGCGACCCGGCCAATCCGTACGGGGCCGCGCTGCCGTGGCCGGACCGACCGGGCCATCGCCCCGGCCGCAAACCGGGCGCCCTGGTGGTGATCTCAGGCGGTGAGTTGGTGGCCTACGCCGAACGTGGACTGCGCACCCTGTTGACCTTCACCACGGATGCCGGAGTCCTCGCCGCAGCAGCGGAGGCATTGGCGTCCGCCGTACGCGCGGGCCGGCTCGGCCGGGTGACGGTGGAGCGGGTGGACGGCGCACACGTCTTCGAGGCGACTGCGGTCAGTTCGGCCTTGCAGCAGGCGGGTTTCGCGATGACACCGCGGGGTCTACGGCTGCGACCCGTCTGATCCCGGCCTCACTGGGCCGGGCCATTCCGGACCCACGTCACTCGAAGGTCGCGTTCTCACGGGCCCAGTGGACCAGCGGGGCGGCCTTCTTCCAGTCCTTGCGAATCTGCGCGACGAGATCGCGGGAGTGGATGACCGGCTCGAAGCCGTAGTCCTTCGACACAGTCAACGAGCGGTGCCGCAACAGGTCGATCCGCGGATGCTCGACGTCGTACCCGCGCGGGGAGGTCTTCAACCGATCACCGCCGATGTCCCATCCCCCGCGGCGGAGCTTCGCGACCAACTTCTCCAACTCCGGGCCGTGCACCTCATCGTCAACGGCCCGCCGGTAACGGGCCAGCCGCTCCGGGTCCGCGTGGTAGAAACCAGCCGCCACGCTTACGCCTGGGGCGCCCACCTGCACGTACCAGCCGGTGGCTGGGGCGACCGCGACGAACGCGCCCTGGTGCGTCTTGTACGGAGTCTTGTCCTTGGAGAACCGCACGTCGCGGTACGGGCGGAAGATCTTCACCGGGCCGAACTCGGCCAACTCAGCCAGCAGCGCCTCCATCGGTGCGCGCACTTCCGATTGGTAGATCTCCTTGTGCGCGGACCAGAAGGTTCGCGAATTGTCGAGTTCCAGGTCGTCGTAGAAGTCGAGCGCGGCGCTGGAGAATCCGGTGAATGCTGTCATCACGGATGAGCCTAGTCCGACCGAAGCGCCTCCTGGATGCCCCTAACCGTGTCGGCGTACGCGTGCCCGTCGAGGGATGTCGCGACACTGGCACGAACGCGTCGCCCTCAGCTGCCCCCAATCGCCCTACGTGGTCAGTGCCCGCGAGGGATCCAGGATGTACGGCGCGTGCCAGAGCGGGGTGTTGCTGAGCGGAAGGACCGACTCGTCCAGAGTCACACCGATGACCTCGCTGACGTACGTGCGACGCGCTTGGATTCGCTCGTAGGTTTCGGGATGGGTCTCGGCCAGTTTGTCGCGCAGCGCTCCGTCCGCGAGAGCGACACCGTCCTCGATGTTGGCCCCCACTGCGGTCCCCTCGTAGTCCGGGATGATGTCGCACTGCACCAGCAGTCCACTGCGCAGTACCGCTGGATGATCGGGCGCGAAGGGTGACTCCAACCATTCCTCGTAGCCGAGGGTGTGACCCGGATTCAGGGAGAAGGTGAACAGGCCGCCGTCTCGGGCCGAGTCAGCAGCAGCGAAGACCTCGCCCCCGGTGGCCCCGACCCGGAGGGTCTCGTACCACGCGACCTGGGTGTCGAAGTAGTTGAGGGTCAGCGCTTCGAAGTAGTCAGCGCGGCCGTCGAGATCGTCCGGGCCGGCGGCGATCATCCCCGAGCGGCAGTTCAACGCACCCCGGAGCCCGTGAGCGATCTGGAATGCTTCACCGAGTACGGCCCGCTGGTCGGTGGGTGACACCAACCCGTACCGCGTGCGCTCACCGAAGTTGACCATGGGGTGGACGGAAAGCTGCAACCCACCATGGCCCAGCAGGGTGGCCACCTCGTCGGCTCTGGCACCGACGTGGATGCCGAGCGTCGCCGTGTGGACACTCGCGCTGCCGATCGCGCTGGCGTACTCGGCTTCAGCGATCTCGTGTGCGGTGTTGATGCTCCGCAATCCATGCTCCGGGTGGACGAACAGCTGCTGGGCATTGGTGATTCCCTCCGCACCGACGAGCTCACGCAGCGTGTCCACCACGTAGGCGGGAACCCCGAAGGACCTGTCGGGATCGACGACGAAGCCAGAGCTGAAGCTCTTTCCACCGACGACTCCCACCTTGGCGCCGCTGCTGACACCGCACTTCCTGAGCAGGTCAATCAACTGGACGGGCTGATCCCGCAGTTGCCCCTGGGGACTGAGCTCTTGGAACAACTGCCCGACGAGTCCGAGCTCGCTCCCGGCGGCCCGCCCGATGTTCTCGTTGCCCAAGAGGATGTACCGCGCCCCGTCTCGTGACATGACGAGGATGCCTTCCTCGAAACGCGGATCGATACCGCTGAGGTACTGCAGATCGCCAGCCCGCTCCCGATCTCCGTACACCACGAAGAAGTCGAGTCCATGGGTCGACAACGCCTCCTCCGCCGCGGTCAGCCGCTCGCGGAATCGCTCCACGGGCACGGTCGGCCGACTGGTCGGCAGTGCGATGTCGGGCTTCGGGATCGACACGATCTTGGCCACGGGGTGTCCCTTCGGTGATGGTTCGCTCGAGGGCTGGCCGTTGCCACCTCGATGTTGCGTGAACACTAGTGCACTGTTGCGCAACACACAACACTCCTGGGATCTGACTTCTAGCAGGGACGCGTGGCAGGAGAGCGTTCTCTGCACGGTTGGAGCAGGCCGCACGCCCCAATGGCTCGTTCGCGCATCTCCACCAGCGTTGCGCTCTCGTACGCAACGCGGTATCTTCGCGGCTCAACAACTGCTGGCCCGATCGGCTCGAACCGTCCGGGGCCAGCCTCCAACCGAGGCAGCACGCGCGATCCAGGAGTTTTCTGTGTACTCAGTCCTCAGCACGGCGCGATTATCGTTCAACAGCACGCCCGATGAGTTGCTCCGCCTCGCTGTTGATCATGGGTTCGAAGGGGTCGAGCCGGTGCTCCCGGCGTTCACCGGCACGCCGGCGGAAGCAGACCGATTCGTCTCCCGGGTCCGATCCGCCGGTCTCGGCTGGGGGCCGGCCAGTCTGCCGCACACCATCGGCCCGGAGACCTCGGATACCGACTTCGAAGCACTGCTGGAGTCCTTGCGCACCGCACTCCCTCGACTGTGCGCGGCCGGGGTCGACCTCCTCAGCATCTGGATGCCACCCGCCTACCACGAGGTCCCGTACGAGACCGCCCTCGGGATCTACCGGAACCGACTCAACGCCTTGGCGCCGATGCTCGCAGCGCACAGCCTGCGCTTGGCCCTGGAATATGTCGGGCCCTTGACCTGGCGCACGGGTCATCGATTCAACTTCATCCACAACCTCGCCGGTGTACAGGAACTACTCGCCGGGGTGGACGAGCCAGCGGCGTTCGGCATCGTGGCAGACAGCTTCCACTGGTACTGCGCGGGCGAATCGGTCGAGGACCTCGCCTCGGCCCCGAACATCCTCGTGGTCGACCTCAATGACGCCGTCCCGGGTGTCCCGCGTGCGGAACAGCTCGACCTCCAGCGAGCCCAACCCGGGGCGACCGGGGTGATCGACCTCGACGGCTTCCTCACCGCGATCCGCTCGACCGGATTCGCCGGACCGGTTCACAGCGAACCCTTCAGCGCCTCGCTGGACCAGCAACCACCCCAGCTGCGGGTGGCCGAGGCACGCGAGGCCCTCGCCGCAGCGCTTGCGCACACCTGAGTGGCCCCGACCACCTCCACCTCCCCGCAACAGAAGGATCAACTGTCCATGGCCTCCCCCAACGCGGACCGCCACCCGCTCGGAGTCGGGATCGTCGGAGCAGGCTCCGTCGTACAGGGGATCCACCTCCCCACCTTGGCCCAACTGCCCGACCAGTTCCGGGTCCAGCACCTGGTCGACGTCGACCTCGACACAGCGCGCTCGGTCGCGGCGCGGGTCGGGGCGACTGCTTCGTCATCGCTCGAAGACCTCCTCGCAGACCCATCGGTTGACGTACTGACCGTGTGCAGTCCGCACCAGCTCCACGTCGAGCATGTCCTGGCTGCCTGTGCATCGGGCGTTCGGGCCGTCCTGTGTGAGAAGCCACTCGCGACCACGGTGGCCGATGCGCGCCGGATCGCCGATGCGGCCCATGCCTCGGGCACCCCCGTGATCGTCGGGTCGATGCACCTGTTCGACCCGGCGTGGACTTTCCTCCAACAGCACATGGGCGCACTGGCCGACGACGCCCACACGGTTCGCTCGAACATCATCCTGCCGTTCAACGACCGCTTCGAGGCGTCGGCGACCGAACCCGCCGCCCCGGGGCCACTCCCATCGGTCGACCATTCGAGCGCCGAGGGACGGGCCGACTCACTGGCGCTCCAGCTCCTCGGGCTCGCCATTCACGACATACCCCTGGTTCGGTCCATGACCCCGGCGTGGGAGGACATCCACGTCGTCTCCGCGGGAGTCCTCGAACCCCTCGGCTACCGGGTCCTGCTGCGGGTCGGCCACGTCCTGGTCGAACTCAGCGGAGGCTTCCGGGACCACTGGGAGACCGAGTGGGAGTTCGAGGCGATCGGTCCCCACTGTGTGGCCCGGGCCGAGTTCACCCCGTCCTACGTCCAGGCGGGTTCCGGTGTGGCCGCGGTGGAGACGTCCGCCGGCACCATGACCTTCAACGGCGAACCAGGCAACGGATATCGCGCCGAATGGCTGGCCCTGGCCGAGGCCGCAAGACGACCGGAGTCACACACCTCGGCGCTCGACAGCTATGTCGCCGATCTCGACTTCACTCTCCGCATCGTCGACCGAGCATCCCAGTTCCTGCGCCAGGAGGCATCATGAACCCACTCCCGGTCGAGATCCGCGGAGAACGCCAGCCACAGTGCAACGCAGTGCTCGAGACGCTGGCCTCCCTGCCCCGCTCCTTCAGCCAGCAGCCCCGAGATCCCGAGGTGACGGCGGTGTGTGCCGCGCAGTGGATCGCCGCGGCCCACGCGGCGATCCAGGCCGGACGCCGGGCGATCGTGATCATGGAACCAGGCGAGAGCGATCCCGTGGAAGTGCTCGCCCTTGCTGACGCCGCAGCGGAGGCCGGAGTTCTCGTTCGCCTCGCCCGCCGGTGGGCCTGCAACCCAGCCGCGGCCTCCTTTCACCACCAGGACAGCGAAATCGGGGCCGCCGTCCTGGTCGACAGCCATGCCGTACTCGACGACGAGTGGACCATCGGCGAGGCGCTCACCGCGCATCTCGATCTGCTGGCCAGCGCCTTCGAGGCGTCGTTGAGCATCCGACACCACGCGCACACGACACAGGGCTACCTCCTGTCGGGGCTTCTCCGCCGGCAGGCGAGTGAGACTCCCCTGCACGTGGTCGGTTCGCGCAGCTCCGCGGTCGCGACCCGGGTCCGGGTCCGCGAGTTGACCGCCGACGGCCGGCGGGCCCTCCACCTGGACAAGGCCACGACGGCAGCACCCGGCCTCGCTCTCGTCTCCGACGCAACCGGCCGACACCTGCTGCCAACCCAGTACGAGTCAGGCCATCGGGAGGTCTGGCGATCACTGCATGATCAACTGGGGTCGGGCCGCCACTTCGCCGAGGACCTGCAGCACTTCGCCGCGATCCAGTCCGTCGTACGAGATCTCCGCCTCGGGTGAGGGGCCCGGCCGTGACCGGTAGCCGGGTGCGGACTGTCAGCGCAACCCGTCCCAGGTGAGCCCGATGCACCCGCGGGCTGCATCCAGGACCTCCATCATGGCGACGCTCTCCTCCAGGGTGACGAACGGGCTCCGCCGCTCCCCGGCCCGGACCATGCGCTCGATCTCGACCGCCTGGTGGTGCATCCCCCGCAGGGATTCCGGTTCCTTGAAGCGCTCCGTCACCACCCCGGCCTCGTCGTAGACCGTGAAGGACGTGGCCGTGTAGAAGATGGGATCCAACTCCACTCGCCCGCGGGAGCCGAGGACGGTGGCACGGTTGTCACCCACCGCGTTGATCGCGGCATGGCCGTAGACGTGGGCTCCATCGGGGTAGGTCAACAGAACTGAGGTCTGGGCGTCCACCCCGGTCGCGGTCATGGTCGCCACCGCGTGGGTGGACTGCGGAGCTCCGATCAGGTCGAAGGCGAGGGAGATCGGGTAGATGCCCAGGTCGAGGAGGGCGCCCCCGGCCAGGTCGGCACGATTCAACCGGAAGTCAGGAGTGCTCGGCAGGAGTTGCGCCGTGTCCGCGATGATCGCCCGTACGTCACCGATCGCCCCCGACCGAACAATCGTCCGCAACCGCACCGAATGCGGCAGGAAGCGCGTCCAGAGGGCCTCCAGCAACACCCGGTCCTGGTGGTCCGCCAGGGCGACGAGTGCGCGTGCCTGCGCGGCGTCCACGGTGAATGGTTTCTCCAGCAGGACGTGCTTGCCGGCCCGGAGGGCGTCCCCGGCGTTCTCGAAGTGGACGCTCGTGGGCGTGGCGACGTAGACGATGTCCACCTGCGGGTCCGCAACGAGTTCCTGGTAGCTCCCGTGTGCTCGGCCGATCCCCTTCCGTCGGGCGAACGCTTCGGCCTTCACTCCCGACCGTGAGCCGACCGCTGACACCAGGTGCCCGTTGCCCACGAGGTCGTCGACGAACTGGGCGGCGATGTTCCCGGTGCCCAGAATCCCCCAGCGCAGATCATCATTCATCGTCCGTGCTCCTCATCATGGTTGGCTCTTCTTCGCAACAGGGTCGTGCGGTGGCCCACACCCGCGATCCTTCTCCACGGCCTACGGCAGCCACGTCGGGACCACCTCGGCGGTCGGCGTGAAGTCGAAGTCCACGTCGACCGGGTACATCGGCCGCTGGATCCGCGCGTACGGCAGCCGAGCCGTGTCCACGTCCGTCGGGCCGGGAGTGGTGGCGAGGAAGGAGCTCGCGGTGCGCGCAACCTGGCTCGGCAGCAGGTACCCGTTCTTCACCACGACGGCATCGAATCTGTCGACATCGACCGGGGTGAGCCCACGCAGGTCGAAGGGCCAGGCGGCGGCATCCTCCGGGGTGCCGAACAACACCCGACGGTTCTGGACGCTCACCCAGATCCCGCCCCGGCGCACCAGGGCACCGGTCACCACGTCGTCCAACGGTCCGTGCAGCACCTCCTCGACCGACCAGGGGCCGGCTGCCGGACTGCCGAATCGGTCGTCCAGCCAGGCACCCAAGGCGCAGTCGAGCGATCCCCCGGCCCCGGTGGCTGCCGCGCGCTCCACTGTTGCCGGGTCGTACAGGCCGGCGAAGAGAAGCTGTCGGCCCGAGTCGGCGAGGTCGGCCCTCGCCAGCGTGCGGTGCAGTGCATGGGTCGTGTCCCCGCTCGCGCCCGCGGTGATGTTGTCCCCTGCGTCACTGATGAAACAGGGCGACGGCGCTCCCTCGAGGACGAAGTCGAGGGCCTCGTCGAAGGTGCCGTGCTGCGCACCGGCCAAGACGAGGTCGGAGCGTGCGCGCCAATAGTGCTCCGCCAGTTCCTCCGCACCGGCACGTGCCTGCTGTTCCTCGTGGGCGGTGACGAGCACACTGGCACTGCACCGCGGTTCGTCGGCCCACGCGAATCCGGTCCAGAGATTGGCATCCACGATGTCTTCCCGGATCGCCACCTCCGCGCTCCTGGCGAACACCGTGCGGCCCGGTTCGACGATCGTCGCCGTCCGCTCCCCCGGCAGCAGACTCGGCACCCGGACCCAGGCCTTGGCCGGCCGTTTCCCGGAAGCCACCACTCGGACCAGGTTCTCGATGGCTCTCTTCTTGGTGTCGGCCTGGTCGATGTGCGGCGAATGGCGGTGCGCGCAGGCAAGGTCGAGCAGGTGCGCCAACTCGAAGGACAGGTTTCCGTGCGGATCCATGGATGCGCTGACCACGGCGTGCGGGCCGACCACCCCTCGCACGCCACGGACGAACTCCTCTTCGGCATGCTCGCGGCCGCGCACCTTCACGGCACCGTGCAGATCCAGGTACACACCGTCGAACGGGCCGCCCTCGATCAGGCCCCGGTAGATCTCCTGCACCAGGGCGTCGAAGACGGTTGCATCGACCTCGCCTCCCGGGGTCGCTGCCGCCGAGAGGATCGGCACCCACTCGACCTCGGTCCCCGACTCGGGATGGGCGACCTCCTCCAAGTCGTAGCCCGCCAACAGTTCCGCGCCGCGCGACTCGACGAAATCCTCACGCTGGGTGATGTGCTGGGAGAACCCACAGGACTCACTGCTGATGCCGCACAGGGCAATGCGCACGATTCCTCCTCGTCGTTGCGATCGTCACACCGGTGCCACTGCGGTCGCCACACCGGGGGTCGGATTCACTGCGCTCACACCGGTGTCCTGCAACCGACCCTGGTCGTAGACCATCGGGAACGAGGCGGCGAAGACATTCGCCATCCAGACGATGTCGATGGTGGCTCGGTGCAGGACCCTCGCATACTCGGCCCCGCGTTCCTCGTCCGTGTCGGCGAAGGCCGCCGCTCGCAGGTACGACTCGATCTGGCTGTCGCGGGAGTCGAACGCGTTGAACTGGGTGCGCCCTCCGGTGAAGAAGCTGTTGGACTGGATGAACAGCGGCAGGGCTCCGTAGGCGTAGACCGCCATCGGGTACTTGCCGGCCGTGACCTCGCTCACCATCTGTCCCTCGTCCTCGTACGTGGTGAGGTCCACCTGGACGCCGACCTGACGCCAGTTCTCGACGACGGCCTGCGCCATCCGCTGGGCATCGCCCAGGGTGGTCGTGGGCATCCGGAAATGCAGTCCGTCGCTGTGCCCGGCCTCCGCCAGTAGCGCCTTCGCCCGATCAGGGTCGTACGGGAAGGCCTGGGCATCCTCCGCGGAGTAGCCGAGGAAGTCGGGCAGGGTGAGCCCCGCCGTCGGCTCGGCGAACCGTCCGTACATGGCCTGGGCGATGCCCCCGCGGTCGATCGCGTAGCTGAGGGCCCGTCGCACCCGCACGTCTGCCAGTTCGGGGGCCAGCGTGCCCTCGCGGTCCAGGAAGTTCACCCCGTAGATCGCGAACGGTGCCTCGGAGATCCCCAGGTCCACCTCGTCCGCGGCGGCTGCGGTGATCGCATCCGCACGCACCAGGTCCAGACTCCTCGTCTTGACACCCTGCAGGGCCGCCGCGTTGTTCGCGACCACCTTGATCTGGACCGACTCCCACTTGACGTCGTCGGGGTTCCAGTAGTCCGGGTTCTGCCGATAGACGTAGGTGTCGTTGGAGACCGTGCTCGCCTGGTCCAGGATGTAGGGCCCGGTCCCGTAGGTGGCATTCAGCAGGATCGACGGATCCTCCACCCCCTTCGGACTGATCACCGATCCCAGCAGCAGACGTTGCGAGAGCAGCACCGCAAGCGCGTCGTTGGGGCTCTCCAGTTCGACCTCGACGATGTCCTGGTCGATCGCGCTGACCCCTTCCACGGTGTCGATCCAGTTGCGGTTGACACCGGACTCCCGCGCATAGTTCAGCGAGTCCGCCACCGCGTCGGCAGTCAACTCGGCCCCATCATGGAAGGTCGCACCGGACCTGATCTTCAACTGGAACCGCGTGTTGTCCGCGTCGACGTAGCCCCATTCCTCGGCCAAGCCGGGCAGCAGGTCTCCGGTGGCCGAATCGACGCGGATCAGCGGGTCATAGGCCAAGTTGATGTACCAGAGGTTCACCGGGTCGACGTTCTGCAGGAAGGGGTTCAGGCTGACCGGCCCACTGGTCGCACCGAGGGTCAGGACCGACGCTGCCTCGGCGTCCTTCCCGGCCTGGCCGGCGCACCCACCGAGCAGGGCGGCGGCCGCCGCACCACTGCCCAGCATCAGGAAGTTCCGACGATCCAGTCGTCCGGGGATGATTCGCACTGTACTCACGACTCCTCTGTCACTACGTCCGACGGGGTCGGGGTCTTCGCCAGGTCCGGTTCCTGCACCAAGGCCTCCCAGAGGCGCCGGCGCTCCCGTTGACGAACTGGATCCGGCCAGGGGGATGCCGCCAGGAGTCGCTTGGTGTAGGCCTCCTGGGGGTCCTCGTAGATCTGCTCGGTGTCGCCCTGCTCGACGATCCTGCCGGCGGCCATCACCGCCGTCCGTCGGGCGAGGATCCGCACCACGGAGAGGTCGTGCGCGACGAACAGGTACGAGACCCCCGAGTCCTGCTGCAGGCGGAGGAAGAGATTGATGATCTGTGCCTGCACGGTCAGGTCCAGAGCCGAGACCGGTTCGTCACAGATGATCAGCTTCGGGTTCGGCATCAGGGCCCGGGCGATGGCGATGCGTTGCCGCTGGCCACCGGAGAAGTCCCGCGGATAGCGGTCCAAGTGCTCCTCCTCCAGGCCCACCGTCACCAGGAGTTCTGCTGCTCGGGACAGGGCAGCCCGGCGCGACATGGTGCGACTCGCCACCAAGGGTTCGGCGAGGATGTGGCGGATCGGTTTGGCCTCGTTGAGCGAGCTGCGCGGGTCCTGGAAGACGACTTGGACGTCGTGCGCCAACTGCCGCCGGCGCTGCCGACTGGCGGAGGTGATGTCCTCACCGTCGAACAGGATCCGGCCCGCACTCGCACGGGCGAGCCCGAGGATCGCACGACCGACCGTCGACTTCCCCGAACCGGACTCTCCCACGACTCCGAGGGTCTCTCCGCTGGCCACCTCCAGGTTGATCCCGCTCACCGTCGGCGGGTTCCGTCGGGAGCCGTACGTGACCGCTAGGTCCTCGACGACGAGCAACGGAGTTTCTGGTGTCGGGTTCGCGGCGTTCTGGGGTGCTGCCGAGACGCTCGTGACGGCTGTCATGGCTGTGCGGCCTCCTGTTCCGGAATTGGTTCGTCCGAGGTGTCTCGGGCGTCGTCGGACCCGACCGGGTTGTCGATCTCCCCCGGGTCCGGGACGGGAAGGAACTGCCCCGGGGCCGCCCCGTGGGGGTCGGCGGCCAGCAGGGCTCGGGTGTACGGATGTGCTGGATTCTCGAACAAGGTCTCGACGGAACCGTCCTCGACCACTCCACCGCGATGCAGCACCACGACCTCATCGCAGATGTCGGCAACCACCCCCCAGTCGTGTGTGATCAACAGCAGGGCCATGTCATTCTCCTGCTGGAGCCTGCGCAGCAGACCGAGGATGCCGGCCTGCACTGTCACGTCCAGTGCGGTCGTGGGCTCGTCGGCGACCAGGAGTTCGGGGCTCCCCGCCAGCGCGATGGCGATCGACACCCGCTGCGCCATACCACCGGAGAGTTGGTGCGGGTACATCCGCAGGACCTCCTCGGGGTGCGGGATCTCCACGTCCCGGAGGAGTTCGAGCGCGCGTTCCCGAGCACGCGAGGAAGGTCCCGGGTCATTGGTGCGCACCGCCTCGGTCAGGAGAGCGCCGATCCGGTGGTTCGGGTCGAGCGCGACCATGGGTTCCTGGGCGACGTAGGCGATCTGCTTGCCGCGGTATCTCCGCAGTGCCTCGGCATCCAGTTCGAGCAGCTCGGTCCCGTCGTAGAGCACCGAGCCGTCGGTCACGTCGATGGTGGCACCCACGATCCCCAGGACGGCCAGGGCGATCGTCGTCTTCCCCGACCCGGACTCACCCACGAGCCCCACGGTCCTTCCCCGTTCGACGTCGAAGGAGACGCTCTTGACGACCTCCAGGCTGCCCGCACCCACGCGATAGGCGACGCTGAAGTCACGGACGCTCAGCAGCGCCTCGGAACGCACCTCATCCGCGGGGGGCGCTTCGCGCTGACGCGCGAGCCCGGCTCCACTGGTGAGGTGCGAAGCCGTCCAGGCCTGGGCACTCCGATCACGCAACCTGTCCCCCAGGAGGCCGAGGGACAGCGCGGTCAGGGCGATGACCGCACCGGTCGGGTACAGGAACCAACTGTTCAACGAGATCGTGTCGGCCGCCTCCGAGACCATGTTGCCCCAGGTCGCCTCCGGCGGCTGCTTGCCGAATCCCAGGAAGCTCAACGCGCTCTCGATCACGACGGCATTCGCGCCGAAGACCGCTGCCTGCACGATGATGAGACCACCCACCCGGGGCAGCACGTGGCTCGCGACGATGTGCAGGTCCGGGAGTCCGGAGACCTTGGCGGCATCGACGAACAGTTCACGCCGGATCGACAGCGTCGCCGACCGCACCACGAGTGCCATCACGGGTGAGGACAGACAGCCGAACACCGCCATCGCGATCAAGGTGTTGCCTCGGTACACCGACAAGATCACGAAGAGGATGATCACCACCGGCGTACTGATGACGAGGTGCACGATGCCCGACAGGACACGATCGGTCCAGCCTGCGAAGTAGCCGGACAACAGGCCGCTGACCACACCGAAGGCGACGAAGAGACTGACGGCCAGGAGGACGCCGATCAGCGTTTCGGGAGCCCCGTACATCAGTCGGCTGAGGACGTCCCGTCCGATCGTGTCGGTCCCCAGCGGATGGGCCAGCGACGGCCCCTGCAGGGTCGCCCACAGATCCTGCTCCGTCTCCTCGTACGGCGCCAGGACCGGGGCGAACACACCCGCCACGGCGACGATCACCAACCATGCCAACGCAAGGAGCCCGGTGACCGGCAGACGCCTTGCCGGTGCTTTCGGGCGGGCAGGGCGCTGCGGTGCGCTCGGAGACTGCTCCTGCTCCGGCGTGACACTGATTGTCCCGGTCATCGATGTGCCCTCACTTTCGGATCCAAGTGGGCGCGGGTCAGGTCGGCCAGGATCGTCATCACCAAGATCACGATCGTGTAGGCCAGCACGGCGCCCTGGACGGTCGGCAGGTCGTGTTGCAGCGTCGCGGTGGCAACGAGCGACCCCAACCCCGGGATGGCGAACACGGCTTCGAGTGCGACCGTGCCGCCGAAGAGGTTGATGAAGGTGGCGAGGGCCACCGCGACGATGCGTCCGGCCGCATGCCGGAGGACGTGGCTCCACAGGAGCCTGCGCCTCGACATGCCGTTGCCGTCGAGGAAGCGGACGAAATCCCGGCTGAGCGCTTCCGAGATGGCGTCGCGTGACTGCTTCGCCACCATGGCGATCCCCGCGACCGTCAGTGACGCGATCGGGAGTACGAGGTGGGCTGCCCAGTCCACCGGGCCCTGGCGGAAGTGCGCGTATCCCAATGCCGGGAACAGGGACAACCGACCCGCGAGGATCGCCACGAGCAACAGGGCGATCCAGAAGTTCGGTAGTGCGATACCGACCATTCCCAACGTGTCCAGGGTGCGGGCCAACCAGCCACCCTTCAGCGCGGCCAGGAAACCTGTGATCGTGCCGATCACCACGGCCAGCACGGTGGAGGTCCCCACGATGACCAGGGTCGGCACGACGCGGGTCGACACCACGTGCGCCACCGCATCACCGGTGTAGAGGGAGGTGCCCAGATTGCCGCCGAGGGCGGCTTGGAGCCACTGCCAGTACTGGGCGAACAACGGTTGGTCCAAGCCGAGCTCCGCATTCAGCGCCTCGACGCGCTCGGGAGTGGCGTCCTGCCCCAGGATCGTCGTCGCCGCATCTCCCGGGATCAACGACACCAGGACGAATGTGAGCACGGTCATGATTGCGAGGACGGGAACAGCCGCCCCCAGTCTCCCCAGTAGGAGCTTCCCCACCGACCGCCACCTCCAGAGATTGCGCAACATCGCGCGTTGTTGCTTAAACGATGCGTGACGCTAACACGCCCCAGTCATCCCAATCAAGGGTCGAGCACTGACCGCGATACGCATCCTCAGCGGTTCGGTCGGCAAAATCGATGACGTTCACAACGAAAAGGTGTTGCGCAGTTCCACGGGCCGACAGCGCAAACCGCTAGCATGATGGATCAGCACCGACCATCCCAGACAATCCACAAGGGGATCCGTGAACGCGAAGGAACCAGACGCGCCCCGGCCGAACTACCGCGCCATCGCCCAGACGGCCGGAGTCTCGGTCTCCACCATCTCCAGGTACTTCAACGGCCACCTTCGGCTGCGGCCTGAGACCGAGTCCCGCGTCCAGCGTGCGGCAGCCCAATTGGGTTACCAGCCGATCACCCCACGCCGGCCCCGCCAGAACAAGGGCCGAAGGGCCATCGGGATGATCGTGCCGCACGTGAGCAACTCCTACTTCGGAGCGCTGGTCGACGCGGTGGCCCGCTTCGCCGACGCCCAGGGCTACTGGGTCTCCGTTGCGCCCACACTCGACAACTCTCGCGGTCAACTCGACTCGGTCACCATGATGACCAACCTGGGAGTCGAAGGTCTGGTGTACATCGGCAACTACCGCACCAACGCAGCACTCGAGGAAGCTGCCGACGACAACCTGCCGATGGTGGTCGTCGATGAGGACATCGCTGGGATCAGACCGACCGACACGGTCCTGGTCGACGACTATGCCGGGTCCTACCAGGCGACGACATTCCTCTGTGCCCAAGGCCACAAGGAGATCGCCCTGTTCACCGGGCCGCGGGCCCTGCGGTCGTCCCAGCAACGCGAACGCGCATTCCGAGACGCCCTGACCGGACATGACATCGATCCGGACGAGCAACTCGTGCTGCACGGAAGCTTCAACGAGGACTTCGGCTCCGCTGCCCTCTCCCGCCTCATGTCCACCCCCCGGCGCCCCACCGCAGTCTTCGCCGCCAGCGACGCCATCGCCCTCGGCATCCTCGGCGCAGCCCGGACCTTCGGGATCACCATCCCGGCGGACCTGTCTGTGGTCGGCTTCGACGACATCCCCGAGGCCCGCCTCGTCACACCGGCCCTGACGACGGTGCGGACGCCGTTGGAACAGATGGCTCGGCAGGCCGTGACCCTGTTGATCGACCGGATCGAGGGAACCATGGAGGAACCGCAGACGACTCTGGTGCCGGTCCGGCTCGAGGTCCGCGACTCCACGCGAGCACTGTCGTAGCAGGTCAGCCCCGGTACGGAGGTGAGCCTTGTCTGGGGTTCGCAAACGGCTCAACAGGGCTACAGTCAGTTCCATGAAGCTGACACCTGAGCTGGAAGGGGCGTTCAACGCCCAGATCACCCTCGAGTTCGAGGCGTCCATGGTGTATCGCCAACTGGCGATCGAGATGGAGACCCGCGACCTCCCCGGGATGGCCGCGTGGCTGCGCCACCAGGCCGACGAGGAGATCGTGCACGCCAACAAGTTCATCGACCACGTGGCCGACCGGGGCAACCACCCGGCGATCGGCACGATCGCCGGACCGGAAGTCACAGTGAACTCGGTACTGGACGGCTTCCAGGCGGCCTACGCGCACGAGCAGCGGGTCTCTGAGGCCATCCGGGAGCTGTATCGCCAGACCGAGGCGTCCGGTGACCTCGACTCCCGGCCGCTCCTCAACTGGTTCCTGTCGGAGCAGATCGAGGAGGAGGCCACGGTCAGCGAGATCGTGGGTCGAGTCGAGTTGATCAACGACGACGGCCCCGGGCTGCTCCGCCTGGACGAGGAACTGGGCCAGCGTCCGGTGGCTACCACCGAGAACGCGGGCGGCTGAC
>JBQDIN010000029.1:0-2366 GCA_052094425.1 Propionibacteriaceae bacterium
CCCACGGACCGGAAGGTCTGGACGAACTCGCGGATCTCGTCGTTGCTGCTGTTCTCCAACACCCAGGAACTGAGCAAGATCACCTCCAGCGGGGCGGGCACCGCCTTGCGCAGCAGCCGATCCGCCAGTGCGTCCAAGGCGTCGACCCCCTCCTCCGGGTCCTCCAACAGCCCGAGGCGCAATGACTGGCGAACGACGAGCCCGGCCCCGGCGGTCTCCAGCCGGGGTGCCCCGGTGGCGAGCCGGGCGCCGGAGAGCGCGAGGTGGGCGCTGCGCAGCAGCAGTTCGTCGGCGTCCGGCGCCCAGCACAACTCCACCTCGGCCGTGCCGTTGCTGTCGCGCAGTTCCACCACGTGGGAGCCGGGGCTGCCGAGCAGTTCGGTGCCCCCGTCCACGTCGCCGGTGCCCAGACCGGCGGCGACCAGGGCCGCGTCGGCGTGCTGGATCACCTGCGGCTCGTGCGATTCCATGATCAACGACTCGGGCATCCACCCGGGCGCGGTGCGGCCGAAGGCCGCCGGAGTCGGATAGGGGTCGAAGCGCCACTGGGCATCGAGCGAGTTGCGTCCCCGTCCCCCGAGAGTGACCCCGCCCAGGTCGATCGTGCCGTCCGGGCCGGGCCGGGCACCACCCACTCGGATCCGGCCCCCCAGCGCGTGCCCGGATCCGGTCGGCAGGACCACCAGCGAGGCGGCCGCCCCAGCGCCGTGGAACCAGGCCACTCCACCGTCATCGGTCTCCACGTGCACGAGCAAGTGGTCGATGCGGACCGGCTCCCGGCTCAACAACTTCACCAGATTGAACCGCGTGGCCCACGAACTGAAGAACCCGTGGCGGACCTGCAGGACCAGGGAACCGACGGCGTGCGAGGAGGACAGCTCGCCGTCCTCGAAGACCACTGAATCGGTGGTCCAGTCGTGCCACTCCCCGTCCACACAGACCCGCCCCAGGCGCAGCGCCAAGCTGGGGGCCCCCGTGACCTTCACGCCGCCGTACTCGGGGTCGGTGATCGCCGTCCGGCCGGCCCACGGGATCGGATAGACGTCCTCCTCCTCGTCATCCCAACGCTCCGCCGGCTCGTCCAGTTCGTCGGGCTCGAAGGCGCCGAAGCCCCGCCACTCGCCGTCGTTCCACATCGCTGTCTGGCTCCCCTCGTCCCCGCCAGCCTAACGACGGCCCCGGACACCCAGGGCTCCGTCAGCGTCGTCGTTGGCAGCGACCGCACCAGAAGAGGTTGCGGCCGGCCAGCACCTCGGTACGTACCCGGGATCCGCAGACCCAGCACGGCATCTGGTTGCGGCGATACACGTACACCTCGCCGCCGTGGTCGTCGACGCGCGGTTCCCGTCTCATCTGCTCCGGCGTGTGCTCGGACCGGACGGTGTCGATCTGGTTGTCCCGGACGCCCTGTGGCATCAACTCCAGCAGGTCCGCCCAGAGGGCGAGCCAACTCGTCCGGCGCAGTTGTCGCCCCGGCGTGTGCGGGTTGATCCGTTGCCGGAACAGCACCTCGGCGCGGTACACGTTCCCCACCCCGGCCAGCACCGACTGGTCCAACAGCAGGGCGGCGATGGACCGTTCGGAGCGGCTGATCCGCCGCCAGGCGATCTCCGGGTCGGCGTCGCGGCGCAGTGGGTCCGGACCAAGTTTGGCGTGTTGGGCGACCACCTCGCTCGCGGTGCGCACGGCGCAGAGTTGCGGTCCGCGGAGGTCCGCGGCCACGGTCGCGTGGGCGATCCGCACCCTCACCTCGCCCCGAGGTGGTGCGGGCGGACCGAGTGCCAGCGAACCGATCAGCCCGAGGTGGATGTGCAGCCACAGGGCGTTGTCGAACTCGATGAACAGGTGCTTGCCGTCGGCCTCGGCCTCGACGACCACGTGGCCGTCGAGCTGGCGGGCCGAATCGGCGAAGCGTCCCTGCGGTGAGCTGACCCGGACCCGCTCACCGGCGAACGCATCGCTCAGGTCGAGGGCCAGGCGGTGCAGGGTGTGTCCCTCAGGCACGCTGATCCCCCGCTCCGACGAGCGTCCTCGGAATGAGTGTGCACATGTTGCCCCTTCGTCCTACGCTGTTCCCATGAACGAGTACGCCCGATGAGTGGTACCGATCTGGCGGATCCGCCACCCGGCGAATCGGCCCCGGTGCCCCGTCCCGCCGGCGACTTCGGCCGGGACGGGATCTCCGGCCTGCTGTCCACCGACCGCGCCGTGCGGGCCCGCGAGGTGTCGCGTCCCGGGCCGGAGGACGAGGCTGCTGCGCAGGCCGTCCTCGGCAAGCTGCTGGCCCGGGTCGAAGGACGTCGCCCCCGCGGCTGAGCCGTACCGCCTCAGCCAACTGTCGTACTCAGCCAACCGTCGTACTCAGC
>JBQDIN010000029.1:2466-45776 GCA_052094425.1 Propionibacteriaceae bacterium
GTCGTACTCAGCCAACCGTCGTACTCAGCGGGCCTCGTACTCGGCCAGTTGGGCGATCCGGCGGCTGTGTCGCTCCGCTCCCGAGAAGTCCGTGGCCAAGAAGGTGCGGACGATCTCCAGGGCATCGGCGGCCTCGTGCATCCGGGCCCCGATGCTGACCACGTTCGCGTCGTTGTGCTCGCGGGCCAGTCGGGCAAGGTCGGGGTTGTAGGCCAACGCGGCCCGTACCCCGCGGACCTTGTTGGCCGCGATCTGCTCACCGTTGCCGGAGCCACCCAGCACCACGCCCAGGGACCCTTCGTCGGCCACCACGGCCGCCGCGGTCGGGATGCAGAAGCGGGGGTAGTCGTCGTCGGCATCGAAGGCCTCCGGACCGTGGTCGATCACCTCGTGTCCGTCCCCACGCAAGGCCTCGGCCAGGAACTGCTTGAACTCGAAGGCAGCGTGGTCGCCACCGATGTGTACGCGCATGGAGGAACTATGTCACAGCCTGCCGCCTTGGCTGGAGCGTCTAATCTCGCTCCATGTCGATCACTCGCCGGCGGCTCCTGGGCTGGTCCGCCGCCGCCGGGGCGGGCCTGGTGTCCGGCTGCTCGGTCCCCGAGTTCCCGCCGGGTGGAGATCCGCCCGAGAACGACGCCCGATGCGTGGACCGCGGCACCCTCGACGCACACGAGGTGCTGGGTGAGTCGACCCTGGTGTACGAGCCGAACGGCCGCGCGGAGCGGCTCTTCTTCGAGGCGGACTTCTTCGCCAGGCTGGAGGACTGGCGTGGCCATTTCATCGCCACGAGTGGTCTCCCGGCCCCGGACGCGATCGCCAATTATGGCTCCTGGACGGCTGGGGACGGGAACTGCTCGTCGTGGCACAACTCCGGCCGCGCTTTCGACGTGGCCCGGCTGACCAGCGGGGCGGACACCCTGGCGTCGTGCCGCTACGACATCTGGAAGGACTACTCCGGTGATCAACTGGCCTTCCACCGGCGCCGCTACTGGGCCCTGGCGGCCAGCCTGCACCACCACTTCGCGTACGTGCTGACGCACCTGTTCGATGATCAACACCACAACCACATCCACGTGGACAACAGCCGGTCGGGGACCGACCTGTCGACGCCCGACACCAGCTCCCGCGTCCAGGCCCAGGCGGTGCAGTCGATCAGCCGGCACATCTGGAACGTCCGCTGCGAGATCACCGGCGAATGGGACGCGCAGACTAGGGAGGCCGGAGCGGTCGTACTCGAGCGGATCGGGGTGGACGGCGACGTGCACGACTCGGCGGAGAACTGGCGCGCCTTCCTCACCGCAAGTGTGACCGAGGGCACGCGCAGAGCGTGATTGGAGCGTACGAATCGGCACCTGCGGCAGATCGTGCCAAAATCGAGACCATGTTCCCTGACAATCTCACCCGCGATGAGGCGCGCACGCGCTCCGCGTTGCTCGACACCGCGACCTACCGGGTCCGGGTCGACCTGACCGGCCACGCACCCGACGGCAGCCCCCTCGCCGAGCCCGACACGCACTTCGTCTCCACCTCCACTGTCCGCTTCACCGCGCGCGAGGACGGCAGTTCGTTCATCGATGTCATCGCCGACGAGGTGCTGGCGGCCAGACTGGACGGCGAGCCGCTCGACGTGTCCACCTTTGCCGAGTCCCGCCTCCCCTTCCACGTGGGCGCCGGGGAACACGAACTCAGCGTCACCGCGGTACTGCGCTACAGCCGCAGCGGTCTGGGACTGCACCGCTTCGTCGATCCGGCCGATGACCGCGTGTACCTCTACAGCCAGTTCGAGGTGTCCGAGGCCCGCCGGGTCTACGCCTGCTTCGAGCAGCCGGACCTGAAGGCGGAGTTCACCTTCTCGGTATTGGCTCCCGCCGGCTGGGCCGTCATCTCCAATGCGGCGACCCCGAAGCCGAGCCTGCACGGTAGGAGCGTGGAGTTGTGGGAGTTCGCCCCCACGTGTGCGATGTCGACCTACATCACGGCCATCGTGGCCGGCGAGTACCACTCCGTCGCCACCTCCTACACCGGCCGGGGCGGAGAGGTGCCGATGTCGATCCTGTGCCGCCAGTCCCTGGTCGAGCACCTGGACGCCGACCGCATCTTCGCCACCACCCAGGCTGGGTTCGGCGTGTTCGAGGAGCACTTCGGCCGGCCGTACCCCTTCGGCACGTACGACCAGGCATTCGTGCCGGAGTACAACATCGGCGCGATGGAGAACGCCGGCTGCGTCACCTTCCGGGACGAGTACATCTTCCGCTCCCGCAAGACCGCGGCGGCCTACGAGAGCCGCGACAACACGATCCTGCACGAGCTGGCGCACATGTGGTTCGGCAACCTGGTCACGATGACCTGGTGGGACGACCTGTGGCTGAACGAGTCCTTCGCCGAATGGGCCTCGCACTTCGCCCAGGGTGAGATCGGTGACGATCCCGAACAGCCGTGGGTGAACTTCTGCAACAGCCGCAAGACGTGGGCCTACCGACAGGACCAGTTGCCCTCCACCCACCCGATCGCCGCCGACATGGTCGACCTCGAGGCGGTGGAGCTCAACTTCGACGGGATCACGTACGCCAAGGGGGCCTCGGCCCTGCGCCAGTTGGTCGCCTTCGTGGGTCGGGACGAGTTCCTGGCCGGGGTACGCGCCTACTTCGCCGAGCACGCCTTCGCCAACACGCAGTTGTCCCACCTCCTCACCGCCTTGGAGGCGAGCTCGGGACGCGACCTGTCCGACTGGTCGTCGGAATGGCTGGAGGTGGCGGGGGTGAACACCCTGCGCGCCGAGTTCGAGACCGCCGCAGACGGCACCTTCAGCAGCTTCCGGATCCACCAGACCGCGCCCGCGGAGTGGCCGACCCTGCGCAGCCACCGACTCGCCGTCGGCCTCTACTCCCTGGTCGACGGCCGGCTGGTCCGGCTGCACCGGGTGGAGTGTGACATCGCCGGCGAGTACAGCCCGGTGGACGAACTGGTGGGGCTCCCCCGCCCGGACCTGATCCTGGTCAACGACGACGACCTGACCTATGCCAAGGTCCGCCTCGACGACCGGTCCCTGGACACCTTGATCAACAACATCCACCAACTCGACTCCGCACTGGCCCGGGCGCTGTGCTGGGGGGCCGCGTGGGACATGTGCCGCGACGCCGAGCTCAGCGCCGCCGACTACGTGGACCTGGTGCTGCGTGGAGTGGGCGACGAGACCGACCTGACCGCCGTACAGACCCAACTGGCCCAGGCCAGCCGGGCTGCCGAGGCGTACGCACCGGTCGAGGACCAGTCTGCTGTGCTGACCACCCTGGAAGCCGGGCTGGCCCGGTTGCTCAGCGAGGCCGAGTCCGGTTCGGACCACCAACTGGCGATCACGCGCGCCCTGGCCGCGGTGGCGCGGTCCGAGGTGGGCGCCGACCTGCTGTTCGGTTGGCTGGTGGGCGAGGAGGTGCCACCCGGTCTGGTGGTGGACCGAGACCTGCGCTGGTCCCTGGCCCACGGCCTGGCCCGGATCGGTCGTTTCGGCGACGCCGAGATCGACGCGGAACTGGAACGCGACAACACCATCACCGGGGCGGAGCAGGCGGCCGCCGCGCGCGCGGCCCAGCCGGTCGCGGCGGCGAAGGAGGCCGCCTGGGAGATCGCCGTCGAGAACGACGACGTACCGAACGAAACCCAGCGCCAGATCTGCTTCTCCTTCTGGCAGCACGGCCAGGACGAGGTGCTGGCTCCGTACGTGGACCGCTACCTGCAGACCTGCGAGGACATCTCGGCCAGCCGGGGCGTGTGGGCGCGCAAGGGTCTGTCCCTGCAGAACAACGTGGTCGGCAACCTGTTCCCGAGCACCCTCGCGGACCGGGCCTTCGTCGCCCTGCTGGACGATTGGCTCGCCCGTACCGAGTTGTCCGATCCGGTGCGCCGCCTGATCAGTGAGCGCCGCGACGATGCCCTGCGGGCCCTGCGCTGCCGCGCAGCGGGAGGCAGGACGCCGACCGCGTGAGTGTCGATTCGGCGAGCAGGACGGCTCCCGGCTCGGGGGCGCGTCAGTTGCCCGGCCCCGGTCGCTGGTTCGTCTCCCGGGACCTGGGTGGCTTCCGACCCGACATCCAGGGCTTGCGGGCCCTGGCCGTCGGAATCGTCGTGCTCTACCACCTGTGGCCGAATCGACTCACCGGCGGCTTCGTCGGGGTGGACGTCTTCTTCGTCATCTCCGGCTTCCTGATCACCTCGCACCTGCTGGCCCGTCCGCCGCGGGCCTTCGGTGACCTGACCCGGTTCTGGGGACGCCGGATCAGTCGGTTGCTGCCCGCATCGCTGCTGGTGTTGGCGGTCACGTTGATCGCGTCCCGGATCGTCGCCCCGGCGACCCAGTGGGTGGACACCGCCAAGCAGGTCATCGCCTCCGCCCTGTACGTCCAGAACTGGGCCCTCGCCGCCCAGTCGGTCGACTACCTGGGCGCGGACGACGCCGCCACCCCCGTCCAGCACTTCTGGTCGCTGTCGGTGGAGGAGCAGTTCTATCTGGTCTGGCCCGTCCTGATCCTGGTCCTGGCCGCAGTGGCGACACGGTTCAGCCGATCCCTGCGTTCCGTGCTGTGGATCGGTCTGGTCACGGTCACGCTGGCCTCGTTCGCCTTCTCGGTCTGGGCGACCGCGAACGAGCCGGCGAGTGCGTATTTCATCACGCCGACCCGGATCTGGGAACTCGCCCTCGGCGGCATCCTGGCGCTGTTACCCGGGCTCGGTCGCGGGGTGCTGTCGTCGGTGGTGGCCTGGGGCGGCCTGGTGATGATCATGGTCACCGCGCTCACCTACACCGGGGCGACACCCTTTCCCGGCTACACCGCCGCCCTGCCCGTGGTGGGGACCGCCCTGGTGATCTGGGCCGCGGCCGACCGCCGGCACTCCCCCACCGCGCCGATGGCGTTCCGTCCGGTGCAGTGGCTGGGCGGGGTCTCCTACTCGGTGTACCTGTGGCACTGGCCGCTGATCGTGTTGCTGCCGCACGTCAGTGGCGGCGATCTGGGCCGGCTCGACAAGGCGGTCATCCTGGTGACCACCGCCGTCCTCGCCCACCTGTCCAAGGTGTTCGTCGAGGACCGGTTCCGCAGTCGCCTGCACCGCGCCCCCGGCCAGCGTTCCTTCCAACTGGCCGCGGTGCTGATGACACTCGTGGTGGGCCTGGGCAGCCTGCAGTGGTTCGAGGTGAACCGGCAGGCGGAAGCGGCCGAGGCACGGCTCACCGAGGCGACCTCGGGGACCGACCAGTGCGTCGGTGCGGGTGCGATCGTGCACGGCGAGCAGGAATGCCCGATCGACCCGGGGGGCGAGTTGATTCCGATTCCGACCGTGGCCAAGGAGGACAAGTCCGACGCCTACTCCGACGGGTGCATCGTCTACGCCCCGTACACGGATCGGAGCCGGTGCAGCTACGGGGACGGCCCGACCAAGGTGGCCCTGGTCGGCAACTCGCACGCGGCCATGTACCTGCCCGCGCTGCAGGCGTTGGCGAAGGAGAAGGACTGGACGGTCGACACGTACCTGGTCTCCTCCTGCAACTTCACCGCCGAACGGATGGAGTTCAACACCGAGGAGAAGATCGAGAACTGCCACGCCTACGGCCAGGACGTGCTGGCGCAGACCTCCGGGGATTCCTACGACCTGGTGATCACCTCGGCACGGCAGTCCGACCCGGTCGAGGGCGAGACCTTGGAGAGCACCGAGGAACGCGCCGTCGCCGGCTACGAGGAGTACCTGACCCAATGGTCCGAGGGTGGGACAAACCTCCTGGTGCTCCGCGACACCCCGGCGGCCGGCAACACGGTCGACTCCACCCCGGAGTGCCTGGCCGAGAACCCCGACGACCACTCGCCCTGCAACGGGACCCCCGAGTCGTGGTACTGGATGGACCCGCTCGACCAGGCCGCCGCGAACCTGGACCTGCCGAACATCAGCCGCGAGGACATGACGCAGTTCATCTGTCGCGACGACACCTGCTACGCCGCCGTCGGTGGTGTGATCACCTTCTTCGACAGTTACCACCTGACGGCAACGTACGTGCAGACGATGACCCCGTACCTAGAGCCGATGTTCGAGGAGGCCCTCAGCCGCTGAGGCGCGCGGACCTCACACGGTCCGACGGGTCTTGCGGATACCGACGGCGATCCCGACCGCGGCCGTGAGCACCGCGGCGACCACGCCGAGCAGGACGGCCTGGTCGGCGAAGGTGCCGGCCAGCAGGGCCCGCTCGGCCTCGACGATGTAGGTGAGCGGGTTGAACTTGGCCACCAGCTGCATCCAGCCGGGTCCGGCCTCCAGCGGCAGCATCATCCCGGACAGGATCAGCAGCGGGAACAGCAAGGTCTGCTGGACGGTCCAGAACACCCACTCGCGCCCCTTGGCGGCCAAGCCGAGGGCGTACGAGAGGGCACCGATCCCCACCCCGAACACCCCGAGCAGGACCAGGCCGGCGATCAGGTGCAACGGGTACAGGGTGAACCCGAACGGGATGCACACCACCGCGATGATCAAGCCCTGCACGACCAGCGGCGCGAACTCCTTGAGGGCTCTCCCGACCAGGATGGCCGAGCGGTCCAGCGGGGTCGCGAGAACCCGTTCGTAGGACCCGGTCATCAACTCGTACAGCAGGTTGGATCCGGTCATCGAGGTGCCGAACAGGCTGATCATCACGATCACGCCGGGCACGAACCACTGCAAGGTCGCAGCCGTACCGTCCTGCGCACCACCCCCGAACCCGCCGACGGCCCCGGTGAGCAGGGGCCCGAACAGGCCGAGGAAGATCAGGGGTTGCAGCAGGGAGAAGACCAGGCTGAACGGGTCACGCAGGAGCAGCAGCACCTCGCGGATGAACACGGCCCGGGTGTCGGCGACGAACTTCGCTGGCCCGCTGCGGCGATCACGATCGATGCGGCCGGTTGCGACTGTCCCAGTACTGGACTGTTGATCGGTGGCGGTCATCAGGCGGCCTCCTCACGCAGGCTTCGTCCGGTCAGGTTGAGGAACACGTCATCCAGGCTGGCCTGCTTCAGGGTGGCCGAGTCGGTGGTGATCCCGGCATCGCCCAGCAGGCTGATGGCCCGGGGCAGTCGACGATTACCGTGGGCGGTGGAGATGATCACCCGCAGGTGATCACCGGGCAGCCGATCCACGGTCGCCCCGGCGAACTCCTCCGCAAGGGCCTTCCCGACCTCCGCAGGATCGGCGACGCCCGCCGTGGCCACCTCCAGGGTGATCATGTCGTCGGCGTGCTCGCGCTTCAGCTCGGCCGGGGTCGCGTCGGCGATGATCAACCCGTGGTCGATGATCACCACCCGCTCGGCCATCTGGTCGGCCTCGTCGAGGTAGTGGGTGGTGAGCACCATCGTCATCGAGTACCGCTCCCGCATCGCGCTGATGTGCTCCCACAGGTGGGCCCGCGACTGCGGGTCCAGACCGGTGCTCGGCTCGTCCAGGAACAGCAACGGCGGGTGGTTCATCAGGCCGAGGGCGACATCGAGGCGCCGCCGCTGGCCACCCGACAGCGACTGGACGGACCGCTTGCTCAGGCCGCCCAACTCCAGTGCCTCGACCAAGTCGCTCGCACGGGCCCGGTACTCCGCTGCGGCCAGCCCGTAGAAGCGGCCCTGGTTGTGCAGTTCGTCGAGCACCCGGTAGGAGTAGCCGCCGCCACTGCCCTGGCCGATGTAGCCGATGTTGGCCCGCACCCCGGCGGGATCGCTCCGGATGTCGTGCCCGGCCACCTCGGCCGTACCGGCGGTCGGCTCGAGCAGGCTGGTGAGCATCCGGAGCGTGGTGGACTTACCCGCTCCGTTGGGTCCGAGGAAGGCGACCAATTCGCCTTCCCGGACGTCGACGTCGATGCCCTTGACGGCTTCGACGACTTCCTTCTTGCGATGGAAGGTCCTGGTCAGACCACGTGCCTTGATCACTCTGGAGAACCCCTGTCGTACGGTGTACTGAAAGAACCGGATCGAAGATAGCATACGGTGTACGGGAAAGACCTGTTCGTTGAAGGGAACCGTATTCGTGACCACTGACAGTGCCGCCGACCCGACCGCCGCCCGCGAGCGGGCGATGGAACGGGCTCCGGAGGTCGTCCGCTCCCCCGAGACGGATCGACGGCTGGCGCTGCTGTGGAACCCGCCGGAGCCGTCCGGGCGCGGTCGGCCGGCCCGCCTCACCCTGGCCGAGGTGGTGGACACCGGGCTGGCGGTGGCGGCCGACGGCGGGCTGGAGGCCCTGTCGATGCGTCGGGTGGCGCGGGAGTTGGGCGTCGGGGCGATGACCCTCTACACCTACGTACCCGGGCGCACCGAACTGGTGGACCTGATGACCGACCGGGTGTACAGCGACATGCGGCACGCCCCGCCCGGCACCGGCTGGCGGGCGGCCCTGTCGCAGTGGCTGACCGAGTTCTGGGAGCTCTACCAGCGTCATCCGTGGCTGCTGCAGACGAATCTCTGGCGGGCACCGCTGGCCCCCAGTGTCCTGGACGCGCAGGAAGCGGGCGCTCGGTGCCTGGTCGACACCGCCCTCGATGCCGTCCAGGTGACCCACATGATGTCACTGGTCGAGGCGGCCCTCCAGGGCTCCGCCCGGGCCGCCCTCGCCGAGGCGGCCGAGGGACGAGCGACGGGAATGGACACCGACGACTACTGGGCCTCCATGTCCTCCTTCTGGGAGGACTACTTCGACGTCGAGCGCTACCCGGTGATGACCCGCCTCTACACCGCCGGCGGGTACGACGAACTCACCGACACCTTCGAGTCGATCCGTGATCAACTCCTGGACAGCGTCGAGCGGGCCATCGAGCAGGCCGAGGCGGCCACGGACTGAATCAGTTCTGCCCCAGGGGGCGGAGCTCGAAGCACTCGTGGTCCCAGCCCAAGGAGACCTGCCCGACGACTCGCCAGCCCGCCTTGCCGACCAGGGCCGCGATGTCCGCGGCCGTCCTGGTGGGCACGCCGGTACGAGCGAAGGTCGCCAAGGCGCGTTCGGGCGCGTACTGCACCGTGCCCGGTCCGGTCCACGACAACACGTCGATGAGCAGCACCCGATCGGTGACAGTACGCAGGTCGCCGAGGTGATCGGCCACCTCCTCGTCGGTGCGATGGCCCAACGACCGCGCGGACACCGCCAGGTCGGCCCGGCCCCCCGGATGACGCGCCACCGACGGGTGTTCCGCGGTCAGCACCCCCACCTCGACGGACTCCCCGTGGAAGGCGCATGCCACCGGGTCGTCGGCCTGCTCGTTCGCCCGAACCAGTGAACCGGCCCCCGGCCCGGTGAGCAGCACGGATGCGGCGCCGAGCCAGGCCGGGAGGTCGAGCACCCCGGGGGCCACGAAGTCGAAGGCCCCGGTCTCCTCGATCAGGTCGGCGCACAGATCCGGATCGTCGACGGCCTCGGCCCGGACGCTGTGTCCCCGGTGGTGCTGCCACGGACTCCCGCCCTCGCGCACGGCCCGGGGCAGGGTGCTCAGGGCTGCCAGCGCGGACGCCTCCGCCCCCGTGCCGAACAATTCCTCGGTCAGGTGGTCGTCGTCGAGCAGTTCCTGCCCCACCGGGCCGAGTCGCCACTGGTCGTCCGCCAGCGCGAGGACGTCGATCGTGGCCAGATAGTCGAGTACCGGTCGCAACCGCGCGGGGTCGACGTCGGCCGCCCGAACGATGTCGGCCAGGGATCGCGGACCGGCCGCGAGCGCAGCCAGCACGCCGAGTTCCACCGCGGCCCGGGTGGCGAACCAAGGCATCGGGCTGAGCAGGGTCTCCGCGTCGGGGCCGACCGGCGTCGACTGCTGCTCGTCCTCCTCGTGGTGCCAGTAGCCGGTCACGTTGACGTGCGAGGCCGGCAGTTGGCGCTCCCCGCGGAGCCAGCGGCGGATCGGCAGCAGCGCCTTGCTCTCGCCGGCGGCCCACGCGTACCCGCTCCCGTCGCGCCGGTCGAGATCGCGTAACGCCTGCTCCAGCCCGCCCGAGCTGACCCAGTGCAGGGTGTCCTCGGGACGCACTACGAGTTCCTGCACCGCCCGCGGGTCACCGATCTCGATGATCACGTCCACCGGAACGGCCAGCGGGCGCTCGTCCAGGAAGCGCCCGACGGCGGGCAGTCCGGTCTCGTCCGCGGCCAGCACGATCCAGTCGAGGTCGTCCGGCAGCACCAGCGAGGACTTGGGACCGGCGAAGTGCACCGCAACCCCGGGCTCGGCCGTACGCGCCCACTCCACCGCCGGGCCGGCACCGTGCAGGACGAAGTCGAGGTCGAGCTCCCCGGTATCGGGGTCGAAGCGGCGCGGCGTGTAGTCCCGGCCACGTCGGTGCTCGGCCGCCGGCCAGTCGATACTGCGGGCTCGCTGGATCGGGAGCGCGGAGTTGAGGTCCCCACCCTCGGCGAAGATCAGCTTGACGTGGTCATCGAACATCGGAGACGTGAATGCCGGCAGGTCGAGGCCGTCGGCGTGAAAGGCGCCGAGTTGATCACCGACGAGGGTGACTCGACGCATCCGCGGCGTCACGTCGACCACCCGGTCCACCTCGAGCCGACGCAGCACCAGCGGATGGGTGACGAAGTTGCGTTGGGCCATGGGTCACTGCTCTCCGAAGGTCTTCTCGAGCACATCCAGTGCATCGAACGTGGTCTGGTAGTCGGCGCGGTAGGCCCAGTACGGCAGGTCGAAGGTGCTCCCCGACTCGAAGGCCGGCAGTGCGTCATAGATCGGGTCCTCCGCCAAGTCGGCCGCGTCGAAGGTCTCGCCGTTGAATCCGAGCACGATGATGGTCGGCTGGTCCATGATCGCGTCCAGGGTCTCCGGGGTCAGGGCAACCGAGTCGCCGGTGCCGATGACCTCCAGGTCGGGGTGGTCCGCCAGTACCGGATCGACCTCCAGGCCGATCTCCTGCACGAGTTGGGCCAACGAGGAAGTCGCGGGGAGGGAGAAGGGCTGCTTGTCCGGCGTCGTCAGCAAGAACCCGACCGGTCCGGGCGGTGGCGTGACAGCCTCCTTGACGTCGGCAACGCGGGTTGCGTACGCGTCCAGGAGTTCCTGCTCGGCCTCCGGCACGTCCAGGATGTCATTCGCGACGAAGTCCAGTTGGTCCTGCCAGATCACCCGGTCGGTGTTCACCAGGACCGTCGGCGCGATCTGGGAGAGCCCGTCGTACGCCTCCTCGCCCTGGCGGCCCGGGAACCCTTGGCCACCGCCGACGATCAGGTCGGGTTCCTCGGCCAGGATGGTCTCCAGGTTGAAGCCGTCGTCACTCCACGAGATCATCGTGGTGCCGGCCTCGGCGGCCTCGTCGGCCCACCCTTCGGGAAACTCCTCCGAGGTCGGGGTCAGCGGGATGCTGGCGTGCACGTCCTTCCCCAGGGCGAAGAAGTAACCGGTCAGCGACGAGTTCAGCACCAGGATCCGCTGGGGGTCCGCGGGCACCGTGACGTCACCCTGTTCGGTGGTCACCACCCGGGTGTCGGAGCCTTGGTCCGTTCCGCCGCCCGAGGCGGCGGACTGGTTGCTGCCACAACCGGTGAGGACCAGCGCAACCGTGGCGGCAACGGCCACCACTGCGGTCCGGACAGGGGACGATCGATGCACGGCAGAGGCCTTTCGTGTCGAGGTTGGACCACGAATCGGGCCCACTCCGCGGTCGGGTTACCCTTACCTGAGTATGGAGGATCCGTACCAGTCGGACAGGCCCTCGACCAGACTGACGCCCAGGGAGGCCGGGTTTTGCGACTCACCCAGATGGCCGGGACGCCCCGCGAAGCCGGTGTGGTCCGGTTCGTCGGTCACCCTTGGCATTCCCACCCCGAACCACAGGTGATCTACGTCGCCGTGGGAACAGGGCGCGTCCTGGTCCCCGGCAGGGAGCACGAACTCGCCGCTGGGGACGCGGTCTGGCTTCCGGCCCGCTGCCAGCACGCCGTGGAACTCGCCCCGGACGGGATCCTGCTCGGCCCCCTGTTGTCCGCCAACTCAGGCCCCCCGGGGGGCACCCCTCGTACCCTGCGCGCCCACCCCGGCCTCCCGCCGCTGATGATCACCCTGCTCGGCGTCGCTCCGGACCGCGACGAGGAGATCCGGCACTTCCGGCGGGCGATCGAAGACCTCCTGGCCGCGTCGCTGCCCGGCTGGTTCGGCCTGCCGGCCCCGGCCCACCGGGAGGCCGCTCGGATCGCCGACTCCTGCGTGGACTCGAGCGAGACCCTGGAGCAGCTGGCCCGCCGACACTTCGTCAGTGCCCGGCAGATCCGCCGGGTCTTCCTGGCCCAGACCCGGATGAGTTTCGCCCAGTGGCGCACCCGAGCCCGGCTGAACATCGCGATCGACCTGCTGATTCGCGGGGCGACACCCCGGGTCGCCGCGGAGGCCGCCTCCTTCACCACCCGGGAGGGCCTGCTGAAAGCACTGGCCCGCGAGTGCCGGATCCCGGCTGATCAACTGGCGGCCGACCCGGGGGGGGGCCCTCACTCGGGCGCGAGCATCCCGCCCGGGGCAGTGACGGACACATCCTCACCGCTGGACAGGCTCGCGAAGTCGGCCGGAGTGATCACCAGGACCGGGACGCGAATGGCGTAGAGCTCCGCCGCCACGATCGCCCCCAGCGCGACGATCGCATCGGGTTCGGCCATCAGCACGGCCGCCGGGCCACAACCGGATCGGACCTGTTCGGCCAGCACACTGGACGAGGAGGACGATCCACGGCCCGAGGTCATGGCGAGCACCCGGCCGACGAGCGACTGCCCGTACTGAGGGTGCTGCCGGTCGATGATCATCCCATCCAGCGAGGTGCCGCCCCAGAAGCTGAGCGGTCGGTCGAGCCGCAGCACCCGACCACGGGCCTGCCCCGGTTGCAGGACCAGCCCGGCCAGCTCGCCCGAGGATCGCCGGACACGCCCGGTGCGCTCAGCCGAGGAGCCGGTCATCAAGACGGATCCTTCCCGCCCGGGCGGAGTCGAGACACTCCGCGAGGCTGCCGAGCACCACGTCGACACCGAGGTTCCCGGGAGCGTAGTGGGCCCACTTCCCGGAGTTGGTCATCACGACCTCGGTCCCGGGGGCGAGTACCGAGGTGACGTAGGTACAGGTGTCGACGAGCAGCTGCACGCCGGCGGTCTCCAGCACCGCGACCAGTCCGCGTTCCTCGGCCGCGGCCAGCACACTGCGGCCGGTGGAGAGGTACACATCGACGGCCGGGTCGAGGGCTGTGCCGTCGGCGAGGAGTGCGGCCACTGCCTCGATCTCGGCCAGCGAAGCGTGCGGCGTCCCCAGGCTGACCGCGTCCAGTTGATCACCCCGGGCCGTGCTCAGCTCGGTGCGGGCGCGACGCAAGTCGGCCGGGGTGAGCGTCATCCGTGGAACCTCGCGATCGCCGGTCACCGCAGCGAGGGTGGGCGCCTCCGGGGTGACACCGACGGCATGGAACAGCGCCACTCCCCCGGCCGACGCAGCGGCCGCCCCGAGGGCTTTCAGCTGGTCCTCATCGGTGTCCGTCGGCAGCCCGACGAGGACCGGGTTGCCGGTGCCCGCGGCGTGGCCCGCCAGGTAGCCGAGCAGCGGGTACACCAGGTCGGAGTCGAACCGTCCAGCCAGGGCCGTGCAGTCGATGATCAAGTCCCCCCGCCGGGCCTCGTCCAGGTGCAGCCCGGCGTACGGGGCACGGCCGGTGATGGCGGCGCAGATGTCGAGGAAGTCGCCGTAGCGGTCGGTCCGGGCGCCGAGCACCGAGTTCGCGAACACGATCGCGTTCGATTCCGCCCATGCGATGTGTTCGCCTTCGCTCGGCCGTGAGTCCAGCTGGTACGGCGCACAGGTCCAGGTGGGGCGGGCGCCGAGGGCGAGGTAGGCGTCCATCAGTTCCCGACCCGAGGTCGCCACCTCCTGCTCGGCGGGAGTCCGGCGCAGCACGACGCTCGGGTGCAGCAGATCGAGGGAGCCCACATTGAGCGTGGTCGGGACCCTGACCTCGGCCTCGAGTCCGACCAACCTCTGGGCGAAGTCCAGGCCGGCCCGCCCGTGGTAGAGGCACCCGTCGACGTGCGCGGAGTTGATCTCCATCAAGCGTTCAGCGCCACGGACCCGGGCCAGGCTGGTGACCACCCGCATCGCCATCGCGACGCCGGGGCCCTCGGCCCCGGCCAGCATCCGTCGTTCGATCTCGGTGAGGACGACCGCGGCGGGGGCCACGTCGGGACCTGGGTCGTCAACCACCACGCCTCCTCCGGGGGACCACTGCGAACCCGCGCCAGCCTATCTGTGGGCGGGTAACCTCGCGGGCATGGTGACGGATGGGGACACGGCGGGGGCCGACCTGCCCGCCCTCTGCCGGGTGCGCACCCTGACCGCCGATCTGGCCTTCGCACCGCTCCCCGACCTGCTGACCGACGAACCCTCCGCCCATCCGTGGTACCCGGTCTCCGAACTCGACCTCGGTGCGGACGCGGTGACCCCGCTTTCGGTGGCGAGCGTGCTGGCCGCCGAACGGAGCGATGGCACCCCTGCCGGACCCCACGCCGTCCACGGTCTGCGCAGCCTCGTCCGGGAGATGATCTTCAGCACCGCGGCCGGCCTGTACCTCGTCGGCCGAGCCACGCCGTTCGATGCCGATTCGTGGCACCTGAGTTCCGCCGGGACCGGACCCGGTTCGGTCCGGCACGCACTCCGCCTGTCCGGCACAGATGTGGACGCCCCGGAAGCAGCCCGGTGCCTGGTCGGCACCATCACTCCCCTCGTCGTGGCCGTGCGGAGCCAGACCCGGGTGGGGCCGCGCACCCTGTGGGGCTATGTGATCGACATGTCCCGATTCGCCATGATCAACTTGGCCCGCCAGTTGGGACGAGATCGAGCCGAGGCCTGGCGCCAGTCCGCCGCCTGGGCCGAAGCCCTGTACGACGCGGGGGCACCCCGGCTCTCCACCCCGGAACTGGCCGTCTACGACCCGGTGCTCCCGAACGGCACCTGGGCGGTCCGCGGTGCCTGTTGCCTCGACTTCCGCGACCCCGACCACGGCTACTGCGTCACCTGCCCCCTCCTCGACCACGACTCCCGCGCGGCTCGCTGGTTGGCCTGACCCGCCCACCCCACGCTTCGGCAACTTAGGGTTACCTTGGTAGCATCTCGGCATGCACACGAGCACCCGCCGCCACCTCCATCCCACTGCGATCACGCGCAGGCACCTGATCGGCGGCGCGGCCAGCGTCGGCCTGCTCGGGCTGGCCGCCTGTTCCGGGAACCGTACGGAGGCACCACCGCCCGAGGACGGCGGGACGCGGGAGGTCGAGCATCCCCTCGGCACCAGCAGCATCCCGGTGTCCCCGCAGCGCATCATCGCCCTGGACGCGGGCGGCGGATTGCAGACCGCGCTCGAGTGTGGTGTGCAGGTGATCGCCGCCGAGACCCTGGCGGGTGATACCGAGATCCCGGAGTACCTGCCCGCCCCACCGGACGGATTCACCCCGCTCGGGTTCAACGAGGTCAACTTCGAGCAGCTCCTGGGATTGGAGCCGGACCTGATCATCGGCAGCCGGATACGCGTCGAGGAGCACTACGCCAAGTTGACCGAGATCGCTCCGACGGTCCCCTTCCTCAACACGGCCGACCAGGTCGAGTGGCGTGACACCGTACGTACGGTGGGTGGCCTGCTGGGCGCGGCCGACACCATCGACGCCCGGATCGTCGAGTTCGAGGAACGGGCTGCGTCCTTTGCCGAGGACCACGCCGAGGCGCTCTCGTCGACAACGGTCGCGTTGGTGCGGTTCACCGCGGACGAGGTCCGCATCCTGACCGGCATCATCTTTCCCTCCGACGTACTCGCCGTCTGTGGAGTGCAGCGGCCGCCCTCGAACGAGCCGCCGGCCGCAGAGGACACCTACATCTCCCTCAGCCCGGAGAACGTGACGGTGCTCGAGGATGCGGATGTGATCATCTACTTCAGCGGAGGCGGCGGGTTCGCGCGCGATGCCGGGGAGTTGTTCACCTCGGTCACCGAGGGTGGACTCTGGAAGGCCCTGCCGGCAGTCGCCGAGGGACAGGCCCACGAGGTCAACGCACTGAGTTGGTGGGACGGGTACTCCGTGGCCGGTGCCCTGACCTGCATCGATGACCTCGAGTCGATCTTCGGCTGACCGGCGGGGAAACCCGATGGACACCTTCGGTGGGGCGCGACACCATCGGTCCATGCCCGTACGTCCCAGCAGCTATCCCGTGGGAGTGCGCTTGCCCTTCACCCAGACGCCGGATGCCGCACGCGCCTGGGTTGCTGATCAACTCGGCGGTCCGGTCGATGCCGTTCGGGATGTCTCCGGCGGATTGTCTCCCGGTGCGGCCGCAGTGGTCCGATCCGGTGACCGATCACTCTTCATCAAGGCCGTCGGGAGCCGGGTCAACCCGCACTCGATCGACCTCTATCGGCGGGAGCGTACGCGTGGCGAACGACTCCCCGCCCTCGACGGGGTCCTGCGCCCGGCGGGCGGAGTCGACCTCACGATCGACGGCGAGGATTGGGCGATGATCAGCTTCCCGGCCATCGACGGCGAGCCGCCGCGGCATCCGTGGCGCGCCGACGAGGCAACCCGGGTGCTGGACCGGTTGGCCGTGCTGGGCGACCAACTCACGCCCTCACCCTGGCCTGATGATCATGAGGCGTTGGCCGACGTGCAGTCCTTCTTCAGTGCGTGGTCTACCCTGCCTGAGGATGACCCGTGCCGTGCGGATCCATGGCTACGGGGCCGACTGGACGAGTTCGTCGAGCGAGAACGCGCGCTCGGAGATTCGCTGGCCGGCAACACCTTGTCCCACAGCGATCTACGGGCCGACAACATCCTGCTGACCCCGGACCAGGTCTGGTTCGTCGACTGGGCCCACCCGCTGAACGCGGCCCGCTGGCTCGACCCGCTGATCCTCGCCTGTGACCTGATCACCTCGGGTGCCGATCGGCCCGACGGCGGCGAACTCGATGTGCCCCGGCTGCTGCGGGAACATCCGACCTTCGCCAGTGCGGACGCCGACACCAGGATCGGCCTACCGCTCGTTCTCGCCGGCGCGATGCTGGTGAACTCACGCCGCCCGTCGCCGCCGGGACTTCCGACCATCCGCTCCTGGCAGGGATTGTTGGCCGAGCGGCTGCTGCGCTACCTGCGCCGGCAGTGGTGATCGGGCGGGCTCAGTGATGGCCTACTCGGTGATGACTACCTGGAGTTCACCAACCGGAAGCTCAGTCGTCGACGAGGTCGTGTCGGTCACGGTCGCACTCTCCCCCATCGCCGTCCACGTCACCGTCCAATGTGCGGTGGCGGTGACTGTGTACGACTTGGCCATCCCCTGCGGCACCTGCTGGTACGTGTGCCCACACGTGGGCGACGGCGTCGCCGGCTCGACGTCGCCGGAGTACACAGTCCCCGGGCCCTGACAGGTCACGGTCGTCCCGTCCCCCATGTCGAACGTCATGGAGGTCAGCTCGGCCTCCAAGGAGACGGACAGCTCCTCGACCTCGTCACTGTCCGACAGGCTGGTCTCCCCGTCAGCGAACAACCAGACGGGGTAGCCGACGGGGATCATCCCCCACTCGTTCTCGCTCGGATCCGGACCGATCCTCGCCTTGAGTGTGGGCAGTTTGAGCCGGGCCACTGCCTTTGCACCGGCCTCCCCGGGCGTGATCTGTGGCTTCGTATTCGTCGCCGCGGCGGGAGTATCGGTCGGGACCTGCCACAGCAGGGTGTCGGGGCCCTTCACATTCCCCGGCTTCTGGCACCTGGAAGCGTCGTTCTCCATGCACGTCCTATAGGCCTCGTCGAGGGTCGCCTGCTTTGCCGTTGCAGCCTTCGCCTCACGTTCCCACTTGGCAAGGGGATCCTCGCGCGGCTGCTTGGCACCGGACCCTGCCTTTGGCTCTGTACCGGCACGGGAGGGCAACGTCTTGTGCACTTTCGCATTTGACCCCTGACCCTCAACTAAGACTTTGTAATGCCCCGGACCTTTCGACACGGTGCTCGTGGACTCTTGCTCGTCGGCAAGCGCAGTCCCACAGAACGCGCCAATGCTCAGCACACCAGCAAGAAGAGCGATTTTCGCCTTATCCAGCATCATCACACTCCGTCCCCTCGAAGGAATCGTGCCGCTCGGAGGCCATGTAACTGACCTTCCACTCGCCGTCTACCGGTTCGACGTCAGCCTTCTGAACCACGTAGGGGTCCTCGTTTGCGAGCTTGTTTCCTTTCCCATCCACGAAGTAGCTGTCTGAGCCATCCTCACAGATGACGAGCTGGACGCGATCGTCCGTGGCAACACCACTAACCCAGATATCCTGTCTCACGATGTCTCCTTCCGCCGCTACACCGTCCGCCGCTACTTGTCGCAGCAAGTCAGTGATCGCAGCCAGGTAGGAGCCGGAGGCAAAGTCTTTGAGAGTGTTGCTCGGCCGCCCTGCTCCGGAATGAAGCAACCGATTCACCTCATCGTCGGCATTCTCGTACACCTCAATGGCGTGTTCGCCGCGCTCGCGTTCGGCACGATCGGCCTCGGACTCCGACGGAGACGCGGCCGGACTCGAAGGGGCGGTGCTGGGACTCGAACCGTCATCCGGTTCATCCGGCGTACAGCCGAACATCGACAGCACCAGCACTCCGGCGCCCGCCACCACGGCGAAACGGCACAGCCTGCGCATCCAGGACTCCTCCCAGCGACAACATCGTCACAGTGCCGCCAGCCCCCTGACGCTCACGGCCCCCACACTCTAACCGGACGGCGGGGCCGCATACCCGGCTCAGACCCGAACCTGTGGACAACCCCGGCCATCCACACCCGCCGGGACCGCCCGAGGCAACCAGAAACGTTCCCGCCGGAACGTCTCCGGGGAACTGGCGCCTGCCAACGGCGTCCCCATCCGTCAGTCCGAGTACCCTCGGCTCGGTGAGCACCTCGCCTGATGCCCCTGCCACGTCCGACCAGAGTCCGACGCTCTCCGAGGTCGTCGATCTCGTACACAACCAGTACCCGCCGAGCACGGCCGAGGGGTGGGACTCCGTCGGCCTGGTCACCGGTGAACCGGACGCACCCGTCGGTCGGGTCCTGTTCACTGTCGACGTCACACCCGAGGTCGTCCGGCAGGCGATCGACACCGGCGCCGACCTGATCATCGCCCATCACCCCCTACTGCTGAAGGGCATCCACGCCGTCGACGTGGCGCATCCGAAGGGCCGGATGATCGCCGACCTGATCAAGAACGACGTCGCCCTGCTGGTGGCGCACACCAATGCGGACATCCCGGCGACCGGGACGGTGGACAGCTTGGCCACCGCACTCGGGCTCACTGACACCCGGCCGATGGTCCCGGCGGCCGGCGATCCACTCGACAAGATCGTCGCGTTCGTCCCCACCGACCACACCGAGCAGGTGGTGGATGCGATGGCCGCAGCGGGCGCTGGGGCGATCGGCGACTACGACCGCTGCCATTTCGTCACCTCCGGGACCGGCAGCTTCCGCCCTCTCGACGGCGCGAACCCCTTCCTCGGTGAGGTCGGCCAGGTCGAACACGTGCCGGAGGACCGGGTGGAGATGGTCCTCCCGCGGAACCGGCGGATGGCGGTGCTCGAGGCCCTGCACGCGACGCACCCGTACGAGACCCCGGCCTGGGACCTGTTCGAGCTGGCCGCGACGGAGTCCGGGTCCGGCCTCGGCCGCGTCGGGCTGCTCCCCGCGACGGTGACACTCCGAGCCTTCGCCGAACAGGTGGCGGCCGCGCTGCCGGCCACCGCCGGCGGGATCCGGGTCGGTGGCGACCTGGACCGGCCCGTCCGACGGATCGCCGTCCAAGCCGGGGCCGGGGACGGGCTCCTGGACCGAGCCCGTCAGCTCAGTGCCGACGTGTTCGTGACCTCGGACCTGCGCCATCACCCCGCGAGTGAGGCCCTCGCCTGGCCGGACGGGCCCGCCCTGATCGACATCGCGCACTGGGCGGCTGAGTGGACTTGGCTCCCGGTGGCGGAGGCGTGGCTGGCCGAGGAACTCAGCGAGCGCGGCTGGCAGGTCACCACCGAGGTGTCGACGATCTGCACCGACCCGTGGACGGCCACCTTCGGTGACTGAACGGAGCCGACCGCGCGGGAACTGACACTCGATGGCCGACAGAGCCGATTTTCGGCCTGGTTCGGTGACGAGTGGACGATTTCGCGCGGTCCTGGCGAGTGACCTCCACAGGCTCGCTCAGCGTTGGAGCGGCTCGATCAGCCCTTCGCGTGCAGGGTCTTCGGCTCGTTGGCCGCCTCGCCCAGGTGCTGGATGCCGTCGGTGAGGCCGCCGACGATGTCGCCGGCGACGAAGGAGGACTGCATCGAGGCGGCGGCGAAGGAGCACTCGACGTCGTCGAGCACCCGTCGCGCCTCCACGCCGGTGATGATCTCCAGGTGGCGGTTCTCCACGTCACACAGCACCAGCACGCTGTGGGCCGAGTCGGCCAAGGAGGCGTGCATCCGCTCAGCGTGTGCGCGTGGGTCGTTCTCGGTGTCACCGACGTAGACGGAGAACTTGAGCCCCGACGCCTGGTCCGCATTGCGGATGGCGCGCTTCAGGGCATCCACGTCGGATGGGGTGAACGCCTCACCACTGGACACTTGCGCCTCCCTGCTGGTGGGTCTCCGGCGTCTTCGCGATCTCCTTGCTCGGGGCCTGACCAGCACCCAGCCACAACGGATCCTTGGCCTCGACCATGCCGCCACCCTTGCTGGCTCGAGCCAGCGACGGGCCATGGGCGAGCAGGGCGATCACGGCGGAGATCGCGACGGGGATGAGGACCAACAGGCCGAGGGTCTGCAACCACGTCGGGTCTTGAGCCTCGGGCCATCCCGACAGCGTCTCGAGGGGCACTAGCATGCTGGACAGATCATTCACATGTCCTACCGTAGTCCCAACCGAGGAGTTCCGGCACCTCGGCCGTGACAGAAGGAGCACCAGGTGACATCGACGCCCCCCGAAGGCGCCCCCGACCCCGGCGAACTCCTCACCTCCCGGGTGGTGCTCGACGCGGAGGAGATCTCACGCGCCGTCACCCGGATGGCCCACCAGGTGCTGGAGTCCAACCGCGGTGCCGGCGGCCTGGTCCTGCTCGGCATCCCGACCCGCGGTGTCCACCTGGCCCAACGCCTGGGGGTCGCGATCGAGGCCGTCGAGGGGCACCCGGTCCCGGTCGGCTCCCTCGACATCACCCTCTACCGCGACGACCTGCGCAAGAACCCGACTCGGGCGGTCGGCCACACCAGCGTGCCGCAGTCGGTGGACGACGCCGTCGTCGTCCTGGTCGACGACGTCCTGTTCTCCGGCCGTACGGTCCGCGCCGCACTCGACGCCCTCGGCGACCTGGGCCGTCCCCGGGCCGTACGGCTCGCCGTGCTGGTCGACCGAGGCCACCGCCAACTGCCGATCCGCGCCGACCACGTCGGCAAGAACCTCCCGACCGCGTCGGGGGAAAGGGTGCACGTGCGACTGACCGAGATCGATGACAGATGTGAGGTCACCATCTCCCGGCCCGTCGACGGCCCGTCCGAACAGGACCACGGCTGATGCGGCACCTGCTGTCGGCGGCCGACCTGGCGACCGAGGAGATCGAGGAGATCCTCGATCTGGCCGAGGAGATGTCCGGAGTCCAGCAGCGCGAGGTCAAGAAGCTGCCCGCCCTGCGTGGCCGTACGGTGGTGAACCTGTTCTTCGAGGACTCGACCCGGACCCGGTCCTCCTTCGAGATCGCCGGCAAGTGGTTGTCGGCGGACGTGATCAACATCAGCGCCAAGGGCTCGGCGGTGTCCAAGGGTGAGTCGCTGCGCGACACGGTGCAGACCGTGGCCGCGATGGGGGTGGATGCGATGGTCATCCGCCACCAGGCCTCCGGGGCCCCGCACCAGGCTGCCCAGTGGACCGACGTACAGATCGTCAACGCCGGCGACGGCACCCACGAGCATCCGACCCAGGCCCTGCTGGACGCCTTCAGCCTCCGCCGGCACTTTCGCGCCGAGAATCCCGACGTCGAGAACCCGTGGCAAGGGCGGCGGATCGCGATCGTCGGGGACCTGACCCATTCCCGGGTGGTCCGCAGCAACGTGCTGTTGCAGCGGACCCTGGGCACCGAGGTCGTCCTGGTCGCGCCGCCGACGCTGCTGCCCTCCGGGGTGGACAGTTGGCCGGTCGAGGTGGTCACCGACCTGGACGCGGTGATCGACGAGGTGGACGCGGTAATGATGCTGCGGGTGCAGCGCGAACGGATGTCCGGCGGCTACTTCCCGACCCCGCGGGAGTACACGGTCGGCTACGGCCTGACCCGGGAGCGACTGGGACGGCTCCGACCGGGGGCGGCGATCTGTCACCCCGGTCCGATGAACCGGGGGCTGGAGATCTCCGCCGACGCGGCCGACGGGGCGTCCTCGCTGGTCCTCGACCAGGTGTCGGCCGGAGTGGCGGTCCGGATGAGCGTCCTCTACCAACTGCTCAGTGGGGTCGAGCCGACGACTGGAGATACAGCGTGACCGAGTTGTTGATCACCGGAGCACGACCGCTGGACGAAGAGCCGCGGGACCTGTTCATCACGTCCGGGCGATTCGCCGACCCGGCCGAGGCCGGACCGCAGGTGCAACGCCTGGACGCCGACGGACTGATCGCCCTCCCCGGGCTGGTGGACCTGCACACCCACCTGCGCGAACCGGGGCGCGAGGATGCCGAGACCGTTGACACCGGATCGCGGGCCGCCGCCCGGGGCGGCTTCACGGCCGTACTGGCGATGGCCAACACCAGCCCGGTCACCGACACCGCCGAGGCGGCCGAACACATCGCCGCCCTCGGACGACGCGCCGGCCACGCGCAGGTGGTGCCGGTCGGTGCCGTCACCAAGGGTCTGGCCGGGTCCGAACTGGCCGAATTGGGTCTGATGGCGCGGTCCGCGGCCCAGGTGCGGGTGTTCTCCGACGACGGCCGCTGTGTCCACGACTCCCTGCTGATGCGCCGGGCCCTCGAGTACGTGCGCGCCTTCGACGGCGTGGTCGCCCAGCACTCCCAGGACCCCGGCCTCGCCGGACCCGACGCGTGCTGCCACGAGGGCGAGATCTCGGGTCGCCTCGGCCTGGGTGGCTGGCCCGCGGTGGCCGAGTCGACGATCGTGGCCCGGGACGTGCAACTGGCCGAGCTGACCCGTTCCCGGCTGCACGTGTGCCATGTGTCCACGGCGGAGAGTGTCGAGGTGATCCGGTGGGCGAAGCAGCGCGGGATCGATGTCACGGCCGAGGTCGCTCCGCACCACCTGCTGCTGACCACGGATGCCGTCACCGACTACGACCCCACCTACAAGGTGAACCCGCCGCTGCGGCCGAGTGAGCACGTGGCCGCGCTGCTCGACGGCCTGGCCGACGGCACCATCGACGCGGTCGCGACCGACCACGCCCCGCACGCCCGCCACGACAAGGAGCACGCGTTCGCCGATGCCGCCTTCGGCATGCTCGGCCTGGAGACCGCCTTGGCCGTCGTGACCGAGACCATGATCAACACCGGCCGGCTGACCTGGGCCGAGGTGGGGATGAGGATGTCGAGTGCCCCGGCCCGGATCGCCCGCCTCACCGAGCAGGGGCGTCCGCTCGAGATCGGCGAGCCGGCGAACCTGTGCCTGGTCGACCCGTCCACCCGCCATGTGGTGGACCGCAGCGATTCGAACTCGTTGTCCCGCAACAATCCCTGGCACGGTCGGGACCTGCCGGACCCGGTCGCGGCGACCGTGTACGGCGACACGATCACCTGGCAGCGCTGAGCCGACCCCGTACTCAGTTCGGGTCCGCCATCTTCTCCCGGATGGCGCTCCCGGTGTGCCGGACGTGCTCCTTCATGATCTGCGCGGCGGCGTCGCCGTCGCCGGCCTTGATCGCCTCGTACATGGCGCGATGCTGGTCCCAGGAGCGCTCGGAGCGTTGAACGACGACGCCAGCGAAGTACCACCGGATGCGGCGACGCAGGGACACCATCATCGACGACATCAGGCTGTTCTGGGCGAGGTCCAGCAGGATGCCGTGGAAGTCCTCGTTCAGCTGGAGGAGCAGGTCCGCCTGCTTGCGTTCCACCGCCTGCGCCCCGCGCGCCAACAGATCCGCGAGGGCATCGAGCGCCTCCGCGGTCGCGTTCTGGGCAGCCAGCCGGGCGCACTCACTCTCCAGCAGGGCGCGGACCACGAACACCTCCGCCACCTCGGTCGGGGTGGGAGTGTGGACGAAGATGCCCCGGCTCTGGCGGTGGTCGACCAGCCCTTCGTGCATCAGCCGCTGCAGGGCCTCGCGCACCGGGTTCCGACTCACTCCGAGTTGGCGGGCCAACTCGTCCTCACGGAGGTGGTGCCCGGGCTGCAGGGCACCGCTCACGATACTGGCCTCGATCGCCTCGTACACGCGCTCGCGCAGCAGTTGCGGCGGCGCCAAGGAACCGAAGACCGGAGGGCCGGTCGCCACCCCACGCTCACTGTTCATCGCTCAACCGTTCTGTTTCCGTCCGGTGCTGTCACCGTACGCCAGCCGTGTCGCAGCACCCGCGTGGCCGCCCGCACCTCAGCGCCCGATCGCGTAGCCACCACGCCGGGGACTCGCTGCCGCTTTCAGCCAGCCGTCCTCGCGGGCCACGGCGGTGACGAAACTCTCCGACCACCCGTCGCCGACGACGATCTCGTGACCGCGGCGGCGCAGCTCGTCCAGCACTCCGGCGTCGAACCGGTCCTCGACGAGGAGCTGCCCGGGGTGGGCGTCGCGCGGATAGAACGAACTCGGCACGTGGGTGGAGTGGAACTCCGGTTGCTCCACCGCCTGCTGCAGGTTCATCTCCGAGTGCACCAGGTTGAGGAAGTAGTGCAGGCTCCACTGGTCCTGCGCATCCCCGCCCGGGGTGCCGAAGGCCAGCCACGGCTGGCCCTCCCGGACGACGAACGAGGGGGTCAGGGTGGTCCGCGGACGAGCCCCGGGGCGCAGCGAGTTGGGCAGCCCCTGCTCGACCCAGAACATCTGGCCCCGGGTGCTGAGGCAGAACCCGAGCCCGGGGATCGCCGGGGAAGCCTGGAACCAACCACCGCTCGGAGTGGCGGCGATCATCATCCCGGAGCTGTCCACGACGTCGAGGTGACAGGTGTCCCCGCGGGTCTCCCCGGTGGCCGCGACCGTCGGCTCCCCGATCCCGGCCGCATACCCCTCGACGCCGGTCGAGTCCGGATGACGTGGCAGCCGGGGAGTCCGCCCACCGGGGGCCCCCGGCCGCAGGTCGAGGGAGGCCCGGTCGGTGATCAACTTCCGGCGCTCGTCGTTGTACGCCGGGCTGAGCAGGTCGTCGAGGGGGACGTCGGTGAAGCGCGGGTCCCCGTACCACGCCTCCCGGTCGGCGAAGGCGAGCTTGCCGGCCTCGACCACGGTGTGCACCCAGTCCGCCGAGCCCGGCCCCATCGCCGTGAGGTCGATGTCCTGCAGCAGCGCCAACTGCTGCAGCAGTACGGGTCCCTGTCCCCACGGGCCGGTCTTGCACACCGTGTACCCGTGGTAGTCGAAGGTGACCGGCTCCTCGATGGTCGCCGTCCAGTCGGCGAGGTCCGCCGCGGTCAGCAGTCCGCCGTGCTTCGCACCGGAGGTGTCCAACACCTCGGCCGTGGAGCAGTACGCGTCGATCGCCTCCGCCACGAACCCGCGGTACCACACATCCCGGGCTGCGGCGATCTGTACCTCACGATCGGTGCCGGCACCTTCGGCCTCGGCGCAGACCCGGCGATAGGTCGCGGCGAGCAGCGGGTTGGTGAAGCTCTGCCCGCCACCGGGGACCCGGCCACCGGGCAGCCACACCTCGGCCGAGGTCGGCCACTCCTGCTCTAACCGGTCCGTAAGGGTGCCGATGGCACCAGCGACCCGGTCCTGGAGGGGGTGGCCGTTGGCGGCGTAGTGGATCGCCGGGGCCAGGACCTGGCTGGGCGACATGGTTCCGTGTTCCAGCAGCAGCACCATCCAGGCGTCGAAGGCGCCCGGCACCACGGCCGGCAGCAGACCGGTACCGGGCATCAGGTCGAGGCCCAGCCCGGTCAACGCCTCCACCGAGGCGCTCTGTGGGGCGACTCCTTGGCCGTTGATCACCTCGACCCCGCGTTCCTCCCCCGACCAGACCATGATCGGGACCTCGCCACCCGGGCCGTTCAGGTGGGGTTCGACCACCTGGAGCACGAACCCGGTGGCTGCCGCCGCATCGGCCGCATTCCCACCCTGTTCCAGGATCCCCATTCCGGCGGCCGAAGCCAGCCAGTGCGTCGACGTGACCATGCCGACGTTGCCGATCAGTTCAGGGCGTGTGGTCAACACAGGGTGTTCCTCCGGGTTCGATGGGTGGCGCACCGCTGTCGGCGGTGACGAGGTGGCAGGCGGTCAGGTGATCATCGCTGGTGACCCCGGCCAGGACGGGTACGACCCAGGTGCACTCCTCGACGGCGATCGGGCACCGACTGTGGAAGACGCACCCTCCGATCATCGCAGTCGGGCTGGGCAGTTCCCCACTCAGGATGATCCGTTCCCGTTCCCGTTCGCGGGTGCTGCCGGGATCCGCGAGCGGCGCCGCCGAGAGCAGGGACCTGGTGTACGGGTGCTGGGGGTCGCCGAACAGGTCCGCCCGGCTGGTGGTCTCCATGATCCGGCCCAGGTACATCACCGCGATGCGATCGCTGATGAACTCGACGACGGACAGATCATGGGTGATGAACAGGCAGGAGAAGCCCATCTCCGCCTGCAGGTCGAGGATGAGGTTGAGGATCGAGGCCTGCACCGACACGTCCAGGGCCGACACCGGTTCGTCCGCCACCACCAGGGCGGGCCGCAGCACCAGCGCCCGAGCCAGGGCCACCCGCTGGCGTTGACCACCGGACAGTTCGTGCGGGTAGCGATCACGCAGTTCACGGTTCAGGCCACATCGTTCGAGCATGCCGAGCGCCGACTCGACCTGCGCCCCACCACGGCCGATCCCGTGCTGACGCAGCGGTTCGGTGACGATCTGGCCGAGGGTCATGCGTGGGTTCAGCGAGGAGTACGGGTCCTGGAAGACCACGTGGACGTCCCTGCGGAACGGGCGCATGCCGGCCCGTCCCAGCTGGGTGATGTCCTGCCCGAGCAGCCGAATCGTGCCATGGGTCGGTCGGGTCAGGCGGGCGACACACTTGCCGACGGTCGACTTGCCGCTGCCCGACTCCCCCACCAACCCGAGGATCTCACCGCGGCCGATCGTGAGGTCGACCCCGTCGACGGCGCGTACGGTGCCGCGGCCACCCCCGAACCTTGACCCGGCCCGGTAGTGCTTCACCAGGCCGGACACCTCGAGTACCGGAGTCTCGGTCATCACCGCCCTCCTTCCGGGTGGTAGCACGCAACCTCGTGGTCAGCCGTCAACGGCGCCAGTTGCGGCCGCTGGTCGGTGCACTCGGCGGTGGCGTATCGGCAGCGCGGCGCGAACTGGCACTCGTCCGGGTCCGACCGCGCCGACGGTACGGAGCCGGGGATGTCCGCGAGCCGGCGGCGTCCGTCGCGCACGACCGCTCGCGCCGGCAGGGCGTCGAGCAAGCCCCGTGTGTACGGGTGGGCGGGCGAGGCGAAGATCATCCCGGTCGGGCTGTTCTCCACCACCCGGCCGGCGTACATGATCGCCACCCGGTCGGCCAGGTCGGCAACGACCCCCAGATCGTGGGTGATCAGCACGATCGCGGTGCCGAGGGTGTCCCGCAATCGCCGGAAGATGTCCAGGATCGCGGCCTGCACGGTGACGTCGAGTGCGGTGGTGGGTTCGTCGGCGATCAGCACCTGCGGATCGCAGGCGACCGCGATGGCGATCATGACCCGCTGCCGCATCCCGCCGGACAGTTCGTGCGGGAAGGAGCGGAGGATGCGTCGGGGGTCGGGAATCCCCACCAGGGCGAGAAGTTCGGCTGATCGGTCCAGGGCTGCCCGGGCACTCACCCGCTCGTGGCAGCGGATCACCTCCGCGATCTGCCGGCCCACCGGATAGGCCGGGTTCAACGAGGTCATCGGTTCCTGGAAGACGACCGAGACCGCCTTGCCGCGGACGGCACGCAGCTCGCACTCACTGAGGCTGGTCAGGTCAGTCCCGTCCAGACTGACCGTGCCCTCGATCGAGACGTTCGAGTCCCCCAGCAGCCGCGGGATCGACATGGCGACTGTCGACTTGCCGCAACCGGATTCCCCCACCAGGGCGAGGATCTCGCCGCGGGCCAGGCTGAAGGACACGTCCTTCACGGCGGTGACCGGGCCCTCCTCGGTGTGGAACTCCACTCGGAGGCCCTGGACGTCCAGTGCGGTCATCGTTTCTCCTTGGGGTCCAGTGCGTCGCGCAGACCGTCGCCCAGCAGGTTGAACCCGAGGGTGGTGAGGGCGATGGCGAACCCGGGGAACAACGCCAGGTAGGGCGCCTGGGTGAGGAACTGTTGGGCGCTGGTGAGCATGATCCCCCACGAGGCCATCGGCGGTTGGACACCGAGCCCCAGGAAACTGAGCGTGGCCTCGCCGATGATCGCCCCCGGGATGGCGACGGTCGCCTGCACGATGAAAGCACTGGAAGCGTTCGGGGCCACGTACCGGGCGATGATGGTCCAGTCCCGGGCCCCGTCAGCCACCGCTCCGGCGACGTACTCCTGCTCCCGGATCGCCATCGCCTCGCCACGCGCGAGACGTACCACGGCCGGCACCTGGGAGAGGCCGAGAGCGATGATCACATTGGTCAGGGAGGCGCCGAGGATGGCGGCCAGACCGACGGCGAAGATCAGGAACGGGAACGCGAGCAGCACGTCGACGAGCCGCATCAGCACGAGGTCGAACCAGCCGCGGTAGAAGCCGGAGACCAGGCCGAGGGTCACGCCCAGCACCATCGCCAGCAGGGTGGAGAGCACCCCGGCCAGCAGGGACACCCGGGCCCCACTGGCCACCCGGGACAGCACATCTCGGCCCAAGTCGTCGGTGCCGAGCAGGTGCGCCCCGGACGGCCGCTGCAGGACCACGGAGAAGTCCTGCTCGTTCGGGTCCGGCAGCACAATCGGTCCCAGGACGGCCAGCAGTACGAAGACGGTGACCAGGGCCAATCCCAACAGGGACATCGGGCTCCGCCGGAAGCGGTGGGCCACCCGTCGCCACGGCGACTGGATGGATCGGGTCGCGGTGCCGGAGGCTACGGCCGCCGTTCGGGTCGGATCGGTCACTGGGTCCCTCCGGACAGTCGCATCCGCGGGTTCAGGTAGGCGTAGGCGATGTCGACGAGCAGGTTCACGACCACGTAGCCGACGACGGCGATGAGGACCGCGCCCTGCAGGACCGGGTAGTTGCGCGCGGCCACCGAGTCGATGATCAACTTGCCGAACCCGGGAATGACGAAGATCTGCTCGGTCACGATGGCGCCGCTGATCAGCCCACCGAGTTGGAGGCCCAACACCGTCACCACAGTGGTCAGGCTGTTGCGCACGGCGTGGCTGACCTCGCGCCCCCGGGTCACTCCCTTGGACCGGGCGGTACGGACGTAGTCGGCCGACAGTTGCCCGAGCAGGGCAGCCCTGGTCTGTCGCATCAGGACCGCGGACAGGCCGGTACCCAGCACCAGGGCGGGCAGGATCATCCCCCGGAGGTGCTCGAGCGGATCGGCAGTGAGCGGCACGTAGCCGGAGGCCGGGAGCACCTGCCAGGTGACCGCGAAGAGCAGGATGGCGAGCAGGCCCAGCCAGAAGTTCGGCACCGATAGACCGACCAGGCTGAACCCGGTGGCGAGGTAGTCGGACACACTGCCCCGCTTGACCGCGGAGACGATCCCGGCGGAGACACCGATCAGCAGGCCGATGAGGACCGCCCATCCCGCGAGTTGCAGGGTGATCGGGAGGCGTTGCACCAAGATCTCCGCGACCGGGACCCCGTCCCGGGTGGAGACCCCGAAGTTTCCGGTGAGGGCCTGCCCCAGGTAGTTGACGTACTGCTGCCAGAGCGGGTCGTCGAGCCCGTACTGCTGGCGGATCGCCTCCAACAACTCGGGTGATGCTGCCTCCCCGGCGAGCACCTGGGCCGGATCTCCGGGGAGGAGGCGCACTCCGATGAACACCACGATGCTCGCGAGGAACAAGGTGATGGCCGAGGTGGCGACGCGGCTGATCAGGAACTTGATCACGAGGTACCCGTTCGGCGCGGCCGCATCACTCGGTCAGGGCAGCGGTCTTGAACCGGGGAATCGCGTCGGCGGAGTACTCGATTCCGGTGATCCCGTTCAAGCCCAGGAACCAGGTGTCGTGGTACAGGTAGATGTTCGGCTTGAGCTCGTCCACCTTGGCCAGCGCCTCACCGTAGATCTCCTTGCGCTCCGCGGGATCCTGGGCCGCGGCGGCATCGGTCACAAGGGTGTCGAGTTCCTCGTCGCTGACCCGGCTGAAGTTGTTCGACCCCCCGGTGTTGACCAGTCCGTTCAGGTTGCCGTCGGGATCGATTCGGCCGGACCAGCCGATCAGGAACATCTCGAAGTCACCCGCGCGTCCGGCGTCGAGGGCGGTGATGAACTCCACCGGTTTCGGTGTCACCTCGAAGCCGACCTCGTTCGCCATCTGCTGGATCACCTCCACCGTCTTCTGCGCCGAAGGGGAGGTGGCGTACATCAGGTCGACCTTGATCGGCAGGGACGCCCCGGACTCCTCGAGGAGCTTCTTGGCCGCCTCCGGGTCGTGCGCCGGGCAGTCGACCTGGTCCGGCCGGTACTTCGACTGCGACGGGAACGGTAGGCAGTCGACGACGTTGGCCCCGCTGAAGACCACCTCGTTGATCGCGTTCCGGTCCAGGCTCAGCTCGAAGGCGCGCCGCAGTTCGGGCGAGGACGCCAGTGGGTTCTTGGACTTGTCGGGGTCCACGTTGATCGAGATCCCCTGGTAGGCGATGGTCTCGGTCTCCAGGACCTCCACCCCGGCCTGGCCCTGCAGTTGCGGCACGTCACTGGGGTTCACCCGTTCGGCGACGTGGACGTCACCGGAGCGCAGGTTGGCGACCCGAATGTTCGTGTCGGTGACGAATTGGTACGTCACCCCGTCCAGCTTGACCTTGTCCTTGTCGTAGTACTCCTCGGACTTCGCGAACTGGACCTCGCTGCCGGGCACCTGGTCCTTGTAGGCGAAGGGCCCGACACAGACCGGGTTGGACCCGAAGTCGTCCCCGAACTTCTCCAGGGCCGTGGGCGACATGATCACTCCCGCACGGTCGGCCAACTGGGCCCCCAACGGACTGAACGGACGACTGAGGGTGAGGCGCACCCGCTGGTCATCGACGACCGCGACCTCGGAGACCGCGGCCAGTTCGGACTTGCGCGCAGAGGTCGGCAGTTCGCGGTGCCGATCGAGGCTGGTCTTGACCGCCTCGGCGTCGAACGGCGTCCCGTCGTTGAAGGTGACCCCCTCCCGGAGCGGAATCTCGACGCTGAGCCCGTCCTCAGACACCTCGGGGAGCTCACTGGCCAGTTGCGGGACCAACTCGAGGTTCTCGTCCGCGTCGTAGAGCTTCTCGCACACCGAGGTGAAGATGATGCGCGCGGAGAACGTGTTGGCCGTCGAGGCATCGAGGGTGCCCGGGTCCCCCATCAGCGACACGATGGCGGTGCCGCCCTCCGTCGCGACCGCGGTCTGCTCCTGCTCCCCGGAGGGCGAGCACGCCGTGATCAGGAGTGCCACCAACGCACTTCCCAGGATTGCCTTTGTCTTTGAGTGCTGCACGGGTTCTCCCCATCCTTGGAGCCAGAATCATGCGGTAAAGTGATCAGTAATATATCGTATACCGTCGACGGTATTTGTAACGGATGAGAAGAGGAAAGTCAATGGGTGTGCTGGAAGCCGTCGCCATCCTGGGTGCGGCCGTCATGGCGGGAGTGATCAACGTGGTCGCCGGCGCGGGGACCCTGGTCACCTTCCCCACCCTGCTCGCACTCGGCTTCCCGCCGGTGGTCGCGAACATCTCCAACACGGTCGGCCTGGTGCCCGCCTCGATCGCTGGCGCCTACGGGTACCGGCGCGAACTCAAGGGTCACTGGCGCAGCGTGTTGATCATGGTCGTCTTCTCCGCGATCGGCGGCATCACGGGTGGACTGCTGCTGCTCTCCCTACCCGCCACGGCCTTCTCCGTCGTGGTCCCGTTCCTGCTGCTGCTCGCCGCCCTCCTGTCGGCCGTCCAACCCCGACTGGCGCGCTTCATCCGCGGGCGGTCCGCCGCGTCCCAGGATGCTCCCGACCAGGACACCCGGGACGGACCGAACCGAGTCGGCCTCGTCCTGGTGCTGGGCGTGCTGGCCACGGGAATCTACGGTGGCTACTTCGGCGCCGCCCAGGGCGTCGTCCTGCTCGCACTCCTCGGCATCCTCTGGTCCACGGACCTGAATCTCGCGAACGGCGCCAAGAACGTCCTGGCCGGCATCGCGAACATCGTGTCCGCCGTACTCTTCATCGGCAGCGGCGAACTGGACTGGCGGATCGTCGCCCTGGTCGGCGTCGGGTCCGCGCTGGGCGGGCTGCTCGGCGCGAAGATCGGCCGCAAGCTCCCCGCCCCGGTGCTGCGCACCATCCTGGTCATCGTGGCGACGGTGGCAGCCGTCGTCCTCTTCATCACCTGACGGCGCCCACCCGGCACTCCCGGTCAGTCGACGGGCTCGCCGAGGAACATCCGCGACAGCCCGTATCCGTCCGGAGCGCGAATCTCCGGGACCGTGTTCGGGGGGTCCTTGCGTGGTGTCAGTTCCTCCAGCGGCACCGGGGCGCCGTGCGAGAGCACCTGCTGGGCCGGAGTGAGTTCGCGGATCGCGATCGCGGTGACCCGGTCGGGTTGCTCGTCGGCGAACTCCGCGTACAGGTCCGGGTCGTGCTGCCCGTCGTCGCCGACCAGGAGCCAGCGCACCTGCGGGAACTCGCCGGCCAGGTGGCGCAGTGCGGTGCGCTTGTGCTGCTGGCCGCTGCGGAACCACCCGGTGTTGGTGGGGCCCCAGTCGGTCATCAGCATCGGACCGGTCGGGTACTCGTGGCGCCGCATGAACCGGGTCAGGGTCGGCACCACATTCCAGGCACCGGTGGACAGGTAGAAGACCGGCGCGTCGGGGTGACGACGCAGGAAGTTGCGGTAGAACTGCGCCATCCCGGGCACCGCACGTCGGGCGGTCTGGTGCCGGACGAAGGTGTTGAAGGCGGCGATCAGGGGCCGGGGCAGGGCGGTGACCAGGATGGTGTCGTCGATGTCGCTGAGCAACCCGATGGTGGTCTCCGGGCCGATCACCCGCACCCGCGCGTACACCGGTTCGGCGTCGTGCGCGGTGATCAACACGTCGTGCCAGCCCGGCTCCAGCCCGTGCCCGCGCACCTGCAGGTCGAGGTAGCCGCCCCGGTCGGTGGTGGCCGTCACCTGCCGGTCCCCGACCGTGACCTGGAGTTGGCAGCCCTGGGCCACCACGTTGACGAAGTTGCTCCAGCCGCGGCGTTCCCGGGCCCGGCGGGAGGCACCCGTACGGCGCTGGCGCCCGGGGGTGAGGACCACCCGGGCCAGCACCCGTACGGTGTCGGGGTTGCCGTAGCCGATGTAGGTGATCACCCGGTTGCGCCAGCCGAAGGCACGGAATCTTCGTTCGAGGCACTTCCCGATCGCATCCTCGATCACCGCGGCGATGTGTGGGCGCTCCATGTTCCGCACGCTATCGCGACTCCGGGGACCACTGGTGTCGACGGTCGGGCCGGTGCACCCGGGCTGGGCCGTGCTCACTCGCCCGGGCCCGAGTTCACTCGACCAAGGTGGCCTCGAGGGTGATCTCGGTTCCGGCCAAGGCCTGGCTCACCGGGCAGTTCGCCTTCGCGTCCTCGGCGAACTCACCGAACTGTTCGGCTGACACCCCGGGGACGCTCGCCCGGACGGTCAGCTTGATCCCGGTGATCCCGGTCCCCGCAACGAACGTGACATCGGCCGAGGTGTCCACGGCGGTGGGCGGGTTTCCGGCGCCGGCGAGGGCGTGCGAGAGGGCCATCGAGTAGCAGGTCGAGTGGGCGGCCGCAATCAACTCCTCCGGGCTGGTCTTCTGGTTCGCCTCCTCGGCACGTGAGGGCCAGTTCACCTCGAAGGAGCCGGCTCCGGACGAGGTCAGGTCGACCTTGCCGGATCCCTCCATCAGGGATCCTTCCCAGTGGGCGTTGGCGGTGCGGACGGTGGCCATGGTGTCTCCTCTGGTTGCGGACATGCTGTCCTGGCCCATCCTCCCCCACCGACCGCACTCGGGACAGCCCCCGGCGGTCCGGACCGCTTGCCCCGGCTGGGAGAATGGGGTCGCCACCGACCCGACGTCGGAGTGTTCCCACCACGAGCCAGGAAGTCCATGAGTACCGACCAGCAGCAGACCTTCTACGACGCCATCGGCGGCCACGCCACCTTCACGGCGCTGATCGACCGCTTCTACGAAGGAGTCGCCGACGACGACCTGCTCCGGCCGATGTACCCGGAGGAGGACCTCGGGCCGGCGGCGGACCGGTTCCGGATGTTCCTGGAGCAGTACTGGGGCGGGCCGACCACCTACTCCGACCAGCGCGGACACCCCCGGCTGCGGATGCGGCACGCACCGTTCCCGGTCACGGCCGAGGCCGCGATCGCCTGGCTCGGGCACATGCGGGACGCGATGGACAGCATCGAACTGACGCCGGAGCAGGACGCCGAGATGTGGAACTACATGCAGCGAGCCGCGGCGTCGATGGTGAACACCCCCAGCTGAGCGTGAGAGCATTCCTTGGTGACTGAAGCCCTCGCCCACGCCAACCCGGACTGGTGGCGCGACGCCGTCGTCTACCAGGTCTATCCGCGCTCCTTCGCCGATGCGGACGGTGACGGCACCGGCGACGTGCCCGGCCTGCTCTCCCGGCTGCCGTACCTGCAGGCCCTCGGGATCGACGCCGTCTGGGTGAACCCCTGGTACCCCTCCCCCCTGTACGACGGCGGGTACGACGTCAGCGACTACCGCGCCATCCACCCCGACTTCGGCACCCTCGCCGACGCCGATGCGTTCGTGGCTGAAGCCCATGCGTCCGGGTTGCGGGTGCTGATCGACCTGGTGCCGAACCACTGCAGTTCCGACCACCCGCTCTTCCGTGCCGCACTGGCCGCGCCGCCCGGATCCCCCGAACGCGACCTGTTCATCTTCCGCGAGGGCAAGGGTCCGGGCGGCAACGAACCACCGACGAACTGGACCGCCCTGTTCGGCGGCAGCATGTGGGAACGGGTCATCGACGACGGCCGGCCCGGCCAGTGGCACCTGCACATGTTCGCCCCGGAGCAGCCGGACTGGAACTGGGAGAACCCGGCCGTGGCCGAGTTGTTCGACGAGGTGCTGCGGTTCTGGTTCGACCGCGGGGTGGACGGTTTCCGGATCGACGTGGCCGACTCGATGGCCAAGGACCTCACCTTCCCGGACATGGAACTCGATCCGCGGACCGGCATCGGCACGCTCGAGAAGTACGAGGGCTCGCCGGTCTTCGACCAGCCGCACGTGCACGACATCCACCGCCGGTGGCGGGCGATCGCCGACGAGTATGCCGGCTCCGACCGTGGTCCACGGATCTTCGTGGGCGAGTCCTATCTCAACCCCGCCCACCGGCTGGCCGCCTACGTCCGACCGGACGAGTTGCACACCACCTTCAACTTCGACGCCCTGCAGTGCGCTTGGGAGGCCGACTCGCAGCGCCGGGTGATCGATGCCACCCTCGATGCGATGCGTCAGGTCGGTGCCCCGTGCACGTGGGTGCTGTCCAACCACGACAGCATCCGCCCGGTGACCCGCTACGGCAAGGAGGTCAGCGGGCAGCGGCACACCGACGACGGCATCGACCCGGCCTCCGACCCACTGCCTGAGGTGCTCGAGGCGATGCCCACCGACGTCGACCTCGGCCGTCGTCGGGCCCGGGCCGCCGCCCTGCTGGAGTTGTCCCTGCCCGGCGGTGCCTACATCTACCAGGGTGACGAACTCGGTCTGCCTGAGGTCGAGGACCTGCCCGACGAGGCCCGCCAGGACCCGACCTGGTTGCGCTCCGGGCACACGGTCCGTGGCCGCGACGGCTGCCGGGTGCCGCTGCCGTGGAGTGGCACCGAGGCCCCGTACGGGTTCGGCCCGGCCGGCGAGCCGTGGCTCCCCCAGCCGGCCGACTGGGCTCCCCTGACCGCGCAGGCCCAGGCGGACGATCCCACCAGCACCCTGTCCCTCTACCGGGCCGCACTCGCGCAGCGGCGGAGCAATCCCGCCCTCGGCGAGGGCACGATGACCTGGGACGAGGGCGCCCCGGACGGGATCCTTTCCTTCCGCCGGGAGCCGGGCTTCCGGTGCGTGGTCAACCTGGGCGCCGCCCCGTACCCGCTCCCGGAGGGTGCCGAGGTCGTCCTCGCCTCCGGTGAGATCCTCGAGCACACCCTCGGTGTCGACGACGCAGTCTGGCTGCAGTCCTGACCTGATCAGGGGGCGAGCGCCGCGCGGACGCTGGCGGGGACCGGTTGCGGTCGCCCACCGGCATCCACGCAGACGAGCACCGATGAGGCCGCCGCGAACACCTCCCCGGACAGCGGGTCGCGGATCTCCGCGGCCAACTGGTAGGAGGTCCGTCCGATGTCGGTGACCACGGTCGTCACCTCGTACGGCTCCCGTCGATGGTCGAGGGGGCGCAGGTAGTCCAAGTCCTGCCGGACCAGCACGAAGCCCCCCTCGGCCGGGTCCCAGGCCCGCGCGATCATCGCGATCCGGGCCTCCTGGATGTAGTCGTAGAACTTCACGTTGTTCGCGTGTCCGTAGGAATCCAGGTCCGACCAGCGCACCACCAGCGGGTACGCGTGCCCGGCCTCGGTGCCGCGCGCCCGCGGTTTCGGAGCCAACGCCTCCGTCTCCGAACGGCCCGCCTCCAACCCCGCACGTTCGGTCCCGGTGAGGCGACGCAGCCGCCCCTCGGCGAGGTCGTACGGGGTGGCGACGGTCAACGCCCGGGCGACCTGCTCGCCCCGGTGGCGCACCTCGTACGCGATGGAGAACCTGGCTCCGCCGACTGAGGCCACCCACAAGGTGATCTCCAGTGGCTCCAGGTCGAAGACCACCGGACGCTGGTACTCGACGTGGTGCGAGACCACCAGCACCCCGGTGTCCAGCAGTTCCGCCATCTCGGGCGGACCGGAGAGCAGGAAGTCGACCCGGGCCTCCTGCAGGTAGTCCACGAAGAGGGAGTTGTTCACGTGACCGAGGGCGTCCATGTCGCCCCACCGCAGTGGACAGAGGTAGGTGTGCGCACTCACGGGGGCCATCCTGCCACGGTGGTCACGGGCCTCGGCTGGCACTAAGGTCGAGCCATGACCCCACGGACTGCGCTCGTCACCGGTGCCGCTCGCGGAATCGGCGCCGCCATCGCCCGCAGGCTGGCCGCGGACGGCCTCCAGGTGGGAGTCGTCGACCTGGACTCCGATGCCAGTGCCCGCGTGGCCAACGAGATCATCGAGGCCGGTGGCCGCGCTGTCGCGGTGGCCGCCGACGTGTCCGACGAGGACGCCGCGACACACGCCGTGGACGAGATCTCCGCCGAGTTGGGTCCCGTCACGGTGTTGATCAACAACGCCGGCATCCTCCGGGACAACCTGCTGTTCCGGATGTCGACCGACGACTGGGACCAGGTGCTCGACGTGCACCTCAAGGGCGCCTTCCTGATGACCCGCGCCGCCCAGGCCCACATGACCCAGGCGAAGTGGGGCCGGGTGGTCAACCTGTCCTCCACCTCCGCCCTCGGCAACCGAGGGCAGGTGAACTACTCGGCCGCGAAGGCGGGCATGCAGGGGTTCACCAAGACCCTCGCCCTCGAGTTGGGCAAGTTCGGAGTGACGGCGAACTCGATCGCCCCCGGCTTCATCGAGACCGAGATGACCCACGCCACCGCGGAGCGCCTCGGAGTGTCCTTCGACGACTTCAGTTCCGCGGTCAGCCGCGACATCCCGGTCGGCCGGATCGGCACCCCCGATGATGTGGCGGCCGTCGCCAGCTTCCTCGCCTCCGAGGAGGCCGGCTACGTCAGCGGCCAGGTGATCTACGTCGCCGGCGGCCCGAAGGACTGACCGGTCAGTCGGCGTCGTAGAGGGTGTTGAGGACGTCCTCGTACTTCCTCTCGACGGCCTTGCGGCGGATCTTCAGGCTCGGGGTGACCTCGCCCTCCTCGACACTCAACTCCTGGCTGAGCAGTTCGAACCGCTTGATCGTCTCCCACCGCTCCAACTGGGCGTTGGCCTCCTTGATGTGGCCGTCGATCAGGTCCCGAACCGCGTCGGAGGCGCACAGTTCGTCGTAGCTGGCGCCCTCCCGGCCGTTCTCGGTCGCCCACTGCTCGATCGCCTCCGGGTCGAGGGTGATCAGGGCGGAGACGTACTTGCGTCCGTCGCCGTGCACGACGATCTGGCTGATGTACGGCGAGACGGCCTTGACGATGCCCTCCACCTTCTGCGGGGCGACGTACTTGCCGCCGGAGGTCTTGATCAGGTCCTTCTTCCGGTCGGTGATCCGCAGGTAGCCCTGCTCGTCGACCTCGCCGATGTCGCCGGTGGCGAACCACTCGTCGGTGAGCACCTCGTCGGTCATGTCGGGGAGGTTGTGGTACCCCGTCATCACGCCGCCCCCCTTGATCAACACCTCGCCGTCGGAGGCGATCTTCACCTGGGTACCGGGGATCGGCGGGCCGACCGTGCCGAAGCGCGGGGTACGGGGATCGTTCACGAAGGTGGCCGCGCTGGTCTCGGTCAGCCCGTACCCCTCGACCACCACCAGGTCGGCAGCGTAGAACCACTCCTGGACCTCGCGGCTCAGCGCGGCGGACCCGGAGATGAAGAAGCGGATCCGACCGCCCATCCGCTCCTTGATCTTGCTGAACACGAGCTTGTCGGCCAGCCGGAACTGGACCCCCAACAGTCCCGAGGGCGTTTCGCCGGCGAGCCGGGTCGGGATGGTCTTGCGGCCGACGCCGAAGGCCCAGTCGAAGATCTTGCCCTTCGCGCCGGCGCTGTTGCCCATCATCACCTTGGAGCGCACCTTCTCGAAGATCCGCGGAGCCCCGGCCATGAAAGTGGGCTGCACCTCACCGAGGTTCTCCACGATCTTGTCGATCCGGCCGTCGACCGCGGTGGCGAAGCCGATCCGGAACTGGATCGCCCCCAGGAGCTTGCCGAACACATGGCTCAGCGGGAGCCAGAGGTACTGCAGGTCCTCGGCGCTGATGATGCCGAACTCCTCGATCGCCCGACCCTCGTAACACCACGCGTCGTGGGTGAGCCGGACTCCCTTGGGCCGTCCCGTCGTCCCCGAGGTGTAGATCAAGGTGGACAGGCTCTGCGGGCCGGTGCCGGCGATGGCCTCGTCGACGCTCTCCGGGTGCTCGGCCAGGTGGGCCCGGCCGCGTTCCTTGAGGTCATCCCAGGACAGCACCCGTTCGTGGTCGGCGGTTCCGGACATGATGATGATGTGGGTCAGGTTCGCCAGGTCGGCCAGGTGGTCGACCACCTTGGCGACCTGCTCGGCGTCCTCGACGATGGCGATCCGAGTGTCCGAGTCGGCCAGGATGTAGGACACGTCCTCATGCTGGGTGGTCGGGTAGATCGTGGTGGTCGCACCGCCGGCACACATCACGGCCAAGTCCGCGAGGATCCAGCGCATGGTGGTGTTCGAGGCGATCGACACGCGTTGCTCCTTCGCCAGACCGAGGGACAGCAGGCCGGCAGCGAGGGTGAACACCTCGTCCTTGGTCTGGTCCCAGGTCAGGGAAGCCCATCCGCCCCCGTCGGGATAGCGATACGCCTCCCGGGGCCCGGACTTGGCGACCTGGTCGAGGAACATGGCCCCGACCGTTGGGTCGCGATCAGCGAGTCGGGCTTCGAGTGTGTCAGTCATGTAGCGCTCCTTGGCCTGCCTGCAGTCCTGAGATCCTAGTGGGCACCCCCGAGCGGGGACAGAGGGCGGAGGACTCCGCTACCCAACCGAGACCTTCTCCCAAATCCTACGTGGAACGGGTCACCCGCACCCGATCCTTGGTCAGGAGAGCCGTTGCAACACGACGGCCATCCCCTGGCCGCCGCCGACGCACATCGTCTCGAGGCCGAACTCGACATCGCGCAACTGCATCGCGTGCAGCAGGGTGGTCATGATCCGTGCCCCGGTCGAGCCGAACGGGTGTCCGAGTGCGATGGCCCCACCGTGCACGTTCAACCGGTCCAGGTCGAGTCCGAGGTCGTCGGCGGAGGCGAGCACCTGCACGGCGAAGGCCTCGTTGATCTCGGCCAGGCCCAGGTCGGAGACCGCCAGGCCGGCCCGGGACAGGGCGAGCCGAGACGACTCCACCGGCCCCATGCCCATGATCTCCGGGCTGAGTCCGGTGGCCGCGGTGCTGACGATCCGGGCCAGCGGGGTCAACCCCAACTCCTTGGCCCGGGTGTCGCTCATGATCACCACTGCGGCCGCCCCGTCGTTGAGCGGACAGCAGTTCCCGGCGGTGACCGTACCGTCCGGCCGGAACACCGGCTTGAGTCCGGACACGCCCTCGAGGGTGGTGCCGGGGCGCGGACCGTCGTCGGTGTCCACCACGGTCCCGTCGGCCAGGGTGACCGGGGCGATCTCGGCGGCGAACACACCGTCCGCGATGGCCTGCTCGGCCAGGTTCTGGGACCGGACGCCGAACGCGTCCTGGTCGGCACGCGAGATCCCACGCAGGGTGGCGACGTTCTCGGCCGTCTGGCCCATCGAGATGTACACGTCGGGCAGCAGACCGTCCTCGCGCGGGTCGTGCCAGGTCTCATTGCTGGCCGCAGTGGCCTCCGTACGCGCCATCGCCTCGGCGAACAACGGGTTGGCGGTGTCGCCCCCCTCGACCCCGGCGGAGCCGAAGTTGCGGTAGCGGGAGACACACTCCACCCCGGCGGACACGAACGCGTCACCCTCCCCCGCCTTGATCGCATGGAAGGCCATCCGGGCGGTCTGCACACTGGAGGCGCAGAACCGGTTCACCGTGGCGGCGGGCAGTCCGTCCAGACCGAGTTGCACCGCCACCCGTCGGGCCATGTTGCCGCCGTGTTCGTCCCTCGGTTCGGCGCAGCCCAGGTAGAGGTCGTCGAGTTGGGTGCGATCGAAGCCCTCCAGCTGACCCAGTGCGGCGTCGATCACGCCGGCGGCGAGGTCGTCCGGGCGGACGTCCTTCAGCGACCCCTTGAAGGCGCGGCCGATCGGCGTACGGGCGGTCGAGACGATCACTGCTTCGGGCATCGGGCGGTCCTCCGGAGTCGGGTACGGAAATCGGTGGGTGGGTTGGTTGGGTTGGTCACAGACCGAGGTCGCGGCCGATGAGTTCCTTCATGATCTCGTTCGATCCGGCCCAGATCTTGGTGACCCGGGCGTCGGACCAGGCGCGGGCGACACGGTACTCGTTCATGTAGCCGTACCCACCCCAGAGTTGGACGCAGCCGTCCAGGACGTCGTTCTGCACCTCGGCGCTCCACCACTTGGCCTTGGCTGCGTCGACCGGGCCGAGGTCTCCGGCGACCTGCTGACGGATGCAGGTGTCGACGAAGGACTGGGTGACGTCGGTGAGCGTGACCAGTTCGGCGAGGCGGTGCTTGTTGGCCTGGAAGGAACCGATCGGCTGCCCGAACGCCTGCCGCTCCCGGACGTAGTCGAGGGTCTCGGTCAGGATCTGCCGGGCGTGGGCGATGTTGCTGACCGCCGCACCGATCCGCTCGGCCACCAGTCGCTGCATCATGTAGATGAACCCCTGGTCCACCTCCCCGATCACGTTGGTCGCGGGAACGCGGACATCGGTGAAGAACAGCTCCGCAGTGTCGGACTCCTGCTGGCCCACCTTGTCGAGGGTGCGTCCGCGCTCGAATCCCGCCATCTCGGTCTCGACCGCGAAGAGGGTGATTCCCTTCGCCTTCTTGTCCTTCGACGTCCGAGCGGCGACCAGGACCAGGTCTGCCGTGGCGCCGTTGGTGATGAAGGTCTTCGACCCGTTCAGGATCCAGTCGTCGCCATCGCGGACCGCGTGCGTCTTCAACGCGGCCAGGTCGGAACCGCCGGACGGCTCGGTCATCGCAATCGCGGTGACGACCTCGCCGGAGCAGAACCCGGGCAGCCAGCGCTCCTTCTGTTCCTCGGTGCAGAGGTCGACCAGGTAGGGGGCGACACAGTCGACGTGGATGCCGACGCAGGAGGAGTAGGCGAAGGCGAGCTTGGACAACTCCTCGGCGAGCACCACGGAGAACCGCGGGTCCTCGACTCCGGCGCCCCCGTACTGCTCGGGGATGTTCAGGCCGAGCAGGTCCTGCTTGCCCATCTGCAACCAGAACTCCCGACCGAAGGAGTGGTCGGCCCGGTGCTGCTCCTGGTGCGGCCGCACCGAGCGATCGACGAAGGTCCGGCAGGTGTCGCGGAACGCCTCGTGGTCGGCGTCGAACAGGGTCCGCTCCATGGCTCACTCCCAGATTTGTTACTCGCGAGTAGTGCGGCCACCCTACTCCCGGGCACGACCACGCCGCCCGAGTGCCGAGGCATCCGGGCGGCGTGGCCGCGTCGTGGCGCTGGGGGCGCGCTCAGGCCTTGGCGGCCTGGATGGTCAGCGAGATGTCGATCTTGTCGCCGATGAGGAGCTTGCCGCCTTCCAGCGGGACGTTGAAGTCGACGCCGAACTCCTTGCGGCTGATGGAGGTCGTCGCCTCGGCACCGAGCCGGGTCACGCCGTACGCGTCCACGGCGACACCGAAGAACTCGGCGGCCAGGTCAACACTCTTGGTGACACCGTTCAGGGTCAGGTCGCCGGTGATGGAGTACGCACCCTCGGCGCCGGTGATGCCGGTGCTGGTGAAGGTGATCTCCTGCACGTTCTCCGGGTCGAAGAAGTCCGCGGACTGGATGTGGCCGTCCCGCTGGGCGTTGTTGGTGCTGATCGACGAGACGTTGATGGTCGCGGTGACCGACGCATCGGCGGGGTCGGCGCTGGTCGTGGTGACCTCGCCGGCGAAGTCGGCGAAGGTGCCACGCACCTTGCTCATCAGGTGGCGCACGGTGAAGGCGACCTCGGAGTGAGCGGTGTCGAGCGCCCAGGTGCCGGGAACGAGTGTGGTGGTGTCGACCTGTGCTTCGGTCATTGGGGAGACTCCTTGGTTCGAGGGGGTTCGGTGCTTGGAATGGGTTCTGGGGTTTCGTTCAACTTTCAACTATGAATGACTGTACGCGCAATTAAGTTGAACTGTCAACTTTCTCG
>JBQDIN010000030.1:0-44445 GCA_052094425.1 Propionibacteriaceae bacterium
CTCGACCCGCGGCCACTCGATCACCTCGATGCAGGCGATCTACGTGCCGGCCGACGACTACACCGACCCGGCACCGGCCACCACGTTCGCCCACTTGGACGCCACCACGGAGCTTTCGCGTGAGATCGCCTCCCGCTCGCTGTACCCGGCCGTCGACCCGCTGACTTCCACGTCGCGGATCCTCGACCCGCAGTACATCGCCCGGGGGCACTACGACACCGCCGTCGAGGTGAAGGCGATCCTGCAGAAGAACAAGGAGTTGCAGGACATCATCGCCATCCTCGGTATCGATGAGTTGTCCGAGGAGGACAAGATCGTCGTCAACCGGGCCCGTCGGATCCAGCAGTTCCTCAGCCAGAACACCTACATGGCGGAGAAGTTCACCAACGTGCCCGGCTCGTCCGTGCCGTTGAGTGAGACCGTCGAGGCGTTCCAGTTGATCTGCGACGGCGGGACCGACCACATCGCCGAGCAGGCCTTCTTCAACGTCGGTGGCATGGAAGACGTGGAGAAGAACTGGGCGAAGATCCAGAAGGAAGGCTGACGAGATGGCCGAGCCGATGAACGTCGAGGTGGTCTCTGCGGACCGGGTGGTGTGGTCCGGCGAGGCGACCAGCATCATCGCGCGGACCGTGGATGGCGACGTCGGCATCCTGGCCGGTCACTCGCCGATGCTGAGCGTGCTGGTGCCCAGTGGGGTCGAGATCCTCACGGTGGACAACAAGCGTGAGATCGTCGCGGTCGACGGGGGCTTCATCTCCGTCGACCACGACCGGATCTCGATCCTGAGTGAGTACGCGACGATGGCGCAGGAGATCAGCCTGGACGAGGCCGAGAAGGAGTTGGCCGCGGCCACCGCGCGGCTCGAGGACGGGGCCGACGACGCCGAGACCCTCGCCCATTACCAGCGCGCCAATGCGCAGGTGAGGGCAGCGAGCAAGGCCCGCTGAGCCGGAGAGCGATCGGGAAACCTGCGTGGAATGGTTGGGGGTCGTCGAACTCGTTCTCGCGGTCATCCTCCTTGCCCTGCTCCCACTCCTCTGTTTGGCGGTCCGCCGACGCTGGCTCGCTCGCGCCGGCGGCACCTTCGAATGCAGCATGCGACTGCGCCGGACGACTCCGGGCACCGGTTGGGTGCTCGGAGTCGCGCGTTACAGCGCCGATGAGTTGGAGTGGTTCCGGATCTTCTCGATGTCGGCCAAGCCCCGGATGACCTTCCCCCGCAAGGGAATCGCCGTCCTGGAGACGCGCGTACCCGACCCAGTCGAGGCGCTCTCGCTCTATGCCGGCCAGAAAGTCGTCCGCTTCGAGTACGGCGAGGACCTCTGGGACCTCGCCATGAGTCCCGACTCCGTCACCGGCCTGCTCAGTTGGCTCGAGGCCTCCCCACCCGGCACCGCCGTCTCCTACTGACTGACCCTGCCGCGGGTTTCTGATCATTCCGTTGGTCTGAGTCCGGTGAGCCACTCTGATGTGATGCGCCGTCGAAGCACTAGCGTGGGCGCATGATCACTGCCATAGCATCTGCCGTCCTCTACGTCAGCGACCAGGACTCTGCCCTGGAGTTCTACCGTGACATCCTCGGATTCGAAGTTCTCATGGATGAAGACATGGGTGCGGGATCGCGATGGCTGGAGGTCAAGCCGCCCGGTGCACAGACCTCCGTGGTTCTGGCCTCGGCTGAGGCGTTCGGGAAGAGCCCCGGCGCGGGGGCCTTCCTCACCTTCGCGGCCGATGACGTGGCCGCCACAGTCGAGCAATTGCGCGCCCGTGGCGCGGTCACCTCCGACGTGACGCGCGAACCATGGGGCACCTACGCAACAGTGGATGCCCCAGACGGACACCAGCTCCAGTTCAACGAGCGCCCCCAGAACTGAACGACCCTGCAGATGGTGAGCTCGATCAGCGGGTGGGGGTGCGGTCGCCCCCGGGTACCCAGAGGACGTCGCCGGCGGACCCGTTCACGAACCGGGTGAGGATGAACAGCAGGTCCGAGAGCCGGTTCAGGTACGTGACCGCGAGCGGGTTGACGCCGCCGGGGGAGTCGTCGGCGGCGACCTCGGTGCCGTACTCGGCCACTGCCTGCCAGGCGGTCCGCTCGGCCCGGCGGACGACCGTACGGGCCAGGTGCAGGTGGGCCGCGGCGGGGCTCCCGCCGGGCAGAATGAAGGAGTTCAGTTTCGGTAGGCCGCTGGAGAACTCGTCGCACCACTGCTCCAACCGGTCGATGCTCGGCTGCTCGATCCGCAGCGCCGGCCACTTCGGCTCGGCCACCAACGGATTGCTCAGGTCCGCGCCGAGGTCGAACAGCTCGTTCTGCACGTGCGCCAGCACGGTGACGACCTCCGGGGCGAGTTCGCCGACGGCCAAGGCCATCCCGAGGACGGAGTTGGCCTCGTCCACGTCCCCGTAGGCCGCCACCCGGACATCGGTCTTGGCGGTGCTCGACAGGTCGGACAGCTTGGTCGACCCGGCGTCGCCGGTACGGGTGTAGATGCGTGTCAGTTTCACCACTCCATCACCCTATCTGGCACCATGAACTGCGTGCCGAACCGTCTGTTTCCCGCCGTAGCCCGCCCGTCCGCGCCCTCGACGACCCGACGGGCCCGGCGTACCTGGCCGGCCTTGGTCGGCGCCGGACTCGTCCTGGCCGCGCCCTTCGCGCTGGCCGCCTGCGGAACCCCGCCGGAGCGTTCGGGCGACGAGTCGAGCGCCCCGCAGGGTGATGACTCCGCGGCCAGCCCGGCGGCGGGGGACTGCGCCTACCCGGCCGGTGGTGAGCCGGCCAAGGACGTGGAGCCACCGCCCACGACGGACGTCAAGAAGACGGGTGAGGTGGTGTTCACGATCGCCACCAATGAGGGCGACGTCACGGTGACGATGGACCGGGAGAAGGCCCCGTGCACGGTGAACTCCTTCGAGTCGCTGGCCAGCCAGGGCTACTTCGACGACACCTCCTGCCACCGGCTGGTCGACTCCGGCATCTTCGTGCTGCAGTGTGGGGATCCGACCGGGACCGGCAGCGGCGGCCCCGGGTACACCTTCGCCGACGAGGTTACCCCCGACGCCACGTACGGCCCCGGCACGGTGGCGATGGCCAATAGCGGCCAGCCGGACACGAACGGGTCCCAGTTCTTCCTGGTCTACGAGGAATCCCCGCTCGGCCCCGACTACACCGTGTTCGGCCAGCTGGACGAGAACTCGATCGGCGTCGTGGCCCGGATCGCCACCGAGGGCCAGGACGGCTCGGCCGGGGAGGCCGGCGGCGGCAAGCCGAACAACCCGGCCGAGATCAGCTCGGTCAAGCCGAGCGGCTGATCCCCACGTTGGTCCGGCCAACCCCTGACGCTGGTTGAGGTGAGCGAAACCACCCCTCCGGGCCACGTCCAGAATCTTGCAAAGATTCTCGGATTCCCTGTGCATGCAGGGGATTCGTGTCAGTGGTCGGCTTTAGAATAGGGGTATGTCACCAACGACAGAGCCCACCGGGTTTGGGGATCCCCTCGACCAGATCGAGTCCGGTCTGGATCGGTTGGTGTCGGTCGAGGGTTGGCAGTTGTCGGATGATCAGACCCTCAGCCGACTCGACCGTCTCGGCGTCGTGGTGGAACGGATGGCCGGTGCACGGCTGCGTCTCACCCATGAAGCCGAGACCAGGAAACTCTGCCAAGCCCGCGGGTGGACGACTGCCGACCACCTGATGACGTCGGACCGCACCCCACTGCGGAGTGCTCGGACGTACGTGTACTTCTCCCGCCACCTCAACCGATTCGCCCGTATCGGCGACGCTGTCTGCGCAGGAACGGTGACGACCGATCAGGCCCAGGCGATGGTGCACGGGTTGAAGCATCTTCCGGATGAGGTCACCGAGGATCAGGTGGTGGCGGTGCAGGAGTCGTTGATCGCCGAAGCGGACGAACTCCACCCCAACGACCTCCGTCTGCTGGCAAACCGGGCGGTGGCGATCTTGTTCCCCGAGGTCGAGGAAGACCGCCTCGGCAAACTCCTCGAACGGGAAGAGAAGCGGGCGCGACGGGATCGGTTCCTGGCGTTCGGCCGTAGCCCGTCGGGTTCGGTGACGTTCAAGGGGCAGTTGTCTCCGGTGGATGGGGAGAAGTTCATCACCTTGATCACTGCGTATGCCCGGCAACTCAAGAACCGGGGCGAAGACTTGCTGGATCCGCTCGCGGAGATGCCGACGCCGGTCCAGTTGCAGGCGGATGCGTTGGTGGCGATGTTCGAGGACCTGTTCACCCAGCAGGCTGCCCCGACTTGTGGTGGGGATCGGCCGCGGGTGTCGATCCTGCTCAATCTCGAAGACCTGGTGAACGGCACCAACGGTGCGACCTTGATGAACTCGGGTGAGCCGATCTCTCCCGAGACGGCCCGCCATCTGGCCTGTGATGCCGATCTGATCCCGGTCGTCCTCGACACCCATGGTGTGGTGCTGGACGTCGGCCGAACCCAGCGGTTGTTCACCCGCGGAATCCGCCACGGACTCGAGGCCAGAGACCAAGGGTGTGTGTTCCCGCGGTGCGAGGCATCCCGCAGCAGTGTGAGGCGCATCATCTGGTCCCGTGGCATCTGGGTGGGGAGACCGCACTTCACAACGGTGCGCTGTTGTGTCCGCACCACCACAGGATCGTCGAACCCGACCCGAATGCCCCAGAGGGCAGCCGGTGGAGCGTCGCTCTCGATCACCGGGGTCTCCCGCATCTGTTCCCACCAACAAGGGTGGATCCGGAACGGAGACCGCGGCAGTACACTCGATTCCGACCACGCGGCCACCCCGACCGCAACTAGCCAATGCCAGTCCGGCCCGCCTGCTGACGAACAGGGACGCCTTGCTGCAGAGCCGTGCTGTCCACGCTGGGGGTCACTCGAAATTCTCTGGTCGCACGGTGCTGGGGTCCCTTACCGTGATCGGGTGAGTCAGGTCGAGGTCAGCCCGGAGAGCATGCACCTGTGCGCGGGCAAGGTGGCCGAGTCGGGCAACGAGTTCGGCGGCTCCGCGGAGTCGCTCAAGGACAAGGTCGACGACGACGGGCTGTACGGGGCCGATGCCCTCGGGTCCGCCCTGGTCGCGATGGATGAGGCGGCCTGCCCGGATGCGTTGGACTACTACAGATCCACCGGTGAGGCCGTGGTCGAGACCTCGACCGGGATCGACCACATGGCGGCGGAATACACCCGGGTGGAGCGGGACAACACCGACGAGGTGGATGCCATCCTCGACGACTTGGGGACCATCTGAGATGGGGCTGCAACTGCCGTCGGAGTTGATCGACGTGTTGGCGATGCTCGGGATGACCTGGCCGGAGGCGGACGAGGAACTGCTGTTCGAGCGGGCCGGCTACTGGATGGATTTCTCCACTGCGGCCGACGAGCAGCGCAGCGCCGCGGACGAGGCGGTCGCGAAGATGCTCGCAGAGAACTCCTCGCCGGGACTCGAACGCTTCGATGACTACTGGGACCGGGTCGCCGGAGACTGGGGCCACATGAACGGTTCCTCGGTCACCGCCGGGACCGTGGCCGTCGCCTACTACGCCGCGGCCGGACTGGTGCTGGCGATGAAGATCGCGGTGATCGTCCAGTTGATCGCACTGGCGATTGCGCTGGCCGCGGCGGCCGCAGCCTCCTTCGTGACCCTGGGATCGTCGGTCGCGGCTGCCGCGGCGTACGCCCGCACCGTCTTCACCATCATCCAACGGATCGTGCAGGGCACCATCACGGCCATCCAGGCCTACGGTCCGATGCTCGCCCAGGTGGTGGGTGCGCTGGCCGAGGTCGGCACCCTGGCGCTGGACAGCCGCCCGATCCACGACTCGGCGGACGGCAGGGACGGACCCGAGACCGACGCCGAGCGGGACCAGCGCGAGCAGGCGCGCGAGGCCCGGTTGGACCAGTTGTCCGGGGACCCCGCGCACGGCGGCAAGACCACGCCGGGCAGCGAGCGGGAGGCCGAGGTCGGCCTGTCCCTGGAGGAGACCGGCGCGCTCGACGGCCCGATCACCCGGGACCCGAGCGGCTCGGCCGAGTTCATCGATGACAACGGCCAGAAGTGGGACGTGAAGGGATTCCAGACCCGGAGCGGCAAGGGCGGCTACGATCCAGCGAAGGCGGCTGCCAAGATCGAACGGGAGCTGGCCGCCGGCCACAACGTGATCCTCGATCTGAAGAAGCTGCAAGAGCCCGACCTCAGCAATCTCAAGGACATGGTGCGGAACAACTCCGACTGGGCTGGAAAGGTGATCATCTACTGATGCACACGATCACACCCGACGCACTGCGTACGGCGCTGGCGAGCCACCAGGCGTGGTGGGAGCGCAGTGGCGAGGGGAGCCTGTTGGACCTCAGCGATCATGACCTGCGCGGCTTCGACCTGACCGGGCTCGACCTCTCCGGGGTGCAGTTGAACGGCGCGGACCTGTCCGAGGCTCGGCTGGCCGGGGCAACGCTGTCCCGGTGCGAACTCCTCGGCGCCACCCTGGTCCGCGCGGACCTGTCCGGTGCCCACTGTTACAAGATCGAGGCGGACGAGGCGGACCTGACCGGCGCCGACCTCCGGGGCGCGGACCTGCACCGGGCCGACCTGAGTACGGCGGTCCTCGCCGGTGCGGACCTCAACGGTGCCCGGATCCGGTACGCACTGCTGGTCGGCACCGACTGCAGCCAGGCCTCGCTCGCGGATGTGTTCTTCGAGGCAGCCGGGCTGGACTGCACGGTGCTGGACGGGGCCGATGCCACCGGGGCCACCGGAACCGTGACGCCGGGCTCGACGGTGCTCCTGGCAGGCGAGGAGATGCCGGCCGAGGTCGGCCTGAACAACCGGGGTGCCCAGATCGCGGTGTTCGTGCCGCCGCCCCCCGAGCCGCCGAACGGTGGCGCGACTGCTGCCGAAGGGAACCTGAGATGAGTCTGTTCGGATCGACCGAGACGCTGCACCAGTTGGAGTCCCTCCTCACTCGACCCACCGGCGAGGACGGCGAGCCGCTGGTCGGAGTCGGCGAGGCGTTGGACTCCCAAGTCCGGATCACCGTGACCGACGGCGAGGTCCAGCAGGTCGAATTGGGGCCACGCGCGAAGCGGGCTCCGGATGAGAGGTTGGCCGAGGCGATCAAGGAAGCGACGAATGCGGCGATCCGTGATCTGCTGGACCAGCGCGGAACCGTGCCGGGAGTGCCCTCCTTCGAGGGCCTGCTGAGCGCCCTGGAGCAGGTCAGCGGGCAGGCCGAGGACTCCTTCCGAGCGACCTCCGCGGGGCTGGACACGGCGATGCGTGAGGTCCAGCAGCAGGCCTTGAGCCAAGCCGAACGTCGCCGCTGATCGAGCTACCCTGCACGTTGATCGAGCTTGTCGAGATCACTGGGTTTCGACAGGCTCAACCAGCGGGGGACGGCTCGACCAGCGCTGTGCGTTCGGCGGTCAGGTCTCGGCGAACTGTCGGATCACCTGGAGGAAGATCTCCGGCGCCTCCGAGTGCACCCAGTGCCCGGCCCCCTTGATGGTGAAGGTCCTCGTCAGTGGGAAGAGGGCCCGCATCGCGGGAGCGAACTCGTCCCTGATGTAGCGGGACTCACTGCCGGCGATCCAGAGCACCGGCCCGTCGAAGGTGGTGCCGGGCTCCGGCTCGGTCCAGCCGGCCAGGTCGTCGAGGTGGTCCCCGAGCAGGTCGAGGTTCATCTGCCAGCCCCAGCCGTCGGCAACGCGGCGCAGGTTCTGCAGCAGGAAGCCGCGGATCACCGGATCGGGGACCAGCTCGATCATCTGCTCGTCCGCCGCGCCCCGACTGGGCAGGGTGGTCAGATCGATCGAGCGCATCGCCCGGACGTAGTCAGCGAAGTTGCTCAGCCCGTGGTAGCTGACCGGGGAGATGTCCACCACGCCCAACTGTTCCACCAGTTCGCGGTGGCGCAGGGCCAGCAGCATCGCGGCCTTGCCTCCCATCGAGTGCCCGACCACGGTGCACGGCTCGCCGTCGGTCTCCGCGGCCAGGAAGTCGGCGAGCTGGTCGGCCATCTGGACGTAGGAGAAGGTGTCGTTCCAGCCGGAACGCCCGTGGTCGGGCATGTCCAGCAACAACACCCGGTGGTCGGCGGCCAGGTCCTTCGCGATGGAGGTCCAGTTCCGACCCTGGCCGAAGAGGCCGTGCAGGAAGACGATCCGGCTGCCGGACTCCCCGTAGCGGGTGGCGTGCAGGTCCATGGGAGTCATCGCCGGCGCCGCCAGCAACTCGTGTGCCAGTGCCGTCGTTCGGTGACTCCGGCTGGCGCGGACCAATTCCCGGTCGGGTCCGCCGGCCAACAGACCAAGTGCGGAGTGCCGACCATGATCAGGTGGTCACACCCGGGGCAGCGGTACTCCTTCGTGGCGGCGGAGCCGCTGACCGTCCGTACGATCCAGCGACCGTCGGCCTTCGTCTCCTCCTCGGCGTGACTGCCACCGAACAGCGGGCGGGCCGGACGGGTGTGCTTGCTGGGGCGACTGTGCCTGCTCGGACGACCGTGTTTCTTGGGGCGGCTGGCCATGATCATCTCGGTCCGCTCAGCCGTCCAGCTCGGCGATGGCGGCCGCGGGATCAGCCGCCTCAGCCAGCCGGGCCAGCAGCAGTGACGGCCGGTGGCCGGGCTCGCCGGTCTCCTCGTACAACGCGCGTTGGGAGGCCAGCACCGACTTCGGTCCGAGCGCGGCCAGCACCTCGAACGGTTTCGGCATCCGGCAGCCCTGGCTCATCCCGGTGTCGATGTCGGCGACAGTGGCGTAGTTGACCTCCACCATTCGGCAGGCCTCGTTGAGGTAGCCCGAGAGCAATGCCTCGGGCAGTTCGCCTGCCCGGCTCCATCGGGGTTCGGCGACCGGCCCGGCATCCTCGCCTGCGCCGTCGGCGGAGTAGGTGTAGAAGCCCCGGCCGCTCTTGCGGCCCAGCAGACCCGCCTCGACCAGCCGACCGAGCAGCGGGGCGGGGGCGAGCAGCCGATTCCGGGTCTCGTCGTACATCCGCACCAGGACTGCGTTGGCGACGTCCAGGCCGATCAGGTCGAGCAGGGTGAGCGGCCCCATCGGATAGCCCGCTTCGGACACCATGGCCCGGTCGATCTCCTCCCGGGTGGCGAATCCGTTCTCGTACAGGGTGACGGCGCGGTTCAGGTAGGAGATGAGCAGCGCGTTGACGATGAAGCCGGCCCGGTCGCGGCAGTGGATGGGGGACTTGCGCAGCGAGCGGATCACCGCGTCGGTGCGCTCGACCGTGCTGCTGGCGGTGTGCACGGTGCTGATCACCTCGACCAGGGTCTGCACCGGCGCCGGGTTGAAGAAGTGCAGACCGATCACCCGGTCCGGGGTGCTCGTCACCCCCGCGATCGCGGTGATGGACAGCGAGGACGTGTTCGTGGCGAGCAGGGCGTCGGCCGGGGCATGCCGGTCGAGCGCGGAGAAGATGGACTCCTTGAGGTCCATCCGCTCGCTGACCGCCTCGATCACCAGGCCGCGGTCGGACACCGCAGCCAGGTCGGTGCCGTAGGAGATCCGGCCGAGCAGGTCGAACTGGCCGGCCTCGTCCAACTTGCCCTTGGCCACCGCACGGTCGGTCGACTTCTGCAGGATGCCGCGGCCGCGTTCCACCGCGTCGTCGTCGTTCTCGATGCCCAGGACGTCGTAGCCGCTGCGGGCCAACACCTCCGCGATGCCGGCACCCATGGTGCCGAGGCCGATCACGGCGGCGGGTACGAGGGGGGTCGCGTTCGTCTCGTCGGTGCTCACCCGAGCAGTCTCTCAGACGGGTCCGTGCTGTCCGTCGCGTGCCGGTGAGTACGTTGGTCTGTGTGCGCCTGGTCATTGCTCGTTGTCAGGTCGACTACGCCGGTCGACTCACCGCCCACCTCCCGATGGCGACCCGGTTGATCCTGGTCAAGTCGGACGGGTCGGTGTCGATCCACGCCGACGACCGGGCCTACAAGCCGTTGAACTGGATGAGTCCGCCGTGCACCCTGAGCGTCAAGGACGCCCCCGACGACGTCGCGGCGGTGGCGGCCGACCTGGACCACGAGCTGACCGAGTTGTGGGAGGTCAAGGGCAAGGACGGCGACACCCTGCAGATCGCCCTGGCCGAGATCCTGCACGACTCCACCCACGAGTTGGGCGTGGACCCCGGCCTGCAGAAGGACGGGGTGGAGGCCCACCTGCAGGTGCTGTTGGCCGAGAACCCGGAGACCTTCGGCGACGGCTGGACCCTGGTCCGGCGGGAGTACATGACGGCGATCGGGCCGGTGGACCTGCTGTGTCGCGACGCCGAGGGCCATCACGTGGCGGTGGAGGTGAAGCGCCGCGGCGAGATCGACGGCGTCGAGCAACTGACCCGCTACCTGGAGCTGATGAATCGTGACCCACTGCTCGGTACGGTCCGCGGTGTCTTCGCGGCGCAGTTGATCAAGCCCCAGGCCAAGGTGCTCGCTACTGACCGGGGGATCAGCTGCCTGACCGTCGACTACGACGCCCTGCGCGGACTCGACAACGCCGAGGACCGGCTCTTCTAGTTCTTCAGAGCCGGTCCAGCTTGGGCTGGAGCACCTCGCGCATCAGCAGCAGGATCGCCGCCGCGGTGGGTACGGCCAGCATCGCGCCGACGACCCCCAGCAGGGTGGCGCCGAGGAGGGCCGCGACCACGGTGACCGCACCGGGCACGGCCACTGAACGCTGCATCACCCGTGGGTACACCACGTAGTTCTCGAACTGCTGGTAGGCCACGTAGAACGCGATCGCGATCACCCCGGTCACCCACGAGGGCGAGGAGACGAACACCACCAGGCACACCACCACGGCGGCCAGGGTGGCCCCCACCATCGGGATGAAGTCGAGGATCGCCACCACCACGGCCAGGGCGATGGCGTACTCCCGCATGCCGATGGCCCACAAGAAGATGAAGGAACTGACCCCGGCGCAGGTGACCACCACGAACATGCCGGACAGGTAGGCACCCACGCGGGAGAAGACCTGTTCGGCCAGGTCGGCCACCCGTTCCCGCTTGGAGGCCGGGGCGAGCTTGAAGATGGCGGCCTTGATGGTCGGCAGCGAGATCAGGAAGTAGAGGGTCAGGATCAGCAGGGTGAAGGTGGTGAACACTGCGCCCACCACCAGCCGGCCGGCGCCGACGATGCCCCCGAACACCTTGCTGATCAGGGTCCCCGAGGTGACGAACCCGATCGCCTTGTCGATCACCTGGAAGCGTTCGTCGATGGCGTTGACCTGCGGATTGCGGCGCAGTTGGTCGAGATAGTCCGGAGTGTTGGTGATCAACGACTGGATCTGGTCACTGAACACCGGGACGACGGCCCAGGTGGCCCCGGCGATCGCCGCCACCACGACGGCGAACACGACCACCACGGCAAGTACTCGGGGGACCCGGCGCCGTTCCAGCAGTTGCACCAGCGGGTTCAGACCCAGGGCGATGAAGAAGGCGACCACGATCAGTAGCAGGACCGACCGGGCCTGCACCACGGTCTGGGAGAGGCCGTAGGCGAGGAGTACGCCGAAGGTGCCGAAGAAGCCGATCCGGAACGGGGACAGCCTGGGGATCTGGATGGTGTGCGAGGCGTCCGCCGCGGGCGGTTCGGTGGCCGGAGCCTCTTGGACCGTCGTGACGGTACCCCCGCGAGTGCTGGTCCCCGGGGTCGGGCCGGTGGGCGCATCCGCCCTACCCGGCCGCGGACCACGCCGCGACCAGGGCAGGCGCATCAGCGGGGCTTCTGGCCGTTACCGACCGGGCCGACCGCGTCAATGACCTGGGTGTCGGTGATGTCGGCTTCCTCGATCTTGGGGAGTACGGCCGTCTGCTCGGTGGCCGACTCCTCGCCCGCGGGTGGCCGGATGATCGTGGGAGTGTCCTCCTCGGGGCTCTCGTCCGTTGCGCTGTCTCCCTTGGCGCTGCGTTCGTCGGCGCTGTCCTCGTCCGCGGGTTCCACTGCGTTCTCGGAGGTCTCGGCCCGGTCGATCACCTCGCGGGCGCCGTCGGCGACCGCGGTGAACTGCTCGGCTTCGGACTCGACGCCGTCGGAATCGTCGTCCAGCCCGCCGAGGCCGGCGGCGGACTGCTGGGCCAAGTCGGACAGGCTGGAGAGTTGGGCCAGAATGGCGGCCTTGCGCTGGCCCAGGAGCTCGGTCTCCTTGCGCAGTTGCTCCTTGCGGAAGGCGAACTGTTCGGCGGAGCGCTGCTGGATGGCCGCGGCCTGCTGCTTGGCGGTCTCGATCTGCTGTTCGGTCTCCCGTGCGGCCCGGATCTTGGTCTGTTCCGCTTCGGCCAGGGCGTCTCCCCGGATACGCGCCGCCTCGGCCGAGTCGGCCTCGAGCTGGGTGCGGGCTTTCGCGTGGTACTCGGTGGCCTCGGCCAACAACGCACCCGTGGCCGTGTTGGCTTCGTCGTGGAGGCGCTGTAGCTCCCTGGTGGTCGCCTGGTGCTCGGTGGCGCTGGTCTGGCGGATCTGGGCTGCCTCCGTCTCGGCCTGCTGGCGTACGGCCCGGGCCTCGAGTTGTGCCCTCTCGACCAGGGCACGATTGGCCTGTTCCGACTGGAGCCGCAGCGTCTCTGCTTGGCGCTGGGCCGCGGCCAGCATGGTCGCGGACTCGGCCGTGGCGTGCTCCAACTGGGCGCCCACTTCGTTGGTCAGCCGGTCCCGCAACGCGTCCAGCTCGCCGGCCGCGGCAACTCGCAGGTCACCGGCATCCCGCTCACCCTCGGCGCGGATCGCATCGGCGTCGCGACGACCCTGCTCACGCAGGGAATCGGCGTCGAGGTCTGCTTTCCGGGTGATCTCGCGCGCCTGTTCCTCCGAGACGCGCAGCAGGTCCGTGGCACGGCCGCCCAGGGAGCCGAAGTCCGGGTCGGGTTGTGGTTCGGCGAGCTTGCGGAGTTCGTCCAGCTCCGTCCGGGCCTCGTCGAGTTGCACCTCGAGCGCCTCGGCCTGGCGCCGGGCCTCCACGAACCGGTTCTCGATGGTACGGATGTACTCGTCGACCGTACTGCGGTCGTACCCGCGCAAGGCCGTGGGAAAGTTCCCCGCGGCACTCGCCGTGTCGTCGAACAGGTTCAGGCCGGGATTCTCCGGTGCATTCACAACTGGCTCCTCTCAAGGTCCACCGCCAAGAGTAGTGCCTGCCGACAGGGGCATCGCGCACCACGCGGCCGCACAGACGAGTCGCTTCGTGGAACCCAGCAAGCCATCTGGGAGACACACCACTAGAGTTCGCCCCAACGACAGGTTCATCGACTGCCCGCCGCCGTACCGGGGCGTGGCCAGGGAGGCTCAAGGCACATGGGATCGGTCATCGTTGGTGGGGCACGGACCCCGATCGGCAAGTTGCTCGGCGGGCTGAAGAGTCTCGGCGGCACCGACCTCGGCGGCGTCGCAATCGCCGGCGCCCTGGCCCGGGCCGGGATCGAGGGAGACCAGGTCGACTACGTCGTGATGGGCCAGGTGCTGCCCGCCGGCGAGGGACAGATCCCGGCTCGCCAGGCTGCGGTCAAGGGCGGGGTGCCGATGTCCGTGCCGGCCCTGACGATCAACAAGGTCTGCCTGTCGGGGCTGAACGCGATCGCGTTGGCCGACCAACTGATCCGGGCCGGGGAGTGCGAGGTCGTGGTCGCGGGCGGGATGGAGTCGATGACCGGCGCCCCGCACCTGCTGCCCAAGTCGCGCGACGGCTTCAAGTACGGCGACGTGACCCTGCTCGACCACATGGCCCACGACGGACTCTGGGACGCCTTCACCGATCAGGCCATGGGGGCGCTCACCGACGCCTGCAACACCGGCGACGTCGCCGTCACCCGCGCGGAGCAGGACGCCTTCGGGGCCCGGTCCCACCAGCGGGCCGCTGCGGCCATCAGCAGCGGAGTGTTCGCCGAGGAGATCGTCCCGGTCACGGTGCCGCAGCGCCGCGGTGACGCTGTCGTGGTGGACACCGACGAGGGCGTCCGCCCCGACACCACGGCCGAGAGCCTGGCCCGACTGCGCCCGGCCTTCGGCAAGGACGGATCCATCACCGCCGGCACCTCGAGCCCGATCTCGGACGGGGCGGCCGCGGTCGTGGTGATGAGTGCCGCCGCCGCGGAGCGCCTCGGGTGCACCCCGATCGCCGAGATCGGCGCCCACGGACAGGTCGCCGGCCCGGACTCCTCCCTGCAACTGCAGCCCGCCGCCGCCATCGAGGCCGCCTGCGCGAAGCAGCAGATCAAGCCGGCCGACCTGTCGGTGATCGAGATCAACGAGGCCTTCGCCGCCGTCGGGATCGCCAGCGGCCGGGCGCTCGGACTGACCGCCGAGCAGGTCGATGAGCGGGTCAACGTGAACGGCGGCGCGATCGCCCTCGGCCACCCGATCGGTGCCTCCGGGGCACGTCTGGTGCTGCACCTGGCGCTCGAGTTGCAGCGCCGCGGTGGCGGGACCGGAGCGGCCGCCCTGTGCGGCGGTGGCGGGCAGGGCGACGCCCTGATCCTGACCGTTCCCGCGGCCGGCTGACCGGGTCGCAGCGGACGCAAACGTGGCGTACTCCTCGCTGGACGACCTGGTGGCCGCGGTGGCTGCCGGGCGTCCCCGTGCGGTCGGCCGAGCGCTGTCGCTGGTGGAGAACGACTCTCGGCACCTGCGGAACCTGATGGCCGCGGTGGCCCCGAGCAGTGGCCGGGCGCACATCATCGGCCTGACCGGGCCGCCGGGGGTCGGCAAGTCCACCACCACGTCCGCCCTGGTCACCCGGTTGCGGGCCCGCGGGCAGCGGGTCGCCGTACTGGCGGTCGACCCGTCCTCGCCCTACTCGGGTGGTGCCCTGTTGGGCGACCGGGTGCGGATGCAGGAGCATGCCCTCGACGAGGGCGTCTACATCCGTTCGATGGCCTCCCGAGGGCACCTCGGCGGACTGTCCGCGGTGGCCGGGCACGCGCTGCGGGTGCTCGACCACGCCGGCTTCGACGTGGTCCTGGCCGAGACGGTCGGGGTGGGTCAGTCCGAGGTGCAGATCGCCTCCGTCGCCGACACCACCCTGGTCCTGCTGTCCCCGGGGAGCGGGGACGGCATCCAGGCTGCCAAGGCGGGGATTCTCGAGGTCGGGGACGTCTTCGTGGTGAACAAGGCCGATCGGGACGGGGTGCGCAGCCTGGTCCGCGAACTGCGCTCCACCATCGCCCTGGCCGGCCGCGAACCGGCGGAGTGGAAGCCGCCGATCGTCGAGACCGTCGCCCTGGACGGCCACGGCATCGACACCCTGCTGGACCGGATCCACGAGCACGCCGAGCACGGCCGCGCCGGTGGTGCCTGGGATCGTCGCCGGCTGGCCCGCTGCCGGGCCGAGGTCGAGGGGCTCGCCTTGGGCGCCCTGCACGCCCGGATCAGGCTCGGTCCGGACCTCGGCCTGGACGCCCTGGCCGAGCAGGTGCGCGACGGGCAGTTGGACCCGTACGCGGCGGCCGACCGAGTGGTGGCCGCGCTCTGAGGCTCCCATCGTGCGGACCACCCGGGCCGATTCCCCGGCTCCTCGGCGTGGCAGATGCGTTCAGCCCGCCAACTCGACTAGAAATACCCTTGCGGCGGAATGTTGTCGTCGCGCCGTCAACACCGAGGGGTCCTCGCGATGAAGTTGGTCAAGAAGGTACTGCTGATCCTCGTGGTGACCTTCGCTGTCTTCTACCTGGTCACGCGTCCGGAGGACGCGGCCGGTGCCGTACGCGGTCTCTTCGACGCCGTCGCCGCCGCCTTCTCCTCCGTGATGACCTTCTTCACCTCGTTGGCAGGTTGACACGGTTCCGAGGATCGGGGCCACGATCCCGCCGCGGACGAATGAAGGAAGGACCAGGGTGGCTGCCCCGCTGGAACGACTCCTTGATCCCAAGGTCACCCGGCACCTGATCGCGGACGAGGGCGAGATCGTCGTCGACGAGGTCCGCAGGCACTGGGCCGCCCACGCCGTCCCGACCCTCGAGGTGGTGGCCGGGCTCGCGATCGGGATCTCGACCCTGTGGTGGCCCATCGACCTGGCGTTGATCCCGCTGCTGCTCTTCCTCGGCCTCGCCGGCCACGGCCTGTACCGCATCGTCGCCGTCCACATGGACCGATTCGTGATCACCAACATGCGGGTGTTCCGGGTGCACGGTATCTTTTCCCGACACACGGCGACGATGCCGATGGCTCGGATCCTCGACATCACGGTGGACAAGCCACTGGTCGGGCGGATGCTCGGCTACGGCCACTTCGTGTTCGAGTCCGCCGCGCAGGCCCAGGGATTGCGCGAGATCCGCTACGTCGGACGGCCGGACGAGCGTGACCTGACCATCCAGCGGGTGATCCAGCGGTCCGGGCTGCGTTCCAGTATGAGACCCACCAAGGAGGACCAGTGAAGGCCCGCGACCCGCTGCCGTTCGACCCGATCGAGGAGGCGGCCCGGCTCTGGGGCCAGCGCCATCCGGAGACCGCGCGAATGCGCGCCGTCACCTCGCTGATGCGGGTGCACCAGTTGGTGCTCACCCAACTCGACGAGTTGCTCCGCCCGCTCGGACTCACCTTCGCGCGGTACGAGGTGTTGGTGCTGTTGTCCTTCTCCCGCCGCGGCGCGCTGCCGTTGGGCAAGATCGGTGAGCGGCTGCAGGTGCACGCCACCTCGGTGACGCCGTTGGTGAAGCGGTTGGAGGCAGCCCAGTTGATCGAGCGGCACGCCCATCCCGACGACGGGCGGGCGGTGTTGGCGGCGATCACCCCGAAGGGGCGCCGGGTGCTGGCTGAGGCCACCGAGGCGATCACGGCGGCCCGGTTCGGTCTCGGCTCGATGGACGAGGGCACCTGTGACGAGTTGAGCCAACTGCTGCGGCCCCCGCGGGCTGCCGCGGGTGACTTCTGAACCCCGTGGTCGAAGCGACCCGTAGAGTCCTCGCCATCGCGGACTCCGACTCCTACCTGAAATGGGCGGCGGCCACGCTGGACGCACTACCCGGACATTGGCACCGCGAACTGGTCGTGATCAACAACCCGGTGGCGCCCTCGACCGATCAGGCCCGGGCCGCAGCGGGCACCGGAACAGCAGTCCGCCATCTCAGTTGGCGTGGACTCACCGGGCACCTGCGGCGCGCGGCGCCGGACGTCCTGCTGCTCGGCTGCACCGGACCGGTGGTGCGCGAGATCGTCCGCTCACCAGCCTGCCGCGCGGCCGACCGCCCGGTGCTGGTCACCGGCCTCCCCGGGGTGAGCATCCCCGCGACCGAACGAGCCTGCCAGTTCCGGGCCGGTTGTGACCTGTTCGTGGTGCACTCCCGGCGCGAGCGTGGGGAGTTCGCCGCATTGGCAGCCGAGTTGGGATTGCCGCACCGATTCGCCCTGGCCACCCTGCCCTTCCTGCCGCAGTCCGCACCGAGGCCGGCTGCGGTGGGCTCGTCGACCGGCCGGGACGTGGTGCTGGCCGCCCAGGCCAAGGTGCCCGTCGAGCGAGCCGATCGAGTCGCGGTGCTGGCGGCGATGGCCGCAGTCCCGGACCCGTTGCGACCGGTGATCAAGTTGCGGGCCCGGCCGGGCGAGGAGCAGACGCACCGGGAGCAGTGGGCCTACCCGGTCCTGGCCGATGACCTGGCCCGCTCGGAGCGGCTGAACTGGTCGACCGGGTCGATGGAGGCCGCGCTGGCCGACGCCGCGGCCCTGGTGACGGTGTCCTCGACCGCGGTGCTCGAGGCGATCGCGATGGACCTGCCGGCGCTGGTGATCAACGACTTCGGCGTCTCGGCGGAGATGATCAACATCGTCTTCGCCGACTCCGGCCTGCTGGGCAGCCTGGCCGATCTCCGCGCGGGTGGCTTCCGTTCAGTCGATCCCGCATGGAAGCGGGACAACTACTTCCACGACGGAGCCGAGAACACGTTGGCCGCAGACCTCGACGAACTGCTCGCCACCCGGGACACCCTGCCGGTGCCGCAAGTCGTCCAGGTCGGGAGTGCCTGGGGCCGGTTCCGCCGAGGGCTTCGGCTGCGGCTGCCGGCCCCGGTCTGGTCCGTCGTGCGGACCCTGCGCCGACTCCGTAGCCAGCGCTGATCACTTCATCCCAGCAGGTGGCCGCAGCGCCCACGGACATCGCCGCGCAGGCCAGGCTGGGGCCGGTTCAGGCTCTGGCTGCGTCGACCGGCTCGACCGGCTCGGCGGTGCGAGCGGCCAGGACTCGTTCGCACAACTCGCGGACGGCACCTTCGCCACCGCGGCGGGTGAGGACGATCCGGGCCCGGGCCAGTACGTCCGGGTGTGATTCGGGGACAGCCACCGGCCAGCCGACGACGCCGAGGGCGGGCAGGTCGTTGATGTCGTTGCCGACGTAGGCGACTCGGGCCGGGTCGAGACCGTGCTCGGCGATCCAGCCGCGCACTGCGGTCTCCTTGTCGTCCACACCCTGCAACACCTCGACGCCCAGCTTGGCGGCGCGGGCGGTGACCACCGGGTTGCGTTCCTTGGACAAGATCAAGAAGGGCACGGCTGCGCGGCGGAGCAGGCCGACGCCCAGGCCGTCACTGCGGCTCACCCGGACCGATTCCCGGCCGGTCTCGTCCACGTAGGCGGTGTCGGGAGTGTGGACGCCGTCGAAATCGGTGATCACCGCGTCCACGCCGAGAGCCCATTCATCGACCGGGGGTGCAAGCTCGGTGAGCACCGGTCCCGGGTGCTCGGTGAGCAACGGGGCCAGGTGCCCGGCAAGCGCCAGTTCCTCGGCGGTGTCGATCTCCAGGGCCGTCGACTCCGGGACCTCCACCACCGCGGTCCGGCCGAAGAACCGGTGCCGGTGGGTACGGAATCCCGGCACCGAGAGGGCGTAGAAGGCGCCGGTCTCGCGGTAGTCCGGTTCCCGGTCCTGACGGCGGGGGCGGTGTGCGGCGTCGTGGTTCTGGCCGATCACCCGCCCGCTCGGGTCGCGCCGCCAGAGGAACTCGTAGGTCTCGACCGCGGCGAAGGCAGTGTCCGCCTCGCCGGTGATGATCAGGTCGACCGCCCGGTCCAGGTCGACCGGCCGGATGAACGGGCTGGTGCACTGCACGAACACCATCACCGACGGGTCGGTCCCCGCCTCCTGCATCGCGTCCAGTGCGTGCAGCAGCGCGGACTCCGAGGTCGCGTGGTCCCCGGCCAACTCATTCGGGCGCCGGACCACGCGGGCGCCGTGTTCCGCGGCGATCCGGGCGATCTCGGTGTCATCGGTGGAGACCCACGCCTCATCGATCCGGTGACTGGCCAGTGCGCTGCGCACCGCCCGGACCACCAGGGGCACGCCGCCCACCGGACGCAGGTTCTTACCGGGTACGCCCTTCGAGCCGCCCCGGGCCGGGATGATCGCCACCGCAGTCATGGACGAGAGGCTAGGAGCGTGGGATGAACGGATGGCGACGGCTGCATGAACGCCGGTCCGGGCCTCGTCGGCCTTGGTGGATTTAGTAGGGCGTCCTACTATTTCGGTATGGGTAGAGAGAGCTGGCAGGCAGCGTACGAGGCGGCCGAGGCCGCCGGTCAGGTCCGGGACGCGGACTTCACGACCCTGTCTGGGGTCGAGGTGGACCCGGTCTACGGACCAGCCGACGAGGCCACCGACCCCCGGATGGAGCGGATCGGCTGGCCGGGGGAGTTCCCGTTCACCCGTGGCCTGCACCCGACGGGCTACCGCGGTCGTCCGTGGACGATCCGGCAGTTCGCCGGCTTCGGCAACGCCCAGCAGACCAACGAGCGCTACCGGATGATTCTGGCTGCCGGCGGGGGCGGGCTCAGCGTCGCCTTCGACATGCCGACCCTGATGGGGCACGACTCCGACGACGCGAAGAGCCTCGGCGAGGTCGGCCATTGCGGGGTGGCGATCGACTCGGCGGCTGACATGGAGGTGCTCTTCGACGGGATCGACCTCGGGCAGGTGACCACGTCGATGACGATCTCCGGCCCCGCCGTACCGGCCTTCTGCATGTACGTGGTGGCCGCAGAACGGCAGGGGGTCGACGTGTCCCGGTTGAACGGGACCCTGCAGACCGACATCTACAAGGAGTACATCGCGCAGAAGGAGTGGCTCTTCGAACCCGAGCCGCACCTGCGGTTGATCGGCGACCTGATGGAGTACTGCGACGCAGGAATCAAGGCGTACAAGCCCCTCAGCGTCTCCGGCTACCACATTCGCGAGGCCGGCTCGACCGCAGCGCAGGAACTCGCCTTCACCTTGGCCGACGGGTTCGGCTACGTCGAGCTCGGGCTCTCCCGTGGACTGGACATCGACTCCTTCGCGCCGGGTTTGAGCTTCTTCTTCGACGCCCACCTGGACTTCTTCGAGGAGATCGCCAAGTTCCGCGCGGCCCGGCGGATCTGGGCCCGCTGGCTCCGAGACCACTACGGCGCGCAGACGGCGCGGGCCCAGCGGCTGCGGTTCCACACCCAGACCGCCGGCGTCTCGCTGACCGCCCAGCAGCCGTACAACAACGTCGTCCGGACGGCCGTGGAGGCGATGGCCGCCGTCCTCGGCGGCACCAACTCCCTGCACACGAACGCGCTCGACGAGACCCTGGCGCTGCCGACCGAGGAGTCGGCCGAGATCGCGCTGCGCACCCAGCAGGTGCTCGCGGAGGAGACCGGGGTGCTGAACGTGGCCGACCCACTCGGCGGCTCCTGGTACGTGGAGGAGCTCACCGATCGGATCGAAGCCGAGGCGGAGGAGATCTTCGCCAAGATCCTGACGATGGGGGAGGCCGCCGGGGGTGCCGAGCACCCGATCGGGCCGATGACGGCCGGACTGCTCCGTGGCATCGAGGACGGGTGGTTCACCTCTGAGATCGCCGACTCCGCCTTCCGCTACCAGACCCTGCTGGAGAAGGGCGACAAGAAGGTCGTCGGCGTGAACTGCCACACCCAGACCGTCAGCGGCGAGTTGGAGATCCTCCGGGTCAGCCACGAGATCGAGGTGGAGCAGAAGCGGGTGCTGACCGAGCGTCGGGAGCAGCGGGACCGAGCCGCTGTCGACGCCGCCCTGGCCGACCTGTTGGCTGCCGCGCGATCGGATCAGAACATGATCGAACCGATGCTGGCTGCCGCCCGGGCCGAGGCCACCCTGGGCGAGATCTGCGACCTGCTGCGGGCCGAGTGGGGCGAGTACACCGAGGTCGCCCGGTTCTGACCCCGGCCGTCGCCTGTGGACAGCCGTACGAGAGTGCGCCAGGGAAGCATGCAGCGTGCCGGGCAGATTTGCCTGGCAGACTGCACGAATACCACGCATGCGTGGCAGCCCGACGATCAGCGGCGGGTGAAACGGTGAGGGTTCGGGTCAGTCGGACGGGTCTGGGGAGTCGGGTCCCTCGCCCTCGTCCACGTGGTGCGGGTCGGCCAGCGGCCAGCCACCGGCGGCGAGGCGGGCGCGGACCCGGTTGACGTCCTCAGGCAGGGGGAGTTCGTTGGTCAGGCGGGTGATCGTCACGCCGATGTCGGTGTTGCTGACCAGCTCGCCCGACTTGATCAACTCCTCGGTGATCTGGGTGATCTCCTCCTTGGCGAGGCGATTCGACAGCAGCGCGAGCAAGGGGAAGTAGTCGGTCTCGGGGATGCCGTCGGGGTAGCCGAGACGGAGCCAGTCCAGCACGCTGGACAGGAACGCGGGCATCGGCACGGTACGCAGCCTCATTCCGGCGGTCAGCCGAAGAGCTGGTCGCCGAACACGATGACGACGATGCCTAAGATGACGGCCAGGCCGACGAAGCCGAAGGCCACGGTGGCTCCGATCCGACCCGGCAGGCTGGGCTCGCCGGTGAGGGTGGCACCGTCGGCTGCCACCTCGCGTCCGGCGGCGAGGCTGCGCATGCCGACGGCGAAGAGGGCGGGCAGTCCGGCGCCGAGCAGCAACCCGATCGCGAGCACCTGCCACAGGGCTCCGAATGCTTCCTTGAGGATCTCCATGGGGCTCCTTCCTCACACTCGCTCTGTCGCGGACGGCTCGATGACGTCGAGCGGGGTCTCCCCGTGTGCATGGCGCATGTCCCGGGCCACTGGGGCTTCGTGGGGGGCGGGCCCGGCCGACACCTCGTTGGTCGACGCCTGATTGGTCGACGCCTGGTTGGTCGACGCCTGGTTGGTCGACGCCTGGTTGGCCGATACCTCGTTGCCAGCGAGGTCGTCGGGTCCGTCCGAGATGTCCTCGACGCTCCCGCGCCACTCCGAGTTGACGTTGGTGTGGTCCACCGGCTGCCGTCGGGAGCGTCGCCACATCGCCACCGCCGCGGCCACCAGGAAGGCGAAGACCACGCTGACTCCCGCGGCCCCGCCGATCGAGTGCGCCACGAACCAGCACAGGGCGCCGACCAGGCCAGAGGCCGGCAGGGTGATCAGCCAGGCAATGCCCATCCGGCCGGCCACGGCCCAGCGGACCGACGCCCCCTTCCGGCCCACCCCGGAACCGAGGATCGATCCGGTCGCCACGTGCGTGGTGGACAGCGCCATGCCGAGGTGGCTGGAGGAGAGGATGATCGCGGCGGAAGCGGCCTCGGCCGCCATTCCCTGCGGGGAGGAGATCTCCACCAGACCCTTGCCCAGGGTGCGAATCACTCGCCAGCCACCAAGATAGGTGCCAAGGGCGATCGCCAGCGCGCAGGCCGCCTTGACCCAGAACGGGATGGCTTCCAGATCGGTCCACGAGCCGTACGCGATCAGGGCCAGGGTGATGACACCCATCGTCTTCTGTGCGTCGTTGGTGCCGTGGGCCAGGGAGACCAGCGAGGCCGACCCGATCTGGCCCCAGCGGAAGCCCTTGTCGCGATTGCCGTCCGGGATGGAGCGCACGATCCGGAAGATGAGCCAGGTGCCACAGGTGGCGACCAGGCATGCGACCACCGGGGCGGCCACGGCGGGGATGATCACGCCGATGGCCACTCCGTCCCACTTGACGCCGGACAGGCCGAGGGCGGCCACCGAGGAGCCGATCAGGCCGCCGAACAGGGCGTGCGAGGAGGAGGACGGCAGGCCGAGCAGCCAGGTGAGCAGGTTCCAGAGGATGCCACCGACCAGGCCGGCGAACACCACGGTCAGGATGGGAGTCCCCATCAGCTCCGGGATCGGGCTCCCATCGGGTCCCTGGATGTTCACCACCTTGTTGCTGACGGTGAGGGCCACCTCGATGGAGAGGAATGCGCCGATCAGGTTGAGCACGGCGGACAGGGCGACCGCCACCTTGGGCTTGAGTGCTCCGGTGGCGATCGATGTGGCCATCGCATTGGCGGTGTCGTGGAACCCGTTGGTGAAGTCGAAGGCCAGTGCCGTGGCGACGACGATCACGAGAATGAAGAGGGCTTCGGTCACAGGGACAATTTTGGGGTAGTCGAGGCCAACCGCAAACCCGGAACGCGCTGGTGGACCCATATTGTTTGCCCATTGTTCATCTGGCCAGATGGCCGCTGAGTGACGGCGAGGTGACGAAATCCGGAGGCCCGGCTGACACGGCAGCCGCGTACGCTCGGTCCATGACCTCCTCAGACGGCAATTGGGAGACCTACGACCCCTCCGGCGGAGGTCGGTCCCCAGCCGGGAGACCCCCCGAGCCGGCAGGCAGGGGGCTGAGTTGTACGCGCTGCGACTGGACGCCGCTGGAGCCGGGCTTCGTGATGGACTCGGGGCAGGCCGCCGCGGGATTTGCCCAGTGGGTGCCGGGCCCGATGGAGTCCGGGCTGTTCGGGGGTGCCAAGTTGTGGGGGAAGATGCGGTTCCAGGTCGATGCGTGGCATTGCCCCCGATGTCACCACCTGGACCTGTTCGTCGGTCAGCAGTCCGCCTGAATGCCATCCTGCGCACGTCTCGACAGGATCCCGCCTGCCATCTAATATAAGTTGAAAATTATAGATGACAGGGAGTTCCGATGAATACATCCATCGATCCGGGCGCGCAGGCCGGGCTGGTGCACCGCGAGGTGCGGACCGGCCAGCGGGACGGCCAGTCGACGAGGATCGTCGTTGCCGAGCGGACTTACCGCGGAGACCGTACGGACCTGTGGGACGCGATCACCAACCCCGAGCGGCTGCCCCGGTGGTTCCTGCCGATCAGCGGCGACCTGCGGGTCGGCGGTACCTACCAACTCGAGGGGAACGCCGGCGGCACCATCGAGCAGTGCCGGGAGCCGGAGTTGGTCGGCGTCACCTGGGAGTTCGGCGGCGGGCTCTCCTGGGTGGAGGTGCAACTCACCGAGATGGGGCAGGGCACGACGCTGGAGCTTCGGCACGAGGCCCCGATCGACGACCACTGGAAGCGGTTCGGTCCCGGAGCTGTCGGGGTGGGATGGGATCTCAGCCTGCTCGGGCTCGGACTCCACCTCGACACCGGCGAGGGGCTCGATCCCGAGGAGTTCGAGGCCTGGACGCTCTGCGCGAGCGGGAAGGAGTTCGTCCGGGCGACCAGTGACGGCTGGGGTCGGGCGGCCGCCGCCGGGGGCGAGGACCGCGGCCTGGCCCTCGCCTCGGCCGAGCGGACCAGGGCGTTCTACACCGGGGAGGCCATTCCGGAACAGCCCGACGGCGGGGCCGGTGCCGGCTGAGTCGGCGGGGGTCTTCGAGGCCCTCGGCGACCCTGTCCGCCGACACATCCTGGAGTTGCTCGGCGACGGCGACCAGCCGGCCGGGGCGATCGCCGAGGCGATGCGTTCGGCACACGGCATCTCCCAGCCGGCCGCGTCACAGCACCTGAAGGTGTTGCGGGGTGCCGGCCTGGTCAGTTCGCGACCGGAGGGCCGGCGGCGGGTGTACGCCGTCGACCCGGCCGGGTTCGCCACCGCGACGGCCTGGCTGGAGCACTTCGCCAACACCTTCGCCCAGCCGCTCGATGCACTGGAGACCGAACTGGCTCGCGGCCGCCGGCAGCGACGGACCGAGGGGGCCGACCCGGACGCCGAGTCGACTCCGCCGGAGAGCGGCACTGGCGTCGGGGGCACCCGGATCGCCTGAGGAAAGCGGATCCGCTGAGGGAAACGCGACAGCCGGAGGGATTCGGGTTCAGGAACTGAACGCGTCCCGGGCGTCGAACCAGGTCTCGCGGTCTGCGAGGTCCGCGAGTTCGAGGTCCGCCAGCAGGATACGGGTGGTTTCGAGGTCCTTCTCCCGCCGCTCGTAGTGGTCCGCCTGCGAACTCCCGGGGTGGTCTCGTCGGGCCGGGGTGCTGATGTAGCCGCACAGGCTGAGGGCACCCTGTACCCGGCACGTTCCGCCGGCCGGGTTGTCGACCAATCCGTCCCCGCCTGGCTCCTCCTCGGGCGATGGAACTTCGGGGTCCAGGGTGACGTGCAGCACGGTGGGCTCCTCGGTGACGGGTCCGGAGCTGTCGCCCAGTTCGCCCATCACGGAGACGGCCGTCCCGTGCTGGCTCACACTCTGGATCCCGAACTCCGATGTCGCCTCGGGCAGCCGGAAGGGCACCATGATCGCAGACTGCCGGAACAATGCCGTACGCGCGAGCTGGACCACCTGCTCCGCTTGGAGGTCCTTGCTGCACATCACCTCGGCTTGGGCGTCCGGAGCGAACTCCCACGTGACCGAGGTCCGACCCTCGTCCACCGTGGTGATCCGGCCGGGATCGCCGTGGATCCGGACCGCCTCGCCGGCCGACTGGGTGTCCGTGCTCGTCCCCTTCGGCTCCACTCCCCGGGCCCAGGTGCTCACCACGCAGAACTTCGAATCGCCATTCAGACCCTGTCCGGACTCCTCGTGTCCGGACAGGTAGGTGTGGTCGACGTCGTTCCCGACGCCGCGGTCGGCCACGCGCCATCCCGGCGGCGGCTCGATCTGGTGCTGGTGCACGAGTTCGCCCGGTTCGCGGGCCGTCACCGGGAGGCGGTGCCGGACGAACTCCGGGACCACGGTCACCCCGACGACCACCAGGAGTACGGCCGTGGCGACGGCCAGGATCCGGCCCCGGAACCTGCGCTGGGCTGCTTGCTGGCGGCGCACCTCGCCGCCGAACCCCTGCGTTCCGGGCGCCCGGTCGGCCACGGCGCGCAGCAGCTGTCCGGCGCGCTCGAATCCGGGCTGCCCAGCCGGGAACTCGAGCTTCCCCAGCGCCGCCGCAAGGTCTGCGTGGACGACCGGCTGGGACTCCTCGAGGACCCGCGCCGCCTCAGTCTCGGTCAACTCCTCGAAGCACACCAGCGCCACCGCCGCCCGCTGCCGCCGAGTCAGTTCCGTCCACCGCGGCTCGACCGGCGTGGGTGGGGAGTCCTCGTCGGGGGTCGGGTCGGGGAGTGGGGCTGCCCAGCCGAGCCGGCGCCCGAGGTAGGCGTCGAGCAGCACTTGGCGGGCGGTGTCGTCCGCGCGGAGTTCGGCGTCCTCGGAATCGTCGAGGGCGGCGTCACTGCCCTTGACGCGGTCGGTACGGCGGGGTCGGCGCAGGATCGCGGCGGCGAGCAGGGTCCTGGCCGCAGCGGGCTCGCCGGTCAGGACGGTGGCGAGGCGGAGCCAGCGGGTCCGGTCCCGGTCGAAGAGCTCCGTGGTGGGCCGTGTCATCCGTCCAACACGTCGTTGACCAGCGATCTGGCCTGGTCCTGCACCTGGGCCAGGTGGTCCGGTCCGCGGAAGGACTCGGCATAGATCTTGTACACGTCCTCGGTGCCGGACGGACGGGCGGCGAACCAGGCGGACTCGGTGCACACCTTGAGCCCGCCGATCGGTGCGTCGTTGCCGGGGGCCGTGGTCAGCGTCTGGGTGATCGGTTCACCGGCCAGTTCGGTTGCGGTGACGGCATCAGCGGTGAGGGCGCTCAGGCGCGCCTTCTGCTCCCGGTCGGCGGGAGCGTCGATCCGGGCGTACGCGGGAGTACCGTGCCGCTCGGTCAGTTCGCCGTACAACTCACTGGGGGACTTGCCGGTGACGGCACGGATCTCGCTGGCGAGCAGGGCCAGCAGGATGCCGTCCTTGTCCGTCGTCCAGGTGCTGCCGTCCCGGGCGAGGAAGGAGGCGCCGGCGGACTCCTCGCCACCGAAGCCGATGGAGCCGGTGCTGAGGCCGTCGACGAACCACTTGAACCCGACCGGGACCTCCACCAGCGGTCGGCCCAGTTCGTCGGCGACCCGGTCGATCATGGACGAGGAGACCAGCGTCTTGCCGATCCCCGCCTCGGGATTCCAGCCGTCCCGGTGGGCGAACAGGTAGCCGATGGCCACCGCCAGGTAGGCGTTCGGGTTCATCAGGCCAGCATCCGGGGTGACGATGCCGTGGCGGTCGGCGTCGGCGTCGTTGCCGGTGGAGATGTCGTAGGCATCCCGGTTCTCGATCAGGCGGGCCATCGCGTTCGGCGAGGAACAGTCCATCCTGATCTTGCCGTCGGTGTCGAGGGTCATGAACGACCAGCGCGGATCGACCTGCGGGTTGATCACCGTCAGGTCGAGGTCGAGGTGCTCGGCGATGTGACCCCAGTACTCCACCGAGGCTCCCCCGAGCGGATCGGCGCCGATCCGCAGCCCGGCGTCGCGGGTCGCCTCCAGGTCGAGGGCACCGGCCAGGTCCGCGCAGTAGCGACCGAGGTAGTCGTAGCGGTGCAGCCGGGGCGCGGCGGACTCGAAGGTCACCCGCTTGATCGCGCGGGGATCGTGGAGCAGGGCGTTCGCGCGGGCCGCGATGGCACTGGTCGCGTCACCGCCCGCCGGCCCACCGTGGGGTGGGTTGTACTTGATGCCGCCGTCGCGGGGCGGGTTGTGCGACGGAGTCACCACGATGCCGTCGGCCTGATGGCCCGCTGCGGCCGATCGGTTGTGCACCACGATCGCCCGCGAGATCGCCGGGGTCGGCGTGTACTGCTCGTCATTCTCGGCGCAGACCTCGACATCGTTGGCCAGCAGCACCTCGATCGCCGTCGTCCACGCCGGCCGGGACAGTGCGTGGGTGTCCTTGCCGATGAACAGCGGGCCGTTGATCCCGGCCGTCCGGCGATACTCGACGATGGCCTGGGTGGTGGCGGCGATGTGTGCGTCGTTGAACGCCGTGTCCAGGCTGGACCCCCGATGGCCCGAGGTGCCGAAGGACACCTGCTGGTCCACCACGTCCGGGTCCGGGGTCCGGTCGTAGTACGCGTCGAGCACCGCGTTGACGTCGATCAGGTCTTCGGGGAGGGCCGGCCGGCCTGCACGTGGGTGAGCCATGCCCACATCTTGCCCGTTCGCGGCCCGGCAGGGAATGGTGCAGAGGCCGCGCGTCGGACCCGCGGCGGGCCGGAGCCTGACCACGCGTACCGCGCGTTGCGCTGGTGCGGCAGGATGGACCCATGACTTCGGAAAGCTTCAACCGTCCCGGTGCCGTCGACCTCTCCGCGCTGGCGGGCCAGGCCAAGGCGGCCGCAGCAGCCGGACCCGGCGGGGCCTCGTACGTGCTGGACGTGACCGAGCAGACCTTCGACGAGGTGATGCAGAAGTCCATGCAGCACCCGGTGATCGTCGAGCTCAACTCCCCGCGCGCGAACGCCCAGCAACTCTCCGACACGTTGGCCGAACTGGCCAACGCGGCCGGCGGCAAGTACCTGCTGGCGCGGGTGAACGCCGAGACCGAACCGCGGATCGTGCAGGCCTTCCAGGTCCAGGCGGTACCGACCGTGGTGGCCGTGATCGGCGGTCAGGTGGCACCGCTGTTCCAGGGGGTCCAGCCCCGGGACCAGGTCGAGGAGATCATCGCCCAGGTACTGAGCGCTGCCGTGGCGAACGGCATCGTCGGCACGGCCCAGCCGGTGGCGGGGTCCGAGCCGGCCGAAGGGGACGCCGACGCTGACGCGCCGGACCCGCGCTTCGCGGCCGCGGACGAGGCCCTCGAGCGGGGTGACTTCGGCGCTGCCGAGGCGGAGTTCGACACGCTGCTCGCCGCCGACCCGAATGACAGCGAGGCCAAGGCGGGCAAGGCCCAAGTGGGCCTGCTGGCCCGGGCCTCCGGCCTGGACGCCCCGACCGTACTCGCTGCAGCCGCCGAGGCGACCGCCGATGTGGACACCCACCTGCAGGCCGCGGACGTGGAGATGATCAGCGGCAGCCCGGAGGCCGCCTTCGCCCGACTGCTGGGCCTGGTGCGGACCAAGGTGGGGGACGAGAAGGACAGCGCCCGCGTCCGGCTGCTGGAACTCTTCGAGACCCTGGAGAGCACCGACCCGCGCGTCCTGAAGGCGCGCCGCGACCTGATGACCGCCCTCTTCTGAGCCACCTGCGGCCGCCGGCGGCAACGGCGGGCCGGAACGTTCCAGCGGGAACGTGTCACCGCTCAGTGCAGGGTGAAGGGGGCGTACCAGATCAGCCAGACGCCTGCGGCAGGCGGCAGGAGTCCGAGCACCAACCAAGGGGTGAGTACCCGGCTGCCCAGGATCAGTCGGTTGCCGACCACGCTGAGCACCCCGACGATTCCGGACATCACCAGCAGGCCGATCGCGTCACCGGACCTTCCCGCGGCGTGGATGTACGCCGCGGCGACCGGCAGGGCCAGGTCCGCATGCAGGATCACGGCCAGGAAGACGACGGCACCCACCCGGCGACGGACTCGGTCCAGTTCGCGCTGCTCGGTCCGGCGGCGCTCGGCTCGCGCCCGTCGCTCGGCCTCGGTCAGGCGTGGCCGCGGTGCAGTCCCCGTCGCCCCGGAACCCGTCGCCTGGGGCCCGGCCGCGTCGGCGGGGGTCGGCTGGGCCTGCGGGGAGGTGGCGGGCTCGGGCATGTCCTGCTTTCTGACGGAGCGTAGAACCCGATACTACTACCTGTGGTCGTACCGACTCAGATGCGCTGGCCACGCTCGAGATAGCGCACGGTGCCGACGGGGGTGGAGTGGGCGATGATGAGCCGACGGTGTGCCAGCGGGGGCAGTCGCCGGGACGCCTCGACCAGATCCACCAGGTGGACGGCCAGGAGCTCGGAGGCCTGCAGGTGGAAGCCGGCAAGGTCGGCTTCGGTGACGGTGCCACCGTCGAAGACGAACTCGAGGGCGTCGTCCCAGCCCAGATGCGCCGGCATCCAGTCCACCACCAGGAGTGGGCCCAGCTCCACCTCGACGCCCAACTTCGCGCGGACCTCGCGCTGGGCCGCTTGACGAGGGGCCTCGCCGTCCTCAAGGACGCCACCGGGGAGGGTCCAGTCGTCGGCGAACCGGGTGTCGCACAACAACACCCGGTCGTCATCGGTGTGCATGAGCACGTGGGCGATGCATCGCTTGCGAGGCAGCACCGAGTTCATCACGCCGGAGAAGCTGGCCGGGCCCTCGACCTGATCGCTGGTGAGTCGGGCGTAGAGCACTACATCGGCGAAGGTGTCGGGACCGGTCTGCAGGGCGGCCCGCCGCACCCCCTCCTGGCGGTAGCCGGCCATCAGTGCGGCGCGGCGACCAGTGCGGTCCGAGGCCGGCAGGGTGATCTCCAGGCGACGCAGCCCGCGGCCCAACAGGGCGTCGTCGGAGACCGCGCTGATGCCGTGTCGCAGCCGATCCGGGGAGGTGCTGACGTGCCACTCCAAGCTTGCCGTGCCGTGCTCGCCGACCTTCACCTGGATCTGGAAGTCGTCCTCAGCCACCGGTTCCTCGCCGCTCCGGGGCCCGCTCGGCCCACTCGCCGGTGTCCCGGGATCGTCGCGGTGTCGCTGCTGCCGACACGTCGCCGGTCCGGTCCGACCCGGCGCCAGTCGGGGTGGTGTCCTTCGGGCTGGATCCGTCGGCGCCCTTGACGGTGGTGGCCCCGGCGGTGGACTCGGGGAGTTCCGGGTCGGGGGCCGGGGGATCGTGGCGGAACCAGGCCGCACCGAGGGGTGGGATGGCCACCACGGCACTGCAGGGGTACCCGTGACTGGGCACCTCGTGCGACTCCACCGCACCGAGGTTGCCGAAGGATCCGGTCCCGTCGTAGACCTCGGCGTCGGTGTTGAGGATCTCGGTCCAGGTTCCCTCGGCGGGTAGGCCGATCCGGTAGTCCGCGCGCGGCTCGGCGGAGAAGTTGATCACGGCCGCGAGCAACTGGCCGTTCGTGTCGCGACGCAGGTAGCTGAAGACGTTGCCACCGTGGTCATCGGCGTCGATCCACTGGAAGCCGGCGGGCTCGTTGTCGAGCTCCCACAGGGCCGGGTGGGCTCGGTAGACCTCGTTCAGGTCCTTGACCAGTCGCTGCACCCCGCGGTGGCCCCAGGTGTCGGTCAACGCCCAGTCCAGGCTGCGTTCCTCGGAGAACTCCCGCTGCTGGGCGAACTCGGTACCCATGAAGATCAACTGCTTGCCCGGGTGTGACCACATGAAGGCGTAGAAGGCGCGCAGGGTGGCGAACTTGCGCCACGGGTCCTCGGGGACGCGCTCGTACATGGATCCCTTGCCGTGCACGACTTCGTCGTGGCTGACCGGGAGGACGAAGTTCTCCGACCAGGCGTAGCTGGAGGCGAAGGTCATCTCATGGTGGTGGAACTGCCGGTGCACGGGCCGTCGACCGAGATAGCGCAGCGAGTCGTTCATCCAGCCCATGTTCCACTTGAAGCCGAACCCGAGGCCGCCGTGCTCCACGGATCGGGTGACCCCCGGCCAGGAGGTCGACTCCTCGGCGATCGTGACGACGCCCGGAGTCTCCTTGTACACGTGGCTGTTCACCCGCTGCAGCAGGTTGACGGCCTCCAGGTTCTCGTTGCCGCCGTAGTGGTTCGGGATCCACATGCCCGGTTGCCGGGAATAGTCCAGGTAGAGCATCGAGGCCACCGCGTCGACCCGCAACCCGTCGACGTGGAATTCCTCCAGCCAGTAGTGCGCGTTCGAGATCAGGAAGCTCTGCACCTCGGTGCGGCCGAAGTTGAACACGTACGTGCCCCAGTCGGGCTGTTCGCCCCGGCGGGGGTCGGCGTGCTCGTAGAGGGCGGTCCCGTCGAAGCGACCCAGGGCCCACTCGTCGCGCGGGAAGTGGCCGGGGACCCAGTCGACGATCACCCCGATTCCGGCCTGGTGCAGCCGATCGACGAGGTGGCGGAACTCGTCCGGGGAACCGAATCGCGACACCGGCGCGAAGTAGCCGGTCACCTGGTAGCCCCACGAGCCCTGGAAGGGGTGCTCGCTGACGGGCAGGAACTCCACGTGGGTGTAGCCCTGCCAGCGGACGTAGTCGACGAGTTGATCAGCCAACTCCAGGTAGGTGAGGCCTCGACGCCACGACCCGAGGTGCACCTCGTAGATGCTCATCGGTTCGGCGTGCGGCTTGGCCTCGCCGCGGTACCACAACCACTCGTCGTCGCCCCAGTGGTACTGGGACTCGTACACGATCGAGGCGGTGTGCGGTGCGGCCTCGCAGAAGCGCGCCATCGGGTCCGCCTTGAGCCGCCACACCCCGTCGGCCCCGCACACCTCGAACTTGTAGAGGGTGCCGGTGCCCACCCCCTCGACGAACACGCTCCACACGCCCGAGCCGCCGACCGGGTGCATCGGCGACACCTCGCCGTCCCACCCGTTGAAGCTGCCGGCGACCCGGACCTGGCGGGCGTTCGGGGCCCAGACGGAGAACCGGGTACCGGACAATTCGCCGCGCGCGGTGTCGGGCAGGCGTACCTCGTGGGCGCCGAGGCGCCGCCAGCACTCGGTGTCGTGTCCGGCGTTGAAGCCGTTGAGGTCGGTGGCGCTCAGTCCACCGGTCGGGTCGAAGGTCATCGGATCTCCTCACTCGGGCCGGGGTTCGGCGGCTCGGCCGCACTGAGCGTCGCCACCGCGGCCAGCGGGATGGCGGCCCAGTCGGGACGATTCCGGGTCTCGTACAGCACCTCGTAGATCGCCTTGTCCGCCTCGTAGGCCCGCAGGGCCGCGCGGGCCCGGCCGTCCAGGTCGGGCGCGTAACCGGACAGGAAGGCCGCCCGGCAGGACTGCACCCAGGCAGTGGTGGGGTCGCCGGGTCCGTCGTCGGCGAGCGCGGCCGCACGACGTACGGCGCGGACCTGCCCGCCGGCATAGTCGAAGGAGCGCAGCATCCCGGCGACGTCGCGCCACCGGGAGTCGGGCCTGGCCCGTTCGGCCAGGGTCTTCAGCGGTTCCCCCTCGAAGTCGATGATCCGCCAGCCGTCGTCGACGCGCAGCGCTTGGCCGAGGTGGAAGTCCCCGTGCACCCGCTGGGCCGGCCAGTCGTGTCCGACCAGGGCGTCCAGGCAGCGACGCAGACCGGGACCGTACGGGTCGAGGTGGGGAACCTCGACGATCGCCGTGTCCAGGCGTAGTCGCATCGCCGCGGCGAGGGCGTCGCCGGGCAGGCTGGTGGTGGGGAAGTGCCGCGCCAACACCCGGTGCACCTCCGCCAGGGCGGCACCCAGACCATGGGCCGCCGTGCTGAAGTCCCGGTCGGCCTCACAGGCGGCGAGCGCCTCCTCCCAGCCCCCACGGGCAGCGGCGAACTGCTCGATCAGAATGGCCAGGTCGGCGCTGCACTGTCGACCGTCCGGGGCCTGCCACTGCGCCTCGGCCGAGGCGTGGAAGTCGGCGATCACGGGGGACCGGCTGTCGGCCAGGGCGGCGTGCACCTCGATGTCCAGGTTGCGTCCCTGCTCCAGCCGACGGAACAGCTTCAGGATCGCGGCATCGCCGTACAGGATCGAGGTGTTGGTCTGTTCGCCGCCGAAGCGGCGGGGGACCAGCGGTGCCGGCAGGGTTCCGACCGTCCGCGTGGTGAGGCGTGCGCGCGCACTGTGGGCCTCGACCCCGGTGGTGAGGGTGCGCAGCACCAGGGTCAGGGCCTCCGGGTCGGCGGTGGCGTCGTGCACCGACACCGGACCGAGCTCCGGGTCGTCGAGGTCACCGATCCAACTCAGCGGGTTGTGGTCGGTGGTGCCGCGGTGGGACAGCAGCAGGTGGTACCACTCGCTGGTCTCGTCGCCGGGGTAGCACACCTCGACCAGTTCGCTGCGGACCCGGGGCCAGTCGGGTGCCGGGTTCGCCTGGTCCTGTTCGGCCGGCTCCAGCCAGGGCAGCGGGACCCAGGCGGTGAACGTGCCGGCGCGGCCCTTGCCGCCGAACCAGCGGGCCGTCCGGATGTGCTCGTCCAGCAACTGCCAACGCGACTCCTCCACCCCCGGCGATCCGCCCGCCCGCGGTCGATCGGTCGGGGTGTTGGCGGCCGTGGGCGGGTCGCTCACGGACGGTCGCTGTCGGGGGAGGGGTGCGGCCGCACGACCAGGATGTGGGCCGGGTTGTCGGGGGTGAGGCGGACGTAGTTGCGCTGCCCCCAGCGGTAGCCCTGTCCGGTGAGTTGATCATGGACCTCGAAGACCTCGCCGGGGTCCAGGCCGAGGGCCGCCAGGTCGAGGTAGACCTCGGTCTCGGCCGGGCTGAACGGGTCGAGGCTGGCGGCGACCAGGACCACGTCGTCCCCGTCGGCCTTGGAGTAGATGATCACCTGGGAGTTCTGGGCGTCGTGGAAGTGCAGGTTCCGCAGTTGGTGCAGGGCCGGGTGCTCGCGGCGGATCTGGTTCAGTCGGCCGAGCAGCAGGTTGAGGCTCTCCCCGCCGGCCTCCGCAGCAGCCCAGTCCCGCGGCCGGTACTGGTACTTCTCTGAGTCCAGGTACTCCTCACTGCCCTCCCGTACGGCCTGGTGTTCGAAGAGTTCGAAGCCAGAGTAGACCCCCCAGGTGGGGGACAGGGTGGCGGCCAGGATTGCTCGGATGGCGAACATCGCCGGACCGCCGTGCTGCAGGTGTGCGGGCAGGATGTCGGGAGTGTTGACGAAGAAGTTCGGTCGGACGAAGGCGTCGGTCTCGGCCGACAGTTCGGTCAGGTACTCCTCCAGCTCCCACTTCTCGGTCCGCCAGGTGAAGTAGGTGTACGACTGGTGGTAGCCGACCTTGCCCAGGGTGTGCATCATCTCGGGCTTCGTGAAGGCCTCGGCCAGGAAGATCACGTCCGGATCAGTCCGGCGCACCTCGGCGAGCAGCCAGGCCCAGAAGTCCACCGGCTTGGTGTGTGGGTTGTCCACCCGGAAGATCCGTACCCCGTGGGACATCCACACCTTCAGCAGCCGCAGGCACTCGGCGTAGATGGTGTCCGGCGCGTTGTCGAAGTTGACCGGGTAGATGTCCTGGTACTTCTTCGGCGGGTTCTCCGCGTAGGCGACGGTGCCGTCGGCCCGGGTGGAGAACCACTCCGGGTGCTCGCTCACCCACGGGTGGTCGGGGGAGGCCTGCAGGGCGAAGTCGAGGGCCACTTCGAGGCCCAGTTCGTTCGCCCGGGCGACGAACCGGTCGAAGGAGTCCCAGTCGCCGAGGTCCGGGTGGATGGCGTCGTGCCCACCCTCGGCACTACCGATCGCCCACGGGGAGCCCGGGTCGTGCGGGCCCGGTTCGAGGGTGTTGTTCGGACCCTTGCGGAAGGCGGTGCCGATCGGGTGGATCGGCGGCAGGTAGACCACGTCGAAGCCCATTCGGGCCGCAGCCTCGAGCCGCTCGTGGGAGGAGTCGAAGGTGCCGGACCGCCAAGCGCCGGTGGCCGGATCCGGTACGGCTCCCTGGGACCGGGGGAAGAACTCGTACCAGGCCGAGAACAGCGCCTTGGACCGGTCGCAGAACAGCGGGTACTCCGGGCTCGGCGAGACGAACTCCCGCGGTCCGTGGTCGGCCATCGCGGCCCGTACGTCCGGTCCGAGGACGACGTCGAGGCGATCCTCCACCTGTTGTCCGGAGGAGAGGGCCGCCGCCGCGCCACGAAGGCGTCCGGCGGCCGCCGGGTCCCCGCCCGTGTTCGCGGCTGCCCGCTCGGCCGCCGCGGTGAGCAGGGTGGTGCCCTCGGTGCAGACCAGGCCGACGTCGATCCCGGCCGGGATCTTGATCTCCGCGTTGTGCACCCAGGTGGCCCACGGGTCGCTCCAGCCCTCCACCCGGAAGGTCCACGCACCCTCGACGTCGAGGCGGACGTCGGCCTGCCATCGGTTGAACCCGGTCGGTTCGGTGGCTGCCATCGGCACCAGTCGTTCGGTGCCGTCCGGCCCGGTCAGCACGACCGACGCGTTCACCGCGTCGTGGCCCTCCCGGAACACGGTCGCCCGGATCGGGATGACCTCGCCGACGGTGGCCTTGGCCGCGTACGCGCCGGACTCGATCACCGGGGACACCTTGAGTACCGGGATCCGGCCGATGTCGGCCGCGCGGGGGCGGCGCTGCTGGTTCGGGCTCACGTCCCCAACCTAGCCGGGGTGGGGGAGTTGTGACAGCCGTCGGAGGGGGTTGTCCCTACCCGGCCGCGTCGGGTCCCACGGGCGCGCCGAGGGCCGCGGCCAGCACCCGGCCCAAGTCCTCCGCATCGGCCCCGGACAGGGGTTCGCCACTGATCAGCCAGCGGTAGACGAGCGGACCCAGGAGGAGGTCCCGCACCACCGCCGGGTTGACGTCCGAACGCAGCACCCCCGAGCGGACCCCGCGCTCGATCAGCGCCTCGACCGCACCGACGCGGGGGCGCAGGTAACGCTCGGCCAGGGCATCGGCGAGCACCGGGTTCTGGGCCGAGGCGGCCAGGACACCGATCACGAGCGGGCCGGCGGGTGCGGCGCCGAGACCGTCGATGCCGGTACGCACCGTGACCGCCAGGTCCTGCCACAGGTCGCCGGTGTCGGGCGGGTCGGGCACCGGGACGGTGGCCGCCAAGGCGTCCACCACCAGATCCTCCTTGCCGGGCCACCGCCGATAGACCGTCGGCCGGCTGACCCCGGCCCGGGTTGCCACCAGGGCGATCGTCAGTCCGCTGAACCCGTGCTCGGCCAGCACCGCCAGGGTGGCCGCGGTGATCGCATCGTCGACGGCCTGCTGGCGCGGCCGGCCGGGTCGTCGCTTCGGCTCGCTATTCGGTGGACGGACCACCTCGACACCCCCTAGGTTGAATTACATGACACGGCGTAACGATACTCTTCCCGCCTGGACCACCTGGGGTCTACTGCTGGCGTGGACCGTGCACGATGCCGAGGAGCTGGCGACCATGTCCCGGTTCAGCCGGAAGTCCCCGGAGTGGCTGCCGGAACTGGACCAGGCGCACGTGACCACCGCCATCGGGCTGATGGGTGGTCTCGTGGCCGCGGCCTCGGCGGCCGGCGCCCGGACCGGTGGGCGGTCCGGGCTGTACCAGACCGTGCTGGTCGGATTCGGGATGCACGCGGTGAGCCATGTCGCCCAGTCGGTGGTGTTGCGGCGGTACACGCCGGGGTTGGTCACCGCTCCACTCGTGGTCGCGCCGTTCTCCTTGCTGGCGGTGCGGGCCCTGCGTGATCGGGGCATCGAACTGGAGCAGGGCCCGGGTTCGTTCGCCTGGCTCCCGGTGGCTCTCGGTGGCGTCCACGGCGCGGCGTTCCTGCTCCGCCGCGCGGCCCGCTCGGTCCGGTCCCGACGCCGGGACAAGTGAATTTCCGGTTCCGGCAATTTGTCCCGGTCGCACCGTGGGGTCTTGACGTCGTGTCCGGGGGAGAGGTTCGCTCGAGGGTGGCCGCCCGGCCGCCTTCCGAACTCGAGGAGCCCGAACATGCCTCTGTCCCGCCGACACTTCCTGCTCACCGGAGCGGCCGTCACCGGAGCCGGCCTGACCGGACTGTCCGTCACCGCGGACGCCGAGGAGGTGCAGGTCGACCGGGCGAAGGCGTTCACCGAGGCGGCTGGCAAGTATGACGTACCGGTGGCGGTGCTGGCGGCGTTCTCGTACGCCCAGACCCGCTGGATCGACCACGGCAGCACCCCGAGCACCCAACTCGGCTACGGGCCGATGCACCTGGTTGACGGCGAGGCCGCTCGCGAGGCCCGCGCCCGCGCCGACAAGCCCGGGACGAACACCATCGACACCCTGGCGCTGGCCGCCGAGCAGTCCGGCTTCAGCACGGACGAACTCCGCAAGGACCCGGAGGCCAATCTGCTCGGCGGGGCAGCCGTCCTGGCCACCTTGCAGGCGCGGCTCGATCACCCGGGCGGCACCGACACCGATCCGTCCGAGTGGTACGCGGCAGCGGCGGCGGCCAGCGGGATCGGCGTCGGTCAGACACAGTTGGACTTCGCCGACCACGTGATGACGATCATCCGCGACGGAGCGGACCTGAAGTTGGCCGGCGGTGAGCGACTCACCATGGAAGGGCGATCCCTCGGGAAGGTCCCGCAGCGCCGCGACGTGGTGGCGCGAACCACCTCCGGGGTGAAGACCCTCGCGGCAGCGGACGATCCGCCGATCGAGGCACCCGACGACGTCGAGATCGAGTGGATCCCGGCACCGTACGAGAGCCTCGGCCCGGAGGCCGGCGACTACGGCAACCACGACCTCGGTTTCCGGCCGGAGGAGCCCAAGATCACCCACATCGTGGTGCACGACACCGAAGGCGCCTGGGAGGGCGTGCTCGCCATGGTGCAGGACCCCACGTACGTGTCCTGGCAGTACTCGCTGCGCTCGGAGGACGGGCTGATCGCCCAGCACCTGGACATGAAGGACGTCGGCTGGCACGCCGGCAACTGGTACCTGAACACGCACTCGATCGGCCTCGAGCACGAGGGGTACGCGGCCCAGACGGCCTGGACCACCGAGGCGATGTATCGCACCTCGGCGTCGTTGGTGCGGCACCTGTGCGACAAGTTCGACATCCCCAAGGACCGCGGCCACATCATCGGCCACGACCAGGTGCCCGGGATCCTGACCGAGAACATCCCCGGCATGCACTGGGATCCGGGGCCCTTCTTCGACTGGGAGCACTACTTCGACCTGATCGGTGCCCCGCTGGACGCCGACGCCGAGGAGCGCCCCGCCCGGGTCGGTGACGTGGTGCGGATCCTGCCCGGATTCGCCGGGAACAGCCAGCCACTCACGAACTGTGACGGCGCCGGCGACACCTGCGAGAACGGGAACACCAACTTCGTCACCCTCCGGGTCGAACCCTCGCCGGATGCCGACCTGGTCAACGACCTCGGCCTGCACCAGGAGGGACAGGAGGCCAGCACCGAGGTCTCCGACATCTCCGCTCGGGCTGCGGCTGGCACCGACTTCGTGGTGGCTGACATCGAGCGCGACTGGACGGCGATCTGGTACCTCGGCGTCAAGGCGTGGTTCCGCAACCCCGAGCACCAGCCGACCGCCAAGCCGCTGGCCAAGCACCAGGGCATCGTCGGCGCGGCCGGTGCGACCGCCCACCTGTACGGGCGGGCGTACCCGGAGGAGGCGGCCTACGAGAACCCGGACGAGTACCAGGTGGTGGAGCCACTGCTGTACGAACTGCCCCCGGGGCAGGCGTACGCGGTGATGGACCCGGCCCCACAGACGGGGTGGTACAAGGCCAAGACCTTCTCCCTGGACACCCCGGACGACCACGTGTTCATCGCTGGCGAGGACCAGTACCACCAGATCAGCTACGGGCACCGGATCTCCTTCGTCCGGGCCGAGGAAGTGGTCATGCGCCAGCAGCGTTCCTGAACCTGCGTGACCGGTGACCGGTCGAGTGTCCTGTCGGCGTGGAGGGTGAGTACCGTTGGCCCGTGCGCGCGATTCGACGATTCTCAGTCCGCCCGGTCCTGCCCGAGGCGCTGCTCCCGTTGGCCGACCTGGCCCACAACCTCCGCTGGTGCTGGCACTCCGAGACGCGGGAACTCTTCCGCTCGGTGGATCCGGACCTGTGGCAGACGACGGGTGGCGACCCGGTCCGACTGTTGGCGGAGGTGTCACCCGACCGGCTCGAGAAACTGGCGGCCGAGGGGAAGTTCGTCCGCAACGTCGAACTCCTCGCCGCCGACCTGGCCGATTACCTCTCCTCGGACCGCTGGTTCCAGCGGCTCGAGGGGGACAAGCCGACCGGCATCGGCTACTTCTCTCCGGAGTTCGGGATCACCGAGGTGCTGCCGCAGTACTCCGGTGGACTCGGGATCCTCGCCGGGGACCACCTGAAGGCGGCCAGTGACCTCGGCGTACCGATCATCGGCGTCGGGCTGCTGTATCGCCAGGGCTACTTCCGCCAGTCCTTGGACGCCTCCGGCTGGCAGCAGGAGCGTTATCCGCTGTTGGACCCGAACGCCCTGCCGCTGACCCTGCTGCAGGAGAACGGCGTTCCGGTCCGGATCGAGTTGGCGGTGGACGGCCGTACCCTGCATGCCCAGGTGTGGGTGGCCAGGGTCGGCCGGGTGCCACTGTTGCTGATGGACTCCGACGTGGAGCAGAACTCCGGTCCGGAACGGGACACCACCGACCGGCTGTACGGCGGCGGGATCGACCACCGGCTGGCCCAGGAAGTGCTGCTCGGCATCGGCGGCGTACGGGCGATCCGGGCGTACTGCCGGATCACCGGCACGGACGCGCCCGAGGTCTTCCACACCAACGAGGGGCACGCCGGATTCCTCGGCCTGGAACGGATCCGCGAGTACAGCGAGGAAGGTCTCGACTTCGACGCCGCCCTGGAGCGGGCCCGTGCCGGCACCGTGTTCACCACCCACACCCCGGTCCCGGCCGGCATCGACCGCTTCCCGAACGACCTGATCGCCCACCAGTTCGCCCACTTCGGCCTGCCGGTGGACCGGGTGCTCACCCTCGGCGCGGAGGACTACGCGGGTGGGGATCCGCAGCGCTTCAACATGGCGGTGATGGGCTTCCGGCTGGGGCAGCGCGCCAACGGTGTCTCGGAACTGCACGGGGTGGTGTCCCGGGAGATGTTCCACGGGTTGTGGGACTCCTTCGACACCTCGGAGGTGCCGATCACCTCGATCACCAACGGGGTGCACCAGCAGACCTGGGTGCACCCGGAGTTGCTGGAACTGCTGGAGGACGACACGGTCGGCGATGCGGTGGTCGACGGGTACGACTGGTCCGCCCTGGGGCGGGTGGACGCCGGCACCATCTGGGCACTCAAGCGCCGGATGCGAACCGAGTTGATCACGATGGCGCGGGAGCGACTGGCGGCGAGTTGTGCCCAGCGGGGGATCGCGGCGGACTGGGTGCAGCGGGTGCTGGACCCGGACGTGATCACCTTCGGTTTCGCGCGGCGGGTGCCCTCGTACAAGCGGTTGACGTTGATGTTGCGGGACCCGGATCGACTGCGGGCGCTGCTGAACCACCCGGAGCGCCCGATCCAGATCGTGATCGCCGGCAAGTCCCACCCGGCCGACGAGGGCGGCAAGCAGCTGATCCAGCAGTTGGTGCAGTTCGCCGATGCCGAGGACGTGCGGGAACGGATCGTCTTCCTGCCCGACTACGACATCGGCATGGCCCGGCCGCTCTACCCGGGTTGTGACGTGTGGCTGAACAACCCGCTGCGACCGTACGAGGCCTGTGGCACCTCGGGGATGAAGGCGGCCCTGAACGGTGCCGCGAACCTGTCCATCCGGGACGGCTGGTGGGACGAGTGGTTCGACCCGGCCTTCGGGTGGGAGATCCCGTCCGCCGAAGGGGTCGACGACACGGACGACCGCGACGACCTGGAGGCCCGCGCGCTGTACGACATCATCGAGAACGAGGTCGTCCCGCGCTTCTACGACACCGATGCCGACGGGCTGCCGCAGCGCTGGATCCAGTTGATGCGCGACACCGTGGCCGGGCTGGGGCCGAAGGTGCTCGCCTCCCGGATGGTGCGCGACTACGTCACCGAGTTGTACGTCCCGGCCACCGGCTCGGCGCGGGGCATCCGGGGCAGGGCTGCCGATCTGGCCGCGTGGAAGAACCGGATCCGCACGGCCTGGCCCCAGGTGGCGGTGGACCACGTGGAGAGCCTGGCCGGGGACGCGGTCGAGGTCGGCGCCGAGATCCATGTCAGCGCCCTGGTCCGACTCGGCGAGCTCATGCCCGAGGACGTCGAGGTGCAGTTGGTGGTCGGCCGCGTCGACGAGCAGGACCGCCTGCACGACACCTCGGCGTTCGGCTTCCGCACCGGCGCCGACGTCGAGGGTGGACTGCGCCGCTACGAGGGGACCGTCGAGGCCCGGCACAGCGGGTCGCTCGGCTACACCGTACGGGTGGTGCCACGACACCCCGACCTGGCCAGCGTCGCCGAACTGGGCCTGGCTGCCGTACCGGCGACCCACCCGTCCCCGCCGTCCGCCTGACCAGCCACCCCCAGGCCCGCGCACCCCCCCCCCCCCCGCGCCCCCCCCCCCCAAGAGGGGGGCGCGGGGCCCCCCCGGGGGGGTGAGCGGGCTCGAGTCAGGGGGAGAGGTGGGTCCGGAGGAAGTCGGTGACCTGGTTGAGCGCTGGCCGTGCGGGCGGACAGAGGCCGGGCATCGAGGTGAATCCGTGGACGGTGTCCGGGTGCACCTCGGTCCGGCACTCCACCCCGGCCTCGCGCAGCACCCGGGCGTAGCGCAATCCGTCGTCACGGAGGGGATCCCGGCCGGCGACCACCACCAGGGTCGGCGGGAGATCGGTGTGGTCGGCGTGGTGGATCGGGCTGATCCGCGGGTCGTCGGCGGCCAGCGGTGCGGACCCGGGCACCGCCCGGAGGTAGTGCCGCCCGAACCAGTCCAGGGTGGCCCGGGTGAGGATCGGACCGGCGGCGAACTCGTCGATCGACGGGGAGGCGAGGGTCATGTCAGTGGCGGGGTAGAGCAGCACCTGGGCGCGCAGGCCGGGTGACCGCGTACCGGCGCGCACTGCGTCCCGGTGCGCCAGTGCCACCAACGCGGCCAGGGTGCCGCCGGCGCTCGGTCCCATCACGGCCGCCCGGGACGCGTCGGCGCCGAAGCCCGCCGCATGCTGCAGCAGCCAGTCCGCGGCCTCACACGCGTCGTCGGCCGGTCCGGGAGCGGGATGCTCGGGGGCCAGCCGGTACGCGGGGGAGACCACCACGGCGTCCAGCGCCGCGGCCACCCGAGCGCACAGCCAGTCGGTCTGTTCCGGGTGCCCCAGGACGAACCCGCCGCCGTGGAAGTTGATCACCAGTGGCAGGCCGGTACGCGGTCGGCCGGTCCGGGCCCGCGGACGGTGCACCCGCAGCCGTACGGCGCGATCGCCGATCCGCACCCGTCGGTCGTTGATGATCACCGTCCGGGGCAGCCGACCGGTGACGACCTGGGTGAGCAGGGTCGGGCCCGGCACCCGACGCAGCCGCGCCAAATCTCCCGGTGTCGGATCCACGGGGTGGGGAACCAGTCGTGCCGCGCTGGTCGCAATCCACGTGCGACGGTGCATGCCCACTTCCGAATCGGGCTCAGTCGGTGTGGGCGCGGAGCACGACGACCGAGTGTCCGGGGATGTTGATCAATCCGTCGCCGGGGGCCTCGTCGGCGACCTCGCCGTCGAAGCCGGTGTGCGCGACCACCTCGAACCGGCTACCCCAGTCACCGCCGGGGAGGAGTACGTCGGTGGGTAGTTCACCGGAGTGGAACCAGCACAGGAAGGCATCGGTCTCGTCCGCCACGTACATCCCGAGCAGGCGGCGGGCCGGATCGGCCCAGTCCTGCTCGGTCATCTCGCCGCGGTGGCCGTTGAACCACGCCAGGTCCTTGCGCCCAGCTACGTCATCGTGTGGATCGCCGACCTCGTCACCGTGCCGGTAGTGCTCGGCCCGCAGCACCGGATACTCGGCCCGCAGCCGCAGCAGGGTACTGGTCAACTCGGTGACGTCGCCCCACTCCTCGGCCGTGTCCCACTGCACCCAGGACAGCGGGGTGTCCTGGCAGTAGGCGTTGTTGTTCCCGTCCTGGGTCCGGCCGATCTCGTCCCCGGCGGTGATCATCGGCACCCCGGCGGACAACAACACGGTCGCCAACATGTTCTTCACCTGGCGGTGCCGCAGGGCCAACACGCCCTCGTCCTCGGTCTCGCCCTCGACCCCGCAGTTCCAGGAGCGGTTGTCGTCGGAGCCGTCGCGGTTGTCCTCGCCGTTGGCCTCGTTGTGCTTGTGGTTGTACGTGACCAGGTCGCGCAGGGTGAAGCCGTCGTGGGCGGTGACGAAGTTGACCGCAGCCGAGGGAGGACGACCATCGTGGCCGAAGACATCGGCCGAGCCGGACAGTCGGGCGGCCAGTTCCTGCACCCCGTCGACCGCTCCCCGCCAGAAGTCCCGGGTGAACCCGCGAAAGCGGTCGTTCCACTCCGACCAGCCGGTCCCGAAGGACCCCACCTGGTAGCCGAACGGCCCCATGTCCCACGGCTCGGCGATCAACTTCACCTGGCTGAGCACCTCATCGGCGGCGATCCGCTGCTTGAAGGCGTGCTGCTGGTCGACGTGGTGCTGCTCGTCGCGGATCACGGTGCTGACCAGGTCGAAGCGGAAGCCGTCCACGCCCATCTCGATCACCCAGTAGCGCATCGAATCGATGATCAGGTTCAGCACCCCGGGCTCGGAGGAGTCCACCGAGTTGCCGCAGCCGGTCACGTCGTAGTCGTTGTGCAGGTCCTCGGTGAGCCGGTAGTAGCCCCCGTGGTCGATGCCCCGGAAGGCCAGCGTCGGGCCCTCGTGGCCCCCCTCGCCGGTGTGGTTGTAGACCACGTCCAAGATCACCTCGATGCCGGCCTCGTGCAGGGCCGACACCATCTCCTTGAACTCCCGTACCTGCTCACCCATCGTGCCCACCGAG
>JBQDIN010000031.1:0-44308 GCA_052094425.1 Propionibacteriaceae bacterium
GGGTCGGTCTCGCCGGCACCCACGTGGCCCTCAGTTGCCTGTCCATCGGCGACGACCCGGCGCCGGTACTGGAGCACCTGTCCGCGCTGGCCCGCGATGTCGACCCGCACCGCGACGACGTCGACCCGGTGTGCCACGCCGAGTTGATGTTGGTCACCGGCGGTCAGGATGCAGCGAGTGTGATCAACGCCTGTACGGCCGTCGCCGCCGACCTCGGCCACGGCCTTCCCGGGCAGCGTTTGCCCGGGCTGCCACTGGTCCAGCGCGCCCAGCGGACCGCGGTCCTCGAACTCGTCCCTGATCAACTGATGCCGACCCTGACCCGGGACTGGGGGATTGCGCCAGCCGTCTTGGCCGAGCGGGAGAAGTCGTGGATCCAGCTCGCGCTGCACGAGGGACGGATGGAGGACGACACCCTGCTGGAGGCGCTCGCCTGGATCGCCGCCACGATCCCGAACTGAGATGGTGCTCACTGTCGGCAAACACCCGGCTCGGGACTGGGGTAGCCTTCAACCGGTCCCAACCCCCACCCGACGGAGCCCCCATTCCCATGAGCACGGCAGTCGCCGACCTCGACGCCCTGGCCAGTGAGCACGACGCAACGATCTCGGTGTGGTTGGGAGGACTCGACCACACCCCATGGCTGACCCGGTTGCCGGACCAGATCCACCACGCGGCCAGCACCATGAAGTTGCCGTTGATCATCGCGGTGCATCGCGAGGTGGACGCCGGCCGGCTCTCCCTCGACGACGAACTGCTGGTCGAGGCGCACCTCCCTTCCGTGGTGGAGGGGACGACGTACGAGACCACCGAGGACTACGACAACGACAAGCAGCCGTGGGGGGTGCTGGGACAGCAGGCGACCATCGGCTGGTTGGCCGAGCGGGCGATCATCAAGTCCTCCAACCTGGCCACCAACCTGTTGATCACCAAGGTCGGGATGGCTGCGGTGAACCGGGTGTACGCCGATGTCGGGGCCGAGCGGGCGGCGCTGCGCCGACCGATCCAGGACCGCGCCGGAGGCGAGCTCGGACTCGACAACGAGGCCACCGCCGCCGACATGGCCGCCGTCCTGGTGGCGCTCAGCCAGGGTGAACTGCTCTCGGCCGAGTCCACGCGGGCGGTGGAGGACATCCTGGCCCGGTGCGAGACGAACGAACAGATTCCCCCCGGCCTCCCCGAGGGCACCTACATCGCCCACAAGACCGGGTGGATCGACCATGCCTGCCACGACGCCGCGATCGTCCGACCGGAGGGGGAGGTGCCCTTCGTGTTGACCGTCTACTGCACGGCGCCGATGGCGGAGGACCCCATTCACGCCCTGGTAGCCGACGTCGCCCGGATCTGCTGGCGCGACCACGACCAGCTGCGGGAGGCGGCCGGTTCATGATCACCGGAATCCGGACACGGCGGATCAGTGCGACCCTGCACACCCCCTTCGTGACGGCATTGCGGAGCACCACCACCGTGGACACGGTGCTGGTCGAGATCGACGACGATGCTGGCCACACCGGCTACGGCGAGGCACCCCAGGTGTGGCAGGTCACCGGTGAGTCCCTGCCCGGTGCCCAGGCCTGCATCGACGGACCGCTGGCCGCGCAGGTGCGCGATCGGCACGCCGACGACCTGGTCGCCGCAGTGCACGCCGTCCGCGGCGCGGTGCACGGCAACCACGGCGCGAAGGCGGCGGTCGACGTGGCCCTGCACGATCTCGCCGCTCGACGCAGGGGCGTTCCGCTGGCCGTGCTGCTCGGCGGCAGCGTCCGGGACGTACCGACCGATGTCACCCTCTCGGTGGCCGATGCGGACGCGATGGCGCGGGCCGGACGGGAACGTCGCGACCAGGGGTTCTCGGTGTTCAAGTTGAAGGTGGGCACCGATGCGCGCGCCGATGTCGACCGGGTCCGGGCGGCGCGCGAGGCCCTCGGGGCGGACGCGGTGATCCGGTTGGACGCCAACCAGGGATGGAATCCCAAGGATGCGGTCCGTGCCATCCGGGCGATGGAGGACGCCGGTCTCGGGGTGGAGTTGGTCGAGCAGCCGGTACCCGGCTGGGACCTCCCCGCGATGGCATGGGTACGGGACCGGGTCGACACCCCCGTCCTGGCCGACGAGTCGATCTTCGGCGTCCGCGACCTGGTCGAGGTGATCCGCCACGGGGCCGCGGACCTGATCAACATCAAGCTCGCCAAGTGTGGCGGCCTGCTCGCCGCCCGGACCCTCTTCGAGGTGGCCCACGAGCACGGTCTCGGCGTGCTGGTGGGCTCGATGATGGAGACCCACGTCGGCGTCGGCGCGGCCGCGAGCCTGGTGGCCGCCCAGTCGACCAGCATGGTGAACGACCTCGACGCGGCCTGGTGGGCGGCCGAGTCGCCCTACACCGGTGGGATCAGCTACGCGGACGGCTTCGTACGCCTGCCGGACACCCCCGGTCTCGGAGTGACCGGCACGGCGACGAGCAAGAGCCCACAAGCGGGTACGGACACGGGAGGAACAAGCAAGTGAGCCAGGTCATCGGAGTCAATGTCGCGACCCTGTGGACGGGGCCGGACGCCCCGCGGGAGATCGAGGCACCGGTGCTGGCCGACGAGCCGGATCCGGGGGCCTGGACCAGGGCTCTCGACCTCGCCGCCCGCAAGGGCCTGGGCGGCCGGATCCTCACCCAGGGCCTGCTCGGTGAGACGGTCGAGGTGATCAACGAGGCCGACGGGTGGGCCGACGTGGTCCTCACCCAGCAGCCCTCGACCACCGATCCGCGCGGTTATCGCGGGTTCCTCCGCAGCGCGCACCTCGCCGATGCCCCACAGCCGACCGGCGCGGAGGCGGTGGTGGTGGTGCCGTTCGCGGAGACCGCCGACCTGGTGCTGTCCTTCGGAACCCGGCTGCCGGTGCTGGAGACCGGTACCGACGGGGTCCGGCTGGCACTGCCCGGCGCGGGGGAGGTGGTCGTCGACCCGGCAACCGTGCGGGCCCCGGACGAGGTGTCGACGGGGGCCGGTCCGCTGCTCGACTTGGCCCGCCAATTCCTCGGGCTGGACTACCTCTGGGGCGGTACCAGCGCGTGGGGCATGGACTGCTCCGGATTCGTCCACCTGAGCCACCGGGTGCTGGGCGCCGTCGTGCCCCGCGACGCCAGCGACCAGGTGGAGGCCGCACACCAGGTCGACCTGGCCGAGCGGGGGGAGGGTGACCTGTTGTTCTTCGCCCGGCCCGGGAAGAAGGTGCACCACGTCGGGTTCGCCACCCGGGACGCGGCCGGTGCACCGACCATGATGCACGCCCCCGAGTCAGGTGACTCGGTCAAGGTCGAGGACGCCCCGCTGAACCAGCAACGTCTCGAGACCCTGGTCGCCGCCGGCACCTTCCTCTGAGCCGGTGACCTCAGTCGTGCAGGACGGCTGCACCGGCGCCGATCGAGGAGCCCCGGTTGGCGACCGTGGGCGCGACAGCGCGCTCGAGCAGGTAGCGCAGGATCGGGCGTGCCCGGGAGCCGTCCAAGGTGACGATCCGGGCGAGCTCGGCGTCCACCTCCTCCCGACGGGTGGTGGTGAGCCGCTCCAGGTCGGTGTGCTCGATCACCCGGAGGTAGCGCCGATCCCGGATGAACACCGGGCGGAGCCGCCTGCGGATTGCACGGATCAGTAGATCGGAGTCCTCGCCGGACCAGCCACGGAAGCGATCGCTCTCGTCGTACCCGCCGAGGGCGACGAAGTTCGTCTTCGACAGCGCCACCCGGCCCATGCAGCCCTTGTGCGCCCCGGAGTTGAGACGGCTGTCCAATCGATTCGAGGCAATCACCGCGTTGGGCTTGCGGTCGAAGATGGCGGCCAGGTAGTCGACGAACCCGGGCCCGGTGAAGTTGTCCGCGTCCACGTTGCAGACGAATTCCCCGGTCGCCACGGCGTGGGCCATGTTCTTTGCGTGGGAGTGACGGAAGTGGGTGTGGCCGGGTGCGCGGGCGAGTTTGAGGATGCCGGCCGCTCGATACGGCTGCAAGTCCGGGTCGGTGCGGATCCACTCGGCCAAGCCGTCGCGGCTGGAGTAGTCGAGCACGACGAACTCGACCCGGTCCGGGCGGGACCAGTCGACGCTGTCGGCGAGGTTCACGGGCAGAGTCTGGCGAAGGTGGTGGGTGCGTCCCATGCAGGTGGTGCAGAGGGAGATCATCATGGAGGGCCTCGACCTCATCGGTGGACGGTGCGGGGTGGAACTCCTCAGTACCGATGCTACCCACCGCACCGCTGACGCCGTGCAATCGCCGCGACCCGGAGAGTCTGATCCAGCGCCTGCCCCCTTCGATCTCAGGAGCCGTCGGAGCGGTGGAACAGCAGCCGATGCAGGGAGATCAACACCCCGAGCCAGGCGAGGCCGAGGCAGTACGCGACCAGCACGTCGGTGAGCCAGTGGTGGCCCAGGAAGACCCGGCTGGCACCCATCGCGATCGACCACGCCACGGCCACCACGATGCCGAGCACCCGGACCAGCCGTCGGTGTACCTGCAGGAACAGCAGGTAAGCCAGCATCCCCATCAGCACCGTGCTGTTCAGGGTGTGCCCACTGGGGAACGAGTGCGAGGTCTCGAACGGGGGCACCGCCGCGGACGTCGGTGGCCGCTCGCGGCCGATCACCGTCTTGCCCACGGTGGTCATCGTCAACGAGCCGGCGGCCGCGATCACCATCATCAGCAGCGGGAACCAGGACTTCGCCCGCCACGCCAGCAGCAGGGTCAGCAGGGTCGCGATGATCGTCATGCCGATAGTGCCGCCGAGGTGGGTGAAGGCCGTCGCGAGCTGCTCGCTCGCCCCGGTGCGCTGGGAGACACCCCACTCCAGCGCGGGTTGGTCCAGCCGGGCCAGGTCGTCGGAGGAGGACATGTCGTCGTACACCTCGGCGGCGAGCGCGGTGAACCCACCGAACACGCCCACGCCGATGCCGCCGGTGACCAGCAGGCCGACTCGGCGGCGCTGCCGCCCGGTGCCGCCCCGCCCGTCCGGTGCCCCCTCCGGACGACTCACTACCGGGTCGCTCACCCGATCGTCGTCCCGAACAGCAGGCCCAGCAGGTAGGTCGCTCCCGCGGCCCCGTACCCGATCGCCAGTTGGCGCAGGGCGCGGCGCAGCGGCGGGCCGCCGGAGAGCAGTCCGACGACGGCGCCGGTGCCGAGCAGGGCCAGTCCGACGAGCACCACGGCCAGCAGCAACGCGGTGGTCCCCTGGAGCCCCAACAGCCACGGCAGGACCGGGATCACCGCACCGGAGCCGAAGAAGCAGAAACTGGACAGGGCCGCCCCGAGGCCGGTGCCGATCGCCTCGTGCTCGTCCGCGCCCGTGTCGGCAACCGGGGACTCCGCCGGTGCGTGGCGATCACTGTCCAGGTCGGCCAGTACCCGGCGGGCCCGCGCCTGCGCCTCGGCTGCCGAGAGCCCGCGGGCCTGGTAGACGAGGGCGAGTTCGTTGGCATCGATGTCGAGGTGGGGCAGGGCCTGGCGGGCCTCCGGGGCCGGAGTGGAGGCATCCAGGAGTTCCCGCTGGGACCGGACCGACACGAACTCGCCGGCTCCCATGGACAGTGCGCCGGCCAGCAGTCCGGCCAACCCGGTGATCAGGATCGTGGCATTGGAGACGCCGCTGGCGGCGATGCCGAGGACGAGGGCCAGGTTGCTGACCAGGCCGTCGTTGGCGCCGAACACGGCGGCCCGGAAGGTTCCGGAGAGCCGGTTGCGGCCGCGGGCCGCGAGAGCGCGCACCACCTCGGCGTGGATCTGCTCGTCGGCCACCATGGTGTCGGTGGCGTCGTCGTCCCGCTCGTACGGACTGCGGGTTTCCGCGCGCTGGGCCAGGGCCAGCACGAACACCGAACCGAACCGGCGAGCCAGCAGCCCGAGCAGCCGGGTCCGCAGCGCACCACGTCGGGGATGGCCGACCTGGTTGCCGAGGAGTTCCAACCAGTGGGCCTCGTGCCGGCCCTCCGCGGCGGCGAGACCGAGCAGGATCTCCCGCTCCTCCCCGGACCGCCGCGCGGCCAGGTCACGGTAGACCGCGGCCTCGGCCCGTTCGTCGGCGAGGTACTGGCGCCAACGACGCAACTCCCGGGGCGTCGGGGGACGCTGCGTGGTGATCATGACTCCTCCATCTGCGTCGCGGCGGGTCCGTCGACCGGCCAAGCCTATCGGTGCGGGACTTTCACCGAACCCTCCCCAAATCGGCGCTACCCACGTAACCTCGCCTGTGTGGGCCCGTGCGGCGGGACACGGAAGGGCCGAGATGACGACCAGGTTCTCGGGAGGACGGCGGCGTTGGACCGCCACGGGGCTGGCGGTGGCCTGCGTAGTGCTGGTCGGGACACCTGCCGACGCGGAGCCGACCCCGAGCCCCACGCCCGGCCCGAGCAGCAGTCCCAGCAGCACGCCGCCAAGCCGCGAGCAGGTGGCGGCCGCAGAGGCCGAGACGGCGGAGAAGCGGGCGGCTGTGGCCGAGATCCGCGCCGAGATCGCCGCGGCGGAGGACGAACTCGACGACCTGCGGATTGCGGCCGCACTGGCGGCCGAGAAGTACAACGGAGCCAAGGTGGAGCTGGCCGCGGCCAAGGCCGAAGCGGCCCATCGCACCCAGCTGGCAACGGCGGCGATCGACGCCAGGGACACGGCACACCAGGACCTCGCCGAACTGGCCCGCAGCCAGTTGCAGGTGAATCCGGGAATCCTCGAGCTGGCCGCGATCATGGAGCACGGCCCGGCCGAGATCCTGCAGCGGGCCGACCGGATGACCACCCTCCCGGTGAGCATGGAGGGCAAGTTGGAGGCATTGCGGACGGCGGAGGAGAAGGCGGTGGCCCGCCAGCACAAGGCTGCGCACGCCCAAGCAGTCGTGACCAGGCAGACCCAGGCCGCGGCGAAGGCCCGGCACCGGGCCAAGCAGGCGGCGGAGCGGCAGCAGCAGGCGGTGACGGACTACCGGGCCCGCCGGGGGGTGCTGCTGTCGGAGTTGGCGGCCGCCGAGGAGGTGTCGCTGCGGCTGGCCACCGAGCGGCAGGAGCAGGTGGAGGCAGACCGGGATGGTGAGCACGCGCGCGGCGCGGCCGCAGCCCGGGACGCCCTGATCGAACAGACCGGGGACGTGGCCGCCCCGTCCGCCGGAGCGCGGGCGGCGATCGCCTTCGCCCGCGGCCAGATCGGGGACCCGTACGTCTGGGGGGCCGAAGGCCCACACAGTTGGGACTGTTCCGGGCTGACGATGAAGGCGTGGGCAGCCGGCGGCAAGGACATCGGTCACTACACCGGCGTCCAGTGGTCGCGGATCCAGCACATCGCCGAGTCCGAACTCCAGCCCGGCGACCTGATCTTCTGGTCGAAGAATCCGCACGACCCGGTGACGATCTATCACGTGGGCCTCTACATCGGTGGCGGTCAGATGATCCACGCACCGCGACCGGGCAAGACGGTCGAGGTGCAGAACGTCTACTACTGGGAGCAGCCGACCTTCTTCGGCCGTCCCTGACCACACTCGGCCGGCAGTCTCACAGGTACGCGCGCAACGGCGAGTCCGCCCACCAGGCCGCGTCCTCGCGGGCTGCCGTGGCGAAGTCCTGGGCGACCAGATCGGCGAAGGCGGGATCGGTCCGCGCCATGTCCTCCAGGTCGGCCGCGTGCTTCGTCATCTGGTCGGCGATCGCCGCCGCCAGGCGTTCCCGCGGAAACGCCTCGGGCCCGTACCCCTCCAGCAGGGCCCGCAGATTGCGGCCCTGTCTGGCGGTCGCCTCGGCAGCGCTGACGCCGTACTCGGCGTGCCACCAGGTGCCGGCCCGCAGCGGGGCCCACATCCACGCTGCCCAGGCGAGGTCCTCGATCGGGTCGCCGGGCCGGGCGAAGTCCCAGTCCAGCACCACGACCGCGTCATCGACTCGGTCGGGGCTCGGGACACGGACCGTGTTGTACGGGGAGACATCGTGGTGGACGATCACCTGTCCGGGGCCGAGTTCGGCACCCGGTGCGAGCCGCCACGGCTTCGCCGGATCGGGACGGAATCCCTGCTGGGCCGTCTGGAACGCGCGGATCCAGCGTCCGATGCCCCGGCACGCCTCCTCGGTACGGAACCACGGCGCCAGCGGCTCGTCGGCGGACAGGGTGCCGACGTCGCCCTCGACGTAGCGGAGCACCTCCCGGTCTCGTTCGTCGATCCCCAACACCCGTGGGGCGCCCGGGAACCCCATCTCCTGCAGGTGGTCCAGGAGGTCGTGGACGGCTGGAGTCCATGATCCCACCGGGCGACGGACGGTGTCGCCGACGCGGACGACGACGGTTGTGTTGCCGCCAGTCAGTGCTTCCTCGGCTGCCATGGCGGCACCCTAGTCGGATGGGTCGAACTCCGGCAGCAGGGATTCGCGACCTCGGCTGCGCCTTCTCGCGCTGATTTGATGGGACGCGACGAACCCCGGTCAACCCAACAGTTCAGAAGGTGATCATGGTGACCCCGGCCGCGGTGGCGGTGGGCAGCCCGGCCAGCGCGTCGGGTGCCTCGGCCAGATCGATGGTGGATCCCATCAACCGGACCGGATCCAGTTCGCCGACGGCGATCCGGGCGAGCATCTCGGGGTACTCGTGCGCGGCCATCCCGTGGCTGCCGTGGATGCGCAGCTCACGGGCGATCACCTCAGCCATCGGCAGTGGCGGGTCGGCGTCCGGCCCCACCAACAGCCCGGCCTGGACATGGCGGCCCCGGCCACGCAGGGATCGCAGGGCCGTGGCAGCGAGCCCGGCGTTCCCGAGAGCGTCCACGGTGAGATCGGCCCCACCGTCGGTGGCCGCGCGGAGGGCCGCGGCCAGATCGTCCACGGAGCGCGGGTTGATCATGGATTCCGCACCGAGCGAGGCGGCGAGGTCGAGAGCGGGCGGGGAGACGTCCACGGCGATGACCGATGCGCCGGCGGCGACCGCGATCATCACCGCGGCTTGGCCGAGGCCGCCGCAGCCGAGCACGACGACGCGCTGCTCCGGCTCGGCGTAGACCTGACCGTGGACGGACAGGGCGCGGTAGGCGGTGGCGAAGCGGCAACCGAGCGATGCGGCGACGGTGAAGTCCATCGCGTCGGGCAGGGCGACCAGATTGACCACAGCATGGTCGACGACCACCCGCTCGGCGAACGAGCCCCATCGGGTGAATCCGGGTTGGGTCTGGCGCGCACACACCTGCTGCTCGCCGCGGACACACATCACGCAGGTCCCGCAGGCATTGATGAACGGGCTGGTGACGCGCGCGCCCACCTGCCAGTCCGCCACCTCCGAGCCCACCTCGCTGATCACTCCGGCGAACTCGTGCCCGGGAACGTGCGGGAGGGGCACCGGTTCATGTCCCTGCCAGGCGTGCCAGTCACTGCGGCACACCCCGGTGGCCCGGACCTCGACCACCACCCCGTGCGCGGGGCAGGTCGGGTCGGGCACCTCCCGTACCTCGGATCGGGCACCGGGGGACTCGTAGACAACGGCTCGCACCCGGTCAGCCTAAGGCCGCGCCTGGAATGGGGCGGAGGAGGCGGCGGCCGGTGTGGTCGGCTCCGCTTCACCGATCGTGCTGTGGAATCGTCGGCCGGGGTGCAGAATGAAACTGACACGATGGTGGGGGCAGGCCATGCATTCGGTACGAGTCGCCCTGGACGGCGCACCTTCCGAACGGGATCCGCAAACAGGCTGTACGAACTGCGGCCCGGCTCTAGACTGCCCTCAGGCCTTGAACCGAGGGGGAGCGCTCATGGCTGAAGCAGGGGCGGATGAGTAGGCCAACCATCCTGACCGTCGATGACGATCCGATGGTGTCACTGGCGATCGCCCGCGATCTGCGCACCCGCTATGGCGCCGACTACCGCATCGTGCGCGCCACGTCTGGTGCGGAGGCGCTGACCGTGGTGAGCAAGATGATCCTGCGCGACCAGCCCGTGGCCTTGATCGCCGCCGACCAGCGGATGCCCCAGATGACCGGCATCGAGTTGCTGGAGCGCGCGCGGCCACAGGTGCCGAACGCCAAGTTCTTGTTGCTCACGGCCTATGCGGACACGGAGGTGGCGATCAAGGCGATCAATGACATCGGTCTCGACTACTACCTGCTGAAGCCGTGGGACCCACCTGACGAACGGCTGTACCCCGTCATCGACGATCTCCTCGGCGACTGGCGCTGGGCCAATCCTGATCATACGTCGGACGTACGCATCGTCGGCCACCGCTGGTCGGAGCGCAGCCACGAGATCAAGACCTTTCTGGCACGGAACCATGTCCCGTACACGTGGTACGACGTCGAGAACGACCCGGAGGCCGAACGGCTGCAGCAGATCGCCGAAGCGAGCACGACGGACCTGCCGCTCGTGCTGGTGCCCGATGGGGCGACGCTGTGCTCACCGACGACGCTGGATCTTGCGGCGGCGCTGGGGCTGCACACCAGGGCCGAGCAGCCGCTCTACGACGTGTGCATCGTGGGTGGTGGGCCGGCGGGCCTCGCGGCGGCGGTGTATGCCGCATCCGAGGGACTCAGCACGGTGATCGTGGAGCGCGAAGCACCCGGCGGTCAGGCCGGCCAGAGCGCGCTGATCGAAAACTACCTCGGCTTCCCGAAGGGCCTCAGCGGCTCCGACCTCACTCAGCGCGCGATGGCGCAGGTGGCCCGTTTCGGGGCCGAAATGGTGCTGGCCCACGACGTCGTCGGGTTCGAGACGCGGGGCCCGGTGCGGGCCGTACGCTTTGCCGATGGGGAGGTTGAGGCGCGTGCTGTGATCATCGCCACCGGAGTCTCCTACCGGCGGCTGGGCGCGGACGGTATCGACGAGTTCACCGGACGTGGTGTCTATTACGGCGCGAATGCCAGTGATGCCGGCCAGTGTGAAGGTGATGACGTCTACATCGTGGGTGCCGCCAACTCGGCCGGCCAGGCGGCCCTGAACCTGTCCCGGTTCGCCAAGCGGGTGGTGCTCGTGGTGCGGGCTGACTCGCTCGAAGCCACCATGTCGCAATACCTGGTGCAACGGATTGTGGCCTCGCGCAACATCGAGGTGCGCTGTCGCACGCAGGTGCAGCGGGTCAGTGGCGATGGCCATCTCGAATCGCTCACTCTCCTCGACCGAGGCACCGGTGCGATCGAGGAGGCCCCGGGAAGCTGGTTGTTCATCTACATCGGGGCATCGCCGCGCACGGCCTGGCTGGGTGAGGATGTGGTCCGAGATCAACTCGGCTTCGTCGTCACCGGCCATGACCTCACCGGCCGCGGTCGCACGCAGCAATGGTCGTTGGAGCGGCCGCCACTCGCGCTGGAGACGAGTGTGCCGGGTGTCTTTGCGGCCGGCGACGTACGACTGGAGTCGATGAAGCGGGTGGCGTCGGCCGTCGGCGAGGGCGCCATGTCGATCTCGCTGGTGCATGAGTACCTGGCGACGATCTGATGGACGTCAGCGATCTCCGGAGCATCAGCCTGTTTGACGGGTTGAGCGATGATCAACTCGGCGAGCTGCTGGCGGCTGGGACCCCGGTACAGATCGAGACAGGTGTCGATCTCTTCCTGGAGGGAGAACACGCCGATCATTGGTGGGTGCTGGTCAGTGGCTCGCTGGACCTGATCCGTCACGTCGGGCGTGAGGACAACGTCGTCGGCAAGATGGATGTGCCCGGGCGTTGGGCCGGCGGCTTTCGAGCCTGGGACGAGCACGGTGTCTATCTCGCAACAGGGCGCGGATCTCTTGCGGGACAGCTGTTGCGTGTTCCGGCGCAGGCACTGCGGGACAGATTCAACCAGTGGTTTCCATTCGGGGTGCATCTGGTCGCCGGCCTCTTCGGGACGGCCCGCAGCATCGAGTCGACTGTGCGGCAACGTGAGTCGCTGGTGACGCTCGGGACATTGGCCGCCGGGCTCGCCCACGAGATCAACAACCCGGCCGCGGCCGCGAGTCGCGCGGTGGATGCATTGGAGGGCGCCAGCCAGACGATGCTGGCCGCGCTCGGACGACTGACGCAGGCCCGGCTCACGGCTGAGCAGTTTGTTGATCTTGATCGTCTCCGCACCTCGATCGTTGCGGGGCCAGTGCTCGACCCGCTGACTCTGGCGGATCAGGAGGAGACCATCTCGGACTGGCTCGATGACCATGGAGTTGATCGTTCCTGGATTCTGGGTCCGGCGTTGGCGGCGGCCGGAGTTGATCTTGAATGGTGTGAACGTGCATCGGCAGCCCTGCCCGAACAAGGTTTGGAACCGGCCCTGGAATGGGTGACGAGCACGCTGTCTGTCGCGTCATTGCTGGGGGAGGTGCGGGAGTCGACCCGGCGTATCTCGGAGCTCGTTGCGGCTGTGCGGTCCTATTCGCAGGTGGATCGCTCATCACTGCAGAACATCGACGTCATCGATGGACTGGAGAGCACCCTGGTGATGCTCGGTCACAAGCTTCGTGGTGGCATCACGGTGGTCCGTGACTTCGGGGCCGAGGTGCCCCACATCGACGCGCACCCGGGGGAGCTGAACCAGGTGTGGACCAATGTGATCGACAACGCCGTCGACGCAATGGATGGTGTCGGTTCCCTCCGAGTGAGCACCCGGGTGGCGGGCGGCTCCGTGGTGATCGAAATCGGCGACACGGGGCCGGGCTTGAGCTCGGAGGTTGCCGCCCGGGCCTTCGAAGCGTTCTACACGACCAAGGATGTCGGCAAGGGCACCGGTCTCGGGCTCGACATCGCCCGTCGGATCGTGGTCGAGCGCCACGGCGGCACCATCGACTTCGACACCCGAGACGGCGAGACCGTGGTCCGTGTGTGTCTCCCGATCCGGGCAGCATGAGCGATCCCGGCAGTTGATCGCCCGCCGCGGCGCTCGCCCGTTGGCCGGTCACCGACGCATACTGTGCTTGGGTAATCGGCGTCATCACGTCACGAGGGGTTTTGCTGATGCTTGTCTGTGGTGTGGCAGCGTAACTGGGCGGACGACCAAGAGCGTGAACTGAGAGGAGATTCCGATGGCTTCCATCATCGGGTCAGTGGTTGTCAAGACGTCGAACAACGCCCGAGCCAGCGAGTTCTGGCGTGGGGCATTGGGCTATGAGGCGCAGCCCGGCAACCCGGATTTCCTGCTGCCGCGTGATCAAGGCGGCGGCATGCATCTGCATCTGGACGAGGACGACAAGACGCATCTGGATCTGTGGGTGGATGATCCTGACTGCCTCGAATCCGAGGTTTCCCGGCTGGTGGCGCTCGGGGCCAAGCGAGTCGATTGGACGTACGGGGAGGGAGCCCAGCACGTGGTCCTCGCCGACACCGAGGGCAACCTCTTCTGCGTCTGTGCGTAGCGTCTCTTTCACGCCGTGACTGTGCACCGCAGAACGCGTACGAACAGCAAGTGGCCAGAGCCCGGAGCGGGACTCTGGCCTCTTGGTGTGGAGCGGGTGACGAGAATCGAACTCGCGTAGCCAGTTTGGAAGACTGGGGCTCTACCATTGAGCTACACCCGCGTGGTCGGGAGAACCGACCGCCCACAGGGTAGCCGATCGCGGCCGTCCGGTGCACGTCCAGGGTGGTCCCGGACCAGCGCGATTGGCGGTCATCGTGGTCAGCGGCCTAGACTTACCCGGTCCGGTCTCTGGCCGGGCGACGGGGCGTAGCGTAGTGGCTAGCGCGTCTGCTTTGGGAGCAGAAGATCGCAGGTTCGAGTCCTGTCGCCCCGACCCAGCCGGGTTCTGGTGGTCGTGGTGCGGTACAGAGGTGTCGTGCTGGCAGGCGTCAGGACGTGCGCTGCACCCAAACCCGAATCGATATCAGGGAGTAACACCTTGCCTAGCACCGTTGAGCAGCTGAGCCCCACCAGGGTCAAGATCGCCGTCGAGGTCCCCTTCGGCGATCTCAAGCCGAGCCTGGACAAGGCCTACGCCGACATCGCCCAGCAGGTGAACATCCCGGGCTTCCGCAAGGGCAAGGTCCCGCCGATGGTGATCGACCAGCGCTTCGGTCGCGGCGTCGTGTTGCAGGAGGCCATCAACAGCGCCCTCCCCGAGCTGTACGGCCAGGCCGTGCAGGACAACGAGCTCGTCCCGATGGGCGAGCCGGACATCGAGATGACCAAGCTCGAGGACGGTGACCTGATCGAGTTCACCGCCGAGGTGGACATCCGCCCCGAGTTCGAGTTGCCCGAGCTGGACGACCTCGCCGCGACGGTGGACCCGGTCGAGGCCACCGACGAGCGCGTCGACGAGCAGGTCGAGGTGCTCCGGGAGCGGTTCGGCACCCTGCACCCGGTCGAGCGGGCCGCCGGCGACGGCGACGTCCTGGTGATCAGCCTGGTGGCGACCAAGGACGGCGAGGCGTTGGACGACGCCACCGCCGAGGACCTCTCGTACACGGTCGGCTCCGGCGGCATGCTCGACGGCCTGGACGAGGCCGTCACCGGTCTGTCGGCCGGTGAGTCGGCCAACTTCTCCTCCGAACTGGTCGGTGGACCGCTGCGCGGCGAGTCCGTCGAGGTCGAGGTGACTGTGACCAAGGTGCAGGAGCGGGAGCTGCCCGAGGCCGATGACGAGTTCGCCCAGCTGGCGTCGGAGTTCGACACGATCGAGGAGATGCGCGCCGACCTGGCCGGTGCGGTGGAGGGCCAGGGCCGGATCGAGCAGGCCAACAAGGCCCGCGAGTCCGTGCTGGAGTCCTTGATCGCCAAGGCCGACTTCGAGGTGCCGGCCGGCGCCCTGGAGGGTGAGGTCACCGCGCGCAAGCAGCAGATCGACCAGCAGCTCGCCCAGGCCGGTCTCACCCTAGAGAAGTACCTCGAGGAGTCCGAGGACGAGAACGAGACCCCCGACGAGTTCTACGCCGATGTGGAGAAGCGGGCCGGCGACGCGCTGAAGGCGCAGATCCTGCTGGACAAGGTCGCCGACGCCCGCGAGGTGGGCGTGGACCAGAACGACCTCACCCAGTACCTGATGCAACGGGCCCAGCAGGCGGGCACCGACCCGCAGCAGGAGGCCCAGCACATGATGGAGCACAACCACATCTCGGAGTACATGTCCGACATCCGCCGCAGCAAGGCGCTCGCTTCGCTGCTGGACTTGGCCACGATCACCGACACGAACGGTGAGACGGTCGACTTCTCCCGGCTGCTGCCGGACGGCTCGATCGCCGACGAGGTCCCGGCGGACGACGCCGAGGGTGAGGCGCCCGCAGTCGAGGCCCCCGAAGCAGAGGCCCCCGAGGCGGACGCGGACGCGTCGTCCGACACGGAGGAGCAGTCCAAGGCCTGAGCGGCCGTTTTCGGGCACCGCGCCTGCGGCCACCCCCCTTGGGTGCGGCCGCTGTCGCACGTTCGGCGCCGCCGGAGTGCGCCGACAGCGAACACCACCCCAATTCCCTCAGTTTCGTCCGAGTCGCGGGGTAGGTTTCAAGGCGTGAACGAAACTTCCAGCCACGAACATGAGATCCGTGCCGCCAAGAACGGCGGGGTCGGACTCGACGACAACGTCTACCAGTCCCTGTTGCAGAACCGGATCATCTTCCTGGGGTCCGAGGTACGGGACGAGAATGCCAATGCGATCTGTGCGCAGATGCTGCTGCTGAATGCCGAGGACCCGGACAAGGACATCTGGCTCTACATCAACTCGCCCGGCGGGTCGGTGGACTCCGGGATGGCGATCTACGACACCATGCAGTGGATCTCCAACGATGTGGCGACCGTGTCCATGGGCCTCGCCGCCTCGATGGGCCAGTTCCTGCTCTGCGCCGGGACCCACGGCAAGCGCTACGCGCTGCCGCACAGCCGGATCATGATGCACCAACCGTCCGGCGGACTGGGTGGCACCGCGAGTGACATCCGGATCCAGGCCGAGCAGTCGCTGCACATCAAGAACGTGATGCAGAACCTGATCGCCCAGCACACCGGCCAGACCCTCGGCCAGGTCGAGGCCGATTCCGACCGGGACCGTTGGTTCACCGCGGACCAGGCACTGGAGTACGGGTTCATCGACCACGTCTTCACGTCCGCCGCGCAGATCCCGTCCGAAGCACCGAACCAGTGAAGGAGCCGAGCATGAACGCCGCATCTGTCCCGGGCGCCCAGTTCGGCGCCCCCATGGGCGAGGGCTCGCCCTTCGCGCCGGCGATGGACTACTACATCCCGCAGTGGGAGGAGCGCACCTCCTACGGCGTCCGCCGGGTCGACCCGTACACCAAGCTGTTCGAGGACCGGATCATCTTCCTCGGCACCCCGGTCTCCGACGAGGTCGCGAATGCCGTGATGGCTCAGTTGCTGTGCCTGCAATCGATGGACGCCGAGCGCGACATCGAGATCTACATCAACTCACCCGGTGGCTCGTTCACCGCGTTGACCGCCATCTACGACACGATGCGCTACATCAAGCCGGACGTCCGGACCGTCTGCCTCGGGCAGGCAGCCTCGGCCGCCGCCGTCATCTTGGCCGCCGGCACCAAGGGCAAGCGTCTGGCCTTGCCGAACAGCCGGATCCTGATCCACCAGCCCGCCACCGAGGGTGGGTACGGCCAGTCCTCCGACCTGGAGATCCAGGCCAAGGAGATCCTGCGGATCCGCAGCCTGATGGAGGGCATGCTCGCGTCCGACACCGGGCGCGACGCCGAGGAGATCAGCAAGGACATCGAGCGGGACAAGTACCTCACGGCCGAGGAGGCCAAGGAGTACGGGATCATCGACGACATCCTGACGTCCCTCAAGGACGTCGAGGACTGACCGATGGACTCCAACTGGCCCCGGAGGCGACAAATGTGGCCGGCATCTGGCACTTCCGGGGTTAGTGTGAGTCCTCCGGTGATGGCAACACCGCCGGAACGTAGGTACCGTGGCGCAGACAGCCGGGGATGGGAGAAGTGGCATGGCTCGGATCGGTGAGAGCGGCGATCTGCTCAAGTGTTCGTTCTGCGGCAAGAGCCAGAAGCAGGTCAAGAAGCTGATCGCCGGACCAGGCGTCTACATCTGTGACGAGTGCATCGACCTCTGCAACGAGATCATCGAGGAGGAGTTCTCCGAGGGCTCCGAGGTCGGTCTGCTCGAGGAACTGCCCAAGCCCGCCCAGATCCGCCAGTTCCTCGACACGTACGTGATCGGTCAGGGCGACGCCAAGAAGGCGCTCGCGGTGGCCGTCTACAACCACTACAAGCGGGTCCAGGCCCAGGCCGCCGGCACCGCCCGTCGGGCCGCCGACGACGACGGGGTGGAACTCAGCAAGTCGAACATCCTGCTGATGGGCCCGACCGGCTGCGGCAAGACCTATCTCGCCCAGACGCTGGCCAAGATGCTCAACGTCCCGTTCGCGATCGCGGACGCCACCGCACTGACGGAGGCCGGCTACGTCGGCGAGGACGTGGAGAACATCCTGCTCAAGCTGATCCAGGCCGCCGACTTCGACGTGAAGAAGGCCGAGACCGGGATCATCTACATCGACGAGATCGACAAGGTCGCCCGCAAGAGCGAGAATCCGTCGATCACCCGCGACGTCTCCGGTGAGGGCGTCCAGCAGGCGCTGCTGAAGATCCTCGAGGGGACCACCGCCTCGGTGCCGCCCCAGGGTGGACGTAAGCACCCGCACCAGGACTTCATCCAGATCGACACCACCAACGTGCTGTTCATCGTCGGCGGTGCCTTCGCCGGCCTGGACCACATCATCGGCGACCGGGTCGGCAAGCGTCCGCTCGGCTTCAACAACGACGCCGAGACCCGCAAGGCCCCGGCGCTGGACCCCTTCGCCGAGGTGCGCCCCGAGGACCTGATCAAGTTCGGATTGATTCCCGAGTTCATCGGCCGGTTGCCGATGATCTCCTCGGTGACCCCGCTGGACCGCGATGCCCTGATCCGGATCCTGGAGGAGCCGCGCAACGCCCTGGTCAAGCAGTTCCGCAAGCTGTTCGAATTGGACGGGGTCGACCTCGAGTTCACTCCGGAGGCGATCGACGCGATTGCCGATCTCGCCCTGCTCCGGGGCACCGGAGCCCGTGGTCTGCGGGCCATCCTCGAAGAGGTCCTGCTCAACGTCATGTACGACATCCCGAGCCAGGAGGACATCGGTCAGGTGATCATCACCGACGAGGTGGTGAACGACGCCGTACTGCCGACCCTCGTACCGCGCAGCAAGATCGCCAAGCGCGAACGCCGCGAGAAGAGCGCCTGACCCGCTCCGTTCTCAGCCCGCCCGTCGGAGGGTGGCGGACAGGTGGTGCTGCAGGGACTGGCCGACCGCCGCCATCCGCATCGTGTAGGTGAGGGTGTCGCCGTCGAGCCGGAAGGTGCGCTCGGTCACGGTGACCTCCTTCGCGCTACCGGAGACTCCGATCGACTCCGAGCGCAGGTCGAGCACGGTCGCCGCCCCGTCCCGGACGAGGGCACCCGTCAGGATCTCGGTCAGTCCGGTCGGGTGGGCGAGGACGAGTTCGCACCCGTCCGGGGCCGGGAGCCGAAGGTATCCGGTCTCCGCGTGCAGCGGTCGGCCGTCGTCGGTGGCCCGGGTCCGTTGGGCATAGGCCAGGAACGGTTTCCCGACGGTGCCGAATTCGACTTCCTCGGCGTACGAGAACGGCTCGATCGTCGGATAGACCCCCTCGCCGCTGCCGCGCCAGGTGCCGAGGAGTCCCGCCAGGGGATCGAGGGACGGGTGCAGGGGATCGACCATGGGGTGATCCTACGGGGACGGTTCTGAGACCATGGGGGTGTGGCCCATCGTCTGTTCTCCCTGCACACGTACCCGATGAAGTCCGGCCGTGGAATCGACCTGACCGAGGCCCGACTGGAGCCTTGGGGATTGGCCGGTGACCGGCGCTGGATGGTGATCACCCCGGACGGCCACTTCGTCAGCCAGCGGGAGCACCCGGGGTTGGCAACGGTGACCGCGCGTCCCACCGAGGCCGGGATCCGGCTCAGTGCGCCGGGAGAGGGCCCGCTCGAGGTGGCCGTACCCACCCCGACGGAGTTCCGCACCGTGACCCTCTGGCGGGACCGGGTCGAGGTCGTCCCGTGCTCAACCGAGGCGGACGCCTGGCTCACCGCGGTGCTGGGCACTCCCGTACAACTCGTCCATCTCGACGACCCGGCCACCCGGCGGCAGGTCGACCAGCACTACGCACGACCGGAGGACCATGTCGGCTTCGCCGACGGCTACCCGGTGCTGCTCACCACAACGGCCTCGCTGGCGGCGCTGAACGAACTGGTCGCGGCCGGCCGTCGACCCGCCGAGGGGCCACTGGGGATGGAGCGGTTCCGACCGACCCTCGTCATCGACGGCACCGACCCGTGGGCCGAGGACGGCTGGCGCCGGGTCCGCGTGGGCGAGACCGTGCTGCGAGTGGTGAAACCCTGCGGGCGCTGTGTGATCACCACCACCGACCAGCAGTCCGGGGTTCGGGGCCGCGAACCGCTGCCCACCCTGGGTCGGCACCGGCTGATCGGGAGGAAGCTCGTGTTCGGCCAGAACGCCGTGGTCGAGCAACCCGGCACCCTCCGGGTGGGCGATGAACTCACGGTGCTGGACTGACTAGGGTGGGCAGATGGCTTCCCCCGAGCAGAACCTGCTGATCGGTCGCTTCCTGTTGATGGGCGCACCGTTGATCGGCCTGATCCTCGTCATCGCCGACGTACCCCGCGGGGTGCAGGTCGCCGGCCTCGTCCTGATCGTCGTCTGCCTCGCTGTCGGCATCACTCTCTTCGTCCGCACCGTCCGCAGCGCCAAGGGTGACGAATGAGCTGAGGTTCGCACCCACACCCCACACCCCACGGCCGATGGGCGCGCCGCGGCGGACGAAATCCCCCCGGGGCGGACTGGACGGGTCAGGCCTCGGGCTGATCGGCCAGGGTGATCTCGGCGGTGACCTCACTCGAGTCAGTACTCGGGGTCCAGACCACCTCGCCGACGATCCGGCCGACGGCCCGTAGGTCGGCCTCGACGGAGCGGAGCCGATCCAGCACGTCGGTCGGCCCGGTGAAGGCGGCCCGGCTGACCTCCACCTTCATCGACACCTTGGCCTGGGACTTGGCGCCGCGGATGGCGATCAGGGCGGCCGCCACGTCGGCGGTCAGGCGCGGATCACCGGCGGGCACCACGTCCAACTCGGCCGGACTCGGCCAGCTCGCGTGGTGCACCGAGCCGGACTGCCACCAGGACCAGACCTCCTCGGTGACGAACGGCAGGAACGGGGCGAACAACCGCAACTGCACGTCCAGGGCCAGCGCCAGGGCGGCCTGGGCGGAGCGTGCCGCGGCCTCGCCCATCGACCCGTACGCGCGCTCCTTCACCAACTCCAGGTAGTCGTCGCAGAACTGCCAGAAGAACCGCTCGGTGACCTCGAGGGCACCGGTGTAGTCGTAGGCGTCGAAGGCGTGGGTGGCCGCCTCGACCACCTGCCGCAGGTCAGCCAGCACGGCCAGGTCGGCCGCTTCGGTCACCGCGGACGGATCGGCGGTCCCGTAGCCGAGCACGAACTTGGAGGCGTTCAGTACCTTCATCGCCAGCCGTCGGCCGACCTTCATCTGCTTCTCGTCGAAGGGGGAGTCCATCCCGGGACGGGCCAGGGCGGCTCGCCAGCGCACCGCGTCGGCACCGAACTTCTCCAAGATCTCGGTCGGCACCACTGCATTGTTCTTGGACTTGCTCATCTTCTTCCGGTCCGGATCGACCACGAAGCCGGAGATCATCGACCGGGCCCAGGGCAGCGAACCGTTCTCGAAGTGGGCCCGTACCACCCGGGAGAACAGCCAGGTCCGGATGATCTCGTGCGCGTGCGTGTTCAGGTCCATCGGGAAGGTGAGGGCGAACAGTTCCGGGTCGCGCTCCCAGCCGCACACGATGTGCGGGCTCAGCGAGGAGGTCGCCCAGGTGTCCATCACGTCCGGATCGCCGATGAAGCCGTTCGGCACACCCCGCTGGGACTCCTCGAACCCGGGCGGGGTGTCGCTGCTCGGGTCCACCGGGAGGTTCGCCTCTTCGGCCAGGACCGGGTCGGCGTAGTTCGGCTCGCCCTCGTCGTCCAGGCGGTACCAGACCGGGAACGGGACCCCGAAGAAGCGCTGCCGGGAGATCAGCCAGTCACCGTTCAGCCCGCCCACCCAGTTGTCGTAGCGGTGCTTCATGAATTCCGGCACCCAGGCCAGTTCCTCCCCGCGATCGAGGAAGGTCTGCTTGAGGTCGGCGTCGCGGCCACCGTTGCGGATGTACCACTGCCGGGTGGAGACGATCTCCAGCGGCTTGTCGCCCTTCTCGAAGAAGTTCGCCTTCCGCTGGGTCGGGGTCGGCTCACCGTCCAGCTCACCGGAGGTGCGCAGCAGTTCCACCATCGCCTCGCGGGCGCTGAACGTGGTCTTGCCGGCCAGGGTCTCGTACGCCTCGCCGGCCCCAGCTGGGATCCACTCCGGCCGATCCCGCAGGATCCGCCCGTCCCGGCCGATGATCACCCGGGCGGGCAACTGCAGTTCCCGCCACCAGGTGACGTCGGCCAGGTCACCGAAGGTGCAACACATCACCAGTCCGGATCCCTTGTCGGGCTCGGCTGCCTCGTGCGCGTGCACCGGCAACTCCACCCCGAACACCGGGCTGGTCACCGTCTTCCCGATCAGGTCGCGGTACCGCTCGTCGTCCGGGTGGGCGATCAGGGCCACGCAGGCCGCGATCAACTCCGGTCGGGTGGTCTCGATGTGCACCGGGCCGTCCGGTCCGGCGAAGGCCACCTTGTGGTAGGCGCCGGGGTAGTCCCGGGCCTCCAACTCGGCCTGGGCGACGGCCGTCTGGAAGGTCACGTCCCACAGCGTCGGCGCCTCCGACATGTAGGCCTCGCCGCGGCCCACGTTGCGCAGGAATCCCTTCTGTGCCACGGATTGCGAGTCCTCCGACACGGTGGTGTAGAGGGTGTCCCAGTCCACGCTCAGGCCGACATGGCGCCACAGGTCCTCGAAGGTCTTCTCGTCCAGGTGGGTCAGTTCGTGGCACAGCTGGACGAAGTTGCGTCGGCTGATCGACACCTGCCGCTTCGGATCCGGCTTCACCGGCGGGGTGAAGTCCTCCTCGTACGGCACGGACGGGTCACAGCGCACCCCGTAGTAGTTCTGCACCCGGCGCTCGGTCGGCAGCCCGTTGTCGTCCCAGCCGATCGGGTAGTACACCTGCTTGCCCTGCATCCGCTGGTAGCGGGCGATCAGGTCCGTGTGGGTGTAGGAGAACACGTGGCCGACGTGCAGCGAACCCGACACCGTCGGCGGCGGGGTGTCGATGCTGAACACCTCGGCCCGCGACTGCGGCCGCCGGAAGGCGTACGTCCGGTCCTCGGTCCAGCGGGTCGACCACTTGTCCTCGAGTCCCTCGAGGACGGGTCTGTCCGGTACGACGGACGCACCGGAGGAGGTGGGCGCGCTGGATCGGTCGGACAGGGGCTCGTTGGTCATGGGGTGAATCCTACGGAAGGGCGACCGGGCCGCGCATGCCGGTTCCGGCCACCAGGCACACCACTAGACTGCAGAGCACCATGAACAGTCCTCCCTCCGACGACCCGAATGACGGCGCCCGCACCGCGAACACCGGCCACGCCCGGTTGACGGCCGAACTGACCGCTCGCTGGCCCGAGCACCGAGTCGCCCCGTCCTTGGGCCGGATCGCGGCCGTGTGCGAGTTGCTCGGCGACCCGCAGCACGCGATGCCGGTCATCCAGGTCACCGGGACCAACGGCAAGGGCAGCACCGCGATCATGATCGAGTCGTTGTTGCGCGCGACCGGCCTGCGCACCGGCCGCTTCTCCAGCCCGCACCTGAGCGACGTCACCGAGCGGATCGCCATCGACGGAGCGCCGATCAGCCGGGAGCGGTTCGCCGAGGTGTGGCAGGACGTCGAGCCGTACGTGCAGATGGTCGACGAGCAGCGCATCGACGGCGTCGCGATGACCTTCTTCGAAGTGATCACCGCGATGGCCTTTGCGGCCTTCGCCGACGCCCCGGTCGACGTCGCGATCGTCGAGGTCGGGCTGGGCGGCACCTGGGACGCGACCAACGTCGCCGATGCGCAGGTCGCAGTGGTGACCCCGATCGCCATCGACCACGCCCACCTGCTCGGCCACACGATCGCTGAGATCGCGACCGAGAAGGCCGGCATCATCAAGCCGGGCGCCCAGGCCGTACTGGCCGGCCAGGAGCCGGATGCGGCCCGGGTCCTGCTGGCCCGGTGCGCCGAGGTCGGCGCACTGCCGCACCGGGAGGGGGTGGACTTCGGCGTACTCGCCCGGACCCCCGCCCTCGGCGGCCAGGTGCTCCGGCTGAACGGTACCGAGGGGCCCGTCCCGGACGTGGTCTTCCCGGTTCACGGTGAACACCAGGCCGTCAACGCAGGCCTCGCCCTGGCTGCGGTCGAGGCCTTCCTGGGGGGCAAGGCGCTCACCTCCGAGGTGATCAACGAGGGGTTCGGGCTGGTGCGCACCCCGGGGCGACTCGAACTGGTCCGTCGTTCGCCGGCCCTGCTGCTGGACGCCGCACACAACCCGCACGGTGCCGCCGCGGCGGCCGCGGCCCTCGAGGAGGCGTACGCGCTGAACCCCCTGGTCGGTGTGCTCGCGGTGATGGGAGACAAGGATGCCGAGGGCATCCTCGAGGTGTGGCGCGAGGTCTTCAACCAGGTGGTCGTGACCCAGGTCGCCTCCACCGATCGTGGCATGCCGGCCGCGCAGCTGGGTGAGCTGGCGGCGGGGATCTTCGGTGCCGACCGGGTCCGGGTGGAGCCGCGACTCGACGACGCCATCGAGGCGGCCATCGGAATGGCCGAGGCCGACTCCACCGGCCAGTCCGGTGTGCTGGTCACCGGATCGGTGGTGGCAGTCGGTGAGGCCCGCACCCTGTTGGTCTCCGAGACCGACGAGGTCGCCACGGTGCCGACGGCCGAGGTGTTGACTGACCAGTGGCCCGATGTCGACGCCGGCGAGGACGCCGGGAACGAGGAGGCACGGCTGCGCGCCTGGGTCGAGGAGTTGGAACAGTGATCTTGTTCCTGGCCGCCGGGAATCCGATGCGGATGGTGCTCCGCTCCCTGTTGATCTTCGAGGTGATCGCCTTCGGTCTGTCCATCCCGGTGATGATCCAGGTTTCCGGGGTGAGCGGCCTGTGGGCCGGTGTCCTCGGCGGGATGGCCATGCTGTTGTGCCTGGTCGCCGCCGGCCTGCTGAAGTCCAGGGTCGGGTTCCTGGTCGGCTGGCTGGCCCAGCTGGTCGGCGTTCTGCTCGGCCTGCTCACCCCCGGTATGTACGTCATCGGCGGCATGTTCCTGGCCCTGTGGATCCTCACCATCGTGCTCGGGCACCGGATCGAGTCCGGCCGACGCGAGATGGCCGTCGACCCCGGTCGCTGACCCGCCCGTACCCCTGCTGCGAGCCGTCGGGTGACCGCGCCGGATGCCCCGATTGCCTGAGTGGATAAGGTTTCGGTCATGAGTGCTGCGTCGATGCCCCGTTCCCTCGTCCTCCTCAAGCCGGATGCGGTGCGCCGCGGGCTGGTGGGGGAGATCCTCAGCCGGTTCGAGGCCAAGGGCCTCACCCTCATCGCCATGGAACTGCGCCAGGTCGACGGCGAACTGGCCGACCAGCACTACGCCGAGCACGTGGAGCGCGACTTCTACCCACCGCTGCGGAAGTTCATCACCTCGGGCCCCTCGATCGCGCTCGTTCTCGAGGGCGACGAGGTGATCGAGGCCGTACGGCTGCTCAACGGCGCCACTGACGGGCGCAAGGCGGCCCCCGGCACCATCCGCGGTGACCACTCCCTGTCCAACCGGGAGAATCTCGTGCACGGATCCGACTCCCCGGAGTCTGCCGCCCGCGAGATCGCCCTCTGGTTCCCGGACCTCGCGTCCTGAACCGACAGATCTCTTGCCCTCGACGTCGGACCTCGTCGCCGAACAGCGGCGGCTCGGACCGCTGCTCGGGGCGACTGACAACCGGGGCGCCGGACGCGACCGGTCCACCCGCAGTTGGCTCTGCGACGTCCTGAACGACCTGCTCGTCGAGGCCCGCCCCGCGGGCACCGGGATCACCCACGCCGAGACCGGGCCCCGTCGACGTCGCCAGTCGATGGTCGAACTGACCGCCTACCGGACTGGGGTGATCGGGTGGCTCCTGGGCGGGATCGCCTCCGAGTCGGGGGCGGTGTGGGTCGGGCGATGAAATCGGTTAGAATCCCAGTGCCGACGGATCCCTCATGTCGGACCCACCAGAACCTGCAGCAACGACGATAGGCTTCTGCATTTTGATGCTTCTCATCGCCGTGCACTTCGGCCTTGCCATTCTCGCGCCCGCGTTGGTGCGAGTTCTCGGCAACCGCGCCTTCCTGGTGCTGGCGATCGCTCCGGCGGTGACCTTCGGCTGGTTGGTCTGGTACGCCCCGGTGATCCTCGACGGGGGCGTGCTGCTCGAGTCGTACGCGTGGATCCCCACCCTCGGGATCGACTTGGCCTTCCGGATCGGCACCCTGCAGTGGGTACTCGGGCTGATCGTGTCCGGGGTCGGCGCCCTGGTCCTCGTGTACTGCCGCTGGTATTTCGCGCACGACCCGCCGCGGGCGCGTACGGCCGGTGTCCTGGTCGCCTTCGCCGGCACCATGTTCGGCCTGGTCGCCGCCGACGACCTGATCCTGTTCTACATCTTCTGGGAGCTGACCACGGTCTTCTCCTACCTGCTGATCGGGCACAATCCGGCCCGTGCGGCCAACCGGAACGCCGCGTTGACCGCGCTGATCGTCACCACCTTCGGCGGTCTGGCGATGCTGGTCGGCATCATCATCCTCGGTGTCAACTCCGGGACCTTCCGGATCTCGGAGATCCTCGCCGCGGGCATCCCGGAGACCTGGTCCGGCCTCACCACGGCCGCCCTGCTGCTGATCCTGGCCGGCGCCCTGTCGAAGTCCGCGATGGTGCCCTTCCACTTCTGGCTGCCCGGCGCGATGGCCGCACCGACCCCGGTCTCGGCCTACCTGCACGCGGCCGCGATGGTGAAGGCGGGCATCTACCTGATCGCCCTGCTCGAGCCGGTGTTCGCCTCCGTCCCGGGGTGGCGCCCGATCATCCTCACCCTCGGCGCGGCGACGATGATCGTCGGCGGGTGGCGGGCCCTGCGGCAGTACGACATCAAGTTGCTGCTCGCCTACGGAACGGTCAGCCAACTCGGCTTCATGATGGTGCTGTGCGGACTGGGCACCCGGTCCGGCGCCCTGGCCGGGATGTCGATCGTGATCGCCCACGCCCTCTTCAAGGCCACCCTCTTCCTCGTCGTCGGCATCGTCGACCACTCCGCGGGCACCCGCGACCTGCGCAAGTTGTCCGGCCTGGCCCGCAAGATGCCGGTCGTGTGCGGTGCTGCCGTGTTGGCCGGTGCGTCGATGGCCGCGATCCCGCCGCTGCTCGGCTTCGTCGCCAAGGAGGCGGCGTTCGAGTCGCTGGTCTACCTGGCCGAGGGGGACGTCCCGGCGGTCCCGCCGCTGCCTGCCTTCCTGCTGGGGGTGGCGATCGTCGCCGGATCGGCCCTGACGGTGGCCTACACCCTGCGCTTCCTGTGGGGAGCCTTCTCGGACAAGCGGGACACCACCTTCGAGTTGGAGGTGGCCAAGGTCCCGTTCGGCTTCGCGCTCGGACCGGTGGTGCTCGGCCTGCTCAGCCTGGGCCTCGCCTTCCTGGGGCCGCAGATCACCGAGGCGCTGTCGCCGTACGTCGACTCGTACCGGGTCGGCGAGGAGAGCCACGGACTGGCCCTGTGGCACGGGGTGACGCTGCCGCTGGCGATGTCGGCCGTGGCCCTGTCCGCCGGCATCGTGCTGTTCTGGTTCCGGGACGCGATCACCCGAGCCCAGGGCACCTTCCCCAAGACGATCGAGGCCGAGGAGCTCTACCAGAAGTTCATGCGCGGGGTGGATCGGCTGGCCGTCGAGGTCACCGCCGTCGCCCAGCGCGGTTCACTGCCGATCTATCTCGGCGCCATTCTGATCACGCTGGTGGTGCTGCCCGGCGGCACCCTGTTGGTGACCCGGAACTGGCCGAACGAGGTCCGGCTCTGGGACACCCCGGCGCAGGCGGTGGTGGCCCTCGTGATCACCGTGGCAGCGATCGCCGCAGTGTCGGCCCGCGGCCGGTTGAAGGCCATCATCCTGGTCGGTGTCACCGGCTACGGCTCGGCCATGCTCTTCCTGCTGCACGGGGCCCCGGACCTGGCCCTGACCCAGGTGCTGGTGGAGACCGTCACCTTGGTCGTGTTCGTGCTGGTGATGCGCAAACTGCCCAAGTACTTCACCAACCGTCCGTTGCACGCCTCCCGGTGGTGGCGACTGGTGGTGGCCGTGCTGTTCTCGGCGGTGGTCTGCATGGTCGTCTACCTGTCCGCCGGGTCCAGGGTCGCCGATCCGGTGTCGGACGCGTTCTACGAGGCCGCATACACCTTCGGGTACGGCAAGAACATCGTGAACGTCACCCTGGTGGACATCCGGGCCTGGGACACCCTCGGCGAGATCTCGGTGCTGGTGGTGGCCGCGACCGGCGTCGCCAGCCTGATCTTCATCCGGGCCCGCTACACCAGCCTGACCACCTTGCAGCGGGGCAGCAGCGTCGGCCACCCCAGCAGCAGTGGCCAGCAGACCAGCGGTCGGTTGTCCTGGCTGCGTGGGGGAGAGGCGCTGTCGCCCCTGAAACGGTCCATCATCTTCGAGGTGATCACCCGGCTGCTGTTCCCGGTGATGATCATGGTGGCGCTCTTCCTGCTCTTCACCGGCCACAACGTCCCGGGAGGTGGGTTCGCGGCCGGATTGGTCGCCGGGCTCGCGCTGACCATCCGCTACCTGGCCGGCGGCCGGGACGAACTGGACGAGGCCGCTCCGGTGGATGCCGGCCGGGTCCTCGGCATCGGGTTGTTGGTGGCCGGGCTCTCCGCCGTGGCCCCCGTGGCCTTCGGCGGGAAGGTCCTGCAGAGCTACGCCTTCGACATCCACATCCCGCTGCTGTCCGAGCTCCAGACCCCGTGGGGGGTCCTGCCGCTGTTGGGTGAACCGCACATCGTCTCCTCGGTCTTCTTCGACATCGGCGTATTCCTGGTGGTCATCGGCGTCATGCTCGACCTGGTCCGGAGCCTCGGATCCGGGATCGACCAGCACGAGGACGAGGACCGGGCCCCGGGCCCGTTGCCGGCCTCCGACCGTGCGGTGTCCGGCGTGCGGCGCTTCCACACCGAGCCCGAGGACGTGGTCCGGGCCGGCGCGAGGGGTGGTGGGCGAGGATGAGTCCGAACCTGGTATTGATCCTGGTCGCCGGTGTGCTGATCGCGGCGGGCATCTACCTGCTGCTCGAGCGGTCCCTGACCCGGATCCTGATCGGCGTGCTGCTGGCCAGCAACGGGGTCAACGTGTTGTTCCTGGTGGCCTCGGGGAAGGCCGGCGGAGCCCCGATCATCGGAGCGAACGGCCCGGATGAGATCAGTGATCCGCTGCCGCAGGCGATGGTGCTCACGGCGATCGTGATCACCCTCGGTACGGCCGCGTTCATGCTCACCATGGCCTACCGGAGCTTCCAGCTCAACGGCCACGACGAGGTCCAGGACGATGTCGAGGACAACCGCATCCGCCGTCTCGCCGAGGCCGACCAGGCTTCTGCCTCCTTCGACGAGAGCGACGAGTCGGTGCCGGACGAGGACGACACACCGGACGGGGAGGTGCACGCATGACGAACCTGCTGCCGCTGCCCATCCTGCTCTGCCTGATCGGTGCCGGGCTCTCGCTCGCAACCAGTCGACGCTCCCGGGTGCAGCGCGCCATCTCCGTCGTGACCCTGTCCTCGGTGGCCGTCGTCGCGGCGATCCTGGTCTACCTGGCCGACCGCTACGGCCCGCAGGTGCTGTGGATCGGCGGCTGGCGCGAGCCCCTCGGCGTGGTGCTGGTGGCCGACCGGTTGTCCGCGTTGTTGTTGCTGGTCTCGGTGCTGATCACCCTGACGGTGCTGGTGTTCTCGATGGGCACCGCCGACCGGGAGGAGACGTCGAAGCAGATCCCGATCTCGATCTTCCACCCCACTTTCCTGGTCCTGTCGGCGGGTGTCTCGAACGCCTTCCTGACCGGTGACCTGTTCAACCTGTTCGTGGGCTTCGAGATCCTGCTGTTCGCCTCGTACGTGCTGCTGACCCTGGGTGGCACCGGCGAACGGATCCGGGCGGGCACCACGTACGTGGTGGTCAACCTGCTGTCCTCGCTGCTGTTCCTGATCACCCTGGCCTGTATCTATGCCGCCACCGGTACGGTCAACCTCGCCCAGTTGTCGATCCGGCTGGCCCAACTGCCGGACGGGGTGCAACTCACCCTGCAGCTGATGTTGCTCACCGTGTTCTCGATCAAGGCGGCGGTCTTCCCCTTGTCGGCCTGGCTCCCGGACTCGTACCCGACCGCGCCGGCACCGGTGACCGCGGTGTTCGCCGGGTTGCTGACCAAGGTCGGGGTCTACGCCATCATGCGCACCCAGACCCTCCTGTTTCCCGAGAGTCCGTTGTCCGGGTTGCTGATGTGGGCGGCGTTGTTGACCATGCTGGTCGGAATCCTGGGGGCGGTGGCGCAGTCGGAGATCAAACGAATGCTGTCCTTCACCCTGGTCAGCCACATCGGCTACATGGTGTTCGGTGTGGCCCTGGCCACCGAGGCGGGGTTGGCCGGCGCGATCTTCTACATCGTGCACCACATCACCATCCAGACCACCTTGTTCCTGGTCACCGGCCTGATCGAGCGTCGCGGCGGCAGCACCTCACTGAACAACCTCGGTGGGCTCGCCGCGCTCTCGCCCTGGTTGGGCGTGCTGTTCTTCATCCCGGCGATGAACCTCGGCGGGATCCCACCGTTGTCCGGCTTCGTCGGCAAGATCGGACTGCTCACCGCCGGTATCGAGCAGGGGACGCCGCTCGCCTACACCCTGGTGGCGGCCGGCGTCGTGACCAGCCTGCTCACGTTGTACGCGATGGCGAAAGTCTGGAACCGGGCCTTCTGGCGGGAGACCCCGGAGTCCGATGACGGCCGAGACGCGTTGGTGGTCCGACGACGCGGCATCCGGATGCCCCAGGGGATGGTCGTCACCGCCAGCGTGCTGGTCGCGGCCGGGTTGGCGATCACCGTGATCGCGGGGCCGCTGTACTCCTTCACCGAACGAGCGGCGGTGGACCTCACGCCCGGCAAGTACGTGAACGCCGTCCTCCCGGAGGGAAGCCGATGAGCACGGTGACGGATCGACGCAACGGATTCCGTTGGAAAGCGGTCGTCCTGCTGGCCGCCGTGTGGGTGCTGCTGTGGGGCGAACTCTCGGTGGCGAACGTGGTCTTCGGCCTGGCGCTCGGCCTCGTCGTGAACTTCGTCTTCCCACTGCCGCCCATCTCCTTCCACGGCCGACTGCGTCCACTCGGCGTGCTGTACATGGGATTCCGGCTGTTCACCGACTTGGTGGTGTCGTCGATCAAGGTGGTCGCGGTGGTGTTCCAGTTCGGACGGAAGGTCGAGAACGCGGTGATCCGGGTGCCGCTGCGCTCGCACTCCGACCTCTACCTGACTGTCACGGCCGAGTTGACCTGTCTGGTCCCGGGCAGCGTCGTGCTGGAGGCTCGGCGTTCCTCCGACACCCTCTACGTCCACGTGATGGATGTCCGCGGACCGGAGGACCTGGACACCGCCCGGGAGCACACCCTGGCGGCGGAACGGCGGGTACTGAAGGCATTCGGCTCCACGGAGGAGATCAACTGTCTGCGGGAAGGGCGGCCGATCCCGCGCCCGGACGACCCCCGTACCGGCCGGATCGTGGACGCCGGCCAGGGTGCGGCCACGGCCGAGGACGAGGACCCGTTCGATCCGATGGAGGACACCGGTGGGGACGAACCCGCCGAGATCCCGGAAGAGGGGAGGGAGGGCTCATGATCGTCAACATCCTGCTCGGCATCGGGGTGGTGATGCTGTTCGTGGCCGCCTTGCTGACCCTGTTCCGGATGTCGCGCGGACCGAGCACCCTGGACCGGGTGATCGCCGCGGACGTGATCATGGCGATGGTGATCGCCGGGCTCGCGATGGAGGCCGTGATCCACAGCCACACCACGACGCTGCCGATCATGCTCGCGGTGTCCCTGATCGGGTTCGCCGGCTCGCTCAGCATGGCGCGCTTCGTCGGCGACCGGGGCACAGTTGCCAAGTGGGACAACTCAGATCGGAACAAGCCGTGAATTGGGGCGAGGCCGGTGACTTGGCTGGGGCGATCCTGCTGCTGGTCGGTGCCTTCCTCTGCCTGTCCGCCGCAGTCGGGCTGATCCGCTTTCCGGACACCCTCACCCGGATGCACGCCGCGACGAAACCGCAGACGCTCGGGTTGGTGGTGATCGTGATCGGCGTGGCGGTGTCCCTGCGCGACGTCCGTGCCCTGGGCGTCCTCGCGCTGGTCGCGATTCTCCAACTGATGACCTCCCCGGTGTCGGCGCACATGGTGGCCCGGACCGCGTACCGCTCCCACCAGATCTCCAACGGCGCCATCGTGCGCGACGAGCTCGCCGAGGACCTGGCCAAGGCCGGCTTCGAGTTGAAGGCCCCGCCTGAGCGCGCGGAACCCACCGTCGAGGTCCCGGACGATCCGACACCCGACGATCCCACCGACGACCTGGACATCCAGGTCCCGGACCATGACCCGGGCGAGGGCCCGGGCGACCCGCAGATCCGGGTGCCGGACCACGATCCCGGCGAGGAGCCGGAGGGCCCCCAGGTCCAGGTCCCCGACCACGATCCGGGCGAGGAGCCCCAGATCCAGGTACCGGACCACGATCCGGGTGAAGAACCCGACCCGCCCCGCTGATCGAGTCGGTCGAGATCACCGCAGCATTTCGACGACCTCGTCCGGCTGGCCGTCGGTCAACAGGTCGACGACCCGGGCAGCGATGGCGGGTGGAGGGATGAGCGGCCCGACCTCGAGCCGCTGCTCATCGGACAGTGTGGCCCACTCTCGGTGGGCGCGCTCCAGGCCGATCCATCCGGGAATGACGGCCATCACTCGTACGTCGCTGCGGGCGGCGAGGCTGGCGGTGACCCGGTGGCTGCCCGCGTTGGCCGCCCCGTACTCCGGGGACCCGTACGCGGCATCGCCGATCCCTCCACTCGAGCCGATGTTGACGACCGCCCCCGCGACGGCGGCCAGGGAGGCCCACACACGTTGCGTGAGGAGCATCGGTGCCACGAGGTTCATGGTGAGGGTGGGAAGCCATGCCTCGGGCAACGCTTGTGGGTACTGATCTCCAGGCGTCCATCCCCCCACGTTGTTCACGAGAGCGCCCAGACCGGAGTGCGCGAGCAGCTGTTCGGCGGCTGTCTCGACGCCGTCCAAGGTCGAGAGGTCCGCGACGATCTGCGAGATCGGCACGTCATGACGCGGCGCGAGATCGACGTTCGTCGTCGCCAAGGCATCAGCGTCCCGGTCGAGCAGGATCACGGGGCGGCCCCGGGTGAGTAACGCTGTCGCAATCTCGCGGCCCAGCCCCGACGCGGCACCAGTAACGGCGGTGAACGTCTTCATGTTGCCCACTCTGCCTCCGCGCTCCGACAGAGGAAACCCCGCTGGACAGAAACCTGCGCGGGTGGCGTCTGGATCGCTGGATGTCAGGATCCGCGCTGGTCGACGATCCGGCGCATCTTCCCGACTGATCGCTCGATCTGTTCCGGGCCGCGAACCTCGACCTCGATGCTGACACCGATGGTGTTCTTCACCTGGTCGCAGAGCAGCTGACCCGCGACCAGGGCTGCGTCCGTGCGCACCTCGGCGCGCCGTTCGACCACAACGGTCATCGCGTCCAGCCGCCCCTCGCGCCGCAGCACGCACTGGAAGTGTGGGGACAACTCGGTCGTCGCGAGCAACAACTCCTCGATCTGGGTGGGGAACAGGTTCACCCCGCGCAGAATGATCATGTCGTCGGAGCGGCCGGTGATCTTCTCGATCCGGCGCATCGGACGAGCCGTCCCGGGCAGCAGCCGAGTCAGGTCGCGGGTGCGATAGCGGATGATCGGCATCGCCTGCTTGGTGAGTGAGGTGAGAACGAGTTCGCCCTTCTCCCCGTCCGGCAGCACCTCGCCGGTGATCGGGTCGACGATCTCGGGGTAGAAGTGGTCCTCCCACACGTGCAGGCCGTCCTTGGTCTCGACGCACTCCTGGGCGACGCCCGGGCCCATCACCTCCGACAGGCCGTAGATGTCCACCGCATCGATCCCGAGCCTGGCCTCCATCTCGGCCCGCATCTCGTTGGTCCACGGCTCGGCACCGAAGATGCCGATCTCCAGCGAGGTGGAGCGCGGGTCGATGCCCTGCCGCTCCATCTCGTCGACCAATGCCAGCATGTACGACGGTGTGACGGTGATGATCCGCGGCGCGAAATCGTTGATCAACTGGCCCTGGCGTTGGGTCATCCCGCCCGACACGGGTACGACGGTGCAGCCGAGTCGCTCCGCCCCGCCGTGCAGCCCGAGGCCACCGGTGAACAGCCCGTACCCGTACGCGTTGTGCAGGATGTCTCCGGGCCGACCGCCGGCGGCCCGGATGCTGCGCGCCACCACGGTGGACCAGACTTCCAAGTCATCGGCGGTGTAGGCGACCACGGTCGGCTGTCCGGTGGTTCCGGAGGAGGCATGGATTCGCGCGACCTGCTGCTGCGGTACGGCGAACATCGCGAACGGGTAGTTGTCGCGCAGGTCCGCCTTCGTGGTGAACGCCAACCCGGACAGGTCGGACAACTCGCGCACGTCCTCGGGCAGCGCCCCGAGGCTTTCGAAGGCCGCCCGGTGGTGCGGGACGTTCTCGTACGCGTGCCGTAGCGACCACAGCAACCGTTCCCGTTGCAGGGAACGCAGTTCGTCGATGCTGACGGTCTCGATCGGATCCAGTGTGGCGTCGGTCATCATCACCTCCTGGTGATCAACTGCGGTCGGTCCAGTCAGTCCCGGGTCTTCGCGACCAGGGTCAGAACGTCGTAGGTCGCCACCGGATCCCCGTCGGCGTTGGCCACCACCGCGTCCCAGCGGACCTCGCCATAGTCCTGGCTGCGTCGCGGGGTGATCTGTTTCGCCGTCAGCGTGACCGCGATCGAGTCGCCGGCCTGGACCGGCGTCAGGAAGCGCAGGTGGTCCACGCCGAAGTTCGCCAACACCGGCCCGGGATTCGGCTCGACGAACAACCCGGCCGCCAGGGACACCACCAGGTAGCCGTGCGCCACGATGCCACCGAACAACTCGTTCGCGGTGGCGGCCTCCTCGTCGGTGTGGGCATAGAAGTGGTCGCCGGTGAAGTCGGCGAAGTGCTCGATGTCGGCGTGGGTCACGGTCCGCGGCTCGGAGCGGATCGTGTCACCGATCCGGAGCTCGGCGAGGCTCTTGCGGAACGGGTGTTCGGTGCCCTCCAGGTGGCGCGAGCCTTTGGTCCACCGGCCGGTGATCGCGGTCAACATGTCCGGCGAGCCCTGGATCGCGGTGCGCTGCATCTGGTGCAACACGGCGCGGATCCCACCCAGCTCCTCGCCGCCCCCGGCCCGCCCCGGGCCACCGTGTACGAGCATCGGCAACGGGGAGCCGTGGCCGGTGGACTCGGCCGCGTCGTCGCGGTCGAGCACCAGCAGCCGACCGTGCCACGGAGCCAGGCCCAGGGTCAGGCGGCGGGCGACGGACGGGTCGTGGGTCACGACCGAGCCCACCAGACTTCCCCGGCCGCGGGCGGCCAGGGCGATGGCCTGCTCGACCGTGTCGTAGCCGATCACCGTGCTGACCGGTCCGAACGGCTCCACGTCGTGCGGCTCCACCGCGTCGGCCCCGGCCCGCAGGAGGACGGGGGACAGGAAGGCGCCGCGCTCGGCATCGGCGTCGACCACGTCGACGTGGTCCGGGTCGCCGTACACGATCTCGGCGGAGGCACGCAGCGACTCGATCGCCTTGCGTACCTCGGTGCGCTGCTCGAGGCTCGCCAGCGCACCCATCCGGACGTCCTCGTTCGCCGGGTTGCCGACAGTGGTGCGTCCCAACCGGGCCGAGACCGCCTCGATCACCGGGTCCACCAGCTCAGCCGGCACGATGGCGCGGCGGATGGCGGTGCACTTCTGGCCCGCCTTCACCGTCATCTCGGTCACCACGCCCCGGACGAACAGGTCGAACTCGGGGTCGTCCACGGTGACGTCCGTGCCCAGCACGGAGCAGTTCAGGGAGTTCGCCTCGACGCCGAGCTCGACGTGGCCGTGCAGCACGTTCGGATGGGTGCGCAGCACCCCGGCGGTGTGGGCGGAGCCGGTGAAGGCGACCGAATCGTGCAGGCCGAGGACATCCAGCAGTCCGCCGGCACTCCCGGACAGCAGTTGCAGCGTGCCCTCGGGCAGCAGGTCCGACTCGATGATGCGGCGCACGACGAGTTCGGTGAGGTACGCGGTCTGGCTGGCCGGTTTGACGATGGTCGGTAGTCCGGCGAGGAACGCCGGGGCCAGCTTCTCCAACATGCCCCACACGGGGAAGTTGAACGCGTTGATCTGCACCGCGACCCCGGGCCGCGAGGTGTGCACGTGCTGGCCGACGAAGGTGCCGTCACGGCCGAGCGGTTCGAGGCTTCCGTCCAGGTGGACGGTGTCGTTCGGCAGCTCCCGGACGCCCTTGCTGGCATAGCTGAACACGGTGCCGAACCCACCGTCGATGTCCACGGCCGAGTCACGTCGGGTCGCACCGGTCCGCGTCGACAGGGCGTAGAACTCGTCCTTGCCGGCCGTCAGGTGCTTGGCCAGGTCCTTCAGCATCCCCGCCCGCTGGTGGAAGGTGAGCTCCCGCAGGGCCGGACCGCCGACCGCCTTCGCATGGTCGACCATGGCGGCCAGGTCGAGACCGCGCGCCGAGATCCGCGCCACCTCCGCCCCGGTCCCGGCGTCCAGCAGGGGGGCGCCCTCGTCCGCGGCGCGGAACCAGGTCCCGGCGGCGTAACTCTCCAGCAGTGCGGTCACAGCGTGCGTCCTCTCCTCGGACCGATCGTCCGGTGGGGGTCGACAGAGTCATTCGGTCAGCGGCGGGCGTTGCGCGACGCCGGTCGCTGTGCCAGAGTATTACAGACCGCTCGGTCAGTAAATGGCCTCGAGCAGCTCGACCAGGAGGACGCGATGAATGCGACACTCGCACCGGAACGTGGTGGTGGGGACCCCCTGCAGGCGAGGTTCGAGGCGACCATTGCCCGCAACGACCGGATCGAACCGCGCGACTGGATGCCCGAGGACTATCGCAAGAGCCTGGTCCGCCAGATCGCCCAGCACGCCCATTCCGAGATCATCGGGATGCAGCCGGAGGGCATCTGGATCAGCCGGGCGCCCTCGTTGCGCCGCAGGGCGATCCTGTTGGCCAAGGTGCAGGACGAGGCCGGCCACGGGCTCTACCTCTATTCCGCCTGTGAGACCCTCGGCGTCTCCCGGGCCGAGCTGACCGAGAAGTTGATCACCGGGCGACAGAAGTACTCGTCGATCTTCAACTACCCGACGCTGTCCTATGCCGACGTGGGCACCATCGGCTGGTTGGTCGACGGCGCGGCGATCTGCAACCAGGTGCCGCTGTGTCGCACCTCCTTCGGCCCGTACGGCAGGGCCATGATCAGGATCTGCAAGGAGGAGTCGTTCCACCAGCGGCAGGGCTACGAGTTGCTGCTGACCATGATGCGCGGCACCGACGAGCAGCGCGCGATGGTGCAGGAGTCGGTGGACCGTTTCTGGTGGCCGTCGTTGATGATGTTCGGCCCACCCGACGGCGACTCACCGAATACAGCCCAGTCGATGGCCTGGGGGATCAAGCGGAACACCAATGATGATCTTCGTCAGCGGTTCGTGGACATGACCGTGCCCCAGGCCGCAGCCCTCGGTGTCACCCTGCCCGATCCGAACCTGCGCCGGAACGACGAGCGGCAGGCCCACGACTTCGGGGAGCCGGACTGGTCGGAGTTCTGGTCGGTGGTCAAGGGCGACGGACCCTGCAACGCCCAACGGATCGCGCACCGCCGCCGTGCCCACGCCGAGGGGGAGTGGGTGCGCGACGCCGCGCTCGCGTACGCCGATCGTGCGGCCGGCCGGGCTCCGGCCCTCGGCGAGGAGACAGGGGAGCGCCGGTGAGCGACACTTCCGAACCGACCGCGACCACACCCTCGGCACCGGAGGCCGAGTGGCCGTTGTACGAGGTGTTCGTCCGCGGCAAGCGCGGCTTGAACCACGTGCACGTCGGCTCCCTGCACGCGGGCGACGATGCGACGGCGGTGCGCAATGCTCGCGACGTGTACACCCGGCGCAACGAGGGGGTCAGCATCTGGGTGGTTCGCTCGGTCGACATCACCGCATCGAGCCCGGACGAGAAGGACCCGTTCTTCGCGCCCAGTGGGGACAAGGTCTATCGCCACCCCACCTTCTACACCATCCCCGACGACGTCCCGCACATGTGAGCCCGGCGATGACTGACGCTTCCGAATCTCCCACCCACCCGGCACCCAACCCGGCCGCTGTCGACGTGCACGAGTCGGTCTACGACGGACTGCTCGGTGCCGACGACTCCCACTGGGCGTTCGGGTCCTTCGAAGATCAGACCGGCGAGGGCGCGTTGGCCGGCGTGGACACGTCCGTCCCGGACGGGGTGGACGCCGCCGACCTGGCCGGGTACTGCCTGATGCTCGCCGACGACGCGCTGATCGCCTCGCACCGGCTGTCCGAGTGGTGCAGCCGGGCTCCGGACCTCGAGGACGACATCGCCATGGCCAACATCGCCCTCGACCTGCTCGGCCAGGCCCGGCTGCTGCTGGCGCGCGCCGCTGCGGCCGACGAGTCGGTGGTGCCCACGCTGCCCGACGACTCGCCGATCCCACCGGAGGACGCCCTCGCGTTCTTCCGGGAGGCCGGGGGGTTCCGCAACGTCCGGCTGGTCGAGCCGCCGCACGGTGACTTCGCCGAGGCGATCACCACGCTGTTGCTGTTCGCCGTCTGGCGGTTGGAACTCCTGCAGGGGCTGGCCGCCAGCCGGGACGCGGTCCTTGCGGCAGTCGCCGCCAAGGGGGTCAAGGAGGTCACCTACCACCGCGACTACGCGGCGCGCTGGTTCGTCACCCTGGCCCAGGGCACGGAGGAGTCCCGCCGCCGCGTGGTCGCCGCCAGCACCACGATCTGGCCGCACCTGGCCGAACTGTTCGTGCTGCACCCGGTCGAGGCCCGGGTCGCCGAGTCCGGGGTGGGCGTCGACCCGACCACCGTGACCGAGTCGGTCCGGGCGGTTCTTGATCAGGTACTGTCCGCCGCCGTGGTCACCGAGCCCGAGCGACAGAGTCGTGCCCCGGTCAATGGGCGGTACGGCCGCGACGGCGTGCACACCGAGGAGCTGAGCCGGTTGCTGGCCGAGATGCAGGTCGTTGCGCGGGCCCACCCCCGGGGGCAGTGGTGACGGCCGCGACGACCTCGCCACTGGCGCGGGCGTGCGCGGTGGCGGCCGCGGTGGTCGATCCGGAACTGCCGATGCTCACCCTGGCCGACCTCGGGGTACTGCGCTCGGTCGAGCAGGCAGCCGACGGCGCCGTGGTCGCCTCGATCACTCCGACCTACTCCGGTTGTCCCGCGATGGCGACGATGCGCGCCGACCTGCTGCGTAGCCTCACCGCGGCTGGCTTCGACGCGCGGGTCCGGGTCGTACTCGAGCCTGCTTGGTCCAGCGACTGGATCACCGAGGGCGGTCGACGCCTGTTGCGCGAGCACGGGCTGTCCGCGCCCGGGCCGGCGCCGACCCGGGGCGGCCCCGTCCCGCTGACCTTGGCACCCATCCGGCGCGAATTGACCTGCCCGCAGTGTGCATCGGCGGAGGTGGAGCTGACCTCGGAGTTCGGCCCGACGGCTTGCAAGGCGCTCTACCGCTGCCTCGCCTGCCGGGAGCCGTTCGAACACGTGAAGGAGATCTGAGCGATGTCGACCGCCACCCTCGGCCGTCCGGCCCGGACCGCCTTTCACACCCTCACCGTGGCGCACGTCGAGCACCACTGCGACGATGCGGCGGCGATCACCTTCGAGGTCCCGCCAGAACTGGCCGGGGCGTACGACTTCGCCGCGGGTCAGTCCCTCACGCTGCGCCGCATCGTCGACGGCGTGGAACAGCGTCGGACCTACTCGATCTGTGCACCGGTCGGTGCCCGACCGCGGATCGGGGTCCGGGAGATCCCGGACGGGCTCTTCTCCCGCTGGCTGGTCCGGGAGGTCCGGCCGGGCACCGAGATCGAGGTGCAGACGCCCAGCGGAAGCTTTCGTGCCGATCCCGTGGTCGCCGGCCGGCACCTGTGCATTGCGGCGGGATCGGGCATCACACCGATGCTGTCCATCGTCTCGACCGTGCTGACCAACCCGGACTCCGAGGTGACCTTGTTCTACGGCAACCGCACCGTGGGATCGGTGATGTTCGCCGAGGATCTCGCCGACCTGAAGAACCGGTACGGCGCCCGGCTCAACCTGGTCCACGTGCTGTCGCGGGAACCCCGGGACGTCGAGCTCTTCTCCGGCCGCCTCGACGCCGACCGGCTGCGCCGACTCCTCGACGTCCTAGTGCCGTTGCCCGCGCTCGACGACGTGTGGTTGTGCGGCCCGCACCAGATGATCGAGGGCGCCCGCACGGTGCTCGACGACGTCGGGGTGACGCCGGACCGGGTGCACTTCGAGCTCTTCTACGTCGACGAGCCACCGCCCGAGTTGCGGCGCCTCGATCCCGCGGTCGAGGGGGCGACCAGCGAGGTCACCGTGATCCTCGACGGCCGGACCACCACGACCCCGATGCCGCGCACCGCGCCGATCCTGGACAGTGCCCAGGCCGCCCGCAGCGATGTCCCGTTCGCTTGCAAGGGTGGGGTCTGCGGCACCTGTCGGGCCAAGGTGTCCGAAGGGGAGACGGAGATGGTGCGCAACTACGCCCTCGAGGCCGCCGAGGTGGCGGCCGGGTTCGTGCTCACCTGCCAGACCTACCCGGTCGGTGACGCCGTCACCGTCGACTACGACGCCTGACCGGCCGCCCCGACCGTCGAGGACCGAGGAGATCCATGGCCGGCCGGGTTGGCCACCCTGTCTGTGGGGGTCGCCCTGTGGGTGGAGAGCTGCGTAGGTGTGCGGAAGGAGAGCCGAGATGAGTGGACTGCCCGAACGGGTGGGGGTGTACGGCGGTGGCCGGATGGGGGCCGGGATCGCGCACGCGTTCCTGGTCGCCGGGTCGTCGGTGGTGGTGATCGAGAGCGACCCCGACCGCGCCGCGGCCGCCCACGAGCGGGTGTTGACCAGTCTGGCCAAGGCCGCCGATCGTGGTGCGCTGACCGAGTCCGTGGAGTCCGTGGCCGCGCGGTTGACCACGGCCGCTGATGCCGAGGCCCTGTCCGGTGTCGCACTCGTCGTCGAGGCCGTTCCCGAGGATGCCGACCTGAAGGCACAGGTCTTCGAGCGGGTGGAGTCCGTGGCCGGGGAGGCGGTCCTCGCCTCCAACACCAGTTCACTCTCCATCGCCGGACTGGCCGCCTCGTTGCGTGCCCCGGAGCGGTTCCTCGGCCTGCACTTCTTCAACCCGGTCCCGGCCAGTGGCCTGGTGGAGATCGTGGTCGGTGCGGCGACCGCGGACGACCTGCCGGCCCGTGCCGCCGGCTGGGTCGACGCACTCGGCAAGACCGCGATCACGGTCAACGACACTCCCGGATTCGCCAGCAGCCGGCTCGGCGTGGCCCTCGCCCTGGAGGCGATGCGGATGCTCGAGGAGGGCGTTGCCTCGGCCGCCGACATCGACACGGCGATGACCTTGGGGTACCGACATCCGGTCGGACCACTGCGCACCACCGACCTGGTCGGCCTCGACGTACGACTGGCGATCGCCGAGCACCTGGCCCGTGAGCTGGGAGCACGGTTCGAGCCGCCCGCAGTGCTCCGTGACAAGGTCGCCACGGGACAGCTGGGGCGCAAGAGCGGTCAGGGGTTCTACTCGTGGTGAGTGATCAACAGTGGTGAGTGATCACGACGGTCACGGTCCGGAGCGGGACCGAGATCACCGGATCGCCGAGGTGAGCACCGAGACGATGTGGTCCCAGGACTCGGCCAGTCGTGCCCTGGGCATGGTGCTGGTGTCGGTCGGACCCGGTCGTGCGGTCGTCGAGATGGTTGTCCGCGACGACATGATCAACGGTTGGGACCTCTGCCATGGGGGATTGATCGCCTCCCTGGCCGACAGCACCTTCGCCTTGGCCTGCAACTCGCGCGGCACCGTGACAGTGGCGGCCGGGTTCGACATCACCTTCCTCGAACCCGCCCACCGGGGTGATCAACTCCGGGCGACCGCAGCGGAACGGACGCTGCGCGGGCGGTCGGGTGTGTACGACGTGACGGTGGCCCGGGTCGCCGGGGCAGGGGAGTCGACCGCCGGGGCAGGGGAGTCGACCGTGGGTGCGGTGGTGGCCGAGTTCCGGGGCAGGAGCCGGTCCCTCGGCCGCGCGATCAAGCCCGAGTAGAGCTCGCCGGGGGTGGGCGACAGCGAAACAGTTTGTGAAACCAATCACAAACTGGAAGGATCGGCGGCATGACCGGCGCTGGCGTGGACGGCTGATCGATGGCTGGCGCGCGCAGACGGTCGGAGCAGGCCCCCGAGACCTGGACCCCGCCGACCACTGGTGACCTGCGCAGTCCCTTCCACTACCTGTTCTGGCTGGCCCGATCGCAGCCGCGCCGCATTGCGCTCGGGGCGACGTTCGGCAGCTGCTGGATGGTCGGCCTGGCCGTACCGCCCTGGTTGTTGTCCCGTGCCGTGGATGAGGGTCTCGTCGCCGGCGACCTCACGACCCTGGTCGGGTGGGCGCTCGTCCTGCTCGTGGTCGGCCTGCTGACGGCGGCACTGTCGATCGCTCGGCACCGTACGATGACCAAGATCAGGATGGACGCGTCCTTCCGGTCGATCCGGGCGACCGTGTGGCACACGTCCCGGCTCGGGGCCTCCCTGTCCAGGCGGGTCAGGGCCGGCGAGGTGGTGACGATCGGCGTCGCCGACGTGAACACGGTGGCACAGGCGATGACGGTCACCGGGCCGGGAGTCGGCGCCGTGCTCGCGTACGCGGTCGTGGCTGCGCTGCTCTTCACGACCTCCCCGTTGCTGGCCGCCGTGGTGCTCGCCGGCGTCCCGCTGCTCGCCGTCGCCGTGGGTCCGATCCTGCATCGGATCCAGCACAGTGGCGATGAGTACCGCAAGCACCAGGGAACGCTGACGATGCGCCTGGTCGATGTGCTGGCCGGCCTTCGGGTCGTCAACGGTCTCGGCGGCAAGGCGAACGTTGCCGAACGGTACGGGGAGCAGTCCCAGGCGCTGGTGACGCGCGGGTACCGGGTGGCCGGGCCGACGAGTTGGCTGGGTGCGTTGGCGACCGGCCTGCCGGCGCTGTTCCTGGCGGCGGTGGTGTGGCTGTCGGCACGGATGGCGGCCGTCGGGACGATCACCGTCGGGGACGTCGTCGCGGTGTACGGCTACGTGGCCGTCCTGGTCGTCCCGGTGGCGGCCCTGATCGAGGGCGGCGGGGACCTCGCCCGGGCCCGGGTGGCGGGTCAACGCATCGTGGATCTGCTCAACCTGCCGGTGGCCCACCACGACGACCCCGACCCGGTCAATCTGCCGGTCGGCGGGGGACCGCTGGCCGATCCGTTGTCGGGCGTGGTCGTCCGGCCCGGCCTGTTCACCGCACTGGTCGCCGATCGTCCCGCGGATGCGCAGGGGGTGCTCACCCGGCTGGGCCGGGTGGCCACCGCGGAGGGCACGGGGGTGTTGTGGGCCGGGGTGTCGATCGACGAGGTCACCCGGGCGGAACTCCGGAGCCGGCTGGTGGTGGCCGAGAACGACGCGGAGGTGTTCACCGGCACCGTACGCGAGATCGTCGCGGGTCGGGCCGAATCCGATGATGACCGGATCCGCACGGCCCTCCGCACCGCCGTCGCAGCGGACGTGGTGGAGGCCTTGCCCGGCGGTCTGGACGCGACCGTGGCGGCCGGCGGAAGTGATCTCTCCGGCGGTCAACGGCAGCGGATCCGCCTGGCTCGTGCCGTCCACACGGCAGCCGACGTCCTGCTCGCCGACGACCCGACCTCGGCCGTCGACGCGAACACCGAGGCCGCCATGATCGATCGACTGCGGGCGGCTCGACGAGACACGACCACGGTGGTCACGACGACCTCGCCACTCGTGCTGGACCGTGCCGACGAGGTCGTGGTCCTTGCCAATGGCCGGGTGGTGGCGACCGGGACCCATCGCGACCTGCTGCGCAGTGACCAGCACTACCGCGCCCTGGTGTCGCGTGCGTGGGACGAGTCAGCGTCGCGTGCGGGGGACGAGCGCGCGGGGGACGAGTGCGCCGGGGACGACCGCGCCGGGGACGACCGCGCCGGGGACGAGGAGGTGGCACCGTGACGGGGGTACTGCCGGTCGCGGGCCCGGCGGAAGTTCGTGCGGCGGCGCTGCGCGACCTGGCCGCCGACCGGGCTGCCGTGGTGGGCCTCATCCTGCTCAATGCGATGGCCGCGACGGCGGCACTGGTGGGGCCGTGGTTGCTCGGCCGGATCATCGACACGATCCACGGCGGGACCGGGGACGTGCTCGGCACCGTGGACCGGCTTGCGTTCGGCGCACTGGTCTTCACCATCGTGCAGATCCTGCTGGCGCGGGGGGCGCTCAAACTGGGCTACCGGTTCGGCGAGCGCACCGCAGCCCGGGTGCGGGAACGATTCCTGGCGAGAACCCTGGCACTGCCCCCACGGGTCGCCGACCGGGTCCCTGCCGGTGACCTGATCGCCCGCGGCAGCACCGACGCGTCCATGGTGGCCACCACCCTGCGATCGGCCGTACCCGAGGTGTTGGTGGCCCTGGTCCACGCCCTCTTCCTCGTGATCGCCGTGCTCGTCCTGGACCCGCTGCTCGGGCTCTGCGGGCTGCTGGGGTTGGTGGGCGTCGGTACGGCCGTGCGCTGGTACCAACGGCGGGCTCGACCGGCCTACCTGGCGGTTGCCGCCGCCGGGGCGGAGGTGGCCGAGCTCGTCGCCAGCACCGCCAAGGGCGCCCGCACCATCGAACTGCTCGGGCTCGAACGCCGGCGGGCCCAGGCGGCCGAGGCTGTCGTCGGGCGCGCTCGATCCGCACGCCTGCGGACGTTGCGCCTGCGCACCGTGCTGTTCCCCTGGTCGGACGTGGCACTCGAACTGCCCGTCGTCGGCGTCCTGCTGGTCGGTGGGTTGCTGCAGGCCCAGGGTGGGGTCAGCATCGGCGTGGTGGTGACGGCGGCCCTCTAC
>JBQDIN010000032.1:0-13721 GCA_052094425.1 Propionibacteriaceae bacterium
GATTTGAACCTGCGACCTCTTCGTCCCGAACGAAGCGCGCTACCAAGCTGCGCCACACCCCGTCCCGACCAGTGGTCGAGAACCTCGGAGAGTCTAGCCCATGTCAGCGGCCGGACCCAAAGTGAGTCAGTCGGTGGCCGGAGCCAGGGTGAGCAGGGTCGCCTCGGGCGGGCAGGCGAAGCGGATCGGGGAGGTCGGGGAGGTGCCCAACCCGGCCGAGACGTGCAGGGCGGACATCCGTTCGCCGGCCACATGTTGGGAGAGTCCCTTGACCCGCGCCGTGTCCAGATCGCAGTTGGTGATCAGGGCCCCGTACCCGGGAACGCAGACCTGGCCACCGTGGGTGTGCCCGGCCATGATCAGGTTCATCCCGTCGGCAGTCATCGGGTCCAGCACCCTCGAGTACGGCGCGTGCGTCACACCCAGGCGGAGGTCCGCGGCCGCATCGGCCGGCCCGGCCACGGAGGCGTAGTCGTCCCGTTTCAGGTGGGCGTCGTCGGTGCCCCGCAGGTCGATGGACAGGCCCTTCACCTCCAGCCGTGCCCGCTCGTTGTTCAGGTCCACCCAGCCGGCTGCGGTGAATCGGTCCCGCATCGCCTCCCACGGGAGATCACTCGCCCGGTCGGGGGCGGGCTTGCCGTGCCGCAGCGGGTCGGAGAGGTACCGCAGCGGATTCTTCATCCGTGGCCCGTAGTAGTCGTTGGACCCGAACACGAAGACCCCGGGAACGTCCAGCAGTCGACCGAGGCAGCGCACCAGGTAAGGCAAGGCGTCCCGGTGGCCCAGATTGTCGCCGGTGTTGATCACCAGGTCCGGCTCCAGGGCTGCGAGGCGGCTGACCCAGGCCTGCTTCTCCTGCTGGTACGGGGTCAGGTGCAGGTCGGACAGGTGCAGCACCCGCAGTTCACCCGCCCCGGCCGGGAGCACGGGTACCCGAACCCGGCGCAGCCGAAAGGCGTCCACCTCGTACAGCGCGGAGTAGCCCAGGCAACTCAGGCCCAGACCCACCGCACCGAGGGCGCCGACGCCGAGCAGCCGCCCGGTACGGGTCAGTGGGCTCCGGCTCGTTGTCATGGAGGAGAGGCTACTCACCTCGGGCGGGGAATCTCGAAACGGACCGGCCGGGAACGGTGACACAATGTGGTGCATGTCGACTCCCACTCCCGTCCCGAACGGACTCAAGGAACGTCTCCGCGCCGACCTCACGACCGCCATGAAGGCCCGCGACAAGATGCGCAGTGGCACGATCCGGATGGTGCTCGCCGCCATCAGCGAGGCCGAGGTGGCGGGCAAGGAGGCCGTGCAACTCTCCGACCAGCAGGTCACCGACGTCGTTGTACGGGAGGCGAAGAAGCGCCGCGAGGCCGAGGAGGCCTTCGCCGCGGCCGGCCGGGAGGAAATGGCGGCCAAGGAACGCGCGGAGGCCGCGGTGCTCACCGACTACCTCCCGCAGCAACTCAGCGCGGACGAGGTGAGTGACCTGGTTCGGGACGCCATCGAGGCGGCCGGTGCGGCCGAGCGGGGGATGAAGGCGATGGGCCAGGTGATGGGCATCGTCACCCCGCAGACCAAGGGGCGTGCTGACGGCGGTGCCGTGGCTGCCGAGGTGAAGCGCCAACTCGGCACCGGCTGAGTCGGCGGAGAGGCCCCGCAACACACCGTCGCCCCGCACATACCCCGCACACACAACGGATCCCGAGCCGGAGGGCTCGGGATCCGTTGTCGGTCTCAGTCGGAAGGATTCGGTCGGAGGGTTTCGGTCAGTCGGAAGGTCCGGGAGTGGGAGGAGTGCCGCGAAGCGGATCAGCCGCCGGGCTTGTCCTTCTTCTTCTCCTTCTCGTCGTCCTTCTTTTCCTTCTTTTCCTTCTCGTCCTTCTCCTTCTTTTCCTTCTCCTTTTTTTCCTTTTCGTCCGCCTTCTTCTTGTCTTCCTCGGCCTTCTTCTTCGCCGGGTCCTCACCCGCGGAGAACAACTGGGTGATGGTGCTGAACTCCGCAACGCTGCCGTTCGGGGAGATGCCGAGGTAGGTGCCCTGCGGGGCGTCGTTGTAGGTGTTGCTGCGGACGACCGTGAAGCCGGCCTTCTCGAGCTTCTTCTTCGCCTCGTCCGGGGACAGGCCGGAGACGCTGGGGACGTCGACCTTCTTGCCGTTCTTGATGTCGTCGGAGGCGTCCTTGAACTTGGTCTTCGGGCGCCCTTCCAGCGCGGCCTCCATGGACGGCTTGTAGATCCACTGGCCGGCGTCGCCGCCGCCGGAGCCCTGCATGTAGGTGTTGCTCTCCGGGAGGGTGATCTGCTTCAGCGAACGCTTGCGGCCCTTCCAGTAGGAGTTGGTCTTGTCCACCGCGATCATCGCCGCACCGGCGACCTCGGGGGTGTAGCCGGCGAACCAGACCGCCTCGTTCCCGTCGATGGTGCCGGTCTTGCCGGCCTGTTCGTAGCCACCGCTGATGGTGGCGGGGCCACCGGTCCCGCCCGGCGCCATCACACCCTGGAGCAGTTCGTTCATGCCGTCGGCAACCTCGGGCTCCATCACCTGCTTGCAGTCCGCGCCGGGCATCTTGAGCTTCTTGCCCGACTTCGTCACGATCTCCTTGACGATGATCGGATTGCAGTGCACACCCCGCGCGGCGAAGGTCGCGTACGCCTCGGCCACCGACAACGGGGTGACCTCGGCCGAACCGAGGGTGAACGAGGGCACGTACTGGTAGGTGTCGACCATGTCCACGTCGCTGGCGAGCTCGATGCCGGCCTTCTCGGCCATCTTCACCGTGTTGCAGAGTCCGGCGTCCTGCTCCAGTTGCACGTAGTAGGTGTTCACCGACATCGCGGTGCCACGACGCATGTCCATGTTGCCGTTGGTATTGGTGGAGTTGGACACCTTCCAGTCACCGACGTTGAACGGGCCCTCGCAGGACTGGAATGTCTGGCCGCTGAAGTTCATCGGTGAGGTCGCGTTGTAGCGCTTGCTCAGCGGGATGCCCTTCTCCAGGGCAGCCGCAGCGGTGAACACCTTGAAGGTCGAGCCGGCTTGGTAGCCCTCGGCACCGCCGAGTTCAGCCGAGACCGCGTAGTTGTAGAAGGTCTCACCCTTCTTCTTGCCCATGTCCGGCCGGGACTGGGCCATCGCCAGGATCAACCCGGTACCGGGCTCGACCATCGACATCACGCCGATGGCCGGGTCCTTGGGATCGATGTGCTCGTTGATCGCCTTCTCGGCCGCGTCCTGGGTCTCGCTGTCGATCTGCGTCTTGATCGTCAGGCCGCCGCGCTTGAGCATCTTCTCCCGATCCTCGCGGGTCTTGCCCAGACTCTTGTTCTGCAGCAGCGTGTGGCGCACGTAGTCGCAGAGGAAGGCGTATTGGCTGCCGACACAACCGTTCGGGGTCGGCGTCACCTTGGCGTCGTTGAAGCCCTTCTCCTTGGCCTTGTCCGCCTCCTCCTGGGAGATGATCCGAAGGTCCGGGCTGGCCATCCGGTTCAGCACGATGTTGCGTCGCTTGAGGGCGGCGGCCGGGTTCGCGACCGGGTTCACCTGGTCCGGGTTCTGCACCAGGCCGGCCAGCATGGACGCCTGGTAGAGCTCCAGGTCCTTGGCGGACACGCCGAAGTAGTGCCGCGCGGCCGCCTCGACCCCGTACGCCCCCTCGCCGTAGTAGGCGATGTTGAGGTAGCGCTCCAAGATCTCGTCCTTGGACAGTTTGTCCTCCAGGGCGATGGCGTAGCGGAGTTCCTGGACCTTGCGCGCGTAGGTGGTCTCCTGCGCCGCGGCGACCCCCTCCTCGTCGCCATCGGCGTACGCCTTCTCGATCTGGACCATCTTCACGTACTGCTGGGTGAGGCTGGAACCACCCTGGGTCGACCCGCCGGCCGAGTTGCTGATCAGGGCGCGCAGGGTGGCGCGCAGGTCGAGCGCGCCGTGCTCGTAGAAGCGGTGGTCCTCGATCGCGACCTGCGCCTGGCGCATCACCGGGGCGATGTTCTCGAGGGGCACCACGACCCGGTTCTCGTCGTAGAAGTTGGCCAGCAGGGTGCCGTCGGCCAGCAGGACCTTCGACCGCTCCGCCTGCGGCGGGGTGTCGAGTTCCTCGGGAAGGTGTTCGAGCTCGTCGGCCACGGCCCGCGTGCCAACCCCGGCCACACCGGCGAAGGGGACGAACAGGCCGGCCACCAGCACACCCGCGAGGGCACTGACGACCACGAACATGACCATGGAGTAGACGACGCTCCCGGCGCGCTTCGGAGTCACAGGCATGGTGAACAGGGTACGTGAGGATACAAGCGGACCCGAATTGATCGCGGCCGGGGCAGTGGTGCAGCGCCCCGGAGCAGGGGGTTGCGGCGCTTGTCGGCGACGCCCGAAAAAATTCATGGGTCAGTTGTCCCAAACTGCTGGCGGAGCCGGCTCCGGCGTCGTACGATGACGAAAGTCACCCTCGGGGGGTGGCCTTCTATTCGGGGGAACGGAAGGGCTCAGTCGTGACTGTGCAACAACGTGAGGATTGGACGCTCAAGGCCAGGTGCCGGGGGATGGAGGACACCCTCTTCCCAGGAGCGTCGGAACAAAAACGAGCCAGACTGCTCTGCATGGGATGCCCTGTGCGCGCACACTGTCTGGCCGAAGCCCTGGACAACCGCATCGAGTGGGGAGTCTGGGGCGGGATGACGGAGCGGGAACGCCGCCTGCTGCTGCGCCAGCGGACTGACATCGCCTCGTGGCAGTCAGTCCTCCTCGGCCAGGAGTAGACCCGTACGACGCAGCGCGTCGAGGTCCGTCACGTCCGTGGCCAGGGCCTCGACCGCGCTGGTCGCCACGCCCGGGTGCGCGGCACCGAACCGGCCGAGCAGCAACTGCTCCCGCTCGATCAACCGCATCCGTGCGGCGTGGCGCTGGAGCGCGACCACGGTCGCATCGGTCGCGCTCCCGTCACCGGCCTCGGCCCCGGTCGGCGTCGAGGTGAGGTCCTCGGCTGCGGCCAGGGCCCGCTCGGCGGACACGTCGAGGGCGCTGTGGTGGACCCGGTTCACTGCCAGTCCGGCCAACGGCATGCCCTCTTCGCTCAGGCGGTCGACGAAGTAGGCCGCCTCACGCAGGGTGTCGTGTTCGGGGGTGGACACCACGATGAAGGTGGTCTGCTCCGAGGACAGCAGTTCCAAGGTGTGCTCCGCGCGCTGCCGGAAGCCACCGAAGAGCGCCTCGAATGCGGTCACGAAGGTCTGCACGTCGGTGAGGATCTGGGCGCCGAGGATCTTGTTCATCGCCGCCGACACCAGCCCGAAGCCGACACTCATCAACTTGAACGGGCCCTTGGCCGGGGCGAGCAGCAACCGCAGGAACCGGCCGTCCAGCAGGGTGGACAGGTGTTCGGGGGCGTCCAGGAAGTCGAGCGCGGACCGGGCCGGCGGGGTGTCCACGATGATCAGGTCCCACTGGCCGCTCTCGATGGCCTGGGCGTGCAGTTGACCCAGTTTCTCCATCGCCATGTACTCCTGGGTGCCCGAGAAGGAGGTCGAGAGAGCCGCGTAGAACGGATTGGCCAGGATCTGTTCGGCCTTCTCCCGGGTGGAACTGGCCAGCACCACGTCGTCGAAGGTGCGCTTCATGTCCAGCATCATCGCGTCCAGGCTGCCGTCGGCGTCGGTGTCGATGCCGGCCACCGCGCGCGGGACGTTGTCCAACTCACCGAGCCCGAGAGACTGGGCCAGTCGCCGCGCGGGGTCGATGGTGAGGACGACCACCTTCCGTCCGGCCTCGGCCGCCCGGACCGCGAGGGCCGCCGAGAGGGTGGTCTTGCCCACCCCGCCGGCCCCGCAGCAGATCACGATCTCGCAGTCCCGGTCGGCGATGATCGCGTCCACGTCCAGGCGTTCGGAACCCGTCGGGAGGCGGCGAGTGCTCACGGGTTCACCTCGTCGACGAGTTGGTCGCCCAGTTGGGCGGCGGCGGTGAAGAGCGAGTTCTCGTCGATCCCGGCCGGGTCGAAGTCCACCCGGACCAACGGGAGGCCGAGACCCTGCAGGACCCGGTCGCATTCCTGCTGCTGCTGGATCCGCCGGGCCTCGTCGGCGAACTCCTCGGCCAGCACCCGGTTCTGGGTCGCGGTGAATCCGGGTACCGACAACTCCAGGTCACCGCGTTCGGCCTCCACCAGTTGCGCATCGGACAACGGATTCGGGGTGACCATGTTCGCGACCACCGTGCCGACCCGGATGTGGGTCGGGTCCAGGTCGGCGATCGCCTCCTGGGTCTCGGTCATCGGCATGTCCTCCAGCAGCGTGACCAGGTGGACGACGGTCTCCCGCGAGCGCAGCACCCGCATGATCGAATCTGCCTGGCTCCGGATCGGCCCGACCTTGGCCAGACCGGACACCGCCTCGTGCACGTTCAGGAACTGGGCGATGCGTCCGGTGGGTGGGGCGTCGAGGACCACGGCGTCGTAGGAGTTGGCGCGGCCCTTGATCCGACGCCGGACCGCCTCGTACACCTTGCCGGTGAGCAGTACGTCGCGCAGTCCCGGCGCGATGCTGGTGGCGAAGTCGACCGCGCCGAACCTGTCCAAGGCCCTCCCGGCGATACCGAGTTTGTAGAAGGTGTCCAAGTACTCCATCAGGGCGTCCTCGGCATCCACCTCGAGGCCGAACACCTGGCCCCCGGCCGGGGTGCGGCACAGCCGACGCTCCTCGGAGCCATCGGCCGGCGGGAGGCCGAACAACTCGGACAGGCCGTGGCGACCCTCCACTTCACAGACCAGGACGCGGCGGCCCCGGGTGGCCAGGGCGCAGGCGAGGGCGGCGGCGATCGTCGTCTTCCCGGTCCCGCCCTTGCCGCTGACAATGTGCAGCAGGTGCGCCGGGCGGTCCGTCATGGACTCAGCGTAGACCGCTCGCCGGAGCTGGACCGTTCGGAACCTGGTTGGCCCGACGTGGACTGGGCAGCCAGCCACGGTTCGAGCCAGTCGAGTCCGCGGGCGATCTCCTCGTACGGTCCGGCGAAGGAGAAGCGGACGAAGCGGTGCCCGTCGACCGGGTCGAAGTCGATACCGGGGGCGCACACCACCCCGGTCGCCTCGATCATCTCCTCGCACCAGGCGAGGGAGTCGTCGGTGAATGCGCTGACGTCGGCGTAGACGTAGAAGGCGCCGTCGGCCGGGGCGAGGCGGTCCAGCCCGAGCCGGGGCAGCCGCCCCAGCAACAGGTCGCGGTTGCGCCGGTAGCCCTCGACGGCCACCTCGCACTCGGCCAGGGACTCCTCGGTGAAGGCGGCCAGGGCCGCGTACTGGGAGACCGCCGGCGGGCAGAGGGCGAGGTTTCCGGCCAGGGCGTCCACGGCGTCGACGAGCCGGTCGGGGACCAACATCCAGCCGAGTCGCCACCCGGTCATCCCGAAGTACTTGCTGAAGCTGTTCACCACGATGCCGTGCTCCCGAGCACCGGCGGCCCGCTCCGCCACCTCCGGTCCCCACAGGCACACGCCCGGCTCGGCATAACTGAGACCGTGGTAGATCTCGTCGCTCACCAGTACGGCGTCCGCGGCCACGCACCAATCCAGCAACCCGGCGAGTTCTCCCGCGCCGAGCATGGTGCCGGTCGGGTTCGCGGGGGAGGCCACCACCAACCCGCGCGGTCGGACGGGGAGGGCGGACAGGTGCTCCGGGGTGGGCTGGAACCGGGTGTCCGGGCCGGTCGGCACCTCGAGCACCTGCTGGCCGAGGGAGTGCAGCAGGTTGCGGTACGCGGGGTACCCGGGGCGGCCCATGGCGACCGCGTCCCCGGACTCGAAGGCGGTCAGGAAGGCGAGCAGGAAGGCGCCGGAGGAGCCGGTCGTGACTGCCACGTTGGCTGCATCGACCTGCACGCCGCGGCGGCCGTACTCGTGGGCGATGGCCTCCCGCAGTGCCGGCAGCCCGAGGGTCGGGGTGTAGCCCAACGGGTCGGCCAGGGCGGCGGCCGCGGCCCGCCGGACCGGGGTCGGGGCGCCCATCCCCGGCTGCCCGACCGACAGGTTCACCACCGGCAGGCCGGCGGCCTGCCGAGCTTGGGCGCGAGCCACCATCCCCATCACCCGGAACGGGGCCACCCGGCCGCGTTGCGAGACGGTCGGCGGGCCACTGCGGTGTTCCTGAGCGCGCATGGCGCCAGTGTGGCCCATCCGGGCCGCGCTGTCCCCTCCGACCGTCAACGGGTGGGGACCGGCTGAGTAGGGTGAGGCCATGACCACATGGGAATACGCCACCGCACCGATCTTGGTGCACGCGACCAAGCAGATCCTCGACAACTGGGGCTCCGACGGGTGGGAACTCGTCCAGGTCGTCCCCGGCATCAATCCGGAGAACGTGGTGGCCTACTTCAAGCGACCGCTGACCAATCAGGAGAACGCATGACCACTCACACCGAACGCCTCGCCGAACTCGGCATCGAGCTCCCCGAGGTGGTGACCCCGGTGGCCGCCTACGTACCGACTGCCCGGACCGGGAACCTCATCTTCACCTCGGGGCAACTCCCGATGGTGAAGGGCGAGTTGCTGGCGACCGGCAAGCTCGGCGCGGAGGTGACCCTCGAGCAGGGCGCCGAGGCGGCCCGGGCCTGCGCGGTGAACGCACTGGCCGCCCTGGCCGACGCGGCCGGCGGGCTGGACAACATCGTCCGGATCGTCAAGGTGGTCATCTTCGTGTCCAGCGCCCCCGAGTTCACCGACCAGCCCAAGGTCGGTAACGGGGCGAGCGAACTGCTCGGCCAGGTCCTCGGTGACGCCGGTCAGCACGCCCGCAGCGCCGTCGGTGTGGCGACCCTGCCGCGCGATGCAGCCGTCGAGGTGGAAGTCATCGCCGAGGTCGCCGGGGCCTGATGGCCACCGACTCGCGCCACGTCCTCGCCCGGTTGGACACCACGGCCCCGCCAGGGCTGGTACGCCGGGTCGAGGCGTGGCACGAGGGGGGCCGCCGGCCGACCGAGCCGGCGCTCGCGACCAGCGTCGTGCTGCTGCGCGAGCAGGGGAGTGCTCTCGAGGCCTACCTGCTCCGCCGGCACGAGCGGATGGCCTTCGCGGCCGGGATGACCGTCTTCCCGGGCGGCAAGGTGGACCCACCCGATCATGATCATCCGCACGGCCCGCTGGTCGCCGCCGGGGTGCGGGAGACCCGGGAGGAGACCTCCGTCGAGCTGGACGCGGACACCCTGCTCCCGTGGGCGCAGTGGATCACCCCCGAGCCGGAGCCGCTGCGCTACGACACCCACTTCTTCGTTGCCCTGATGCCGTCGGGTCAACGGGCGGCCGACGTCTCCGGCGAGGCGGACCTGGCCTGGTGGAGCACTCCGGCCGCAGCACTCGCCGGGTGGCAGGACGGACGGGTCCGGTTGATGCCGCCGACCGCCTCGATCCTGCTGGAGTTGGCCGACTGTGCCAGGTGGACGGATGTGCTCGATGCCACCACTGACCGCCGGATCGGCCCGGTGCTGCCGGCCATGACCAGGACTGACGCCGGTTGGTGCTTCGACTACCTGAGTGGAGGTGCAGACGGATGACCCACCGGACGGTACTGGCTCCGAATGCCGGTCCGATGACCCTGGACGGGACGAACACCTGGCTGGTCGGCGACCCGGACGGTCGGTGGGTGGTGATCGACCCGGGACCGCCGGACGAGGAGCACTTGGCCGCGGTGCTGGCCGCCGGGGACCATTCGATCCAGGAGGTCCTGCTCACCCATCACCACGACGACCACTCCGCCGCCGTGGCCCGGCTGGCCGAGCTCGCCGATTGCCCCGTACGCGCGGCGGACCCACGCTTCCGGATCGGAACTCCAGGCCTGTCCGACGGCGACGTGATCATGGTCGGCGAGGTCCGACTGACTGCCGTGGCCAGCCCCGGGCACACGGCCGACTCGTACTCGTTCCTGATGACCGACCAGGGCACCACTCGGCTGCTCACCGGGGACACAGTGCTCGGTCGCGGCACCACCGTGATCGCCGCCCCGGACGGCGACCTGGGGGACTACTTCGACACCCTGGCGAAGCTCGCCGACCTGGTCCGCGCCCACGATGTGATGGATATCCTGCCCGGCCACGGCCCCCTCGTCGAGGACCCGGCGGAGCGGCTCGAGGCCTACCGGCGGCACCGGCTGGAGCGACTCGACCAGGTCCGAGCGGCTCTTGTCGCCGGCGCCCGCACCACGGCCGAGGTGGTCGAGGTCGTCTACGCCGACGTCGATCGATCGGTCTGGCCCGCCGCCGAGCAGTCCGTCCGGGCTCAGCTCACCTACCTCGGCCACACCCCCGACTGATCGGCTGCGGGAAGGCGCACTGGGGGCTTCGGTAGGCCCAGTCGGAGCAGTGGTTCAAGTATGTGTCCCCGGGTCTTGATCAATTTCGTCATGGGGTGATGGTGGCGGCTGGCCGGCGAACCACACAAACGGTTTCCGTTCCCACTTCCTCTCCGCGTGGTACTAGCCTTGCTCCGATGTCCATCCACAAGGTGCTGCTCTACTACGCGTTCACGCCGATCCCCGACCCTACGGCGATCAGGTTGTGGCAGCGCGCACTGTGTGAGCGACTCGGGCTGAAGGGCAGGATCATCCTCTCCGCCCACGGAATCAACGGGACCGTGGGCGGTGAGGTCGATGCCGTGAAGGAGTACGTCCGAGGCACGCGGGAGTACCCGCCCTTCGCCGGCATCGATTTCAAGTGGAGCGAGGGGGCAGGGGCGGAGTTCCCTCGACTCAGCGTCAAGGTGCGGGACGAAGTCGTCACCTTCGGTGCCGCCGACGAGATCGAGGTGGATGCAGACGGAATCGTCGGGGGCGGCCGACACCTCACCCCCGAACAGGTCCACGACCTGGTGGCCCAGCGGGGCGACGAGGTCACCTTCTTCGACGGGCGGAGCACGTACGAGGCGGCCATCGGCCGGTTCGACGGTGCGGTGGTGCCGTCGGTGGAGACCACCAAGGACTTCGTCGCCGAACTGGACAGCGGCAAGTACGACCAGCTCAAGGATCGGCCGGTGATCACGTACTGCACTGGCGGGGTCCGGTGCGAGGTGTTGTCGGCGCTGATGATCAACCGCGGGTTCCGCGAGGTCTACCAGTTGGACGGCGGGATCGTCCGCTACGGGGAGCAGTACGGCGACGACGGGCTGTGGCAGGGAGCCCTGCACGTGTTCGACGACCGGATCAAGATCAACTTTTCGGACCATGCAGCAGTGATCGGTTCCTGCGAGGTCTGTGGCTCCGCGACCGACACCTACCTCGACTGCGGGGCGACCGGTTGCAAGGGTCGCGCCCTGCTCTGCGGGGCCTGTGCGGCTGCGCCGTACTGCGCCGAGCACCGAGCGGAATCGGTGTGCGCCGGCGCCCACTGGTGATCATCTCCGGCCCAACTTGCCGGTACCGGCAGGGCCCGAGCAGATCATCAGGACTCGAACCGAGCCGTTGTTACGTTCGCAGCCCATTCCCCCACAGAAAGGGTGTCGCCATGAACTCCGTGGCTCGACTCGGTCTGCGACGCAGCGTCGGCCTCCTGTTGGCCGCGGTGCTGGCAGCCTCCCTCGTCCTGATCTCTCCCCCGCAGCAGGCCCATGCGGCCGCTGCGTACCCGGTCCTGAAGAGTGGTTCCGCCGGGAGCAACATCACCGCCCTGCAGTACCTGCTGGGCCAGCACTCCCTCGGTACCACCGCCGACGGCGCGTACGGTCCGAAGACCAAGTCCGCCGTGGTGAACTTCCAGCAGAAGAACGGCTTGGCCGCGGACGGCGTTGCCGGCCCCAAGACCTGGTCCAAGATCGTGGTCACGGTCAAGAAGGGGGCCAAGAACGACGCCGTGAAGGCGGTGCAGACGCAACTGAAGAAGCACGGCCACGAACTGGCCGTCGACGGTGACTTCGGTGCGAAGACCGACGATGCGGTGCGCGCCTTCCAAGAGAAGAACAGCCTCGAGGTCGACGGTGTCGTCGGCGCGAAGACCTGGGTGAACCTGGTCGGTACCGGTGGCGGCAATGATGGCGGCGGCGGTGGCGGCGGGGGTGACGACTACGACAGCCTCACGGCCGAGCAGTTGAAGCACTCGCGGACGATCATCGGCGTCGGCAAGGGCGCCGACATTCCCGAGTACGGCTGGGTGATCGCCCTGGCGACCGCCATGCAGGAGTCCCGGATCCGTAACCTGACCCATGGCGACCGTGACTCCCAGGGCTTGTTCCAGCAGCGTCCCAGCCAGGGTTGGGGCAGCCTCGGCGAGATCACCGACCCGGCGAAGGCGTCCAAGGCCTTCTACGGTGTGGCCAATCACACCAACAATCCGGGCCTGACTGACATCGGGGGCTGGCAGGATATGTCCGTCACGGTGGCTGCGCAGAAGGTGCAGCGCTCGGCCTACCCGGACGCCTACGCCAAATGGGAGTCCTTGGCCCGGGAGATCGTGAAGAAGGAGAAGGACAACGCGCCTGCGATCAACTGACTGATCGCGTACGACGCGGCTCGCTGAGCCGCCCCAGGCGGATGAGCCTGCTGGATGGTCACTGGTCGGACCATCCGGCAGGCTCATCTTCTCTTCCGTCGCGCTCCCCGCGGGCTCAGGCGGTGCCCAGGGTGACGCGCGCGGTGTCGTCGTGGCCGTCCCGCTGGAAGTGCACGGTGACGGCCGTACCCGGCGCATGGAAGCGCACGGTCGCGATCAGGGCATCGGCGTTCGGGGTGGGGACCTCGTCCATGCTCGTGATCACGTCGCCCGCCTGCAGCCCGGCCTCATCGGCAGCGCTCCCTGAGGTCACCTCCTGCACAGTGGTCCCGGCGGCCGTTCCATCGGTGGAGTCATCGGGGGCGACGGACACTCCGAGGGCGGAATCCTCGGCATGGCCGCTGCTGATCAACTCCGCTGCGGTCCGGGCGGCCACGTCGGCTGGGATCGCGAATCCGATCCCGATGCTGCCCGAGTCCTCCCCGGTGGTGGCGATCGAGGAGTTGATCCCCACCACGGACCCGTTCAGGTCGACCAGCGGCCCACCCGAATTGCCCGGATTGATCGCGGTATCGGTCTGCACCGCGAGGTAGACCGCGTTGTTGTCCAGGCCGGAGCGGACCGGTCGGGTGGTGTTCGAGACGACTCCCGAGGTGATTGTCTTGTTCAGGCCGAGCGGAGAGCCGACCGCCACCACTGCTTGACCGACGGCCAGCGAGTCGGACTCGGCGAAGGTGGCGGGGGTCAGGTCGGCCACCGACACCTCGGCGCTGTCGGCGACCTTGATCACGGCCAGGTCGCTGGTGTCGGACGAGCCGACCAGACTCGCCGAAGCCCGGCTCCCGTCCGGCAGGGTGACGGTGATCGTGCCGCCCCGGGCCGCCGCCTCGACCACGTGCTGGTTGGTCAGGACGTGGCCCTTCGTGTCCACGATGACACCGCTCCCGACCCCACTCGACTGAGCGCCCTGGACGGTGATGGTCACCACCGAGGGCGAGATCGCCTTGGCAGCCGCCTCGACCGTCCCATCCAGCGCCGCCGTCTGCTTCGCCGGAGTGGTGGTGACGCTGACCGGAGACGTGGCGAGTGCTCCGTCGGCGAGTACCGCGTAGGAGCCGATGCCGGACCCCGCGCCGACCAGGGCGGCGAGCGACAGGCCGCCGAGCACCAGGCCGACCCGACGCCGCGGCTTCCTGGGCCCATTGCCCGGTCCGGGTGGGTTCGGTGGTCCGGCCCCCGGTGCGGTGGGGGTGCTGTTCGATCCGGAGGCCGTCGTGG
>JBQDIN010000032.1:13821-43085 GCA_052094425.1 Propionibacteriaceae bacterium
GTCGTGGGGTACTGCCCGAGGGTGGGGTGCCAGCCAGAGGCGTCGGGAGTCGGTTCGGTGTTCATGACTCGACTGTGCGCCGCGTTCCTGTGCGCGTACTGTGCAGGGCCCGTGGGCGGGCTGGGAGTTGGGGCCGGCCGAGAGCCGGCCGGTGTTCAGCGGGCCCGGCGCTCCACCCGAGCGACGTCCACCAAGGTCACCGACCGGGGTTCCAGTCGGATCCAGCCGCGGGCGGCGAAGTCGGCCAGGGCCTTGTTCACCGTCTCGCGGGAGGCGCCGACGAGTTGGGCCAGCTCCTCCTGGGTGAGGTCGTGGTTGACGTGGATCCCGTCCTCCTTGCGGTCCCCGAAGCGGGAGGCGAGGTCGAGCAGGGCCTTGGCGACCCGGCCGGGGACGTCGGAGAACACCAGGTCGGAGACGACGTCGTTGGCCTTGCGCAGTCGGCCGGCCAACTGGCCGAGCAGGCCGCGCGCCACCTCGGGTCGGCCGTCCAGCCAGCGCACCAACTCGGCCTGGTCCAGGGAGCGCAGCTCGGTCCGGGTGACTGCGGTGGCGGTGGTCGAACGGGGACCGGGGTCGAACAGGGACAACTCACCGAACATCTGGCCCGGACCGAGGACGGCCAGCAGGTTCTCCCGGCCGGCGGAACCACTGCGGCCCAACTTCATCTTGCCGCTGACCACGACATACAACTGGTCCCCGGTGTCGCCCTCGCGGAACAGCACTGCGCCCTTGGCGAGTTGGATGGTGGACATGGCGGCGGAGAGTGCTCCCGCAGCCTCATCCTCAAGTCCCTGAAACAGCGGTGCCCGCTTCAGCACTTCCGGATCCACGAATCCTCCTCGAGGGTTTGCATGACGATGTCAGGTTACCGCCATCCTTGCCGGTAGTGGTGATCTCACGGGTCGTCCGTACGCCGGTTGGCCTTCTGCTCGAAACCGCGTCGTACCCCCGACGTAGGGTGGGCATGTCTGTCGACCACTGATCGAGAGACATACCCTAGGGGCCATGGTCTCACGGGTAAAGGGTTCTGGTACGCCGGCTGCCGCCGAGGAGCCGGCGCAGGAGTCCCGGACCGCGCTGGTGCGCCGCGCGCGGGCGATGAACCGTACCCTGGCTGCGACGTATCCCGACGCCCGCTGCGAGCTCGATTTCGGCTCCCCGTTGGAATTGTTGGTGGCCACCGTCCTCTCCGCCCAGTCCACCGACCGGCGGGTCAACTCGATCACCCCGGAACTGTTCGGGACGTATCCGGACGCGGCCGCCTATGCGGCGGCCAACCCGGCCGAGATGGAGGAAGTGATCAGGCCGACCGGTTTCTTCCGGGCCAAGACGCAGTCGCTGATCAGACTCGGCCATGCGCTGGAGACCGAGTTCGGCGGCCAGGTGCCCGGCACCTTGGCCCAACTGGTCACCCTGCCGGGGGTGGGCCGCAAGACCGCGAACGTGGTGCTCGGTAACGCGTTCGACGTCCCCGGGATCACCGTCGACACCCACTTCGGCCGGCTGGTCCGTCGCTTCGGTTGGACCACCCAGACCGATCCGGACAAGGTCGAGGCCGAGATCGGGACCCTGTTCCCGGCCAAGGACTGGACCCAGCTCTGCCACCACGTGATCTGGCACGGGCGTCGGCGCTGCCACGCCCGCAACCCGGCCTGTGGAGCCTGTCCGCTGGCGACGAAGTGCCCGGCCTTCGGCGAGGGGGAGACCGACCCGGTGAGGGCCGCCGAACTGGTCCGGGAGCCGCGGGGATGACCCCTCCCCGCCACGGATGGGCCCGCCCGGCGGTGCTCGTCCTGATCGCACTGCTGAGCTGCCTGACCGCCTGTACGGGCGGCGCGCCGGTGACTCGTGGCGAACCCGACCGGAGCAGCAGTTCCACGGCGGCACCGACGACCGAGCCCACCGACACCGACGACCTGGCCGCGCGGAAGGCGGAGGCCGGGATCGCCGACTGTCCGGCCTCCGACCCGGAGGTGGCCCCGGTGGCGGACGGGCTGCCCGACCTGACCCTGGAGTGCCTCGGTGGCGGCACCCCGGTCCGGCTGGCGGGGCTGCGCGGCACCCCGATGGTGATCAACATCTGGGCCCAGTGGTGCGGACCGTGCCGCCAGGAGGCGCCCTTCCTGTCCGCGGTGGCGCAGCAGGTCGAGGATCGCGACGACGTCGACTTCCTCGGCATCGACTTCGCCGATCCGCGGCCCGAACTGGCGATCGACTTCGCCGAGGTGTCCGCGTGGAAGTACCCGCAGGTGGTCGATCCGCTCTCGGAGACCAAACCGGACCTGAAGGTGGTCGGGATCCCCATCACGGTGTTCGTGGCCGCCGACGGCCGGATCACCCACACCCACTACGCCCCGTTCAGCTCCGAGGAGGAGTTGAAGCAGGCCATGGCCGAGCACCTCCAGGTGACGGTGTGAGCAGGGACCGCGAGCCCGAGAACCCGACGGTCGACTCCGTGCTCCCCGGATGGCTGACCCGGCTGGAGGCCGGCCTGCAGGACGAGTCGAGCCGCCACCGGGCGGCCGCCCTCCGGCCCGGCATCGGAGCCCGGCCGGCTGCGGTCCTGGCCCTGGTGGGGGAGACCGAGGAGGGGCCGGACGTGCTCTTCATCGAGCGCGCCCTCACCCTGCGCACACACCCCGGCCAGATCGCCTTCCCGGGTGGCGCCGTGGACGCGGGCGACGCCGACCGGACCGCGACCGCCCTGCGGGAGGCGGTCGAGGAGACCGGACTGGATCCCGCCGGAGTGGTGCCGCTGGGCAGCCTGGCGCCGGCCCACGTCGCGGTGAGCGGTTTCGACGTCACCACCGTGGTGGCGTGGTGGCGCACCCCGTCCCCGGTGTCGGCGGCGGACCCGCTCGAAGTGGCCGCGGTCCACCGGGTCCCGGTGAGCCGGCTGGTCGACCCGGACCTGCGCGTGAGTGTGGACCATCCGTCCGGCTACCGCGGCCCGGGGTTCATGATCGACGACCTGCTCATCTGGGGTCTGACCGCCCACCTGCTCGATGGTGTCCTGGAACTGGCAGGCTGGGGCCGGCCCTGGGACGACAGCCGTACGACCCAGATCCCGGCCCGCTACCTGCGGGATGCCGGACGAGGACACGGAGGACCTGATGCCCACTGACCCGGAACCGGACACCCGGAACGCGACGACCGACGCCCTGCGGGCGAACTGGCACGAGGTGATGCCGGAGCATCCCGAACGGGGTGAGGAGTTGATCGCACGCTGGTCGGAGCCCCACCGGGTCTATCACGGGGTCGACCACCTGCTCGACGTGCTGCGCCACGTGGATTCCTTCGCCGGGCCGGAACACGACGTGTTCCTGGTCCGGTTGGCTGCCTGGTACCACGACGCGGTCTACGTGGTCGGGACCCGCCAGGTGTCGAACGAGGAGGCGTCTGCGCGGCTGTCGATCCGCGAGTTGAGCCGACTCGGCCTGGAGCAGGAGGAGTTGGGCACGGTGGCCCGCCTGGTCCGGATGACCGCTACGCACGTGCCGGGCTCCTCCGACCCGGACGGGGAGCTCCTCTGCGATGCGGACCTCGCGGTGCTCGGACGCAGTGCCGACGCGTACGAGGACTACCGGACGGCGATCCGGGCCGAGTACGCCTCGGTGCCGGACGAGGTCTTCCTGCCCGCCCGGTTGCGGGTGATGGCCGACCTGCTGCGAGGCCAGGTGTTCCGTACCGGGGGTGGCCGAGCCCTGGAGGAGGCGGCAGTGCGCAACATCCGGGCCGAGTGCCACGCGATCGCCGATCAACTCGGCGTGGATGTGCCACGCTGGGTTGATGACGACCACGCCTGATCCCTCCCCGGCGCCCACGGCGGGGGCCGCGTCCGCGTCCCGTCCGACCGGCTGGTGGCGCGATGCCGTCGTGTACCAGGTGTATCCGCGCTCCTTCGCCGACAGCAACGGCGACGGGATCGGCGACATCGCCGGCATCACCGCGCGCCTCGACTACCTGCACCACCTGGGCGTGGACGTGGTGTGGCTGTCGCCGGTCTACGTCTCGCCGCAGGATGACAACGGCTACGACATCAGCGACTACACCGACATCGACCCGGCCTTCGGCACCCTGGCCGACCTCGACCTGCTGATCACCGGACTGCACGAGCGGGGCATGAAGGTGGTGATGGACCTGGTCGTCAACCACACCTCCGACGAGCACCCCTGGTTCACCGAGTCCCGGGACCCGGACTCGCCGAAGCGTGACTGGTACTGGTGGCGGCCCGCCCGGGACGGGTTCGAGCCTGGTGCCGAGGGCGCCGAGCCGACCAATTGGGAGTCCGCCTTCTCCGGACCCGCCTGGCACTACGACGCGCAGAGCGGCGAGTACTACCTGCACCTGTTCAGCCGGAAGCAGCCGGACCTGAACTGGGAGAATCCCGAGGTGCGCCAGGCGGTCCACGCGATGATGAACTGGTGGGTCGCCCGTGGCGTCGACGGGTTCCGGATGGACGTGATCAACTTCATCTCCAAGCCGGCCGAGCTGACCGACGGACCGGTACCGCAGGGGCAGCGCTACAGCGATGCCTTCGCCGTGGTGGCCGACGGGCACCGGATGCACGAGTTCTTGGCCGAGATGAACGCGGCCGTGCTGGCCGGACAGAACCTGATCACTGTCGGCGAGATGCCCGAGGTCACTGTCGAGGAGGCCCGTCGCTACACCGACCCGGCCCGCGCGGAACTCGACATGGTGTTCACCTTCGAACACGTGAACCTCGACCAGTACGACACCAAGTGGGACCTGGCCGAACTGCCGCTCCCGGTCCTGAAGGCGAACCTCGCTGTCTGGCAGGGCGGCCTGGCCGAGGTGGGTTGGAACTCGCTCTACTGGAACAACCATGATCAACCGCGGGCGGTGTCGCGCTTCGGTGACGACGCACCCGAGCACCGGGTCAACTCGGCCAAGACGCTCGGTACGGTGCTGCACCTGCTGAAGGGGACCCCGTACGTGTACCAGGGTGAGGAACTGGGGATGACGAACGCCGGGTTCACTGCGATCGAGGAGTACCGCGACATCGAGGCGCTGAACCACCACGCGGCCGCCCTGGCGCGTGGGCTCGAGGAGTCCACGGTGCTGCACTCCCTGTCGGTCAAGGGTCGCGACAACGCGCGGACGCCGATGCACTGGGACGCCACTCGACAGGCTGGGTTCACCACCGGGGAGGCCTGGCTGTCCCCGCTGGCCAACCGCACCGAGATCAACGCCGAGGCCGCGGTCGCCGACCCGGACTCGGTGTTCCACCACTACCGACAACTGATCACGTTGCGGCACACCAGTGCGACCGTGGTCGACGGCGTCTTCGCCCTGTTGCTGCCCGACCACGAGCAACTCTTCGTCTACACCCGCACCCTCGGCGACGACGTGCTGTGGGTGGTCGCCAACTGCTCCTCCGAACCAGCCACGCTGCCGCCCGAGTTGGCGGTGCCGGCCGACGCCGACCTCCTGCTCGGCACCCACCCCGACCCGGCCCCGACCGCCCTGCAGCCGTGGGAGTCCCGGATCCTGCGCGCGTCCGGGGACGCTGGCTGAACTGGGTCGCCGAGACGGTGCTGCCCGAGTCCAGCGATCAGGGTGTCGCGAGCGCCGCCCCGGGCCGTTTCTTGGTCAGCGCAGGACGGCGTTGTCGGTGGGCTCGGCCACCTCCGGGGCGGTGACTTCGCCCTTGATCCGGGGGGCCGTGGCGGCGGCGTTACCGCGTTCGACGGCCTTCTTGACCGACTCGACCGACTCGTTCGCTTCCTCGATGGCCTGCTCGGGGCCCTTGACCTTGCCGACCTGGGCCTTGCCGATCAGGGCCAGGACACCGGCCAGCACGAGCAGGACGCCCGCCATGATGACGAAACCGAGCCACCAGTCGAAGCCGAATCCGTGGGCGATCCCGAGGGCGCCCGCGATGAAGAGCAGGGAGAGTGCGTTCAGACCGAAGTACCCCGCGCCGCCGAACAGGCCAGCGCCCACCCCGCCGTGCTTGGCGGCCGGTTTGAGTTCAGCCTTGGCGAGATCGAGTTCACCCTTGACCAGGACCTTGACGTCCTCCGTGATGCCCTTGACGATGTCGCCGACTTCTCGCTCCGTTGCCATCCTGCACTCCTCTCGTGACCCCTGGTTGCCGTGGCCGCGTTCACTGTCAGTCAACCAGATTCCGGGCCACGACGTGAAACAGAGTTGGCGCGGAGCAGGATTGCGGCGAGGACCGCGGCCAGCACGGATCCGGCGAGGACTGCGGTCTTGGCCCGCTCGATCAGGGCGGGATCGCTGCTGAAGCTGAGCTCGGCGATCAACAGCGCCACGGTGAATCCCACGCCGGCCAAGACGCTGACCGAGAACACCTCGCTCCAACGGACACCGCCGGCCAGGCGCGCGCCGGAGATCTTGGCCGTCAGCAGGGTGCCGCCGAACACGCCGACGGTCTTGCCGAGGATGAGCGCGGCCATGATCCCGATTCCGATCGGGTCGGTGACGAGTTGTCCCAGCAACGGGACGCTCACCACGACCCCGGCGGACATCAGGGCGAAGAGCGGCACCGCGATGCCGGCAGAGATGGGCGACCAGCGCTCGTACCAACTGTCCACCGGGTCCGTGCCCTCCTCGGCGGTGGAGCGGGCCACCAGGCCCAACGCCACGCCCGCGATGGTGGCGTGCACGCCGCTGTTCATCATGAACACCCAGCAGGCGACTCCGAGGGGGAGGTAGAGATACCACCCCCGCACTCGCTTGCGCTGCAGCAGCCACACGACCACCACACAGACGGCGGCTGCGGCGAGCATGACGAAGTCGAGATCAGTGGCGAACAGGATCGCGATCACCAGGATCCCGCCCAGGTCGTCCACGATGGCGAGGGTGAGCAGGAAGGCCCGGAGCGGGGTCGGCAGGCCCGGGGCGGCGACCGCCAGGATCGCCACCGCGAAGGCGATGTCGGTGGCCATCGGGATCGCCCAGCCCTGCGGGTGACCCTGCGAGGCACCCAGGTTGACCGCGACGTAGATCAGGGCCGGGATGGCCATCCCGCAGGCCGCCGCGACGATCGGCAGCAGTGCCTGGGACGGCTTCGACAGCGACCCGACGGTCAGTTCCCGCTTCAACTCCAGTCCGGCGCAGAGGAAGAAGATCGTCAGCAACCCGTCGGCGGCCCAGTGCTGGATGCTCAGTGGGCCGATGTGGAACTGCCGGACCGCCTCGTACGAGTCGCCGAAGTTGGCCCACACGACCGCGACCACGGCGGCCACCAGCATGATCGCACCGCCGACGGTCTCGTAGCGCAGCGCATCGGTCACCCCGATCGTCTGGACGTCGTCCGGACGGCTGAAGAGTACGAGCTTGCGGCGAGTCCGAGCCCGCTCCGGCGGCGGCTCCGCTGGGGTGGTCATTGCCTCACCTTAGTGGTGCGTCTTCCAGAGGCACACCCTTGGAGGGGGTGGACCCAGCGAACCCGGGGGCCGTGCCGTTCAGTCCTCCGAGCCCTTGTCCGTGGCGAGATTGTCCTTGATCAGGTCCATCACGGTGGAGTCGGTCAGGGTGCTCACGTCACCCATTTCCCGGTTCTCGGCGATGTCGCGCAGCAACCGCCGCATGATCTTGCCGGACCGGGTCTTGGGCAGTTCGTCGACCACCATGATCTGGCGCGGCTTGGCGATCGGGCCGATCTCCTTGGCCACGTGGGTGCGCAGTTCCTGGATCACGTCCGGACCGCCGTCGCCGGCCTCCGAGCGCAGGATCACGAAGGCCACGATGGCCTGCCCGGTGGTTGCGTCGGTGGCGCCCACCACGGCAGCCTCGGCGACCTTGGGGTGCGAGACCAGCGCCGACTCGATCTCGGTGGTGGAGAGGCGGTGGCCGGACACGTTCATCACGTCGTCCACCCGACCCAGCAGCCAGATGTCGCCGTCTTCGTCCTTCTTGGCTCCGTCGCCGGCGAAGTACATGCCCGGGAACCGGGACCAGTAGGTCTCCTTGAAACGCTCGTCGTCACCCCACAGGGTGCGCAGCATGGCCGGCCAGGGCCTGGTCACGGTCAGGTAGCCCCCCTCACCGTTGCCGACCGGCTTCCCCTCGTCGTTGACCACGTCGACCTCGACCCCCGGGATGGCCCGCATCGCCGCGCCGGGCTTGGCCGCGGTCACGCCCGGCATCGGGGAGATCATCTGCATCCCGGTCTCGGTCTGCCACCAGGTGTCGACCACCGGGCAGCGGTCTCCGCCGATGTTGTGGTGGTACCAGACGTACGCCTCCGGGTTGATCGGCTCGCCCACCGAGCCGAGCAGCCGCAGTGAGGACAGGTCGAACTTCTCCGGGATCTCCGCTCCCCACTTCATGAAGGTCCGGATCGCGGTCGGGGCGCAGTAGAGGATGGAGACCTTGTACTTCTCGATCAACTCCCACCAGCGACCCTTGTGCGGGGTGTCCGGCGTCCCCTCGTACAGCAGGCTGGTGGTCCCGTTCACGAGCGGGCCGTAGACGATGTACGAGTGCCCGGTCACCCAGCCGATGTCGGCGGCGGTCCAGTAGACGTCCGTGTCGGCCTTCAGGTCGAATGCGGCCCACTGGGTGTAGGCGCAGCCGACCAGGTAGCCGCCGGTGGTGTGCAGGATGCCCTTGGGCTTGCCGGTGCTGCCGGAGGTGTACATGACGTACAGCGGGTGCTCGGCGGGGAACATCTCCGGGGTGTGCTGGTCGGACTCGGCCGCCAGCGCGTCCTCCCACCAGACGTCGCGGCCCTCGACCATCGCGGTCTCCTGGCCGGTGCGCTTCACCACCAGCACCTTGGTGACGTCCGGGCACGACTGCAGCGACTCGTCCACGGCCGGCTTGAGGGCGGACGGGGCACCGCGACGGTAGCCGCCGTCGGCGGTGATGACGACCTCGACACCGCAGTCTTGGATTCGGGTGGCGAGGGCGTCGGCGGAGAAGCCGCCGAAGATCACCGTGTGCACCGCGCCGATCCGGGCGCAGGCGAGCATCGCGACCACGGTCTGGGGAATCATCGGGAGGTAGATGGCGACCCGGTCCCCGGCGGCCACGCCCAGCGTGGTCAGCGCATTCGCGGCCCGGCAGACCTCGGCGGTCAACTCGGCGTAGGTGATCGAGTTGGTGTCGCCCGGCTCCCCCTCGAAGTGGAAGGCCACCCGGTCCCCGAGGCCGTTCTCCACGTGCCGGTCGAGGCAGTTGTAGGCGGCGTTCAGGGTGCCGTCGGCATACCACTTCGCGAACGGCGGGTTGGTCCAGTCGAGCACCTCGGTCGGCTCGGTGCCCCAGCTCAGCCGCTTGGCCTGCTCGGCCCAGAAGCCCTCGTAGTCCTCGGCTGCCCGGGTATAGGTCTCCTCGGTCACGTTCGCCGCGGCGGCGAGTTCGGCGGGCGGCGGGAAGGTGCGATCCTCATGCATCAGGTTGGACAGTGTCTCGTCGTTCACCGGGGCCTCCTCGTCGATGGCAGCTTCTACCGCTTTCACTCCGCAGCCTAGCGACCCCACCCGCGCCCGTTCGAGGCGGATCGGAGCGGGTTCGCCCGAGTCAAGGTCACGATCCGGACACCGTTGGGCCCCGAACCTTCCGCAGCCCCCGGTGTCGACCTACGTTTTGCAACGAGGCCCCGTACGGGGGAAAACACAGGACAGGAAGAGGGAAGCGTCGATGGCGCGAGTACGCCGGTGGTTCTGGCTGCCGGTGCTCGGTCTGCTCGCCCTCGTCCTCGGACTGGCCCAACATGTCGTGCCGCCCGAGTCGGAGACTCCCCGGGCGCTTCCGGTCGACACCGCCTCCGTCGACGTGATGGTGGTCGGCGACTCGATCACCCAGGGGCGGACCGGGGACTGGACCTGGCGCTACCACTTCAGCCGCGAGTTGGCGGCCTCCGTCGAGATGGTCGGCCCGCGCAACGACCTGTATGCGGGGGAGGGCACCTTCGGCGGCCACGCGTACGCCGATCCCGCCTTCGACCCCGACCACGCCGCACAGTGGGGCCAGGCGATCTTCCAGGCCGCCGAGCACATCCGCGCCGACGTGCGGACCGAGCAGCCGGACCACCTGCTGGTGCTGCTCGGCATCAACGACCTGATCCGCTTCGACCGGTCGGCGGCGCAGGCCACCGACGCCCTGCACACGTTCATCGCGGAGGCGCGCGCGGGCCGGGCGCAGCTGCCGATCATCCTGGGCACCCTGCTGCCCACCGAACGGGCCCGGCACGATGCGGACTTCGCGGCCCGAGTGGCGGCCTTCAACACCGCCCTGCGGAAGATCGAGGTCGAGTCCAGCACCGAGGAGTCACCGATCCTGATCGCCGAGACCGCCGCGGTGATCAACCCACGTCGCGACCTGTACGACGGTCTGCACCCGAACGCGCGCGGCGAGTTGCGGATCGCCGAGGCGTTCGTCGACGCGCTGTCGCGCGCCGGCGTCGGCCGTCCGTCGGACGAGCAGCGCACCGGCGGTCGGGCCTGATCCACTGGCGGGCCTGATCCACTGGCGGGCCTGATCCACTCGTGGGCCTGCGATCACGGCCGGACCGAATTCGTTTGTGGCCGTGCACCGCGGCACCTATGCTCTTCGATGGAACGTCGCCGTTTCATCCACGGCCATCGATGACATCGGGGGAAACAAGCAGGTGAGTGCGTCCATCCGCGCCCGGCCGCGCATCGAGGGGGAGCGGGAAGGGGAGATCTTCTCCGTCACCCGCGACCTGCTCGTCCGGCACGGTTACGACCGGCTGACCCTGGACGCCATCGCCACCGAGGCCCGGGCCAGCAAGGCCACGCTCTATCGCCGCTGGACCGGCAAGGTCGACCTCGTCATCGATGCCCTGGTCCACCTCCTCCTCGAGACCGATGTCGACGTCGACACCGGCTCCCTGCGCGGTGACCTGATGTCGGCCGCAGCCCGGCGGGGAGGGGCCGTCGGGTTGTGGACCGACCTGCTGGCCGCCCTGGTCTCGGCGATGCTCCGAGACGGCGAACTCGCGGCAGCGTTCCGGAGCCAGGTCGAGGAGCGATTCGGGGCCGTGGTGCGCCGCCCGTACGAACGCGCCCGGGACCGGGGTGAGATCGGCACGGAGGCCGACCTCACCCTGTTGTCCGCCATCGTGCCCTCGCTGTGCTCGCACGAGATGTTCGCCCACGGGCGGATACCCGACCCGGAGCGGGTGGGGGTCATCGTCGACACGATCCTGCTGCCCGCCTGCCGAGCCACCCTGCGGCAGCCGTCCAACGCAGCCACCAGCTGACCAGCACCACCATCCAGAGAAGGAACCCCCGTGTCCAAACTCGCCGTCCTCAGTCTGGGGAACCGCGCACTGATCGCCCTGGTCACTGTCTTCGTGATGATCTTCGGCGTGATCACGACGAGCCAGCTCAAACAGGAGCTGATCCCGTCGCTGACCATCCCGACCGCCGTCGTGGTCACCAGCTACCCGGGCGCCTCCCCGCAGGTGGTCGAGGAACGGGTCACCACCCCGGTCGAGCAGGCCGTGCTCGGCCTGTCCGGCCTGGAGTCCTCGTCGTCGGACTCCACCACCGGGACGTCCATGGTCACGGTGAACATGACCTACGGCACCAACATGTCGACGGTGCAGCAGGATCTCCAGGCCGCGATCAGCCGGATCGACGGGGTGCTGCCCGACGAGGCCGACACGCAGGTGATCACCGGGAGCCTCGACGACCTGCCGGTGGTGCAACTCAGCGTCACCGATGACGGTGAGTCCGGAGAGCTGGCGGACCGGCTGGAGGACGTCGTCGTACCCGAGCTGGAGAAGCTGGACGGGGTCCGGTCGGTCAGCGTCTCGGGTGCCCCCGAACCGCGGGTCCTGGTCGAGCCGGACCTGGATGCACTCGAGGAGGAGGGCCTCACCCCGGCCGCGATCCCGCAGGCCCTGGCGGCCAGCGGCGCTGTCTCCTCGGCCGGAACGTTGACCGCCGGGGACCGCAGTCTGTCGGTCACCGTCGGGGAGCGGCGCACCTCGGCCGAGGACGTGGCCGCGGTGGCCCTGGTCACCCCCACCGGCGATGAGATCACCGTCGGCGACGTCGCCTCCGTGCAGGCCGAGGACGCCCCGTCGACCTCCACGGCACGGACGAACGGCCAGCCCAGCCTGGCCCTGGCGATCACCAAGACCCCGGACGGCAACACCGTCGAGGTGAGCGAGGCCGTGAACGAGGCCCTGCCCGACCTGGCAGCCCAGCTCGGCAACGGCACCGAGTTCAGCACCGTCTTCGACCAGGCGCCCTTCATCACTCAGTCGATCGAGGACCTCCTGACCGAGGGCGGGCTCGGCTTGGTGATGGCCGTGCTGGTGATCCTGGTCTTCCTGCTGTCGGTGCGCTCCACCCTGGTGACGGCGATCTCGATCCCGGTGTCGGTCCTGATCACCATGATCGGGCTCCGGGTCGGCGAGCACTCCTTGAACATCCTCACCCTCGGCGCGCTGACGATCGCCATCGGACGGGTGGTGGACGACTCGATCGTGGTGATCGAGAACATCAAGAGACACCTGTCCTACGGTGAGCCGAAGTTGCAGGCGATCATCACCGCCGTACGGGAGGTCGCCAGCGCGATCACGGCGGCGACCGTCACGACTGTCGCGGTGTTCCTCCCGATCGGGCTGGTCGGCGGCCAGGTGGGCGAGTTGTTCCGGCCGTTCGCGATCACGGTCGCCCTGGCGCTGCTGTCCTCGCTGCTGGTCTCGCTCACCATCGTCCCGGTCCTCGCGTTCTGGTTCCTCAAGGCCCCAACCGGCGCGGTCGACGCCGACAAGGTGCGGGCCGAGGCCGAGGCGGCCGAGCACCGCAGCGTCCTGCAACGCGGCTACGTCCCGCTGCTCAAGAAGGCCATCGGCCACCCGGTGATCACCCTGCTGATCGCCGTCCTCGTACTCGGCGGCACCGGGGCACTGGTGCCGCTGATGAAGACGAACTTCCTCGGCAGCAGCGGGCAGAACACGCTCACGGTCAGCCAGCAGTTCGAGCCCGCCCTCAGTTTGGCTGCGCAGACGGACAAGGCGACCGTGGTGGAGGAGGCCCTGCTCGACGTCCCCGGAGTCGACACCGTCCAGCTGACGGTGGGCAGCTCCGGCGGCGCCGAAGCGGCCTTCATGGGCGGGGGCGGCGGCGACTCCGCCAGCTTCTCGATCACCACCGACCCGGAGGCGGACCAGACCGTGGTCGAGTCCGACGTCCGCGGGGCGGTCGAGGGCTTGGATGAGGTCGGTGAGCTCACCGTGAGCGCCGGCGACGCCGGGTTCGGCGGCCAAGCCGTCGAGGTGGTCATCTCCGGTGGCGACACCGACCGTCTGGAGGAGGCCAACAAGGCCGTCGTGGACGCGATGGCCGACGTCGCGGGCGTCTCCGAGGTCACGTCCTCGTTGTCCGCCGAGCAGCCGACCATCTCGATCGACGTGGACCAGGCCGAGGCGATGAAGGCCGGTCTGACCGACCAGTCGATCACCGACGGACTGAAGGGAATCCTCGCCCCGGCGACGATCGGCACCATCGAGATCGGAGGCACCACGGAGGACGTGGTGTTCAAGACCGAGGACGAACCGGTGTCCCTGGCCGAGTTGCAGAAGGTGGAGATCGCCGGGGAACGCGGCGTGGTGGAATTGCGCGACGTCGCTGAGATCACGGAGTCGAAGGTGGCTCCCTCGGTGACCCGGACCGACGGCCAGCGCAGCCTCACCGTGTCCCTCACGCCGGAGGGGGACAACCTCGGGGCGGTCAACACCGCTGTCACCGAGGCCCTCGACACGGTGGACCTGCCGGACGGCGTCAGTGCCGAACTCGGTGGTGTGACGGCCGACCAGCAGGAGGCCTTCGGGCAACTGGGTCTCGCCCTGCTGGTCGCGATCGCCATCGTGTACGTGGTGATGGTGGCGACCTTCAAGAGCCTCATCCAGCCGCTGATCCTGTTGATCTCGGTGCCGTTCGCGGCCACCGGAGCCCTGATCGCGTTGTTGGTCACCGGGACCCCACTCGGCGTGCCGTCCCTGATCGGCCTGCTGATGTTGGTCGGCATCGTGGTCACCAACGCGATCGTGCTGATCGACCTGGTCAACCACTACCGAGAACAGGGCCAGTCGGTCACGGATGCCTTGATCAACGGATCCCGACAGCGGTTGCGGCCCATCCTGATGACGGCCGTCGCGACGATCATGGCGCTCACCCCGATGGCCCTCGGGGTGACCGGCGGCGGGGTGTTCATCTCGCAGCCGTTGGCGATCGTGGTGATCGGCGGCTTGATCTCCTCCACTGTGTTGACCCTGGTCCTGGTGCCAGTGCTGTACGAGTTGATCGAGAAGCGTCGCCGCCGGCACGAGCACGACGTGCTCGACACCCCGACGCCCGACGATGACCCGACGGATGACGAGGGAGACTTCGAGGAGGTTGCGCCCCGCCGGGCACTCTGAACCCGACCCGACGGCCGACCGGGATGGAGCGGCCGGCCGCCGCGGGGTTCACTCCTCCGAGCCGCGTTCCATCCCGGCGCCCGTCAGGGACCGCACCTCCAACTCGTGGTAGCGGTCCCGGCTGGCATCGTCCTTGCTCACCAGGGCGCCGATGAAGCCGCACAGGAAACCGAACGGGATCGAGATCAACCCGGGGTTGTTCAGCGGGAACCAGGCGAAGTCGACGCTCGGGAACATCGACGTCTCCGCCCCCGAGACCACCGGCGAGAAGATCACCAGCCCGACGGCGGCGATCAGCCCACCGTAGATGCTGGCCACCGCACCGCCGGTGTTGAACCGCTTCCAGAACAAGTTGTACAACAGGGCTGGCAGGTTGGCCGATGCCGCCACCGCGAAGGCCAGTGCGACCAGGAAGGCGATGTTCAGCCGCTGCGCCGGGATCGCCAGCGCGATCGCCAGCGCGCCGATGATCAGGGCCGCGAACCGGGCGACCCGGACCTCCGACGCCCCGGTTGCCTTCCCCTTGCGCCACACGGCCCCGTACAGGTCGTGGGCGACTGAGGAGGCCGAGGTGAGCGTCAGCCCGGCCACCACCGCCAAGATGGTGGCGAAGGCCACGGCGGAGATCAGCGCCAACAGCACCGACCCCCCGAGGGTGCCGGGGCCACCACCGACCGCTTGGGCCAGCAAGGGTGAGGCGACATTGCCCTGGGAGATGGCGATCGCGCTGTCCTCCCCGGTGTCGACCAGGGCCGCCGCGCCGAAGCCGAGCACCAGCGTCATCAGGTAGAAGGCGCCGATCAAGCCGATGGCCCAGAGCACCGACTTGCGCGCCGCCTTCGCGGTCGGGGTGGTGTAGAAGCGGATCAGGATGTGTGGCAGCCCCGCCGTACCCAGCACCAGGGCAAGACCGAGGGAGAGGAAGTCGAATTTCCCGATCAGGTCCTTGCCGTACAACTGCCCCGGTTCGAGGAAGGCGCCTCCGGCGCCGGACTTCTCCGCGGCGGCACCCAGCAGTTCGGAGATGTTGAAGTTGAACTGGGCCAGGACCAGGATGGTGATCAACAGCGAGCCGATCATCAGCAGTACGGCCTTGACGATCTGCACCCAGGTGGTGCCCTTCATCCCGCCCAGGGTGACGTAGATGATCATCAACGCACCGACGCCGACGATCACTCCGTTCTTCAGCGCAGGGGAGTCCACCCCGAGCAACAGGCCGACCAAGCTGCCGGCGCCCACCATCTGGGCCAGCAGGTAGAAGATCGACACCGTGATCGTCGAGGTCGCCGCAGCACCACGGACCGGGGTCTGCTTCATCCTGTAGGCGAGTTGGTCGGCCATCGTGAACTTGCCCGAGTTCCGCAGCAACTCGGCGACCAGCATCAGGGCCACCAGCCAGGCCACCAGGAAGCCGATGGAGTAGAGGAATCCGTCGTAGCCGTACAGCGCGATGGACCCGGAGATTCCGAGGAAGGAGGCTGCCGACATGTAGTCGCCGCCGATGGCCAGTCCGTTCTGGAGCCCGGAGAAGGACCGCCCGCCGGCGTAGTAGTCGGTGGCGGTCTTGTTCTGCCGAGAGGCCCAGAAGGTGATGCCCAGCGTGAGTGCGACGACGGCCAGGAACAGGCTGATCGTGATCGCGCTGTTGCCTCCGGTCTGGAGGGGGAGCAGCGTGTGCAGGGGAATCAGGGTGGCGATCATCGTCCGGTCACCTCGTTGAACTCGTCCTGCAACTTCTCGGCAAGTGGGTCGAGGGACTTGTCGGCGTGCCGGGAGTAGAGGTAGGCGATCGCGAAGGTGGACACGAATTGCAACAACCCGAACACGAGGGCGATGTTGATGTTGCCGACCACGGTGATGCTCATGAAGCCGCGGGCCCAGTTGTTGCACACCACGTAGGTGATGTACCAGACCATGAAAGCGACGGTGGCCGGGAAGGCAAACCGTTTGTAGCGTCTGCGCAACTCGATGAACTCGGCCCGCTCCGCCAGTTCGGTGTAGACCTCGGCGCTGTCGCGGTGGCCGGGCTGTGGGTCATTCGGGTGCTGATCAGTCATCGTTGACCTCTCGACGTACGGTCCCCGAGCCGGAGTGGGATCGCGCCCACTAGGAAGCACACTACCCACAACTTTTGGCCCACTTTCGGCGATTTACACCGCCAACGGACCAAAATCGGTCGGGAGTCAGAGTCCCAGCGGAATCTCCAGTCCGTCGTCGTCGGCGTCCAGACGCAACTCGGTGTGGTCCACCCGGGCCCGCCAGCAGGATGCCTGGAAGGGCAGCAGCAGTGGCTCCGGGGGACGGGCGGAGGAGTCGTAGAGGGCCCCGACATCGGCGAGCAGTTGGTCCCGGGCATCCTCTCCGAGCGCCTCCGTGGCCGGACGGCGCCGGACCATCTCGATCAACCCGCCCCGGGTGATCGGCACCCAGTTGCGGAAGTCCTTGCGTTCCGGGGCGTCGAAGTAGGGGCTGTCGGTGATCGTGTCGACCGAGTCGTCGCCGAAGTCACCGGTCATCGACTCCGGATCGGCGCTGCGCATCAGGCGGGTGAGTCGCTTCACCCACGGGACCGTGTCGTCGCGGGTGTTGTAGATGACGGCCAGGTGGCCGCCCGGGCGCAGGACCCGGGCCATCTCCGCCAGCGCGAGACCGGGCGCGAACTTGTGCAGGGTCTGGGCCGTGGTCACCACGTCGAAGTGCGCAGCGCGGAACGGCAATGACTCGGCCTGCCCGACGACGTGCACCCGGGTGCCCAACTTGAGGGAGGCCACCGAGACGCTCGCGACGTCCCGGTCGAGGCAGTACACCTGCTGGCCGGCAGCGGCCGCCATTCGGGCGAAGGCACCGGTACCGGTAGCGAGGTCGAGCACCCGAAGTCCCGCCCCGTCCAGCATCCAGTCGACGGCTGCCGAGGGGTACGGGGTCCGGCGCATGTCACTCATGAGGCAAACTCTAGATCGTGTCCGACCCTCTTGCTGACCTTGCCCGTCTCGAGGGCGTGCCGTCGGCGGTGGTGGCCGCTCGGGACGCCTGCGATGTACTGCTGCGCGACCGGGGGCTGCGTGAGATCCCGGCCGACGACTCGGCCCGGGCGCTGTTGGCCTCCGCGACGGCGAGTGCCGAGGCGACCGGGGACCCGGAGCGGTTCCGGCCCGGAGCCGTACGGCTGTCCACCCAACTGATCGACATCGGTGGTTTCGTGCTCACCTCACCCGGGCAGGCGTTGGCCCGCTGCCACACCCTGCTGGCCCATGGGCTGGCCGATTCCGAGGTCCTCGGCCGGCTGGTCGACGAGCCGGGGGTGGGGGAGCGGATGAGCGCACTGAACCAGTTGATCACCGCGCCGACGGAGGCCTCACCGGTGGTGCTGGCGGCGATCGTGCACGCGGAGATCGCCGCCGTGGCCCCGTTCGGGTTCGGGCCCGCAGATCGAGATGACGGCAACCGAGTACTGGCGCGGGCGGCCGAACACCTGGTCCTGATCGGGGCCGGCATCGACCCGCGGGCGGTGATCGTGTGCGAGGCCGGGCACCAGGCCGCCGGCCGGTTCTACACCGAGGCACTGGACGGCTACCGGGCCGGGACGCCGACGGCGGTCCGGGAGTGGATCCTGCACTGCACCCAGGCGCTCACCTACGGTGCGGAGGTGTCCCCGATGGCCGGTCGCGGGGCGAAGCTCCCCCGCGGGGCCCGCGAACGGTGACCGTGCTGGAATCGGTGGTCCTGGTGGGGTGAACATGAACGCGACGTCCGACATGGTGTCGGACGTCGCGGTCGGTACGTCGGGCCGAGTGACCATGCGTGCAATATCTTGTTGGCCCAGGTCAAGCCTGAGTCGCAACGCCCCTTGCGGTGGGTGAACGCCGCGTGGGTACTCGACTGGCGTACCAGGTCTTCGCTCGTGTGGGAGTCAAAGTCCTTGCACTCATTTGTACCCCGAAAACCCCTTGGAGGGAAGAGCAGACGGCCAATTGCGCCGGCGTCGTGCGACCACTGCGGCGGCGGTGATCGCCACCGTCGCGGTGGCGGCGCCGATCGTCCAGAGCAGGGTGGCACGGTGGCTCGCCGGTTGCAGCGGTCCGGACTGGCGGAATTCGAGGAGCGGCCACCCGTTCTCGATCGCCAGTCGGCGCAGGTCCCGGTCGGCGTTCACCGCGTACGGGTGCCCGACGGCCTCGAGCATCCACCGGTCGGTGCCGGAGTCGGAGTAGGCGTAGCAGTCGGCGAGGTCGTAGCCCTGCGCGGCGGCGTACTCGCGCATCGCGGCAGCCTTGCGCTCGGCGTACATGTAGTCCGCGATCTCGCCGGTGTAGTGGCCGTCCTGCTCCACCATCCGAGTCGCCATCACATGATCAACTCCGAGGAGCTGGCCGATCGGGACCGCGATGTCCTCGCCGGTGGAGGAGACGATGATCACTTCGTGGCCGGCCTCCTGGTGCTCCCGCAGCAGGGCCGCCGCCTCGTTGTAGAGCAGCGGGCTCACCACCCGGGTCAGGTTGGCGGCGACCACACCCTGCAGGGTGGCGACATTCCATCCCGCCACCATCGAGGACAGGTAACTGCGCATCCGTTCCATCGTGGAGTGGTCGGCTCTGCCCGAACTGAAGGCGAACTGGGAGTAGGCCGACCGGGTGACGTCCATCCGGGTCAGCAGCTTCGCCTCGAACAACGGTCCGGCGAAGGCGAGCACACTCGACTTGGCCAGAATCGTCTTGTCCAGGTCGAAGAAGGCTGCGGAGGGCACGGGACGAGAGTACGTGGTCCACAGGGCACACCCGGCCGGGTGTGCTGTCCACAGGTGACGGGTTCGCGCGGTACCCGGCCGCGGCGGCGCCCCAGAGTGCAGGCATGCAGAACTCGGAGGACGTGCTCGCGCCACTCGTCGTGACGGCGGATGACCAACTGCTCGACGCGGTGCTGGCCGCGGCGGCCGCGGCGGAGGTGACACCCACCCTCGTCTCCGATGCGGGGAGTGCGCGGCGGGCATGGCCGGATGCGGCGGTGGTGTTGGTGGGCGTCGACCAGGCTGCGGCGGTGACGGCCGCCCGGCTGGGCACCCGGTCCGGCGTGCTGATCGTCTCCGATGTCGATCGGCAGGCGGAGGCCTGTCGCTGGTCGGTGCCCCTCGGTGCGGCCGTGGTGGTGCTCCCCGAGGCGATGTCGTCGCTGACCACGTCGCTGGCGATGGCGACCGGGCCGGCGGGGGACGGCCGCGTGGTGGCCGCCATCGGAGGGCGCGGCGGAGTCGGTACCTCGACCCTGGTGGCCGGCCTGGCGTGGGCGGCGGCCGAGACCGGGAGTCGGGCGGCCGCGGTCGACCTCGACCCCCTCGGGGGTGGTCTGGACCTGTTGGTCGGGGCCGAGCGGGAACCCGGTTGGCGATGGCCACGGTTGGCCGCGGCCCAGGGACACCTGTCCGGCTTGACCGGCCGGCTGCCGTCCGTGGAAGGGATTGACGTGCTCGCCATGGCGCGCTGGTCGGGGGAGGGGGACGACGCACCGGAGGTGGGCCCGACGGCGGTGGCTGCGGTCCTCGACTCGTTGGCCCGCAGCCATGCCCTGGTGGCCGTCGACCTGCCCCGGACCGTGAACCCGGCGGTGGGCCAGGCGCTGCAGCGGGCAGACACCTGTCTCCTGGTGGTGCCGGCCGACGTCCGCGGGGTGGCCGCCGGACGACAACTCGGGGCTCGGCTGCGCCGGCTGCACGCAGACCTCCGCGTGGTGGTCCGCTCGGGACGCGGTGGGGGTTTGGCTCCCGAGGCGGTCGCGGCGGGAATGATGTTGCCGTTGGCCGGGGTGCTCGCCCATGACGGCGCGGTCCCGGCCGCCGCCGATCGCGGTGATCCGCCGGGTCGCGCGGCCCGGACGAAGTGGGGCCGCGGGTGTCGTCGAGTGGTCGGCACCCTGTTGCCCCGGCCGGTCGCAGCATGACTGCCGTCCAGCCGGCCGACCTGGCCGCCGTACGCGATCGGGTCGCCCTGCTCGGACGCCCACCGACCCCGGCGGATGTGGCCGATGCCCTGCGCGGGCTGGGCCGACCGGTGACCGACGCAGGCATCGTCGCCACCTGCGAGGCGCTGCGCCGGGAGAGTGTCGGCGCCGGCCCTCTGGACGCCCTGCTGCGGATCGAGGGCGTCACCGATGTCCTGGTCAACGGGGCGGACCGGGTCTACATCGATCGCGGGGACGGCGTCGAGCCGAGCTCGGTCACCTTCGCCAACGAGGCCGAGGTGCGGCGTCTCGCGCAGCGCCTGGCGGCGCGGGTCGGCAGACGACTGGATGATTCCGTCCCCTTCGTGGACGCTCGCTTGCCGGACGGGACGCGAGTGCACGCAGTCCTCGGCAGCTTGGCTGATCCGGGCACCTGCATCTCGCTGCGGGTGCCGAGCCGGAGCCGACTGACTCTTGATGGCTGGGTCAACGGGGGTGGGCTGACCCCGGCCGGGGCCGACCTGCTGCGCCACCTGGTCGCGGCCCGGGTGGCGTTCCTGGTCGCGGGCGGCACCGGGTCGGGCAAGACAACCCTGCTGGGCACCCTGCTCGGACTGGTCTCCGCCGACGAACGACTGGTGATCATCGAGGACTCACGAGAACTGTCACCCGACCATCCGCACTGCATCCGGCTGGAGGGCCGACCGGACAATGCGGAGCAGGCCGGTGCCGTCACCCTCACCGACCTGGTTCGCCAAGGACTGCGGATGCGACCGGACCGCCTCGTCCTCGGTGAGGTGCGGGGGGCCGAACTCACCGATCTGTTGACTGCGATGAACACCGGTCATGAAGGTGGTTGCGGCACCGTCCACGCCAACTCCGCTGCGGCGGTCCCGGCCCGATTGGAGGCACTGGGTGCCCTCGGCGGGCTGGGTCGTGACGCCCTGCACGCCCAACTCGCCGCCGCCCTTGACGTGGTCGTGCAGATCCGACGCGGTGGTCGGCGGCGCTGGGTGAGCGAACTCGGGGTGTTGGAGCGTTGCGAACGCTCCGGACTGGTGCAGACCGTGCTGGCCCTCTCCTTCGATCCGGACGGGACGACCCGGCGAGGGCCCGGCATCGCCCGGTTGGAGGAACTGCTGGCGGGAGCCGGTGAGCTGTCGGTTTCGACATGTTGATCATGGCCCTGGTCGTCGCCGGTCTGGCGGCCGCACTCTGGGTCGGGCCGGCGCCCGGCCGTGGCCTGGCCCGCCGGCTGATGAAGGGCGAGGTTGCTCCGGAGCAACGACCCCACCGTCGGCTGTTGATCGTGTTGGGCGCGCTGGTCGGGCTGCTCCCGGTGGCCGCACTGGCCGGCGGTACGCATTCGTGGACGGTGCTGACGGTCGGACTGGTCGTGGTCCTGACCGGTGGCTGGATCCTGCGTGGTGAGCGGCAGCGGCGCCGATCGCGCCGGCTCCGTGGCGACGTGGCGCATGCCTGCCGGGTGCTCGCGGGACAGTTGCGCGTGGGGATGGTGCCGGCCGAGGCGATCAAGGTCGCGGCCGAAGACTGCCCGGTGCTCGCCGATGCCGCGGCGGTGCAGGAACTCGGGGGAGACGTGATCCAGGGCTGGCGTCGGGACTCGGCCCGTTCGGGTGGCGCCGGACTGGGGTCGTTGGCCCGAGCCTGGCACCTGTCCCACGTCACCGGCGCGCCGATGGCCCCGGCCCTCCAACAGGTGGCCGACGACGTGACGGCCGAGGAGCATCTCGCCCTGCTGGTCGCCGGTGAGCTGTCCTCCTCCCGGGCCACCGGCCGGGTGATGGCCGCCCTGCCCGTGGTCGGTCTCGGACTCGGCTACCTGGTCGGCGGTGACCCGGCGGCCTTCCTGCTGGGGCACGGGATCGGGCAGGTGATGTTGCTGGTGGGGGTGTGCCTGGCGGCGGGTGGAATCTGCTGGATGGACCGGATCGCCGCCCGGGCCGAGGAGGGCCCAGCGTGAACACCGGTTGGCTGGTCGCCACGCTCACCCTGACGGCATTGGCGGTGTGCGGACTGCACCCGGCGGGCACCGGCCGGGTCCCTCGAGTCCTGCGGCACCGGCCGGTGCGTCCCGAGTGGGCCCGACCCGCATGGCTGGTGGCGGTGCCGGGCTGTCTGTCACCCGGGCACCGCGCTGCATTGGCGGTTGCCTCCGGGATCGCGGTCGGCCTGACCGGGTCGACGCTGGGCCTGGGCTGGCCGTCCGCCGGGCTGGCGGTGGCCGTTGCCGCGCTGGCCGGGTGCGTGTCCGGTCGGATCGAGACGACGGTCACCCGTCGCCACCGGGAGGGGATCGTCCGAGACCTGCCGGAGGTGTGTGGCCTCCTGGCTGCGGCGCTCCGTGCAGGCCTGCCGCTACGGGGCGCCGTCGAGCAGGTGGTGGCCGTGATCGACGGGCCGCTGTGTGACGAACTGGCCCAGGTGTTGGACAACGTCCGGGCCGGTCAACCGGAGTCCGAGGCGTGGCGTGCCCTGACCGGGCACGAGCCCTTGCGCCGGCTGGCTCTTGACCTCGCCCGCTCCACGGACTCCGGGACGGCCCTCGCGGAGGTGTTGTCCGAGCACGGCCGGATGGCCCGCACCGCCGCCCAGGCGGACCGTCGGACGAAGGCACGCGCGGCCGGGGTGCGCAGTGTGTTGCCCCTGTGTGTCTGCTTCCTGCCGGCCTTCTTCCTGATCGGGATCGCACCGGTCATCGCCGCCGGCATCTCGGCCTTCCTGCCGTGACCCATGTCTTCAGCTCTGTGCACAGCCGATCGCGGGCTCGGAGCGGCATCCACAGCAGTGTTGTCCGAGCGGTCGAACTCGTGCCCCGGGATGAGGATCACGACACATCCACACGGGATGAGGTCCGAAGGGCCGATGAGAAGGAGGAGTGGACATGACCACTGACGAGAGCAAGTCGGACCAGGTCGTTCCTGCCGATGCGGATGTGTCGCAGGAAGTCGATCATGGTCGCGAGGGCGTGGTGGACCGGTGGCGCACCCGGGGCCAGCGCGGCATGATCACCGCGGAGTACGCGGTGGGGACGGTGGCGGCGATCAGCGTGGTCACCGTGTTGATCACCATCTTCAAGGATCCGGAGTTCCTGGAGCTGCTCTGGAAGATCATCAAGTGGCTGATCGAACTGATCATGCAGGCGCTGTGAGCCGAGGACCCGGGGCGATTCGGCGGCGTGGGGGAGACCCCGCGCCGCCGGCGCGCGGCCGCAGCGAACGCGGCATGGTGACCGCCGAACTGGCGATGGCCTCGGTCGGGGCAGTGGCGCTCTTGATCATCCTGGTGGGAGTGCTGGCGATCGGGGTACAGCAGGTGCACTGCGTCGACACCGCGGCGGAGGTGGCCCGGCAGGCAGCCCGCGGTGACCAGGCAGCCGAGTCCGCGGCCCGGGCCAAGGCACCGTCAGGTGCCACGGTCGAGGTGACCAGCGAGGGTGGGTTCGTGGTGGCCACCGTCCGACTCGAGAGCCGGCTGCTGCACTGGCTGCCCGCCGTACCGCTCGGCTCGACTGCGTCGGTGCTCCTCGAGCCGGGGGAGAGGGGCCCATGAGAGTCGGGAGGCGACTGGACCAGCGGGGCAGTGGCACGGTGCTGGCCGCGGGGGTGATGATCGCGGTGCTGGCCATCGGGGTCGGCGCGGTCGTCTACGGCGGGTACGTGGTCACGGCCCACCGGGCCGCCCAGGCAGCCGACGTGGTGGCCCTCAGTGGGGCGCAGGCGCACGCGGCTGGGGACGATTCCTGCACGGCAGCCGAACAGGCCGCGCGGGCGAACTCCGTGGCACTGGACACCTGCACGCTGGATGGGGACGGAGTCGACTTCGCCATCACCGTGGTGGTCGTACGGCCGCACTCGCAGGCACTGCCCGGCCTGCCGGACAGCATCCGGGCGACGGCCGTGGCCGGTTCGATCGCCTGAGGTCTCGGATCAGCGGTCGCGTTCGTCGCCCAGCAGCGAGTCCGTCTCGTCCAGCAGGGAGGCCCGTTCGGACGGTGTGGTGGTGCCGGCCTCGGGGGTTCCCGCCCTGCCGGCCGTGCCCTCGGAGGCCGGGGCGGAGGTCTTGGTGTCCGCCTGGTCGGACCTGCGGTGGCCCTTCCGAGCGGCCCCCTTGTCGGCCTTCGACCCGGGTTGCTTGTCGGCCTTCCGAGTCGGCTCCTGATCAGGTGCAGCAGATGCGCCGGTCCCGACCTCGGCCTGCTTCTTCAGGGAGCGGACCTCCTTGCGGTGCCGGACGGAGCGAGAGATCCCGGCCCGGAGCAGCAGCAGCGAGACCAGCAGCACCAGCATGGTGACCGCGCCGGTGAAGTACACCCCGGTGGTGTTGGTGTTGATCTGGGCTCCGAAGATCGACAACGTCGCCGGGTCCGGCGCGAGCAGCAGGGCGACGGTGAAGACGATGACGATGAGGATCACGACGATCGCTATGGGAACCATGGCGTCATTATGGCGCACGCAACAGCTGAACCAGTTGCACCGCGGCGGCCTTGTCGAGGACCTGGTTCCCGTTGCCGCACTTGGGGGAGACGACACACGCCGGGCATCCGGCGGGGCAGGTGCAGGTGGTCAACCGCTCCAGGGTCGCGTCCAGCCACGCCTCGGCGACGCTGAATCCGCGCTCGGCGAATCCCGCCCCGCCCGGGTGGCCGTCATGGACGAAGATCGTGCAGGTGTCGGTGTCCGGGTGCAGCACGGCGGACAGCCCCCCGATGTCCCACCGATCACAGGGCGCGAAGAGGGGCAGCAGGCCGATCGCGGTGTGCTCGGCTGCGTGGGCGGCACCGGCCAGCCGCAGCGGGGCGGTGTCCAGCGCGACGACGACCTCCATCGGCAGGGTCCACCACACCGCCTGGGTGCGCAGGCTCCGTCGCGGCAGATCCAGCGGCGTCTCGTCCCACACGTCGTGGGTGATCTCGTCCCGGCGCAGGTAGGCCACCACCTGGGAGATGACGTCCACGTCGCCCCGGTGGACGATGCCCTGTCCCATCGACCGTGACTCGTGCTCGGCCACCACGCTCACCTCGGAGATGGACTTCGGAGTCGTGTAGTAGCCCGGCCGGGTGGCCGTCGCCATCGCCTCCCCACGGTCGTGGTCCAGGGAGTCCACCAGCCAGGTCTCGCCCTGGTGCAGGTAGACCGCGCCCTCGTGCACGGTCCCGTCCGCGGTGCCGCGGTCCACTTGGCCGATCACCCGGCCGGTCGCGGTGTCGATCACCTCGATGGCGCGGCCGGTGTCGGAGCGCAGGTCGATCAGGTCGACGGCCCGTTCCGTCCGGGTCCAGAACCACCCCTGCGGGCGGCGCCGGAGAGCCCCTTGGGCGGTGAGGCGGCCCACCAGAACGGGCTGGGTGGGTCCGAACCAGCGGGTGTCCTCGCTGGTCAACGGCCGTTCCTGGGCCGCGGCCGCCAGGTGAGGGCCCAACACGTACGGGTTCTCGGCGTGCAGCACAGTCGCCTCCACCGGTGCCGCGAAGATCAACTCCGGGTGGTCGAACAGGTAGGCGTCCAACGGGTCCTGCCGCGCCACCAGGGTGACCTCCGCCTCGGTGCCTCTGCGCCCGGCCCGCCCGGCCTGCTGCCAGAAGGCCGCCCGGGTCCCGGGGAATCCTGCGATGATCACCGAGTCCATCCCGGCGATGTCCACCCCGAGTTCGAGGGCGTTCGTCGCGGCCACCCCGTGCAGGCGGCCGTCCTGCAGGCGGCGCTCGAGTTGGCGCCGCTCCGGGGCCAGATAGCCACTGCGGTAGGCCTCGATCCGCAGCGCCTGGTCGAGCAGCCGTTCCTGGGCTCGCAGGGCAACAAGCTCGGCCATCTTCCGGCTCGGGATGAACGCCACCGTCTGGCGTCCCTCGTCCACCGACTCGGCCAGTAGTGAAGCCACCTCGGTGTCGGTGTCGGACTCCGGCTCCCACAACCGGATCCGGACCGCACCGTGCGGCGAGGCGTCCTCGGTGACCGCGGTGACCGGCGCGCCCACCAACTCCGTCGCCGCCTCCGCCGCATTGGTCACCGTGGCCGACGCCAGCACGAAGACGGGCTCGGCGCCGTAGGAGTGGCACAGACGGCGGAGCCGACGCAGCACCGCGGCCACGTGCGCACCGAACACGCCCCGGTAGCGGTGGCACTCGTCCACCACGACGTAGCGCAGGGTCTGCAGCACCTTGGCCCACCGCGCATGGTTGGGCAGCAGTGACCGGTGCAGCATGTCCGGGTTGGTCAACACGTAAGCGGCATGATCACGGGCCCAGTCCCGTTCGGCCCGATCGGAGTCCCCGTCCACGGTGCTGACCCGCCAGCCGGGCAGGCCGAACTCCGTGCTCACCCGCAGTTGGTCGTGGGCGAGCGCCTTGGTGGGGGCGAGGTAGAGGGCCGTGTGGGGACGGGTCGGCTGCAGCAGTTGTTCGCGAACCGACGGCTGACGCGTTCCAGCCGCGGCGTCGGTGTCCGGGCCGCTGGCCTCCGGGCCCCCGTACGTGGCGGCCAGCACCGGGAGCAGGTAGCCGAAGGTCTTGCCGGAAGCGGTCGGGGTGGACAACACCACGTGCCGGCCGGCATGGGCGTGCTCCGCGGCCGCCACCTGGTGCTGCCACGGAGCGCTGATGCCGAGCCGCTCGCCGGCCGCCCGCACCTCCTCCGGCAGCCACCGCGGCCAGTCGGCATGTCGACCGGTCCGCGCGGCGATGTCGTGGCGGTAGCGCAGCGAGGACGGCACGACCAGTTCATCGTCGATCGGACCGGACTGCTCCCCAGGATCCCGCACCCGCCACCTCTCCCGTTCGTCGGCTGGCATTCGATCATCGGATCGATTCTCCTCTCTATAGTGTGGCCATGGATCAGCAGGCTCACGGTGATCAGGCGGTACGAATGGTCTCGGTGACCGCGGCCGACTGGCAGCGGATGCCCCTGCGGGTGCCGAACACGTGGTTGGCCCGCATCACGCGCTGGTCCCTCGGCATCGGCCTCGGGCTCCACCTGCTCGGGGCCTTCTCCCACTGGTTGGGGGCCTCCGGGCCCGCCTTCCTGCGTACGTGGCTGCCCTGGCAGGGGCCGCTGTTCACCCCCGTCGCCGCCGACCCCTGGCGCACCGCCGCGGCAGCCATTCTGACCGCGCTGATGGTGCTCACCCTGACGCATGGGCTCTTCGGTCGGCTCACCCCGTGGCTGTTCTGGCTGCTGCTCGGGGCGATGGCCTTCCTCACCGTGCGCGGTGGCGAGACGTCATCACCGGGGTGGGCCCTGGCATGGCTGGTGGTGTCCGTCGCCTGTGTGCTGGCTGCCGTACCGGCCCTGCGGCGCGCGTGGACGGTCCGGCGCTGGGAGGACCGGGGCACCACGTGGACCTTCATCGACGACGACGCGGTGCAGGCACAGTCCGTCTCCCGGCGGTGGATCGTGATGGTGACCGGGGTGGTGCTGATCGTCATCTGCCTGGTCTGGAACGGCATCGTCCGACTGGTCCGCGACGATCCGGGCACCTGGCCGCCGAGCGTCTTCGGTGACCTGCTGCCCTGGGCCCTCGGGGTGGTCGGGCTCAGCCTGGTGATCATCGACCTCGCCCGCGGACTCGTCCAGACCGTCCTGCGGCACGGGTTGGGGCTCCTGGTGGTCGAGTTCGGTACCGGGGGCGTGGGGCCGGTGGAGTATCGGGTGGGGTCGACCTTCCTGCCCCGCGACGAACTCGAGCAGTACAAGGACTGCGGCTGCCGGGAGGAGGAACACCGGACCAATGACGAGGCCTCGGACTTTGCGATCCCCCCGGCCCGGAAATGCCCCCGGCACGGACACCGGCGGCTGAACGAGCTCGACGCCGATTCCTTCCGTGCGGTGGCCCACCACGGCTGGGTCTGGGCCGACGGGCACGGTTTCTGGGCCGAGGACCTGGCCGACTTCCGGAACAACCCCGCCCGGGTGCTGGACTTCGGCTTCGAAGGACTCGGCGGCCATGCGCGGCAGCCGTCGCTCACCGTCGCTCACCGCCGGCACGAGGTCCGGTGCGTGGAGCGCGAACGCTTCTCCCTGCTGCGTCGCTATCCGCCGCACCCGCCCGTACGCCCGGGGATGGCGGAGGCGGCACAGGGGGAAGAGGTGGTCGACACCATCGACCTCACCCCGGCAGGGATCGCCGGGACGGCGGTCCGCAGGCAGGGAGAGTACCCGGTCTTCGTGCCCGGCCAACGCCCCGACAACCAAACCACCCGTACGAGTGGTTAGACTCCGCTTCGTCCTGTGCAATGCGCGCCGGACCCGCAACATCGCCGTTGTCTTGTCTCAGGAGGACACATGCCCACACTTCCTGTCCCGTTGGAAGTCGTCTCGCTGTCGGGTGGCAACCTGACCATCGTCGCCATTGTCGGGGCCATCGCCTTGATCGCGGTCGTGATGGCACTGGTGTTCCGGGGCGAGGTGTTGCGCGCCGGTGAAGGCACCGAGAGCATGCAGACCATCGCCCGGGCGGTCCAGGAGGGCGCCGCGGCCTACCTGACCCGGCAGTTCCGCACGCTGGCTCCCTTTGCCGCGGTGGCGTTCCTCTTGCTGTTGGCCCTCCCGGTCCACGACGGCGAGTTCGGCGACTGGACGTTGAAGATCGCCCGCTCGGTGGCCTTCGTCGCCGGTGCCTTCTTCTCCGCCCTGATCGGCTACCTCGGTATGTGGCTGGCGGTGCGCGCCAACGTACGCGTGGCCGCCGCGGCCCGCTCGGAGGGCCGCGACCCCGCGATGAGGGTCGCCTTCCGTACCGGCGCCCACGTCGGCATGTCCACCGTCGGCCTCGGCCTGCTGGGCGCGGCGGTCGTGGTGCTCGTCTTCCGTGGCGACGCCCCGACCATCCTCGAAGGGTTCGGCTTCGGTGCGGCCCTGCTGGCCATGTTCATGCGCGTCGGCGGCGGCATCTTCACCAAGGCCGCCGATGTCGGCGC
>JBQDIN010000033.1:0-18016 GCA_052094425.1 Propionibacteriaceae bacterium
AATGGATGGAGCTGCAGGCGTGGATGTTCCCTCTGCGTTTCACCCGGGAGAACCTCCAGCTTGGTGAGGGCGGCGAAGAGGGACGGGATAACGACATCGCGTCCGAGACGTTCGAGAGAACTGGTGCGAGCGTGATGGGCAAGCGAATGTTCGAAGCCGGTGAGAACGCCTGGCCCGAAGACGCCCCGTTCCACACACCGGTCTTCGTCGTGACCCACGAGAAGCGTGACCCGTGGGAGAGACTCGGTGGAACTACCTTCCATTTCGTCGACGACGGCATTGAGTCCGCACTACGCAGGGCACGAGAGGCCGCGGGTGAACGGGACGTCCGAGTTGCAGGTGGCGGCGAGACGATACTGGAATACCTCAACGCTGGACTGGTTGACGAGTTCTCGATTGCTCTTTCACCCGTTCTGTTCGGCTCAGGCATCCGGCTGTTCGAGGGTGTTGACGGGTCCCGCGTGGCCTTAAAGCAGGTGGCTTCGGAATCGTCGCCAAGGACAACCCATCTCACCTACACAGTTCAGGAGCGCTAGTCGGCCCACAATCACGGCCCGGCCTGGTACATCGATGATGCCCCGGACCACAAAGTCCGGGGCATCATCGATGTACCAGAAGTGGGGCAGGTGCAGGTAGGCTCCTGTCTCCGACCTAAGCGCCGTTGTCAACCACGCGGGTGTCACAACCTCGATATACGCTACGAGAATCCGCTCTACATGGCCGAGGACGCCGGGGCGGCCGACCTGATCTCCGGCGGGCGACTCCAGTTGGGCATCAGCCGCGGATCGCCCGAGCAGGTGATCGAGGGGTACCGCTACTTCGACCACGACCCCCAGGAGGGCGAGACCGATGCCGACATGGCCCGGCGCCGCACAGCCACGTTCCTGGACGTACTCGGTGGAGCAGGCTTCGCCGAGCCGAGTCCGCGGCCGATGTTCCCGAACCCGCCCGGACTGCTGCGGGTCGAGCCGCACTCCCCGGGTCTGCGGGAGCGGATCTGGTGGGGCGCCGGATCCCGCGCGACGGCGGAGTGGACGGCCGAGCAGGGCAAGAACCTGATGAGCTCGACCCTGCTGACCGAGGACACCGGGGTGCCGTTCCACGAACTGCAGGCCGAACAGATTCGGCTGTTCCGGGACCGGTGGGCCGAGGTCGGGCACGACCCCGAGCCCCGGGTGTCGGTCAGTCGCAGCATCTTCCCGCTCGTGACCGACCAAGATCATCAGTACTTCGGCCTGGAGTCCCGGAGTACCGACCAGGTCGGCCAGCTGGAGGGTGGTCGGGCCCGCTTCGGCAAGACGTACGCGGCCGACCCGGACGAGTTGGTGCGCCAACTCGCCGAGGACCAGGCGATCGCCGAGGCGGACACGCTGCTGCTCACCGTGCCGAATCAGGTGGGTGTTGCTTATTGTACATCCATCCTTGAGTCGTTCGCGAAGCATGTCGCACCGTCGTTGGGCTGGGAGCCGAACACGCAGGGTCCCGTTCAGGGTAATGCGATTTAGAGCTTGCTGGACGCGTTCAAGGTCGAGCGACGCTCGGCTGATAGCTGGTCCGGCCAGTGCCTGAGTCTCCCCTTCGTCACAGCGATAGCGATGATTGCAAGACAGGCAAGGCCAAGAGCAGCGGGCCAGTTTGATGAGACTGGCGCACCCTCGAAGGTGCCCGCGGCGAAGAGTGCCCAGTTGACACCGTTGTGACCGAGGACTACAAGAAGTATCGAACCGCGAGAACCATTGGCTAGCCAAGACAGCACAACGGACATGCTGACGACGAGAACAAGATATGCGAGAAACTGGCTGGGATCCTGCCGCGCGGTATCCCACTCACTCGTAAAGAATAGTGGCGCATGCCAGAAGCAGTGAATAACCCCAAGAACAAGGGCCGCGATCAAAGGGTGCAGCCGCTGCTGGAGTTGAGGAAGAGCGAAGCCCCTCCAGCCGGGTTCTTCTTGGAATGGTCCGCCGAGAATGTAGATAAAATAGGTACCTGCCAATACCACGAAGGTGGTCAGGCCGCCGTCCTCTAAGGCGAATTCGAACCCAGGCACGAGCAGATATCCAAGCCCTGCGACTACCGGGATAAAGATAAAGGCGAGCATCCACCAGAAAGGCCGACCACGCAGTTGGAATACGCGGCGTTGGAACTGGCGAAAACCCTCACGGCCCTCTGTAGCCCGTACGACAATGAATGCTGCCGCGAATGGACCCGCAAACAGGCCGAGCTGGTTGATGCCTGCAGCTGCAGAGAAGGGCAACTCAAATGACAGAAGACCGGTACCGCTCTGAGAGAGCCACCACGGACTCCAGCCGATCCATGAACCCAGATAGGCCAGGATGAAGAAGGAGACGAGGGGGTAGCGTCTGAGTAACGAAATCATAGCCTCGTTTCGGTAGTCACCATCTGAACACTAGGGTTCCCCCGACCAGCCGATCGAAGAGAAGCTCACAAGTAGACTACCGGCGTGCTTGCCCTCTGACCGCCGGTCGATGCCGCAGACTCGTGACGTCAGGCACCAGGCCAGCTCGGGGTCGACTACAAACGCGACGCTACTCGGAAACGTTGTCACCCATGTCGCACCGGAGCTCGGCTGGCGCTGAACAGCCAGCGCCTACTTCTGGTACGCCTCATCATCGAATCCGCTGAGTGACGGGTCGTGGTTGACTCCGCCGACCTGATACATCGACGTCATCCAGTGATAGAACTTGTCACCCCGCTCTACGAGAAGTGCATAGAGTCGCTGCATCATCTGGTCCCGGACCTCCGTCGTGTCGGGGAGGTCGTAGACATTGAGCAGCTCGTCAGGGTCCCGTTCGAGGTCGTAGAGCTCATTGACAGAATCGGGATTGACGATGAGCTTGTACCGGCTGTTTCGCAGCATCCGCTGGGGATAGGGGAAATGGTGTCCGTGAAATTCGCAGACGATGTCCTGTTGCCAGTCGGGCGTCTCGCCCAGGACAAGGGGAACAAGACTGCGTGAGTCGATGGCCGGTGCCGGGTCGAGCCCTGCGAGCTCGAGGAACGTTGCAGTGCAGTCGAGGAGACTCACGAACTCATCCCTCACCTGACCGGCAGGAGCCCCGGGAATGCGCACGATGCCCGGGGTTCGATAGATGTCCTCATACATCGCCGGGCCCTTGTCGTGCAGGCGGTGCGATCCGGTGAACTCACCGTGATCACAGCTGAAGAACACGGCTGTGTCATCGACAAGACCGAGTCGTTCCATTGCGCCGAGCACGCGCGCGATCTGTTCGTCGATCAGCGTGACGTAGCCCCAGTAGATGGCGATGAGCTTGCGACTCGTCTCGAGCTCCATGGTGTCGAACGCCCAGTGATCACTGTAGTTCTGCTGCACTTGCGGTTTGCCCGAGAACGTCTCGGCAACGGACTTCGGCATCTCGATGTCTGCGGGATCGAACTTGTCGAAGTACTCGCTGGGCACCACGTAGGGCAGATGAGGTCCGAAGAAGTGCAGCCCGAGGTAGAACGGTTTCTCTTCCGAACGGTAGTCGTCTGCATACTTCTCGAGCATCTCGATCGTGCGCGTCGCGAGGTAGTGCTCGAACGTCGCCTCAACGGGCTGGTGCAGCCGAGCGGCGAGCAGGTTGCCCGGCCCACCGTTCGGCAGCCTGCCACGGATCTGGTCGCTGATCTCGTAGGCGGGCAGATCGTTCTCGCACAGATACGCCAGGTAGTCCTCGTGCTCGACTGGGTTGTGCCAGCCAGCGAGATCAGGTCCATCGAACCCGAAGTCTGCGGCTGAGCGCTCCGTTCCCGCGTGCCATTTGCCAATCAAGCCGCAGTTGTAGCCTGCCGACCGAAGATCGGTCGAGAACGCGTACTGGTCCTCGGGAAGATCTTCGATGTACCCGACGTTGCGCTCGTGATTGGCGAGCAGCTTGTGCCGGAACGGCGCTTGGCCTGTGAGCAGACTCGCACGCGCAGGTGTGCAGATCGCCGTCGGTGTGTACCACCGGTCGAACCGTGTTCCCGTGCGGGCGAGCTCATCGAGAGCTGGAGTCTCCGCGAGCTGATTTCCGTAGGCGCCGAGCGTGTCCACTCGGTGCTGGTCGGTCATCAAGAAGAGGATGTTCCTGGCCTTGGGCAAGTTATTCTCCTGCTTTCACGAACAGATCTCCGGTGTAGTACTCACTCGGGTCGACGGGCTCGGGAAGCTTGCCTGCATCGACGAAGTACTTGTTCATGCCTTCAAGCCAGTCGTTGACCGTGCCGTCCTTTGTCAGCTCGTCGATCTCGTCGAGGCCGAGGACCTGGACATTGCCCGCATCCGCCTTCACCTTCTCGACGTCGAGTGCCGAGAAGTCGGCGGTGAGCTGAATCGTCTCGTCCACATTGTTTGCGCGGTACTCGATGGCCTCACGGAGCACCTTCAGAACACGCGTCACCTTCTCTTCCTGGTTCTCGACCACATCGTTTCCTGCCACGAACGCCGTGGGGAACGCGATGGTGTCTTCGAAGTCGCTGTTCTCGGCGAGTTCGACGAGATCCGGCACCTGCTCCCTGACTGTGGCGAGTGCTGGGTACCAGAACCCGGCGCCGTCCACCTTCTTCGATGCGAGTGCAGCCACGATTGCCGAGGGCTCCATGTTCACGACATTGATGTCGTCCTTCGTCATGTCGGCCTCTTCGAGCGCGAGCGTCAGAATCATGTCGCCCGACGTTCCCTCGGGAACGGCGACGGTCTTGCCGCGCAGGTCCTCCATCGACTCGATTCCCGGCTGGGCGACGACGCGGTCGGCCTGACCGAGTGTGTTCATCGAGACGAGTTTGGCCTGGCCGGATGCGGGCAGCCAGAAGGCCCCCGGCCCGATGTACCCGAAGTCCAGATCGCCGGTACCGAGAGCCTGGATCTGCAAGGGGCCGTTGGTGAACGACGTGGTGGTGATGTTCACCCCGTTCTTCTCCCACAGTTCTTGGTCCTCGGCGATCGCCAGGAGGCTGGTGCCGTTGAAGTCGGCGATGTAGCCGAAGTTGACGTCGATCGCCTCGACCTCGTCACCGGCTTCGCCTGCGGCTCCGCCTGAACATCCCGCGAGAGCGAGAACCACGCTGGCGGCAACGGTGCCGATCAGCTTCTTGGTGAATGACATGGTGCAGTCCCTTTCATAGGGGGTGGGGTCGTCTGGTTACTGGTGGTAGACCGCGTGCCACACGCGGTTGCGCAGCTCGCCGAACTCCGGGCTCAGCCGGACCTCTTCGGTGCGGGGGTAAGGCAGGTCGACGTTGATGATCTTGTGGATGCGGCCGGGGCGAGCTGCCATCACGACGACACGGTTGGCGAGGAATACTGCCTCGTCGACGTCGTGAGTGATGAACATCACGGTGCGCTTCTCTCGGTTCCAGGTCTCGAGAAGCTGTTCCTGGAGTTTCACCCGGGTCAACGCGTCGAGCGCACCGAAGGGTTCGTCCATCAGCAGGATGCTTGGGTTCACTGCATAGGCGCGAGCAATCGCGCACCGCTGCTTCATGCCGCCCGACAGCATCTTCGGCAGCGCATCGGCGAACTGCTCGAGTCCGACCAACCGAATGAAGTACTCGGCCCGTTCGGCTCTATCGCCTTTGGAGACACCAGCGACCTTCAGACCGAATTCGACATTCTTGCGCACCGTGAGCCAGGGGAAGAGCGCGTACTGCTGAAAGATCACGCCGCGATCAGGCCCCGGCGCCGAGACAGCCAAGTCGTCGACGATCGCGCAGCCACCCGAGACCGTCTCGAGGCCGCCGAGAATGTTCATCAACGTCGATTTCCCGCATCCGGACGGCCCGACCACCGTGACGAACTCGTTGTCGGCGATGTCGAGGTTCACCCGGTCGAGTGCGACGAATTCCTCGTTCTTCAACTGGAACGTCTTGCGGACGTCCTGAATCGAGATCTTTGCCGTTGTCGTTGCGTTGGTCATCATCAGATCCGTTCCTGCCAACCGGTGAGTCTGCTCTCGGCGAGAAGCAGCAGCCGGTCCATCACGAGGCCGAGAATGCCGATGCAGACGATCCCGACGAAGATCGTGGCGAGGTCGTAGTACAGCTGCGCCTGCTGCATCCGGTAGCCGAGTCCCGCTTGAGCGGCGAGAAGCTCTGCGGCGACGAGGGTTGCCCACGAGGAGCCGAGGCCCGTGCGCATGCCCACGAGAATGAAGGGAGTGGATGCCGGCACGACGACGCGCACGAAGATCGTGCCGTCCTTCGCTCCGAGCACACGGGCGGCGTTGATGAGCGTGCGGTCGACGCTCACCACGCCCTGATAGGTCGAGATCACGCACACCAGGAATGCGGCGAGGAAGATGACGAAGATCTTCGGAACCTCGCCGATGCCGAGCAGCACCAGCACGAGCGGCAGCAGAGCAAGCGGCGGAATGGTGCGAAAGAACTGAATCCACGGCTCGAAGAGGCCCCTGGCCACCGCGTACCAGCCCATGACGAAGCCCACGGGGATCGCGAGTGCCGACCCGAGGAGGAAGCCCGTGAGCACGCGCCCGAGGCTGGCCAAGAGGTCCTGCTGAAGCAGCCCAGAGCCCCACAGCTTGATGCCGGTGGCAATCACCTCCGGTGGCGTCGGAAACTGGAAGCCGGCGAGCGCGAGTCCCCACCAGATGCTGATGCCCCCGACGACGGAGATCACATTGAGCATCAGCAGCTTCGTGCGTTTCGTCATCTTCTGACGTGACTGCCGCTCGGGCTCGCCCCCGGGCACTGCCATCGTCCTGGTCCCGGACTCGTCTGGTCGTGGTGGCGCGGCCTGACCGCCGTCTACGGGATGGGCCATCTCGGCTACTCGTTCCATGGCAGAACTCGATCGTTGCGGGAAGGAGAAAGCGTCATGATTGGGCGCTCCTTTGCGACTGGTGCTGGTCACTGGACGCTGTCGGCTCGGGGTATCCGGCGAGCAGAGGGGATTGGTGGAAGATTGCGGCAATGGCACCGAGAGCGCCATCGTTGTCATGGAGCTGTGCTGCCCGCACGACGAGCGGGTGCTCAGCGGGAATCGGGTAGAGCTCATAGCGGATCGTCGCTGCTGCCTGCTCGACGATCACGGGTGCGACGCGCACGACCTCGCCCCCGATCACGACTTCCCGCGGATTGAGAGTCATCGCGGCCGCACCGAGAACTCGGCCGATTGCCGAGCCGATCTCGCGAAGCACGACATCGACTGTCGGGTTGCTCTTCGCGACCTCGGCTGCGAGATCACCCAGCGTCTCGACGGCGACACCACGGTCTCTGCAGGTAGCGAGGATCGCGGGGACGGAGGCGAGGGTCTCGAGACAGCCGCGCTTGCCGCACCGGCAGGTTGCCCCTGTCTGGTTGGCGGTGACGTGCCCCAGCTCGCCAGCAAAGCCTCGTGCGCCAGAGACGAGCCGCCCGCTCACGACGAGGCCGCCGCCGACTCCGTCCGAGAGCCGGAGGTAGATGAGGTTGTCGACGGTGTCCGGGCGATTGCTCGCTTCCGCGAGCGCCGCGAGTCGCGTGTTGTTGTCAACGAAGACGGGTGCGTCGAATCTTTCTTCAAATGCATCGTCGACTCCGTTCGGAGTCAATTCCTTCTTCCAGTCAACCGAACGGTTCTCGCTCGTCTTGCCCGTGTACGGCCCTGGCACGCCGATACCGATTGCCTGCAGTGCGCCATAGTGCACGCCCGTTTCTCGGCTCAGCCGATCAATCAGGTCGAATGCCGTCGAGATTCGCTGAGACCACGGTGTTCCGTTCGCGTACTCCTCGCGCCCAGATGCGATGACGTTGTGCGACGCATCCGCAACGGCAACGTGCACGCGACGGTGCCCGAAATCGACCCCGATCACCTGCCCGGCACCTGGGTCGAGCACGAGCCGTTCGGCGGGCCGACCGCTGCCGGCTCTGATTGAGGCATCGGTGTCGGCCACGACGATTGCGCCGCGTGCCAAGAGGCTGGCCGTGATCTCAGACAGCGTCGTGCGCGACAGGCCGACCCGCGGGACGAGTTCGCTTCTGCTGAGTGCGCCGTGCGCGCGCAGTGCGGCGAGAACACGCTCTTCGTGTGTTCGCCGAACGAGTGCGCGAATCCCGTTCGTCGTTGACATCCGAGTCGTCATTGACATACGAGCCAAGTTCCCAGTGTTGAATTTTTCCGTCAACCACCCGGCAAAAAGCTTCCGATCTTTTTTCTGACGGCGTCAGAACTAATGCGTCCTGGCCGCGAAGAGGGGCGCCCGCCGACCTCGGACGCCCTCTTCGTCTTGACTCGTCAGCTCTTCGCCCGCTCCACGTAGAGCAGATCGCCAAACGGGCCCGCCTGCTCCATGCGGACGACACCCGCGACTGCGGCGTCGTCGATGCGTTCGGGATCAGCCCAGTACCCGTGCGCCGGGTTGCGGAAGAACGTCATCCACACGCTGCCCTCCGCATCGATGAACATGTTGTTGTGACCGGCTCCGACCCCCGCGGTGTAGCGCTTTGAATACGGCCCCTCGAAGGAGTCCGACACGGCGACAATTGCGTCGTACTGGGATTTCGTACCTGATTTCGGCAGGTACGAGGAGACAGCGTCCTCTCCGTCGCCCGATTCGTGGGCCCAGGCGGCGTGCATCAAGTAGTACTTGTCGCCCACCTTCGTCACCGTTGCCCCCTCCAGATACGGCTCGGGTGCGAACGGCTGCTGGTCGAACTCGGGAAGATCGGTCGGGTGCTCCAGGTTCTCCAGGTCCGGTGTCATCTTCGAGTACAGGTCGTTGTGCAGCACGAGATACGTGTCGTCGCCCTCACGGAACAGCCCCCCGTCAATGTGGTAATACTGTGGGTTCGACGCGCGAACAGGCTCCCCGAGCGGGTGCTCGACGCTCCCCTCGATGTTGCGATAGGGGCCTTCAATGCCACCCTCGCTGGCCAGCATGAAGGTGCCCGTCAACGTAGATGCGTCTCCCATGGTGGCGATGATGTACCACGTGCCGTCGATGTACTGCACTTCGGGAGCCCATGCGTTGCCTGCTCGCTTCGCGGGGTCGTCCGGATGCTTGTACGCCTGCCAATCGGCGACAACCACCTGTTCGTCGGTGTTCTCGTCGACAAACTCCGGCGACCACACTTTGCCCTTCGTCTGGTCCGGGCGAAGGGACGTCGTGTCCACGAGGTTCCACGGCCCGTCCATCGAGGGCGCCGTCCACATGTAGATGCCGTCGTTCCACGGTCCTGCCTTGTCGAGCTCAGCCGGTTTGGTTGTGCCCGTCGCGACATACAGAGTCTCGCCGTCCACCTCGAATTGGTTCACATAGGTGTCGCGCATCCAGACCCGGCCCTGTTCGGCGTCCTGCGGCCGGGTTTCGAGATCGAGCACCATCGAGTTGTCCGGGCCCGGCGTGATCTCTGACCGATCGTCAGCGGTTCCATACGGCATCGACAACGGCCAGCTCGCCGGATGCTGTGCCTGTTCGCCCTCCATGTCGTACGTGCGCACATAGTCGAAGTCAGCAGTCGCCCCCTCCGCATTCATCGAGATCAGGCCGATGCGCAGATTGCCGAGCGATTTCATCGACCAGACACCTCCCCACTGCCAGTTCTCGCCGTCAGTGCTCGACGCCATGCGGATGTCATACTCCTCTCCCGCATCGTCGCGTTGCACGTGGAGTCGCAGCCAGGTCGTCTCCGCCGGCGCTGCTCCGAACATGGGCCCATTTGCCACCTGTGTCGGCGGTGTCGTCGACGGTCGCGAGCCTTCCTTGCCGAACTCGGTCACGTGCGTGAACTCCCCCGTACGGCTGATCGGCAGAACGGTGTGCGTGAGCTTCACGTAGCTGTCATCGTGTTCGTAGAGCACCAGCCCTGCCTGCTGTGCACCTCGACTACCGTCGAACGCCAGTTTCGTCTCGACCAGATAGTCGTTCTCTGGCGCATCGCGAAGCAGCACCGACGCCGAGTTGGTGTCCTTGTAGAGCTCGTCGTCCTTGGTTGGCCAATTGAGCGAGCCGGCTATGGTCCCCGCGCCTTCTGCTGCACCTCGCACCCAGCTCCAGGCGTCGTCTTCTACCGCGGGCTCGCCGTCGGTGTCGAAGTCGTCCGAGTACTCCGGCAGCAGCTTTCCTGGTTCCGGGTCGGCAACTCGCTCGGTCACCGGTCTGTACAGCTCTGCCGCACTGATGTTGTCGCCGTCGGCGACAGCGGCGGAGACAGCGAAGCCAACCGCTCCCTTCGATGAAGCCTGCTTCGGTGCAGTTGCCTCCACCACGGCAAGCGGCTCACCGAGGCCGTCTGAGGCGACCTCGGCAACGACACTCGAGCCTCTCCATTCCAGCGAGACGACGTGCCATGTGCGGGCATCGTACGACTCGGGAAGCGGTGCCGATTCGGTGATCACCGTGCTCCCATGCACCATCTCGATGCGCAGCTCGTTCGCCTCAGCATCGATCCACGCTGTCGTACCGTTCTGCCCGCGCTGGCCCACCACGAGCCCAGCAGCACCCGCCGACGCGTCGGCGTCAGTGGGGCTCAGCCGCAGGTCGGCCTGCACGCGCAGGTCACCCTCGACCTTTGTCGTGTTCGTCACTGTGGTGGCACCGGTGATCTTGCTTGCGTCCGTCCCCTCGGACGTGACGCGCAGATGCTCTCCCGCATCGTCGTCCGCGGCAATCTCGCTGTCGCCACCACCTCGCGACTTCCAGTCACGCAACGACCCGTCGGAGAAGTCCGTCCCCACCTGGGGTGTCGTGACAGGTGCCGGCTGCTCCCCTGCGGAGGGTCCGGCGCCCGCGTTGACGACGGGCCACCCGTCGATCCAGTCGAGCCGATCGATCATGAGCGGCCGCTTCGAGAGCGCCCTGTTGCCAACGGCCGGAAGGGGCGGAAAGTCGGGGTCGGTGGCCGGGATCGCGTGGTAGACGAGCCAGTCCTGTCCAGACAGATCAGTCTGGATCGTGTTGTGCCCCGCCCCGGCGAAGCCGTTTCCGTTCGAGGCCAGCACGAAGCCCGCGTTGCTGCTGAGCGACATCAGCTCGACGCCGGCGTCGTCGACGAACGGGCCCCGCGGGCTGTCAGAACGCCCCACCTTCACGGTGTACCCGCTGAACGTTCCCGCACAGCATCCGGCATCGGAATACATGAGGTAATACAGGTCGTCATGCTTCATGACGATCGCGCCTTCCATCCGGCGTCCCTGTGCGACCTGCGTCACCTCGCCCGTCAGCGCCGTGGCCTCCTCGTTCATCTCGGAGACGCAGAGAATGTCGTAGCTTCCCCAATAGATGTAACGCGTGCCGTCACTGTCGGTAAAGAGCGACTGGTCGATGTTTCCCGTCGGGCAGCCCTCGACGCCCTTCTTGTCGATGAGCAGACCATGGTCGGTCCACGGACCGGTCGGCGTCTCCGCGGTGAGCAAGGCAACTCCGCCGTTCGACAGCGAGTAGGTCAGGTGGTATTTCCCATCGAGATACCGAATGTCTGGTGCCCACGGCCGCGTTCCGGCAGCCCAATAGTCCGGCCGTTCGGCGTCTTGCGGGTAGACATCGCCGACGTGCTCCCAGGAGACCATGTCGGTTGAGCGCATCATCGGCAGGATTCGTTCGCCCTCCTCACCCTCGCTGTTGAAGACAGGGTTCGTCGTGCCGTAGGCGTACCAGGCGCCGTCCTTGCCCCTGATCATCGTCGGGTCGGGAAACGAGTCGACGACTCCTTCGCTCACCGGATTGGTGTAGGTCGACCCTCCCGATGGCGCCGGAGTCGTTACCGGATGCTGGTCGGCCGGCGCCTCTTCAGGCGGCACCGCGCCGCCCATGAATGCAGCCGCGACAACAACGGCCGCTGCTCGCACTGCCCATGATCTCCCACGCATCTGTAGTTCTCCTTCTCCATCGAAGTCGTCGCGCAGGCACGCGCGACAGCGTCGGCATGCGCGGATTCGCGGCACGACGATGATGATCGGGGTGACTCATCGGCAACGGCCCGGCACGCAGCTGCCTGCCGTCGGTTCCCCGTTGAGTGGTTCGTCAACGATCTAACGGAGGAGTCATTTTTCCGTCAAGACTCCGGCAGAAAGAGGCGGGTCTCGTCAGCGGCTCGCCGCGCTGATCACCTGGTGGGCGACGGCCGCGGCGTTGTCGAGGAAGCTGCCCGATCCGCTGGTGGCCGGGAGGTTGACGACCACGTGGTCGGCACCAGCGGCGCGGTGTTCGGCCACGCGGGCCGCGAGAGTTTCGGCGTCACCCCAGTTGACGAGCGTGTCGACCAGACGGTCGTCGAGGTCGTCGATCTCCGCCTGGGTGAATCCCAGCCGGAGGGTGTTCTTTTGGTAGCCGGGCACCTGGAGCAGGAAGCTGAGCGGTTCACGGGCGGCTTCTCGCGCCCGGTCGGCATCGGTGTCAAGGACCATGAACTGGTCGACGACCAGCGTCCGGTCGGGTCCGAGCACCTTCCGCGCGGCGGCGGTGTACGCCGGGGTGACGAGCAGTGTGACCGCCCCGGCGAAGCGGTCCCGAGCCATCGCGAGCTTCCGCGGTCCGAGGGCCGCCAGGATCCTCCGCTGCTGCGGAATCGGCGGATCGGCCGCCTCCACGCGGTCGAGGAAGGCGTCCATCGCGCCCATCGGGCTTCGACCCTGTTGCGGGGCACCGAGCCCGACCACGAAACGACCCGGGTCGGTCCGCTCGAGGTCGGCGTACGCCCTCGTCACGGCTCGATCGTCGTGCACGTCCAGGGGGATGATCCCGGTCCCGACCTGGATTCGATCGGTGGCACGGATGATCTCCGCGACCGGATCCAAGGCCTGCAACTGCCCACCGGACAGCCACACCGTCGAGTAGCCCAGGTGCTCGAGTTCCATGGCCTCGGCGAGGTGGCTCCCATCGTCGGTCAGGGTGAGTCCGATCCCGATGGGTCCCAGGTCGATCTTCGTCATCGTGTGTCCTTCCGGTGGGGTGGTGGACGAACACGCTAGAAGTTCAACCACGATAGAGGTCAAACCCGGCTTTGCCTGCGTGCTAGTTTCCCCGCATGCCTACGGGATGGCCCGACTTCACCGCAGCCCGGAGCCGGGCGATCGGCCGACTCCGCGGCCGGGTGTTGGAGATCGGCGCCGGCCGCGGGGCGAACTTCGCTGACCTCACCCCCGGGGTGGAGTGGGTCGGGCTCGAACCGTCCCGCCGATTCCGTGATCAACTCACCGAGAGGGCGCGGCACCGGGGCCACCACGAGCCGCCGCTCGCGGCCGCCGCCGAGGAGATCCCGCTCCCGGATGCCAGCGTGGATGCGGTCCTGGCCACCACCGTGCTGTGCAGCGTGCGGGACCCGACGCGAGTCCTGGCGGAGATCGAGCGGGTCCTCATCCCGGGTGGCAGCGTGGTGTTGGCCGAGCACGTTGCCGCTTCGCCGAAGTCCCTGGCCAGGAGGCTGCAGGGGCTGATCCGACCGTGCACCCACCTGTTCGACCACGGCTGCGATCCGACCCGCGACACCGAGCGCGCCGTTCGCGCCAGCCGACTCCACGTCGAGGAGGTCTCGCACCACGTGGTGCCGGTGGTCGGGCGACTGGCCATCCCGTGGCTGGTCCTGGCGGCCAGGTCTCCCGGGGCCTGAGACCCGGTCAGTTCCGGGTCGCGGAGATCAGGAACACCGGGAAGCTCCGGCCCTCCCGCTCGATGTCCACCGCGTGGCGTAGGTCCACCCCGCCGAAGCCCGCATCCCGGAGCCAGCCGGAGAGCTCCTCCGGGTCAAATCCGTTGTGGGCATGGAAGTTCGGGGAGTTGTGGAAGGAGCCGTCCTCGGCGACGAGGTCGGCGATGCAGACCCGGCCGCCCGGTGCCAGCAGTCCGGCGAAGGCCCGCAGTACCGTCGGGACGTCCTCGATGTGGTGCAGCGTCATCGCCGTGATCACCAGGTCGAAGGTGCCTTCGGGCACCGAGCCTGCGGACAGGTCCACGTCCCAGACCGTCGAGTCGGCGGGGAACACGCCGGCGTTGATCTTGTCGGTCAGGACCGTACGCATCCCCGCCGACGGGTCCGCCAGGGTGAGCGGTCCGATCTCCGTCGCCAACACCTGTGACACCAACCCGGTGCCGGCGCCGTACTCGAGGACGCGAATTTTCGGGCCCAGCGGGACCGTCTGGCGGATGCTCTCGGCCAGTGCAGTGGCTCGCGTGACGTGGGACTGGTCGTCGTCCCAGCCGGCGGCCCGTTCGTCGAAGTGTGCGTTGGTCATGGTCGTCTCCTCACTCGTCCGGCCCATTGTCTCCCACTCCGAAGGATTCCGTACTCGAGGATTCGCCCCTACCCTGTCGAGGGTGATCACCATCGAGCCGTACGCCGAACACCACCGCCAGACGGTGCTCGACCTCTCCCTGCGGGCCTGGGCTCCGGTGTTCCCCCTCCTCCGGGGGGCCGTTCCCGAGTTCGTCTATTCGGCGTTCTTTCCGCGGGGCTGGGAGGAGCGCCAGTGGACCGACCTCGCTGCGGTGGTCGACGAGGAGTCCGCGAACGTGGCGGTGGCGTGCGAGTCCGACACGGTCGTCGGCTGGGTCGCGATCCGACTGCACCCGGAGGACCGGATGGGCGAGATCTACGTCCTGGCAGTGGACCCGGACCACCAGCGCCGCGGGGTGGGCGCGACCCTGACCGAGCATGCGGTCGAACGGATCCGGGCCGCCGGGATGTCGATGGTGATGGTCGAGACCGGCGATGACCCCGGCCACGCCGGGGCACGCGCCGCGTACGAGGCGGTCGGCTTCGAGCGGTGGCCGGTGGCGCGCTACTTCCGCAACCTCGACGACTGACCGGCGGGGTGGGTCGTCCTCACGGGTTGACCGTCGGCGCGGGTGCCTGCCGACCGAACACGGGCCCGTCCCAGCCGAGCCGTCCCCGGGTTGCGATCAGCATCACCACCGCGGTGGAGCCGGCGGCGAGCAGCAGCCCGTGCGCCACCAGATCCTGGTCCATGGTCGGGAAGAGGCCACTCCAGACGACCGAGGCGTAGGTGTTGATCGAGGCGTGCAGCAGCATCTGCACCGGCAGGCTCTGGTTCGTCCGGTTGAAGACCCAGGTCATCACGACGCTGATCGACATCGCCGTCAGGATGAACTCGAGCACGTCCAGCACCCCGACGTTTGGCCAGCCGCCCCACGACGACAGGAACAACGGCAGGTGCCAGCAACCCCACAGCGGTCCGAGGACCAGGTTGGCACCGAGGGACCCGAAGCGGGGCTGCATCAACGGCAGCGCGAAGTCGCGCCATCCCGGCTCCTCCGCAAGACCGGTGGTGATCACCTGCAGGGCGAGCATCGGCAGGTACACGACCAGCAGTGCCATGGTCGGCGGTCGGACCTCGTGCCCCGTGGCAGCGAGCAGGAGGCCGACGAGGGTGAGCACCAGGGGCACGCCGCCGATCACGCCCACGTACCAGACCCAACTCACCCGCCAGCGCCGGAAGCGACCGAGCCACTCCCGCACCCCCGCGCGCCCGAACGCGACGGCGGTGACCAGGAAGGCCGCCAGGATCGGACCGAGGTAGGCCCCGGGGAGTACCCCGGCGAGTTGGGTGGTCCCGAGCAGAGCCGGGAAGTCGAAGTCGAGGATCCCCATCCCGCTCTGCGACAACACGTACGGGATCCAGGCCACCCAGCTCAATCCGAAGGCCAACACGAAGAAGCTGATCAGCGGGTGGCGGGTGATCACCCCCCGGACGCCTCGCGGTGGGGCCTGGACCGGTGCAGGTTCCCGGGCGTCGGTTGTCCTGGTCGTCATGGTCGTGTTCCTCTCGTCGGACCGACGTGATCGTCTCGGCGGTCGGGGTGCGGGTCGTCAATGAGAACGCTAGGAACGAATCCGGTTCGGCACAGTCGGGCGCGGTGGCCTCCGTTGGTGTAGCGCGCGACACCATCGACCGGGATGCCCGGCCCCTGCCGCCCACAGCGTGCACCGGGCAGGATGGAGGCATCATCAGCACCCCTGGAGGCAATGTGAGGTCCCGGTTCCGCCGTTCGTGGTCGGCCATCACGGCCATGCTGGCGGGACTGTCGACCTCCGTACCGGCCCTGTTCCTGTTGGTTCTGGCGCCACTCCTGCTCGTGCTGGTCCCCTTCGTCCCCGATGCGCTCCGACCGGTACGAGCGCTCGCCGACCGGGAGCGCGCCCGGCTGTCGACGTCGGGAGAGCCGGTCCCGCGGCCCTATCACCCCAGGCCCGAGGGACACCTCGCCGCCGCACGGTCGGTGCTGGCGGACCCGGCGACCTGGCGAGACCTGTGTTGGCTGGCAGCCCACGGCGTCGGCTGGACCCTCACCGCCCTGGTGGTGGTGGCCCTCTGGCCGGCCGTCGCAGCCAGCCTGGCGATGCCGCTCTTCTGGAGCCGGTTCCCGCCCGGGACGTTCACCGCGCTGTTGATCTTGGTCGAGACGTGGTGGCAGGCGCTCACGCTGCCGTTCCTGCAGGCGGCCGCGTACGCCGTCATCGCGCTGTGGGGTGCCCCACTGATCTGTGCCGGCTGGCATCGGGTGACGCGCGCCCTGCTCCGTCCGACTGCACACGTCTCCCTGACCGACGAGGTCGAGCGGCTGGCGGAGACCCGAACCGGGGCGCTCGAGTCGCACGGGGCCGAGCTGCGACGGATCGAGCGGGACCTGCATGACGGGGTCCAGGCCCACCTGGTCGCGATCTCGGTCCGACTGGGTCTGGCCGATCGGGCGCTGGCCGCCGACCCGACGAGGGTGCAGCCGTTGATCCGCGATGCCCGGGACGGGATCGAGGACGTACTCGGCGATCTGCGGGGCATCATCCGCGGGATCTACCCGCCGATCCTCACCGACCGAGGGCTGGCCGGGGCGATCAGCGCACTGGCCGCCGGTCGTGACTTCCCGGTCGCCGTACGCATTGCGGACGAGCTGCCTCGGCTCCCTGCACCGGTGGAGGCGGCGGCCTACTTCATCGTGGCTGAGGCGCTGACCAATGCGAGCCGGCACAGCTCCGCCGGCCAGGCCGCCGTGATCATCACCGAAGAGTGCGACGAGTTGGCCATCATGATCAGCGATGATGGATGCGGCGGCGCGGATCCGGGCCTGGGCAGTGGGCTGGCGGGAATCGGTCGTCGGGTGGCCGCCCTGGACGGACGGTTCACCGTGCAGAGCCCGGTGGGCGGCGGAACGAGAATCGAAGCGAGGTTGCCGTGCGGATCGTGATCGCCGAGGACAACGCCCTGCTGCGCGAAGGATTGGTGATGCTGGTGGAGAGTGCCGGCCATGAGGTCGTCGCGTCGGCCACCAGCGGGCCCGAGATCGTGCCCCAACTGCTGCGGCACCGACCCGACGTCGCCGTCGTCGACGTACGGATGCCGCCGTCGTTCTCCGACGAGGGTCTGCGCGCCGCGATCGAGGCTCGGCGCCAGATGCCCGAACTGCCGATCCTGGTGCTGTCGCAGTACGTCGAACAGGCCTTCGCCCGGGAACTGCTGGCGGCCGGAGCCCGCGGGATCGGGTACCTGCTGAAGGACCGGGTCGGGCGGGTGGAGGAGTTCCTCGACGCCCTCGACCGAGTCGCCACCGGCGGCACTGCCCTCGACCCGGAGGTGGTCACCCAGCTGATGGGGCAACGCCGCAACCCACTTGACGAGTTGACCCCGCGGGAGCGCGAGGTGCTGGAGTTGATGGCCCAGGGCCTCGACAACCCCGCGATCGCACGCAAGTTGGTGATCACCGAGCGCGCCGTCACCAAGCACACCGGCAACATCTTCCGGAAGCTCGACCTACCCTTCAGCGACAGCGGTCACCGCCGGGTGCTCGCCGTCCTGGCCCACCTCAACGCCTGAACGGTCCGTCACGGGCGTCAGCGCATGACCCGGAACCAGAGTTGGTCGGTGCCGGGCAACCGCTCCAATGCGACCTCCCCATCGGTGGGGCCGAAGGCGCGGGTCCCACCCCCGAGCAGGACCGGCACGACGAACAGCAGGATCTCGTCCAAGAGCCCAGCCTTCAGGCAGGCGTGGGCGGTGACGGCACCGAGCACGTTCACGTAGCGGTCCCCCGCCAGTTCACGGGAGCGTTCGACCGCCCGGGCGAGG
>JBQDIN010000033.1:18026-42929 GCA_052094425.1 Propionibacteriaceae bacterium
GCGAGGTCTGTCTCGAACTCGACCGCCGGCACCGGCTCCGCCACCGGCGTACGAGTGAGTACCACGGTCGGGCCGGCGTACTCACCGTCGAAGGCACCCTCGGAGTCGGTCCCGGCGTTCGGATCATCACCACGAAAGGTGCGGCCACCCACCAGGAGGCAGCCGGTCCGGCCGGGTAGCGACTCCACTGTCGGGCTCGGCGGTCCGGAATGACGGTTCAACCACGACATGTCGCCGTCGGGTCCGGCGATGAATCCGTCCAGCGACATGCTGGCGGAGTAGAGCAGGGTGGCCATGGAGTCCTCCTGACGTTGTGGGGTACTGACCTCGGCCGCGGCCTGGACTCATCGCACCCGGATGACGAGGCAAGCAGATGGCGCGAGAACTCGATCCAAAGATACGTGCCGACTACACTGGGTTCGGATCTTCACGCGACAGCAAGCCACGACCGGGACGGCTCGGGCGTCAAATCGACCGTGACGAGGACGGCCTCGTGGAACAGGACTCACGTCTCATGTCTGCCACCGTTCGATCCATCCTCACCCCCACTGCGGCCCTGCGACTGGCGCTGGGCTGGGGGGCGTTCGCCGCGCTCCTGTTGGCCGGCCCCCTGCTGGCACCCCCCGTTCCCGCACCACTCCTGATTGCTGCCCTCGCCTGCATCGTCGGTGTCATCCTGGTCTGTGCCTTCGGAGTGGTGCATGAAGCCGAGCACCTCGCCCGTCGACTGGGCGACCCCTACGGCTCCCTGGTGCTGACCCTCTCGATCGTGCTGATCGAGGTGGTGCTCATCGCCGCCGTCATGCTGGGTCCCGGCGACCACACCACCATTGCCCGGGATTCGGTCATGGCCGTGTCGATGATCATCCTCAACGCAGTCATCGGCCTGTCCCTTCTCGTCGGCGGAATCAAGCACGGCGGACTCGGCCACAACCGCACGGGGACCTCCACCTACCTGGCATTGATCGTCGTCCTCTCCTCCCTGGCCTTTGCACTACCAGCACTGATCGGCAGCGAGGGGGGATACCTGCCGTGGCAGGAGATCCCGATCATCGTGTTGACGCTCCTCCTCTACGCCTTCTTCCTCTTCCGCCAGATGGGCCAGCAGGCTGCTGACTTCCGGGAGCTCGACCCACGGGTGACCGCCCGCGTCACCGAGCCGGACAGCGCCGGTCCCGAGGCCGAGCACCAGACTATCGGCCGGGTCCTCGCCGAACACCGCTCCGAAGTGCTGCTGCGTTTGGGGCTGCTCGTCGCGACCGTGCTACCCATCGTGCTGCTCTCCCACGACATGGCCACGCTTCTCGACGACGGGCTCGAGCGCGTCGGGGCGCCGGTCGCACTGTCCGGCATCCTCATCGCGATCATCGTCTTCCTGCCCGAGTCGATCACGTCGGTGCGCGCTGCCTTGCACGGCGAGATCCAGCGCGTGAGCAACCTGTGTCACGGTGCGCTGGTCTCGACCGTCGGATTGACCATCCCTGCCGTACTCATCATCGGACTGCTCACCGATCAGGCCGTCGTGCTGGCCGAGTCCCCGACCAATCTGCTGCTCCTCGGCGTCAGCGTGGTGCTATCGGTGACCACGTTCACCGCCAAGAAGGTCACGGCGGTGCACGGCGCGGCACACCTCGTCGTCTTTGCGATCTACGGCATCACAGTCTTCTCCTGAGCCCGGCGCGGGACAAAGTCGCGGCCACGCGTTCGCGGTACGGCGGATGCTCCAGCAGGTCAGCTCACTCGCAGTGATCAACTAGTTCGCAGGCTACCGAGATCCCGCGACCGGCCGTCCAGTAGGTCTCGATTACCCGGTCACCGTCTCGCAGGTAGCAGATCAGGTGGAACAGGCCGATCGGTCGATCGGCGAGCAGACGCTCCCGGGAGGGCAGCGACGAGTACCACGGCATGGTCCAACCCATGAAGTCGCGGTAGGCGACACTCTCCTCGTACGGTCCCTGGCACAGGACGGCGTAGGTGATGTCACGCGAGTGCAGGTAGGCAGTTCCATGCCCTCAGGTCCGCCGGTTGTGCGTCGAACACGTCGCGCCCGGTGATCGACGGCAGGGCTGCCGTGCTGCCCGGTAAGTGATCATCGTGCCCCACTCGACATCGGAGCCCGCCGTACGCGAGGTTCGATCCGATCATCAACACTCTTCTGGTTGGATGGCGTCACCGTGTGGCACCTCGCGCCACCAACAGGGCGACGTTGACCAGAGCAATCGCGATCACGGCTCGGAACGGGGTCTTGCCGTGCCCGACCCAGGCCACAAGGGTGAGGATCGCGATGGCGACAAGCCCGAGCCAGACCCAGGCAGGCGGTCGTCCCGACGGGCCGAGTGCTGCCAGTAGCGAGCCGGCCACCAGGATCAGCGGCGTACAGAGCCGAACCATCCCGGAGCCAAGGCGCTGCGGCAGCCCGGTCACGCCCGTAGCCGTGTCGTCATCCAGGTCCGGCAGGGCATTGGCCAGGTGCGCACTCACGCCGAGCAGGGCTCCCGCCGCCACCATCCAGGCCGGAGCGATCCCGGCCGGCCGGTCGGCCAGGCTGACGACACACGGCAGGGCACCGAAAGCGAGCGCGTAGGGGACGAAGGAGACGAGGGTCCGTTTCAGCACGAGGTTGTACGCCCAGCCGGCGCCCACGACAGCGACCAGATGAACCAGTGCGGCCGCGTACCCGATGAAGACCGAAGCTCCCAGACAGACCAACCCGGCCACCAGAATCGACACACGAACCGTGCAGACTTCGAGTTGCTGGGTGACCAACGGCTTGTCCCCCCGACCGGCCATTCGATCGCGGTCGCGGTCGAGCAGGTCGTTGGACCAGCCGATGGTCAACTGGCCGGCCAACACGGTCAGCACCAGCGGGATTGATCGCGCCCACGGGAGACCGGCCGCCAACGCCAGCAGCAGGGTCAACAAGGTGACTGCACCTGTCGGTCCGGGGTGACAGGCCCGCAGCCACGGAGCGAGGGTACGGCTGCGGGTCATCCGTCGAGCCTAGTGGCCCCGTTGGTGACGGCCTAGGGTAGGAAGCATGACGCAGATCTTGGCGGTACACGGCACGCTGCCGGATCACGTCTATCCGCAAGCCATGATCACTTCCGCCTTTGCCGACCTCGTCGGTGCCGGTGCGGTCGACGCCCGGCTGCTGGCTCGACTCCACGCGAACACCGGTGTCAGTTCACGCCATCTGGCCCTCCCGCTGGAGCGCTACGCCGAACTCGGCGACTTCGGCGCAACCAATGACGCGTTCATCTCGGCCGCCACCACATTGGGGACCGAAGCTGTCGCCGGCGGTTTGAGAGCCGCCGATCTCACGCCCGGAGACGTCGACGTGATCATCTCCGCGACGGTGACCGGGCTCGCCGTTCCGTCCCTCGACGCACGCATGGCCCCACGGCTCGGACTGCGCGAGGACGTTCGGCGCCTCCCGCTCGTCGGACTGGGTTGCGTCGCCGGCGCCGCTGGCCTGGCCCGGGTGCACGACTACCTGCTCGGTCGACCCGACGGCGTCGCGGTGCTGGTGGCCACCGAGATCTGCTCCCTCACCCTGCAGAGCGACGACGCCTCGATCCCCAATCTGATCGCGAGTGGATTGTTCGGCGACGGCGCCGCCGCCGTGGTCGCGGTCGGTCCTGATCATCCGTCGGCCAGCCTGGAGCGGGCACCCGGGTCAGAACCGCGCGTGCTGTCCACTCGGAGCCGCCTCTATCCCGACACCGAGCGGGCGATGGGGTGGGACGTGGGGGCCTCCGGGCTGCGTCTGGTGCTCGGCGCGGAGATCCCCGATCTCGTCCATCGACACGTGGGATCAGACGTCGACACCTTCCTGGCGGACTCCGGACTGCACCGCCAAGACATCGCCTGGTGGGTCTGCCATCCGGGCGGGCCCAAGGTGCTGGAGGCCCTCCAAGGGGCGTTGGACCTCGAGCGGGCGGACTTGGCGGTGACCTGGGACTCCCTGGACCGGGTCGGCAATCTCTCCTCGGCGTCAGTGCTCCATGTGCTGGCCGACACCCTCGCGACACGTCCACCGGAACCGGGCACCTATGGCCTGATGATGGCGATGGGGCCCGGGTTCTGCCTCGAACTCGTGCTGTTGCAGGCCTGACTGACAATGAGTGCCCCCTGGTTCACCGCTCTGGTGCTGCTCGTCGGTGTCGAACGGTTGGCCGAGTTGGTGATCTCCCGACGCAACGCCGCCTGGTCGTTCGCTCGCGGCGGGCTGGAGCGGGGCCGGCGACACTTCCCGGCGATGGTGGTGCTGCACACGCTCCTGCTGGTCGGCGCCGTTGCGGAGACCTGGGCGGCGGACCGGCCGTTCCTGCCCCTCCTGGGTTGGCCGATGTTGATCCTGGTGGTCGCGGCCCAAGCTCTGCGTTGGCAGTGCATCGTGACGCTCGGCCGTCAATGGAACACCCGGGTGATCATCGTTCCGGGGTTCGGCCGCGTGGGCACCGGGCCCTACCGCTGGCTGAAGCATCCCAACTACGTCGCCGTGGTGGTGGAAGGCATCGCCCTCCCGCTGGTGCACACCGCGTGGATCACGGCGACGGTCTTCACCCTGCTCAATCTGGGCATCCTTGCAGTCAGGGTCAGGACGGAGAACAGAGCGTTGGATGAGCTGACCTCATGATCGACATCCTGGTGGTCGGGGGTGGACCCGTCGGGCTGGCCGCCGCCTTGAACGCGGCCCGACTGGGGCTCTCCGTGCTCGTCTGTGAAGCACGCGCCGGCCCGATCGACAAGGCCTGCGGTGAGGGCCTGCTGCCAGGCACCCTTGCGGCTCTGCACGCCCTCGATGTGGATCCACCCGGACACCGATTGACCGGGATCCGCTATGTCTGCGGGGAAACGGTCGCGGAGGCGGACTTCCGACTGGCCAACGGCCGAGGTGTCCCCCGTACCCAACTCCACCAGTCATTGATCGCCGCAGTGAACCGGGCCGGTGTGGAGATCATCACGACCACCGCCCTCCCGATCGACCAAGATGATCATGGTGTGACGACCGAGTTGGGAGGAACAGGATCGCGACCCCTGCGCAGTCGATATCTGCTGGCGGCCGACGGGCTGCACTCCCCCATCCGGCACCGACTCGGTCTGGACCGGCGTCCGAGCCGCACGCGCCGCTTCGGTTTGCGGCGTCACTACACCTGTACCCCCTGGTCCGACAAGGTGGAGGTGCACTGGGCCGAGGATCGCGAGGCCTATGTGACGCCGCTCGGGCCCGACACCGTCGGCATCGCCGTCCTCACGACCAACCGGGAGCCCTTCGATCGACACCTCGAGCACTTCCCCGCGTTGCGCGACCGCCTCGCCCACGCCGAAACACACCACCGGGTCCGCGGCGCCGGTCCACTGCGGCAGGCAGCAAGCGCCCGGGTTGCCGGTCGAATCCTGCTGGTCGGTGACGCAGCCGGCTATGTCGATGCCCTGACCGGTGAGGGCCTCGGGATCGGATTGGCGCAGGCGCGGTCAGCGGTGGCGTCCATCACCGCCGGAGTGCCCGAGCGTTACGGACGGTCTCCTGCCGTCGGTTGGCGGTCGACGATGCTGACCCACGCCCTGCTGAGGGCGGCCCAGCGACCGGCCGTGCGGCGCCACATCGTGCCGGCTGCGAGACGGTGGCCGGGGCTGTTCTCGACCGCGGTCGACGAACTCGCACGGCCCCTCTGACCCGCGCGTCAGCGCTCCAGGACGGCCCGGGCACCGGCCAGCACGCCGAGGATGATCATGGCGTCCGCGTTTCCACCCGGTGACACCGGGCTCCAACTCCGTGACCTTCGTCAGCAGGACCGACAACCGCTCGGCGATCTCGGCCGGGGTGTCGCGTCGCGTGGGCCAGGCAGCCACCAGCGCCACGTCGTCCGGGCGCAGCGGCGGAACCAAGGACATGCGCGATGCCTCCCGATCGGTGCTGAGGCCAGCGTAGCCATCGGACCGGCCACGTGACCGCCCAATCCCGGCTGACCTCGGAACCGGCAGGGCAGCGGCAGTTTCACACCTCGCTCGCCGTGCGCTGGCTCCTTGAGGGCTTCGAGGAAACTAGCCTTCCGCTGTCGTACGCAGAAAGGATGGCCAGATGCGGACCTCCCGGATGGTGCGCGCACTGAGCGGACTGGTGGTCGGCACCGTGTTGCTCGGTGCCAGCGGATGCTCGACCGTGCAGGACCTCATCCCGTTCGGGGGCGACAGCCGGTGGTGGAGGCCAGCGCGATCATCGGTGCCCTGACCGTGACCATGCTCACCGAGTCGGGGGAGCCGGAGTACCTCAAGTGGGACTTCGAGGACAAGGAGATCACCCGCAGCACCAATCCCGACGATGAGGTGGGATTCGCGGCCCCGGACAGCACAGCCGCCAGCGCCTTCAATCTGGGTGACATCGACCTCGAGGCCATCGTCGAGCGCGACGCCTGCGAGCAGGATTCCTTCACCTTCAATTATCGTGCGGTCGGCTTGAACGGTGAGCACAGGTACCTGTACACGGAGTGTTCCGAGATCGGCGATTCGACCACGATTGAGTTCCACGAGTACATCGACGCAGAACCGGTCGTGGACCCGGACCTGTCCGACCCGGCGGCCCTGGCGCAGGTCGCCCAGGACGCCCGAGAGTTCACCGGCCAACCGGCCGAACTGGCCTCGGTGAGGCTCGGGTACAGCGACACCGGTGGCATGCACTTCCGCTTGGCCGCCAGCGCGACGACGGGCACCAACCTGGAGGGGTTTCCGTGTCAGGTGCACTACAAGCTGACCACCGAGATGAAGGCCGAGTACGGCGGCAGTCTGCGGACGTCCTGCCGCAACCCGGAAGACTCTGACCTGGGGAAGCTCGCCCCTTACGACGCGGCCCTCTTCGATCCCGCGGTGATGGCGAACCTCTGGACCAGCGAGATCGGTGAGCGGAAGAGCGGAGACGCGTTTCCGACCGTGACCCTACTCAGGGACTTGGACAACAACCTCGTCTACGCCGTGTACGACGAGGGGGAAACCGACTTCTTCGATCCGAAGGGGAATCCACTCCGGTGACGGCCCGAGAACGACCGGCCACGTCCGGATAGGATTCCGCTCATGGAGCCGGACAGGGATCGAAGCCACCGGATCGCGTTGGTCCGGCACGGGGTCACCCAGTGGAACAACGACCGGCTGATGCAGGGCAGCAGCGACATCCCGATGCTGCCCGAGGGGTATGAGCAGGCTCGTGGTGCCGGCAAGGTGCTGGCCGAGCTGGGCGGCTGGGAGCGACTCGTCGCCTCGCCACTGGGACGGGCCCGGGCCACCGCGACGGAGATCGCCCCGTTCCTGGGGATCGACGACGTGGCCACCGACCCGGACCTGACCGAACGGAACTTCGGCGAGGCCGAGGGGATGGCCGTCGAACGAGCCAGTCAGGCGTGGCCGGACAAGGCGTTCACCGGCGCGGAGACCGAGGATGAGACCGCCCGCCGCGGAGCCGCCAGCATCACCCGTTGGTCCGAACATCCGGGTGTCGTCCTGGTCGCCCACGGCACCCTGATCCGACTGGCGGTGGGTCGACTCATCGACGGCGAGTTCCCCCGACTGCCGAATGCGGCCGTGGTGCTGGTGCAGCGCGACGGCGACACTTGGTCCGCCGAGTTGGCCGGGCAGCAGGGAACGCTCCTGCTGCCGTGATCGGAACGCTCCCGCGGGAACGCCGATGGCGATCCGGCGGGTCAGGTCGGCCGGACGCACGACGGTGACGAAGGCGAGCCGTCAGCCGGAGTCGATACAGTTCCGATCATGAGGCTGGAAACCGAAGGCAAGGACGTACGGCTGTTCGGGCAGGAGCTGCTGGACCGCCTACGGAGTTCGGCCTTCGGGTCGTTGTCCAAGGCCGAGGTGGATCTCGCGATCTTCAGTGCGATGGTCAAGGCTGACCTCGTCGACCCGGACGCTCCCGTCTTCGACCTGGCCCGCACGCTCGAGTGCACCACCGCCAAGGTCAACAACCTGGTCTTCAACCACCGGATCCGACTCAGCGAGAAGGACGAAGCCGAGCGATTGGCCAAGAACGTCCGCCTGGTCGAGGTCACGGTCGACGAGAACAGCGGCACGAAGGATGAGCGACTGGTGCTGAACGTGGAGAGCACCTACTGGCGCGAGTACCTGATCGCGAAGCTCAAGGAGTTCGACGCCTTCACCGATTCATCCTTCAACCGCGAACGAGTGATGGTCAGCCTGCCCGTCTTCGTCGATCACCTGGAGGACGTGTTCGGCGAACACGGGAAGAAGTGGGCCGAGCGACTCGACGAAGCGGCCAGGGCGAAGACCAAGAAGCAGCAGCAGCAGGCCCGCCTGAACTGGTTCCGTACGGTCCGGGACAAGGGAGTGGGAGGAGCCGTGAAGGAAGTCGCCGGCGAGGCCACGTCGGCCGCCATCAGCGCGGCCCCGACGGTTTTCAAGATCATCGAGTCCTTGGGCTGAGGCGGGCAAGCCGGCTGGGGTCGCGACTCAGTGCCAGTCCCGCCGGCAACTCCGTCGAGGGGGAACCTCAAGTGTGTGCGGATCCGTGCGTGCCATCCCGTGTCCGCGCCGACCGGTAGCGTCGTGGACCGTGACCATCGACTACGCGATTCCAGGCCTGTTCACCGACCTGTCGAACGTGGCGGCTGACCGTTTCACCGGTCTCGGGGGTACGGCGCCGGAGATGGTTCATGACCCGGGCTTGACCTGGAGTGCACTCCAGGAGTGACACTGGCACCATGCCCCCCGCCGGACTCACCATCGCCCAGGCTGCCGACGCGCTCCGCCTGTCGGTCGACACGCTGCGCTACTACGAGAAGGACGGCCTGCTGCTCCGCCCCGTCCCACGCTCCACGAGCGGGCATCGTCGCTACGGCGAGGAGGACATGCGCTGGATCACGTTGGTCACGCGGCTTCGCGCCACCGGGATGCCCATCCGCGCCGTGCGGCGCTACGCCGACCTGGTCCGCACCGGGGACGGAAACGAGCCGGAACGGCTGGCACTGCTGCAGGCCCACCGCGAAGAGGTGCTGCGCCAACTCGCCGAAGTGACCAGTCACCTCGGGGCGATCGACCACAAGATCGGCATCTACGAGGACCGGCTGCGACGCTCATCCACGATGAGCGCTTGACCTGGAGCGCACTCCAACGTGTTGGCTGAGGACATGAACCTCTCCACCCGCGCCCTCGGCGCCACCGCCCCCCTCACCGTCTCGACCCTCGGCCTCGGCTGCATGGGCATGTCGGAGTTCTACGGCACCCCCGACGAAGCCGCCGGCATCACCACCATCCACCGCGCCCTCGACCTCGGCGTGACCTTCCTCGACACCGCCGACATGTACGGCCCCTTCGTCAACGAGCAACTCGTCGGCAAGGCGATCTCCGGCCACCGTGACCAGGTCCAGCTCGCGACCAAGTTCGGCAACGAACGGCTCCCCGACGGCACCCGGGTCGGCGTCAACGGCAAGCCCGACTACGTCCGCGCGGCCTGCGATGCCTCGCTCCAGCGCCTCGGCGTGGACCACATCGACCTCTACTACCAGCATCGCGTCGACCCGTCCGTCCCTATCGAGGAGACGGTTGGCGCGATGAAGGAACTGGTGGAGGCCGGGAAGGTGCGCCACCTCGGACTCTCGGAGGCATCACCCGAGACGATCCGGCGCGCCCACGCGACCCACCCGATCACCGCCCTGCAGACCGAGTACTCACTGTTCTCCCGCGACCTCGAGGACGAGATCCTGCCCACACTGCGCGAGCTCGGCATCGGCCTGGTCCCCTACTCACCCCTCGGACGCGGACTCCTCACCGGGGCGATCACGTCCGAACCGGCCGCGGGTGACAGCCGCGCAACCCTTTACTTCCCACGATTCCAGGGCGACAACCTCGCAGCCAACCTCACCCTGGTCCAGAAGATCTCCGACCTGGCCGCCGTACATGACTGCACGCCGGGCCAGCTTGCCCTCGCCTGGGTGCTCGCCCAGGGTGACGACGTCGTCCCCATCCCCGGCACCAAGCGCGTGGCCTACCTCGAGGAGAACGTCGCCGCCGCAGCGGTGGAACTGGGCGCCGCCGACCTCGAGGCACTCGAGACCGCGGTGCCACGGGACGCCGTCGCCGGGGACCGGTACGGCGACATGAGCTCCATCGACGCCTGATCGCTGGGACGGCTGATCACTGGCGTGCGAGCGAGCTCATCCCTCGGGTGGTGCGGTGAGTAGGGAGCGGACTCGCCGAGGGGTGCAGCCCAACTCCCGCCGTATGGTGCGGGTGAAGTGGGCCTGATCGCTGAAGCCCAGGGTGATCGCGAGGTGGGCCAGGTCGACCGCCCCGTCGTCGAGGCATTGCAGGGCGCGGCTGACCCGGACCCGGTTGCGGTAGCGACTCAGGCTCATCCCCGCGTGGTACCGGAAAGTACGGCTGAGGTGGGACGGCGACGTCTCCAGGGCACGGGCCAAGTTGATCAAGCTGGCGCTGGTCGGTTCGTCCGCGAGGATCGCCTCCCGGGCGCGGTCGGCGAGGTCATGACGCCCCGGAGCCGGTCGCTCATCGGGTTCGCGACGGACGGCCAGCTGCAACAGGACGACGACGGCCTCGATCGCGGCGAAGTCCGGATCCTGGTGGCTACGCAGGAGCAACCGGTGCGCCAACTCGAGCCGGGCGTCGACCCGAACGGCCGGACTCGGGACGGCACCGAGTCCCTCTGTCAGGATGTCACCGGGCACGGTGATCGAGGTGCAGACGTCGCCGCCGGCGGGGTGGGCGAAGCGTGCTTCACTTCCGGGCTGCTGCAGGTAGCCGCTGGTCGGGTCGACGGTGACGCGCCGCCCCTGGGCCTCGAGTTGAAACCGGCCACGCTGGACCAGGACGACATGGGTGGCCGCGGTCACCTCGGGCGGGGACCAGCGGGCGTGATCGTCCGTGCACGCGACCACCCGGACCGCGACCTGCGGATTCTCCGTCACCGTCGTCGTCGTACGCACAAGGTCGAACGTACCGCGGGGGGACGGCAGGCGCCCACCGAGAAAGGGGTTCCGACAGGCTCGACCGACGTTGCGATCCGCACATTCGTTCAAGAATGCCGGCGCCCACCCGACCACGCTGGGGATGTGCTCAACGACGTACGTCGCCCGAACCGGGCCGGCAGCCGTCCAGCCGTGCTCGCCGTCCTGCTCACGGGACAGATGATGGCCTCGATCGACGGTTCGATCGTGTCGGTGGCCGCACCGACGATTCGTGCCGGTCTCCAGGCGACCGATGCCGAGATCCAACTGGTGGTGTCGGGCTACCTGCTGACCACCGGGGTGCTGTTCGTGACGTGTGCACGGATCGGCGACGTGATCGGCCACCGGCGGGCCTTCCTGTCCGGCCTCAGCTGGTTCACCCTGGCCTCGCTGCTGTGCGGGGTGGCGGTCAATCCCCTCATGCTGGTCCTCGCTCGGATCGCCCAGGCGATGGGGGCGGCGCTGCTGATGCCGCAGGTCTTCTCCCTGATCCACCGGCAGTGGGACGGCGACCAGCGACGACGGGCGATCGGTCTCTACAGCATGGTGTTGGCCCTGGGCGTCGCCCTCGGGCAGGTGATCGGCGGTCTCGTGGTGGGCACCGATCTGTTCGGCCTCGGCTGGCGACCGGTGTTCTTGATCAATGTCCCGATCGGTGTCCTGGCGCTCGTCCTCGGGGCCCGGCAGCTTCCGGGCTCGGGCGCCGATGAGCACGCGCGCCTCGATCCGGCCGGGGTGGCGCTGCTGACCGTGGCGATGACCGCGATCACCCTCCCGTTGATCTTCGGCGCCGACCAGGGGTGGCCAACCTGGACTTGGATCGTGCTGACCGGCGGTGGCGTACTCCTGGGACTCTTCGTGCGGCACGAGATCCGGGCCCGACATCCGGTACTCGACCTCGCGGCCCTGAAGCCGCGCGAGGTGCGGTGGGGCATGGTGTCCTGCTGCATCGTGATGGGTTGCTACACCGTCTTCCTGCTGATCTTGACGTTGCACCTGCAGTCCCAGCTCGGCTACACCCCACTACAGGCGGGCTTGACCTTCGTCCCGTACGCCATCGGGTTCGGCGCACTCAGCCTCAGCTGGAACGTGTACCCCCGGTGGGTGCAACGCGTCCTGCCCATCGTGGGGCCACTCGCCTTCGCCGCCGGGGTCCTGCTGGTGGTGATGATCTTCCGCGACCAGTGGTCCCCGGTCGCCTGCACCCCGCTGCTGTGCCTCGCCGGAGCCGGCCATGCCGCCAGTTACAGTCCGCTGATCGCCCAGATCACCTCCCGGGTGGGACCAGGGCTCGCCTCGGCGGTCTCGGCCCTGAACTCGACCGGTCCGGTGCTCGCCGAAGTGATGGCTGTCGCGGGTCTCGGCAGCGTCTACTTCGCAGCCGCCGCGTCCTCGGACGGATTGCTCCGGGTGACGGTGGTGGTCGGAGTGTTGTTGATCATCGCGGCGGGATGCGCAACGGTCGCCTCCAGGTCCCACCACCCCGGCCGTGGTGGTGCCTGAAGTCTCCCTGAGGTTCGCGCTGCCGCTCAGGCGCCGTCGAGCAGCCCCATGGGCACACCCTCCGGGTCACGCGCCTCGGCGTACCGCAGGCTGGTGAAGCCCTCCACGGGGACCGGCTCGAGGAGCTCGAGGCCGATGCCCTGCAACCGAGTTGCCTCGGTATCGAGGTCGGCCACGCGGAACGCCGTCGAGGTCTCGCCCGCACGCCGGGGATCCTCGATCACCTGGAAGAGCACCTGATCACTCAGTCGCCACTCATGGCAACTGGGCATCGGCCTCGCATCGGCGGGACGGCCGAGGAGCTTCTCGTACCACCCCACGGTGGCGTCGTGGCTGGTCACGTAGCGGGTGATGAAGATGGTGTCGGGGTTCATGATTCGTTCCTCTCTGTCGGGGCGATCTCTGGCGTACGGGGTCCCGGACGGTCCGGAACTCCGAGGGTGCTGAACTGGGACGGGTCGAGGCTCATCACCTCGGCGACGTGCCCGCTCTCGAGGCGCAGCACGGTGATGCCGAAGGGACGGTGCTCGGTCGTACCGGGCAGGCGCGCATAGCACGCGAAGGCGGGCTGCCGGTTGACCCGGAGCGGCACCAGTCGCAGATCGAGGGGGAAGGCCGGCTGCCATTCCGCGATGACGTGGTCGCGACCGGCGTACCACCCCGTCTCGGCAGTCGGCTGGCCGCCGTGTGGCTGGTGGCTCGCGACCACGTCGGGGGCGAGCAGTGCGGTCAGGGTGCTCGTGTCGCCGTTCTCCACCGCCGTAGCGAACTGGTGGACCACGGCAGTTGTGGCGGGAATCGGCGACTCAGGATCGCCCACCACGGGTTCCGGGCTGGCCCAGTCCTCACGATCGGAGGCCAGCACCTCGCGCATGGTCGTCCGGGCCCGGTGCAGGGTGGCATTGGCCGCCGACACGGAAGTACCCAGTTCGGCGGCGGTCTCTGCGGCAGTCCAGCCGACGACGTCGCGGAGCAGGAAGACCGCCCGCGGCCGCTCCCGAAGGTGTTGCAGTGCAGCAATGTAGGCCAGCTCGATGGTCTCGCGCGATGTCAGCCGATCGTCATGATCAGGTTGCCGTTCGTCGACGGCGTCCAGCACCTCGTCGGGCATCAGCTGCAACCAGGGCACCGTGGCGGCCACCGGGATGACCGTCCCGTCTGTGCGTTGTCCGGCGGCCAAGAGCGCTCGGCGGCGTTGGTCGGTGGAGCGGCGGTCCAGACAGACGTTGGTGGCGATCCGGTAGAGCCAGGTCCGCACCTGCGCATCGGCGCGGAAGCTCGCCAATCCCCGCCACGCCCGCACCCACGCATCCTGGGTGGCGTCCTCGGCGTCGTCGTAGCGGCCGAGCATCCGGTAGCAGTGCACGACGAGCTCGGGCCGGAAGCGGTCGACGAGCAGCCCGAACGCGCTCTCGTCTCCGTCCTGGGCGCGGCCCACCCACTCGTTCACGGCGTCGTCCCTGGTGTCGTTCATGCTCATTCAGACTGCACGAGTTGAGGAAAGTGTGCACTGTTGGGTCGACGGGCAGTCGCGGGCTGAGGCCACGGTCCTGCCGTGCCCCGAGGATCAGGAGTCGTCGCCCAACAAGGCACCGAGCGTTCTGTCCCCTTGATCCAGTCCTCGCATGCGGACGGAGAGGCAGGTGACACAGCCCTCCATCTTCTCGAACTCAGAGATGTCCACGGTGATCACTTCCAGGTTCCGCGCTCGGACGAGCGCCACCGTCTGCGGTGCGGAGGCGGCCATCAGGACCGTCCGGTCACCGAGCAGCACGACGTGGGCTCCGGACTCCTCCGGCACGTCGAGGAACCGACCGGCCCAGACGTCGGGATCGTCGACCAGCGGTCGATGGCCGACGATGCTCCCGTCGGGAAGTGCGGTCACCGCAGACTTGAGGTGCAGGACCTTGCGGACCGGCACGGCAACGACGTCAGCGCCGAGTGGAGCGAGGTGTGCCCGCAACTGCTTGACGCCCGCGTCATTGGTCCGACCGCCGACACCGACCCAGACGGTGCCGCCGAATTTGAGGACGTCACCACCGTCGAGCGTGCCCGGCTCCAGGATGCGCGCTACGCGATACCCGCACGCCCTCGCCGTCTCCTCCGCAGCAACGGTCTCCGGCCGACGCTCGGCGGCACTCGACCGACTGATGACCGCGAGGTCGCCGTAGACCACCATCGTGTCCTCGACAAAGGCCGAGTCAGGACAGTCGTCCGCGACGGGCACCTCGTGGGTGGTCCACCCCGCTGCCGTGAACGCGTCGACATAGTTGCACCACTGGCGCAGGGCGAGGTCGAAGTCGAGGTCAGAACTCCGTGCGATGTGCGTGATCCGGCCGTCGCGCATGCGTGCCGAGGGGCGCCGAACGAGGGCGTGGCGCGATTCCATGAACCCGACCCTATCCGTCCCTCTCTTGCGCCATCGCCGCCTGCTCGGCCGCGTCATCGGGGTCGTCAGGCTTCGGTGACTCACCGTGACACGGCGACAAGGTCCTGCCGGTTGCGGCAACAACGGTGGCAGAAAATCGATTTCTCGGTTGAAATGTCGCTTGGCGAGAACACCGACGGGGTGTCCCCGGGGGCGCACGAGCGAGGTGGAGGACGTGACCATGACGGATCGGCGATTGACCAGGCGGCGTGTGCTGATGGGTACGGCGGGCGTGATGGCCGCCGGGGCCGTCGGATTGCGGCCGGCCGCCGCGCATGCTGCCGAGAACGGCCACGGTCTGTCGATCGTGGAGCACACCGCGGTCTCCAGCCGACTCCACTACTACCGGTTCTCCACCAAGGCGATCTCGTGGAACCCGGCCGTCAACGTACTGCTGCCGGACGGCTACGACTCGGGACGCACGTACCCGGTGCTCTACCTGCTCCACGGTGGCGGGGATCCCACCGGCGTCAACCCCGTCGACTTCCGCTGGTGGCACCTGCACGGCAACGTGGCCGACCACACCGCCGGCAAGGACGTCATCGTCGTCATGCCCGACGGTGGCGTGGCCGGCTGGTACAGCAACCCGGTGACCTCGGTCACGGGACCGAAGAACTGGGAGACCTTCCACATGGCGCAGTTGCTGCCGTGGGTGGATTCCAACTTCCGCACCTTCGCCGAGTACAACGGCCGTGCGGTGATGGGCTACTCGATGGGTGGCTTCGGCGCGCTGAAGTACGCGGCGAAGTACTACGGCCACTTCTGTGCGGTGACGAGCATCTCCGGCCCCGCCAGCATCCGACGCGACCTCGGCGCGGTGGGCCAGTGGATCCAGACCTCTTCCGCCGTCGACCTGGGCGTGCCGGGAGGCATGTACGGGATCCCCTGGGACGAAGCGCGGGTCAGCGCTGACAATGCGGTGGAGAACGTCGAGTCGTACCGGAACAAGCGGGTGTCCCTCTACGCCGGAACCCGAGACGACCTCCAGGAGGGGCAGGTCCTGGCCGGACACCGTGAGTTCGGCGCCAAGCTGCACCAGGCGGGCATCCCCTTCGAGAAGCTCGAGCAGGACCGCGGCCACGGGATGGCCGGTGGCATCTGGTCCAGGGAGATCCCCGGACTGCTCGGACGGTTGCGCAAGGCGGGCTGAGTTCCATCGACCGAGCCGGGGCCGTCACCAGCGTGGCGCTGGTGATCGATCGTCCCGGCCCAGAACGGTCAGCGCAGCGACGTGGGAGTCACGGGTTGACGATGCCTGAGCGGAATGCGAAGAGGACCAGCTGGACGCGGTCACGGGAGTGGGTCTTGGCGATGAGACTGCCGATGTGGGTCTTGACGGTGGGCATCGACAGCCAGAGCCGGTCGCAGATCTCCCGGTTCGTCAGCCCGGCAGCGATCAGGATGAGGACGTCGCGCTCCCTGGGGGTGAGGGCGGCCACCTGCTGCTGATCGGCGGCAGCCGCCGGTTCGCCGGGCTCGCGACGCGTACGGAAGGTGGCGAAGAGCTTCCTGGTGGGAACGGGTGAGATGACGGCATTGCCGGAGTGGACGGTGCGGATCGCGTCGATCAGCTGGTCGGGAGGTGTGTTCTTCAGCAGGAACCCGGCCGCCCCGGCCTCGACGGCGGTCAGGACATACTCGTCGGCGTCGAACGTGGTCAGGATGATGATCTTGCTGGTGGTGTTCTCGGCGATGAGCCGTCGCGTGACAGCAAGCCCGTCCAGACCCGGCATCTGGATGTCGAGGAGCAGGACGTCGGGTGCTTCGCGCTGATACCGGCGGAGCGCATCCTTGCCGTCGATCGCCTTCCAGACGACGTGCAGGTCCGGTTGCGCGTCAAGGATCATGGCGAGCCCGGCAGTGAAGAGTGGCTCGTCGTCGGCGAGTCCGAGGCGAATCATCGGCGACACCAGGGCAGGCGAGCAGCGACCCGCCATCCGCCGGTGGTCGGGTCAGGACCGGCGTCGAGCGTGCCACCGAGTGCGCGGGCTCGCTCCCGCATGCCGGCGATCCCGTGACCAGGCATCGAACCCGTCGACTGCACGATCGTGTCCGCCGCTCCGTTGGAGACGACCAGCTCGACACTGTCGGAGTTGATCGTCGCACTGACCAGGACGGATGCGTGCGCGGCGTGCTTGGCGGCGTTGGTCAGGCTCTCCTGGATGATCCGGTAGGCGGCCAGGCTGACGTGGCTCGGGACGGTTTCGGTGTCTCCGGCCAGGTACAACCGAGGGGTGGGGCCGTTCGCGAAGGTGCCGACGAGATCGGCCACGTCATGCAGGGACGGGGCGGGGCTCGTGGGCGCAGCCTCTTCGTCGTCGCTGCGCAGCACGTCGATGACGTCGCGGACCTCGTCCACCGCGTGGCGACTGAGTCGGCCGATGTCGGCGAGCGCCTGGTCGGCGCGTTCCGGATCGGTGCGGAGCGTGTACCGTGCCGCTTCGGCCTGTACGGCCACCACGTTCAGCGAGTGGCCGAGGATGTCGTGCATCTCCCGCGCGATTCGAGCACGCTCCTCGACGGCCACGAGTCGTCGCTCGTCGTCTCGCTGCCGCTCGAGGATCGCGGCCCGATCCACGGCCAACTCGTACCGGGTGCGTGCGTCCCGCCGGACGACTCCGATCAGAGCGGCGATCGCGAGCACCCCGAAACCGAGCGCGAGCGCGATCGTGCGCTGCCGCCAATCCTCGTCCAGCAGTGGAAGCGACGAGGTGAAGACGCCGCCTGCCGTCCCGGCGCAGGTGGCGACGACGAACACCCATCGCCACGGTGGCTCGAGCCGGGTCTGTGCCGTGTACACCGCAATCACACAGACTGCGGCGGGGAAGACGCCGAGCTCACCAACCACGGCAAGGTACGCGACCAGGAACGCGCCCAGCACGGTCAGCACCAACCGTGGCCGGTGCCGCCGGATGAGCAGGGTGACGCAGCAGCCGAGCACGATCAGGCTGTAGGAGAACTGTGGAGCACTCGTGAGACCGATACCGGGCTTACCGACTGCTCCGATCCCGCCGACGAGCACCGCGACGGCCACGTCCACCCACCAGTGCTGCCCACGCCGCAGGGCCCAGCCCCGGTCGACGGGCACGGGGGTGGCGGAGTTCATGGTCTTCCCACGGTAACCGGGCGGCTCGCGTTGCGGGTCATGCCACGGTATGAATCCGACTTCATGCCACGGCACGATCCGTACCCGCCCGTTCCTCGAGATCGTGGTGGGCATGACGTTGCGTACGAGGCGCCGATGAGCGCCGTCATCACCACCCGGGGACTGACCAAGACCTTCAAGTCCCACACCGCCGTCGATGCCCTGGACCTGCACGTTCCCGAGGGTGTCGTCTACGGCTTCCTCGGCCCGAACGGGTCGGGCAAGTCGACCACGATGAAGATGCTGCTCGGGCTGACCCAGCCGACCAGCGGCGAGATCACGCTGTTCGACCGGCCGCTCACGCGCTCGTCCCGGACCGCGCTGCTGCCCTCCATCGGGTCCATGATCGAGGCGCCACCCGGCTACGGGCACCTCACCGGCCGGGAGAACATGCGCGTCGTGAGAGACATGCTGGACCTGACGGACGCGCAGATCGACAACGCGCTCGCGACCGTGCGCTTGACCGAGCACCAGAGCAAGCTGGTCCGCAACTACTCGCTCGGCATGAAGCAGCGCCTCGGGATCGCGATGGCGCTGGCCCGCGACCCGGCATTGCTCGTCCTGGACGAGCCGACCAACGGGCTCGACCCGTCCGGGATCGAGGAGATCCGTACCCTGCTGGTCCGCCTCGCCGGGCAGGGCGTCACTGTCATGGTCTCCAGCCATCTGCTCGACGAGATCGACAAGATGGCGGGTGTCCTCGGCATCCTCGCGAACGGGAAGATGATCTTCCAGGGCACTCGCGACGAACTGTTCCAGCACTCGATCCCGGACCTGATCATCGAGACTCCCGATCCCCGGGCCGCTGTCGCGCTGGGGATCACCGCGACCCCGATCCCCGAAGGTCTGCGGATCAGCGGCATCGACAAGGACCAGACCGCCGAGACGGTCCGCCGCCTCGCCCTCGCAGACATCCCCATCCACGAAGTACGCCGCGCCGCACAGAGCCTGGAGGATGTCTTCATGGATCTCACCGGACGGGGAGGGCTCCTGTGAGCGGGGCACTCGTCCAGGAGTTCCGCAAGATGCGCGGCCTGCGCCTCGGCCCGATCGCGGCCGCCCTGGTGCTGGCGGTCGCCGCCCTCAGCAGCGCCTCGCTGTTCTCCGGTAGCACCCGCGACACCTTCGAGGACCCGAACGCCTCGCCGTGGGCCGCCCTGCTGCTCAGCTACACGATGATCGCCGCGATGACGTCCCCGATCCTCAGCGCCGTGCTCGCGAGCCGTCAGACCGACATCGAGCACGTCGGCTCCGGCTGGACCCTCGCCGCCACCGCCGGCCGTACGCCAGGGACCCTGTGCCGCGCGAAGCTCGGTGCACTCGCCCTGGTGCTCCTGCCCGCCGTGGCCGTACAGACACTGCTCGTCCTCGGCGCGGGCGTATCGGTTGGAATCCAGGTGCCGCTCGACGCAGCGCCCTGGGTGGGGTACACGGTCCTGCTGTACCTGCTCGACGTGGCGTTCTGTGGTCTGCACATCTGGATCGCCGCGCGGGTGGACAACCAGCTCGTCAGCGTCGGGATCGGTGTGCTCGGCGCGTTCCTCGCCGTCTTCAGCCTCCTCGTACCCGGCATCATCAGCCGCGTGCTGCCCTGGGGCTACTACGCCGTGATCTCCCACGCCGAACAGGTCGGCAGCGCGGCCCGGTACGCCACCCCGCCCTACGGCTGGATCGCCGGCTTCCTCGTCCTGGTCGGCGCCGCATTCACCCTGGCGACCCGCCGTCTCGACCGCATCGAAAGGTGACCTGTGTTCCGCGCTGAACTGCTCAAACTCAAACGCTCCGCCACCTGGCTCATCGCGCTCGTCCTGCCCCTGCTGGCTGTGATCACCGGGACCGTCAACTTCGCCAACAACGCGGCCGAGCTCCGTGCCGGGTGGGTCTCCTTCACCTCCCAGGTCACCTTGTTCTACGGGCTCCTGTTCTTCTCCGTGGGCATCGGGCTCCTCACCGCCACCGTCTGGCGGATGGAACACCGAGGAACCAACTGGAGCCTCCTGCTGACCAGCACCCGGAACTCGGCAAGGCTCGTCCTCGCCAAGATCGCCGTCGTCGCCGTTCCCGTCGCCGTCATGCAGCTCGTGCTGGTCGCTGGGACCTTGCTGTCCGGAGTCTTCGTCCTGCGGCTGAGCGGAGGCATCCCCTGGCAATTCGCCCTCGTCGGGGCGCTCTCGATCATCGCCGCACTCGCGCTGATCGCCGCCCAGTCGCTGCTGTCGATGCTGCTCAAGTCCTTCGCCGCACCGGTGGCGATCTGTCTGGTCGGCTGCGTCATCGGGGTCGCCACGGTGACGTCCGAAACTCTCCAACCCCTCAGCCACCTCGTCCCGCAGGCCATCAACACCCGCGCCCTGAACCTCGGCTCCACCGCGCTCAGTGGGTCCGGTGGGCTCACTGTCGGAGCGGCACTTCCGATCCTGGTCTCCGCAATCACCCTGGCCATCGTCTTCGTCGGCCTCACCCTCGCCGCCATCCGCGTCGTGAAGCTCCGCTGACCGGAAGAGGGTGCTCTGTCAGGCCTTGCTGCGGGCGTGGATGACGCCGGTGAGGGTATCGATGAGGTCACCGAGTCCGGGATCCTCGATGGGGAAGTGACCGCTCTGGGGGAGCATGATCAGGTTGGTTGGTGCGCTGATCCGGCCGAGCCATCGGGTGCTGATCTCGACGGGTGTCCAGGCGTCCTTGGCAGGGCGCGCGAGGGTGACGGGGGTGTGCATCTCCTCGGGCTGGGTGTGGCGATGGGTCAGGTGGGAGCTGAGGAATCCGAGCGCTGCTGAGCATGGCGACCCAATCGGGGTAGCGCACATCCGCCCGCCTCGGCGTGATCGTTCGGCCATACAGGGGCAGATCGACGGCGGTCAGTTCGGCCGATTCACGAGGCAGGAGTGAGGCGATCGGCCAGAGTGCTCCGCTGTGGCCGCCGATACCGTGGATCAGGAGGACGCGAACGGGAGCCTCTGGGCTCATCCTTCGGCATCGGTCGCGCTCCCGGATGCGGTGCGGGCAGCGGCGGCACGGCAGGCCCGGGAAGTGATCCGCACCCAGGTCTGTGGATCAGTCGCCCAGAAATCGTGCACCACACCATCGACGACCGCGAACGATCCGTGCGGCACCAGTTCGGCGAGCTGCTGCAGCGGCCAGTTGGGCCGGATGTCCTTGCCTGCCGCGATGAACTGCATCGGCACACTGCACTCCGCAAGCCGCCGGAACAGGCTCGCCTCATGGATCCAGTCCTGGAAGGAGGACCACAGGGACCGGTGCACCTCGGTCACCCAGTCGATCTCGACGGGCTGCTCATGCTGCTTGCCCTGCTCGTAGATCTCGGACCAGGAGCGGTCACGGTGCAGGCCATGACCGGCGACCCCGATCACCGCCTGCACCCGGTCGGGATGGTCCAGCGCGTAGCGGACAGCAAGGTCGGACCCCCACAAATGACCGAGGACGACCCACCGTTCGATCCCGAGCTGGGACCGGACCGCCTCGAGATCAGCAACCGCGCGCACCATGTCGTGCGGTCCCCGTCGGTTCCCGCACCTGAGACGTTTCCGCGGGAACGCTTTCGGGCCCACGAGCCGTGGTCCGCTAAGCAGTGGTGCGGACTACCGGGCCGTGATCTGATCAAGTCATGCCCACGAACAACCCCACCCCGTTGGTGCTCGACACCCCGACCCCCGAGGGCCTTGGCCGGGTGGTCGCGGCACTGGGATCCTGGCAGTCCGATGCGGCGCCGTTCCAACTCCACCCCGGTGACCTGGGTTGGCACCTGGCCCGCGGCCCGAAGGCCACTGCCGCAGCGCTGCGGACCTGGAGCCGAGACGGAGAGATCGTGGCCGTCGGGTTCCTCGATGGACCGGATCTGATGCGGTTCACCACCGCCCCGGAGGTTCGTCGGAGCGAGGCCGTGGCGCTGCACGTCGTCGCGGACCTGAACGATCCCGAGCAGGGCGCGCTTCCCGCGGGCGAGGTCTTCATCGAGGCACCCACCGACGCCGTATTGCATGATCACTTGCAGCAAGCCGGCTGGGCGTGGGACGAACTGTGGACCCCGCTACAGCGCGACCTCGGCGATCCGGTGGAGCCGAGCGGACTGCGGATCGAGACCGTCGACAGCGACAGTGCGGCTGCGTGGTGCGCGGTCTACCGTACGGCCTTCCCCGGGTCGAAGTTCACCGCGGAACACTGGTCCACGATGGCACAGGGAATCCCCTTCGCGGACGCACGATCCCTGCTGGGCTACGACACCGAGGGCACACCTGTCGCCATCATCACCGTTTGGTCGGCCGGGCCCGGGCGGCCCGGGATCATGGAGCCGATGGGCGTGCACCAAGATCATCTCGGGCACGGCCACGGCCGCGCGATCTGCATCGCCGCGGCCGCCGCTCTGCAGGAGCTAGGCGCCTCCAGCGCCATGGTCGCCACCCAATCGGCGAACGTGGCGGCAGTGGCCACGTACGCCGCCGCCGGCTATCGCAAACTGCCCGAACGGCGGGACCAGTCCCGCCCCGCCGCCGGTTGAGGCCGTCGACTAGGACGCGTAGTAGGCGTAGATGTCCTCGACGACCTTGTTCTTGTTGTAGAGGTAGACGTGGTCGGTGAGCTTGTCGGACAGTACCTGCTTGGTGCGGCCGTTGAAGTGCGCGTCCACCCGATCGGTGCCCGGTCCGACGTGGATCCGATAGAAGCTGCCGGCTTCAATCACTGCGTCCGGACCGGTCTCCAGGACGACACCGCCGTACTCCCGCAGCGTGTACTCGCTGATGTCGATGGCTCGACGGGTCGTGTTGCGCAAGATCACGTACTCCCCGCCCTCCGGTGCAACGTCACCGCCTTCGGGGTTGTAGACGACGCTGTCGATCTCCAGGCCGCGCTGACGCGGCAACGGGTCCTTCCCGTTGATCACGGCCCTGGCGACATCCGGGGTGTTGGTGAGGATCACGTCGTAGCGCTGGTCCACGGCCATCTCGATGTACTCCGGGCCGTCGGAGACCTCGCTGATGCAGTGCACGCCGGCGTCTTGGACCCGCTTGACCAGCGCAGGCAGGGACTGTTGCGGGTGGCACAGGGTCCCGCTGCCCCAGGATGCGTACTCGTTCAGCACCTCGTCGCTGGCGGTGACATAGCTGTACGGCTCACCGTCGTGGCCGAACGCGGCCACCGGGACGTCGGGCAGCAGCTCGTGGACCGCCTGCACATGCCGCGGCTCCCGTGACTGGATCCAGATCTGCGGTGCACCGTTCCTGGCCCGACCCTCGCTGGTGTAGCCGAGGTCGGTCAGCTCGTCCGCGACGTTCTCGATGATGCCGGGATAGAGGTCGGGGTTCTTGATCTCGGGGTAGAGCCCGACCCTGCGGTCGGTGAACTCGAACCACTCGCGGAGGGTGACGATCTTCTCGCCGGCGAAGGCCGGGTCGAACCAGGTCCCCGCGTCGAGGGTCTTGATCTCGGCCAGGGTGAAGTCGCGGACGTTCCACGGGGCGCGGTCGGGGAAGAGCTCCTCGACATCGGTGGTCCGGCTCAGGGTGTCGTCGTGGATGATCACCAGCTCGCCGTCCTTGGTCTGGGCGATGTCGGCCTCGAGGGTGTCGGCGCCGTCGCGGATGGCCCGGCGGAAGGACGAGATGGTCTCCTCCGGGGTGTACTTCGACGACCCACGGTGTGCGAAGACCAGCGGCCTGTCCTTCTTGTGCCGGGCGTTCTCGTGCCGGGCATCGTCGCGCCCGTCGCGGTCAGGAGCGCCGCTGGCGAGGGTCTGGGGGACGATGACCAGGCTGAGGGCAACCGCCAGTGCGCTGAGTCCGGCGACGAGGGTGCGCGCACCGACGGCACGCGTGGTTCTGTCTTGCATCGGAGAAGCTCCTAGTGGCTCGAGGGAGTCAGGGCTGGGCTGCACAACGGAACCCGAGACGAACCCGATCTCCCACCGCTCAGAGCAGCGGCGCTCCGGCGACACCAGACTTCCGACATCGTCGATCAGGGGTCAATGGGTCGCAGTCACAGTTCACCAAGACGAAGCCGGTGGGAGCACCGGACGTTCCCCGCCCGACACCCCAGCGTTGCTCAGCGGGTCCGATAGCGCGCATAGATCAGTCCGCTGTCGAAGGCGCGCTCCTCCACCAGGTCGAGATCGAGGCGTACGCCGTCGGGGAAGAACCGCCTGCCGCCGCCGACCACGCTGGTGGTGATGAACAGGTGGTATTCGTCCACCAGGCCGGCCGCGATCGCCTGGGCCGCGAGGTTCGGGCCGTCGACGGTGAGGTCATGATCAGCCTCGGCCTTGAGCCGACGCACCGCGTCCGGGTCGAAGGTTCGCTCGAGCCTGGTCTTCGCGCTGGACACCGACTCCAGCGTGGTCGAGTACACGACCTTCTCCGCGGCCTGCCAATCGCGGGCGTACTGCAGGATGTGCGGCGGCTGGTCCGGCTCGGCGAGCGCGGTCTCCCAGTAGACCATCGTCTCGTACATCCGCCGGCCGTAGAGGTACGTGCCGACGGGACGGAAGAGGTCGTTGACGAAGGTGTGGACCTCCGGATCCTCGGCCCCGGTGCCGAGGCCTCCCTCCGTCGCCTCGGCGTAGCCGTCGAGCGAGGTGATCATCGAGTAGATGAGCTTGGCCATGGTTTCTCCCTCAGGTACGACCGCGCCAGTCTGCGGGGCGGTGCTGCAGGGGGTGACCTCCGTATGTCCTGGAAGTCATCGATCGGCTGGCCGGCACGCTCCGTACGGTCAGGCCCCGGGGGGAAGCCGCACGACGCCCGAGTCGAGGTCGTCGCCATTTCACTCGACAAGCCTTGACGCATGCCGATATGGGCATATGATGGTTGGCATGGCACGAGCAGCGACGA
>JBQDIN010000034.1:0-41647 GCA_052094425.1 Propionibacteriaceae bacterium
CCCGCTACCCGGAGGGGCGGCCCAGCGACTTCGGGACGCCCAAGGTCCTGGCGCCTGAGGTCTCCCTCGACGAGCAGCTGCGCAAGGCGTCGGTGCGCGGCCGGATGACTGCCACCCTGCCCGGCAAGCCATTCAGCGAACCGTACGTCAGGACGAGCGACCCGACCGGCCCGTTCAGTGACGTTGTGGGCATCGCCGCGCCCGTCCACAAGGATTCCGACGGCACACCCAGGTGGCACGCAACCGCCTTTTTGGGTCTGGTTCGGCCCGATCTGGTCACCGACGGCGACCTGCTGGCCACAGCGGCGAGCGTGGAGGCGGCGATTGAATGGCTTTACGGCGACATCCCGGTGGAGGTGGGCGACCTGACCCCGATGGAGAATCTCGCGGAGGGGCTCGAGGGCTTCCACGGCAAGGTCAGCTACGACGTCGCGGGCATGCCGAGTACCCACGACCGTGTCGTGGTCATCCTGTCGGCTTTGGAGGACGGTGAGGTGGGCGCTTGGATGGAGTTCTTCCCCAATGAGGCGCCGACGGACGTACAAGCGGCGCTGGAGGAAGCGCGGGGGACGCTTCAGCCCAACTGAGGCGTACGGGTCGGTGCACGCGAAGTGAGTCCTTGGCGGACCGGCGGAGTCGGCAACCACTAGGCTTGCCGAGTGCCCGGAGTACCCCCAGCCCAGTACGGCTACCTCGGCCCCGAGGGAACCTTCACCCACCAAGCACTGTTGACGTTGCGCGCGCAGCGCCGCGACCCGATCCCGTTCACCACCGTCGCCGGTGTCCTCGACGCCGTCCGCGCCGGCGAGATCTCCGCCGGGCTGGTGCCGATCGAGAACTCGGTTGAGGGTGGCGTGACCGCCACCATCGACAACCTGACGTACGGTGAGCCGCTGGCGATCACCCGGGAGGTGTTGCTGCCGGTCCGGTTCACGCTCTTCGCCCGGCCGGGGACGACCTTGGCCGACGTACGCAGCGTGGTGACCCACCCGGTCGCCCACGCCCAGGTCCGTGACTGGCTGGCCCACCACCTGCCCCGAGCGGACGTGGTCGAGACGTCGTCGACGGCGGCGGCAGCTGCCGAGGTGGCCGACCCGGAGTCGCCCCACCAGGCTGCCGTGTGTGCGCGGATCGCGGGGGAGGCCCACCGCTTGGCCACGCTGTCGGAGGACATCGCCGACAACCGGGATGCGGTCACCCGTTTCGTGCTGGTCGCGCCGCCTGGCCCGCCGCCCCCGCCGACGGGCTCGGACAAGACCACGATGGTGTTGTTCATGCGCGCGGACCACTCCGGCGCTCTGCTGGAGTTGCTGGAGCAGTTCGCCAGCCGCGGGGTGAACCTGTGCCGGATCGAGTCCCGTCCGACCCGCACCGCCCTCGGCGACTACTGCTTCTCGGTGGACGCGGAGGGACACGTCGAGGACGCCCGCGTGGGCGAGGCGCTGATGGGCCTGCGCCGGATCGGCAAGGACGTCATCTTCCTCGGCTCGTACCCGCGGGCCGACCGCGCCGACCCGGAGGTCGGACACGGCCAAGCCGATCGCGACTACGAGTCCGCCGCCCGGTGGTTGGACCGGCTCCGGCGCGGCTGAACGTTCCGGTCAGGGGTTTCGGGGGCCGAACTCGTCGCGGTCCCGGCCTGCCGTCGGATCGGCTGCCCGGTCGTCGACGGGCCGCTCGCCCGTGACCTGGTCGTCCGGTCCACGGTCGGCGGGTCCACGGTCCGCCGGTCCACGGGTGTCCGTGGCCGACGGGCCATCGGGGCCGCGGTGTGGTGCGTCCGGATCGAGCTTCTCGGCAGTGCCCAGCTTGTCCCGGGCATCCTCGTGTGCGACGGCCGCATTGCGTCCGCGCTGGTCGGCCCGCTGCTCGAGCCGTTCCGCCTCCACTCGGGCCTTGTCCGCCTCGGCCCGTACCTTGTCGGCCTCGGCACGATCCTGGTCCGCCTCGGCCTTCTCGGCCCGTGCGGAGAGGTCGGACTGCTGCCCGGCATCCCGGAGGGCGCTGGCCTCCTGCCGATGGGCAACCTCCTGACGGCGCTTGCGCTGCCGGCCGGCGACGATGGCGATGATGATGATGGCCACCACGACGATGACCGCGATGACCACGAGAATCGGCACGATGTTGCTGTTCACGGCATGATCCTTCGGTTCGGGAATGTCTCTATCCGTCCAGTACCCGAACCCCGGACGCAGGAAACAGTCCGGCTCGTACGCTCCGTCCGGTGGGTTCAGCGGGAGGAGCGGAGCACCAGCGCCCCGGGGACGACCTCCGCCTCCAGCCGAGTGCACAAACCCACGGTGTCCCCGTCGAGTTGGTAGTGATCACCGGGGGAGACCTCGATGCTCACCCTGGACGCCGTGAGCCGGTCGAGTTGCGCGTCCTCGCGGCGCTGCCGGGTCAGTACGTGGGTGGTGAGCTTCACCCAGTCCTTCACCCCGCGGGGCGAGGCGACGAGCAGGTCGAGCAGGCCGTCGTCGGCCCGGGCGTCCGGGATCAGCGGGATGTTCGCCTGCAGGTAGCCGACGTTCCCGATCACGATCACGCTGGCGCGCCGGCGGAACGGTTCCTGACCGTCGACGCTGATGGTGGCCTGCAGGGAGGGGTGACCGGCGCTCTTCGCCGCGGAGACGAAGTATGCCGCCGACCCGACCGCCTTCTTCAGGTCGGGGTTGGTGGCCTCCATGATCACTGCGTCGATACCGATCCCGGCCATCACCGCGAAGTGGTCCTCCTCGGCGGTGTCGGTGGTGATCTTGACCAGGTCGATCCGGCGCTCGTGATCACCGAAGGCGACCTCCAGGGCGGCCTGCTCGTCGAGTGGGATCCCCAGGTTGCGTGCCAGCAGGTTCCCGGTGCCGGCCGGGATCAGGCCGAACGGGATGCCGCTGCCGGCCAGGCCGGCGGTGACCACCCGGATGGTGCCGTCGCCACCAGCGCCGAGGACGAGGTCCACCTTCTTGCGGACGGCCGTGGCGACCATCTCCCGGCCCGGGTCCGTGGAACTGGTCTCCAGCCACAACGGGCTCTCCCAGTCACCCCGGGAGAGTTGGTACTCCACGTGCCGACGGAAGGTGGTGAGGTCGGTCACCTTGGTCGGGTTGTAGATGATCGCGCAGCGACGCTTGACGACCGGCTCGTCCGGGTCCACCACCCGCCGCGGTCGACGGATCCGAATCTGCGCCAGGTGCTCGGGCAGGATCGTCACGTCGGCGATCACCAGCGCCAGCGCCGCGACGGAGCCACCCAGCAGCAGTCCGCCGATCAGGTCGCTGGCGAAGTGTGCCGACATCGCCCATCGGCAGGCGGCCACGACGAGCACCACAGCCGTGCCGCCGGTCCGCCAGGCCAACTGGACGAACCGGTCCTGGCGGGTGACCACCATCGTCGCGTTGACGATGATCACCGCGACCACCGTGGCGGTCACGTGGGTGGAGGGGTACGACCAGCCCCAGGTGGTGAGCGTGTCCAACCGGCCGTCCGGTCGGGGGTGGCGGAGCATGAAGGAGAGCAGCAGGCTGGAACCCCAACCCAGGACGACAGCCAGGGTGGCCGCAGCCGCCAGGTTGCGCAGTCGGTGTCGGCCCGCCCAGAGGGCGACACCCAGCAGGCCTGCGTACACCAGACCCGGCCAGGTGAGCAGGCCGAAGGCGGACACGATCTGGGCCAGCGCCGAGTTCGGCCGCAGCGGTGGAGCCTGCAGGACCTCGTCCATCCGGTCCAGCACCGGAGTCGCCCGCACCAACATCGTCCACGCGATGAACAGCACGGTGACCGAGACGGTCACCGTCAGTGCGAGGCGGGACGGGGGCTTGCGGGCCATGCCGTGATCCTTGCACAAGCCGATGGCACCGGCGGAGGTGTGGCTCGATACCCTGAGCCCATGATTGATCCGAAGCTGCTGCGCACCGACCCGGACCGTATCCGCGCCTCGCAGAAGGCCCGCGGTGAGTCCGAGTCCCTGGTGGGTGATCTCGTCGCCGCAGACGAGCGGCGCCGGGGCAGCATCGCCCGCTACGAGGCGCTGCGGGCGGAGCAGAAGGAGCTCGGCAAGCAGGTTGCCAAGGCCGCCGGGGACGAGAAGGCGACCCTGCTCACCCGGACCAAGGAACTGTCTGCCGAGGTGAAACAGTTGGAGGCCGCCGCCGCCGAGGCCGGCACCGAGTACGAGACGCTGCTCGCCGACCTGCCGAACCTGGTCCTGCCCGACGTTCCCATCGGCGGTGAGGACGAGGGGGATGTACTGGAGACCCACGGCACGCCGCGGGACTTCGCCGCGGAGGGGTTCGCGCCGCGCGACCACCTCGAACTCGGTGAGTTGCTGGGCGCGATCGACATGGAGCGCGGGGCCAAGGTGTCCGGCTCGCGCTTCTACTACCTGCGCGGCCAGGGTGCCGAACTCGAACTCGCCCTGCTCAACCTGGCGATGGCGAGCGCCCTGCGCAACGGGTTCACCCCGATCATCCCGCCCGCCCTGGTGAAGCCGGAGGCGATGGAGGGCACCGGCTTCCTCGGCCAGGCTGCCCAGGACGTCTACCACCTGGAGCAGGACGACCTGTACCTGGTCGGCACCGCCGAGGTGCCGCTGGCGGCCTACCACTCGAACGAGATCCTGGATGTGGGAGAACTGCCGCTGCGCTACGCCGGCTACAGCCCGAGCTTCCGGCGCGAGGCCGGCTCGTACGGCAAGGACACCCGTGGCATCTTCCGGGTGCACTGGTTCGACAAGGTGGAGATGTTCGTCTTCTGCGATCCGGCCGATGCCGAGGCGGAGCACCAGCGGCTGCTGGCGTGGGAGAAGGAGTTCATCACCGCCCTCGAGTTGCCATTCCAGGTGCTCGACGTGGCCAGTGGTGATCTCGGTCTGAGCGCGGCACGCAAGTACGACTGCTACGCCTGGCTGCCGACCCAGGACCGCTACCGCGAGATCACCTCGACCTCGAACTGCACCGACTTCCAGGCCCGGCGGCTCAACATCCGGGCCAGGTTCGATGGTGGCACGGCCCCGGTGGCCACCCTCAACGGCACTCTCTGTGCGATGACCCGGACGATCCTGATGATCTTGGAGAACCACCAGCAGGCCGACGGTTCGGTGCGGATCCCGGAGGCGTTGCGCCCATATCTCGGTGGGCGCGAGTCGCTGGTCCCGGTGGCGTGACCCGGTGACGACACCGAGCTGGCGTCCTCGCCTGGTCGCCCTCGACATCGACGGCACCGTCGTCGACCACGCGGGGGAGATGCCCGCGGCCGTGCACGCCGCGGTGCAGCGGGTGCTGGCTGCCGGAGCCCGGGTGGTCCTGGCCACCGGTCGGGCCTGGCACGGCACGGTGCCGATCTTCGACCAGCTCGGGTTGCCACCCGGCCCGGCAGTCAGTTCCAACGGGGCGGTCACGGTCACGTACCCGCCGCTGGAGGTGACCGGTCGGGTGACCTTCGACCCGCGGGACGTGATCGAGCGGGTCGCCGAGATCGCCCCGGACGCACTGATCGCGGTCGAGGAGGTCGGCACCGGCTACCGGATGTCGGCGCAGTTCCCCGCCGGCGACCTGTCCGGGGACCAGCAGGTGGTGCCACTGGAGGAGTTGATGACCGGCCCGGTGACTCGGGTGATCGTGCGCGATCCGCAGAGCTCGGTCGACGACTTCCTGCGGCTGGCCGAACAGCTGGGCCTGCACGGGGTCACCTACTTCATCGGCTACAGCGCCTGGCTCGACATCGCTCCGGAGGGGATCAACAAGGCCACCGCGCTGGCCGACCTGGCCGACCAACTGGGGATCGATCGGGCCGACGTACTGGCCCTCGGTGACGGCCGCAACGACATCGAGATGCTGACCTGGGCCGGCCGGGGGGTCGCCCTGGGGGACGCGCCGCCGGAGGTGCAGGCCTCGGCGGACCACGTCACCGGGCTCTTCGGTGCGGGCGGCACGGTCGACGAACTCGACCGCTGGTTCGGCTGAGCCGACCGTCCCCGGCGACTGCCTGCCCGGACGCACGAACGCCCGCCCCTGTTCTCGGGGCGGGCGTTCGGAGCGGGTGGGTCAGGCGGCGCGGCGCGCGGTGCCCTGGGTGACGTCGGTGAAGGTGGCCAGGACGCGCCTCAGGCTCGGGCGTTCCGGCCGGATCGTGGCGACCACCTCGCCGGAGCGGGCCTTGCGCAGATGGCGCTTGACGGTGGAGAGGGAGCAACCCATCCGCTGGGCCAAGGTCTCCAGGCTCTCGTGCGGGTTGGCGTTGCGGAGCCGGATGACCTCGTGGTGGTCGACCTGGCGGTGCCGGGCGGTGACGCCGGCGAGGGTGTCGAGATCCTCGGGGGCTACGGTGATGCCGAGCTGGGACCGGATCTCCATCCGCTGCTTGCGGGTGGTGCCGCCGGCGTACCCGGCGACGTCGTGCCGGGCGACCGCGTCGTAGAGGCACTGCTTCATCAGCGGGCAGGATTCGCACACGCTCTGCGCCTTGCGCACCATCATCTGGTACTGGCGGCGGTCATCGGCCGGGGCGCTCGAGGTGGGAGGCTCCTCCAGCAACGGATGTTGGAACAAGGAGGCGTGCTCCGTGCATCCGGTCTGGTTCCGGCCCGTGATTCCCATGGCACTCATGCGCTTGATACTCCCCTTGGTCTGTTGAACCTGTGCGGCTCGAACCCGAAGGTCCGACCCCTGAAAGACCCGGCTGGGACGACCTCTCGGTCGGCCCGGTTCCGCTCTTTCCGGCGTACTTCTAGGGTTTCAACCCAGTGCCCGAGCGGCAAGAGCGATCCGTGGGGGTACCTACCCGACTTGGCCTAGGTACATGCGGGGTGTCCTTCTGAGTACCGGTACTCATGACAGCTGGAGGGAGGTACGCGGTCTGAGGCAACAGCTACACCTTGTCGTACCCGGGGGTCAGTCCGTGTGGGTACGGCGGGGCCGCCGCTGCCGGTAGCGGCAGCGGACCACTGGCCGGTGGCCGGCCAGCAGGGGGTGGGTCAGAGGTACATCCCGTTGCGGCCGCCGTCACCCTCGGCCGGACCGGCCTGACCGGGAGTCATTCCGGGCGGCAACGCGTGGCGCATCTGCTCCAACTGCGACCTGGCTGCCATCTGCTGGGCGAACAGGGCGGTCTGGATGCCGTGGAACAGGCCCTCGAGCCAGCCGACCAACTGGGCCTGGGCGATCCGGAGTTCGGCGTCGCTGGGGGCCGAGTCCTCGGTGAAGGGCAGGGTGATCCGCTCCAACTCCTCCACCAGTTCGGGAGACAGGCCCTCGCGCAACTCGGCGATCGACTTCGAGTGGATGTCGCGCAGCCGCATCCGACTGGCCTCGTCCAGCGGCGCCGCCTTCACCTCATCGAGCAGTTGGCGGATCATGTTCCCGATCCGCATCACCTTGGCCGGTTGCTCGACCATGTCGGTGACCGAACGGCGCGCCTCATCGGCCTCGCCCTCGGATGCTGGCGCCTCCTCGACCTCGCCCTCTTCGGCCTCCTGGACGTCGGGCGGACCCTCCACGGCCATGCCGTTCTGGGTGACGACATAGACCCGTCCGTCGTCGGTCTTCCCGGCGACCGCGGGCGTGCCCTGGGACTGTGCGCTCTCGCTGTTCTCGGACATGGTTTCGATGGTAGCCCGCCCGGTCCGTGCCCGTCCCGCGACGCCGAGCCCCCAGCCCACCCGGGGGCGGACTGATAACCGGGTGCACGGCCGCGGGGCCGGTCGTACGATTGGCGGGCCATGCAAGACTTCCCGCCTCCGGCGATCGACCTCGACGACGCCGCCGCTCACCCCGATGTCAGGACTCCCGGCCGCTTCCTCTGGTGGCTCGTCCGGGAGCAGACCGGCCTGCTTGCGACCGCGACCGTCCTGGGGACGTTCTGGTTCCTTCCCGGCGCCCTGAGCCCGTTCCTGCTCGGCCGGCTCGTCGACGAGGGGATCGTCGCCGGTTCGTTCTCCGGGACCGCCCTGTGGGCCGGTCTGCTGCTCGTCGTCGTGGTGGTCGGCAGTGCCTTCGGCGTCGTCCAGCACACCCTTTCGGTGCGGGCCTGGCTGGTCTCCCTCTACGGCACCCTGATGGTGGTCAACCGCAAGACCACCCAACTCGGCCACGTGTTGCCGCGACGCACGCCGACCGGTGAGGTGCTCAGCGTCGCCACCGGCGACTCGGACCAGTTCGGCGCCCTGATGGAGATCATCACCCGTGCCGGCGCGGCGCTGATCGCCTACTTCGTCGTCGCCACACTCGTGCTGAGCACGTCGGTGAAGCTCGGCATCCTGGTCCTCGTCTCCGGGCCGCTGCTGGTGCTGCTGGCGGCACCCCTGATGCGCCCGCTGCAGCGACGCCAGACCGTGGAGCGCACCCGGCTGTCCGAGCTGACCTCGATGGCGACCGACATCGTCGCCGGCCTGCGGATCCTGCGCGGTATCGGTGGCGAGCAGACCTTCGGCACCAATTACGCCCGGCAGTCCCAGCGGGTCCGCGCCGCCGGCGTCTCCGCCGGGACCTGGCAGGCCATCCTGGACGCGAGCAGCGTGCTGTTGTCCGGCGTCTTCCTGGTCGGGTTGACGTGGCTGGGCGCTCGGGAGGTGCTCGCCGGAACCCTGACCGTCGGCCAGTTGATCAGCTTCTTCGGTTACGGCGTGTTCATGATGGAACCGATCCGGACCTTCTTCGAGTTCGTGCAGAAGTTGATCAGGGCCCATGTCTCGGCCCGGAAGGCGGTGGCGATCCTCGAGCACCAGCCGCCGTGGCACGAACCGGAGACGACGCGTTCGCTCCCGCACGGGCAGGAGCTCGTCGACGAGCCCTCCGGGTTCCGTGCCCCGGCGGGCGCCTTCACCGTCGTGGTCACCGCCGACCCGGACTCCTCGGCAGCCCTGGCTGATCGGCTGGGACGATACCTGCCCGCCGACGTGGAGCCGGTCAGTGAGGACCTCGATGAGGACGTGAAGGGGCGGCGGGCCCGTCGCGAGCTGGCCGCGCGACGCCGAGAACGGCAACGCATCGCGGCCCAGGACGCCGAGCGGGCCGGGATCCGCTGGGGTGTCACCGTCGGTGGGGTCGACCTGTCCGAGGCGACCCTGCAGGAGGTGCGGCGCACCATCGTCGTCTCCGACACCGCGAGCCTGGTCTTCGCCGGAACCCTGCAGAACGCGTTGGACCCGCACGACCGACTGACCCGGATCCAGGCCGAGCAGCTGATGTACGTCGCCTGCGCGGAGGACGTCTATGACGCGCTGCCCGGCGGGTGGCAGGGACACATCGACGAGCGGGGTCGCGGCCTCTCCGGCGGCCAGCGGCAGCGGTTGGTGCTGGCCCGGGTGCTCGGACTCGACCCCGAGGTGCTCGTGCTGGTGGAGCCGACCTCGGCCGTGGACGCACACACCGAGGCCCGGATCGCCGAACGACTCCGCCGGCGCCGGGACGGCCAGACCACCGTGGTGATGAGCGGTTCCCCGCTGTTGCTGCACCACGCCGAGCACGTGGTCCTGCTCGAGGAAGGGCGAGCCGTGGCCCAGGGGACCCACGAGGAACTGTTGGCCACCCACGCCGGCTATCGCCGGGTGGTCGTCCGGACCGAGGAGGTGGCCCCATGACGTCGATTGAGGCTCCGGTCCTGCCGGGCTCCGTCGAGACCTGGTCGGACACGCCGACCGAGCACCCGGTGCCGCCTGCCCTGATCCCGCCGCAGTCGGTCGGAGTCGGTGAACGACTGGTCGCCTGGCGGGACCGGCACCGGCTCCGGCAGCAGCGTGCCCGGGACTACTTCGACGGCTCCCGCTCACCCGAGCGGGGGTTGCCGGTGGCCGGCAACCGAGCGGTGTTCGCCTTCCTCGGGGAGTTGCTCACCAGCCGGAAGACGTGGATGGTGGCGCTGCTGGGGCTGAACGTGCTCGCCGCTGTGGCCGGTCTGTTGGTGCCGAGGATCCTCGGCACGATCGTGGACCGGGCCACCGATGCCGGCGCCCTGTCCGCCACCCTGAACAACCTGGCGCTGACCGTGATCGCGGTGATCGTCGGCCAGACCCTGCTCACCTTCGGTGCGCGCTGGGCGTCCTCGGTGCTGGGTCAGGACCTTCTCGCCGCGGCTCGTGAGTCCGTCGTACGGACGGTGTTGGGCCTGCCACTGGGTCGGATCGAGCAGGCCAGCTCGGGTGACCTGGTCACCCGAGTGACGCGGGATGTCAACTCGATGAGCGAGAGCCTGCGCTTCGGCCTGCCGCAGGTGATCATCGCCGGGGTGACCACGGTGCTGACCGTGGTCGCGATGGTGATCAACTCCCCGGTGCTTGCCTGTGGCTTCCTGGTGGTGCTGCCGTTGGTGTGGACCGCAGCGCGGCGTTACCTGCGCAACGCCCCGGCCGGCTACATCACCGAGGGTGGCACCTACTCCATGATCAACACCACCCTCACCGAGACGGTGGAGGGGGCTCGTACGGTGGAGGCCCTCGGCCTCACGGAGCAGCGCACGAGGGTCTCCGACGCGGACATCGACGTGTCGGCCCAGGCCGAGCGCTACACGATGAGCCTGCGGAACCTGATGTTCGGTGCAATCGACGTCGGCTTCAACCTGCCGCTGGTGTTCACCGCGGTGCTGGGTGCGTGGGCGTACAGCCAGGGCTGGGTGAGCCTGGGCCAGATCACCGCGGCCACCCTCTACCTGCAGGCCGTCGTCGGCCCGATGGACGCGCTGATCGCCAACGTGGACCGGCTCCAGGTGGGGGTGGCCTCCACCACGCGACTGCTCGGGATCGCCGAGGTGCCGCAGGACCGGACACCGCGAGACCGGCGCCCGGACGGGGTGGACCTGGTCGGTACGGACCTGCGCTTCGCCTACCGGGAGGGCCACGACGTACTGCACGGAGTCGACCTGGCCCTGCAGCCCGGAGAACGGTTGGCGATCGTCGGGCCGAGTGGCTCCGGCAAGTCCACCTTGGGTCGGCTGTTGTCCGGCATCAACGGGCCGCGGACCGGGTCCGTCCGGGTCGGCGGTGCGGAGTTGACCGAGTTGCCGCTGGACCTGCTGCGCACCGAGGTCGCGCTGGTGACCCAGGAGCACCACGTCTTCGTCGGCTCCGTACGTGACAACATCGTGCTGGCGCGGGAGGACTCCGACGACGTGACGGTGCACGAGGCCCTGCGTGCGGTGGATGCCGATGCGTGGGTGCGTCGGCTTCCGAGCGGGCTGGACACCCGGATCGGTTCCGGGAACGCGCGGCTCACGCCGGCCCAGGCCCAGCAGATCGCCCTGGCCCGGCTGGTGGTGGCAGACCCGCACACCTTGGTGCTGGACGAGGCGACCTCCCTGATCGACCCACGGACGGCCCGCCACCTGGAGGGCTCGATGGCCAGCCTGCTGGACGGTCGGGCCGTTGTCGCCATCGCGCACCGACTGCACACCGCACATGACGCGGACCGGATCGCGGTCGTGATCGACGGCCGGATCGCCGAACTGGGCAGCCACGACGCGCTGGTCGCCCGCGACGGTGAGTACGCCGCCCTGTGGCGGGCGTGGACCTCGTGATCAACTCGGGGATCAAGATCAGGAAACGCTGATCGAGCCGTCAAGGTCACTTGGTTCGACACCCGGGCGCACCCGAGGGGCCGAGCCGCCTCGACCCGCGGCGAACGTTCACCCGGGCAGGGTGGAATCCCGGGCATGCAGGAGCCACGGGAAGTCCAGCACGTGGGGTGGGGAGGTGTCGGCTCCGGTGGCCCGACGGACGAGGGCGTCGGCCACGCTGTCGAAGAAGTCCACCGGCCCGACCGTGGACAGGGTGGGGGTCGAGGTGAGCGACGCGGCAGAGTTCCCGACTCCCATCACGGCCACGTCCTCGGGCACCCGGAGTCCGAGTCGCTGGGCGGCATGCAGGGCGGCGATGGCGGCGAAGTCCGCGGTGGCGAGGATGGCCTCCGGTGGATCGTCGAGTTGCAGCAGCCGGACGGCTTCGGCGAAGGCGAGGTCGGGTGCGTTGTAGTGCTGACCGACGTACTCGGCGCGTACCTCCAGACCGGCCTCCTGCAGGGCCCGGGAGTACGCGCGGTAGCGCACGTTGGGGCCGGCCGGGTCGGGCAGGTCAGGGGCCTGCGAGGTCAGGCAGGCGATCCGGGTGTGGTGGGCGAGCAGGTGGTCCATGGCCAGCAGGCAGCCCGGCTCGGCAGGGGAGTTGACCACGTCGAAGCCCTCCGGCTGGAGGACCTCGCTGAAGACCATCAGCCGTTCCCCGCCGGCCGCGAGTTGGCGCAGCCGGACCTCGGGATCCCGCGTCGTGGCGACCGAGTCGATGAAGGCGGCATCGACGGTCTGGCGTCCCAGGGCGCGGTGCCAGTCGCCGTCGGCGAGCAGCAGCGGGGTGAGGTCGTTGGCCTCGGCCGCCCGACTGGTGGCCGCCACGAGGGCGTGCACCCACGGGTCGGAGAGTGCGGTCAGCGACATCAGGATGAGGTGCGACCGGCCGGTGCGGACCGAGCGCGCCGCACTGTTGGGGCGGTAGTTGAGTCGTTCCGCGGCGGCCCGGATCCGATCCGCCGTCGTCCGGGAGATCCGGGTCCCGCGTTGCTGGGAGAGGACCGCCGACACCGACGCGATCGACACCCCGCTCGCTTCCGCAACCATCCGCAAGGTGGGTCGCTTCCGCGCGACGTCCTCCACATCCTCCGCCACGGTGTCCCCCGATCACTGGCTCATCGGCCAGTCTGCCCCGATTCGGGCGGCAGTGGAAGGCTTTCGGCGGGGAATTGGGTCAGATGACCAGCACGAGTTTGCCGAGCGAATCCCCGGACTCCAGCAGGGCATGCGCGTCGGCCACCTCGGCGAGGGCGAAGCGGCGCTCCGGGGCGGGCACCACCCGCTGGTCGCGGAACAGCGGCCAGATCCGCTCCTTGACGCGGGCGCAGATGGCGCTCTTCTGCGCCACCGGCCGCGCGCGCAGGGCGGTCGCGATCACCTGGCCGCGCTTGGCGAGCAACTTGCCGAGGTGGAGCGTGCCCTTGGTGCCGCCCTGCAGGCCGATCACGACGATCCGCCCGTCGGCCGCAAGCGCGTTCAGGTTCGGCTCCAGGTAGGCCGCCCCGACCACGTCGAGGATCACGTCGGCCCCCACACCGTCGGTGATCCGGCGCAACTCGGCCACCCAGTCATCGTGGTAGTCGAGGGCGTGGTCGGCCCCCAGGGCGAGGCAGTGCTCGCGTTTCGCGCTCGTACCCGCGGTGGCGATCACCGTGGTGCCGAGTTCCTTGGCGTACTGGATCGCGAAGGAGCCGACGCCGCCGGACCCGCCGTGGACCAGGAAGGTCTCGCCACTGGCCAGCGCCGCGGTGGCCAGGTTGGAGCCCACCGTTGCGGCCACCTCAACCAGGCCGCCGGCCGTGATCAGGTCGATGCCGCGCGGTGGGGGGATTATCTGGCCGGCGGGAACCGCCACGTACTCGGCGTACCCACCGCCGCTCAACAGGGCGACGCACTCGGCGCCGACCGACCAGTCCTCGACCCCGGCGCCGACCGCGGCCACAGTGCCCGAACACTCCAGTCCGAGGATCGGCGTCGCGCCGGGTGGCGGGGCGTAGTTTCCCTGCCGTTGCAGGAGATCGGCACGGTTGACGCCGGCCGCGATGACCTTGACCAGCACCTCGCCCTCGCCCGCCTCCGGGGTCTCCGTCTCGACGACCTCGAGGACCTCCGGCCCTCCTGGTTCCCTGGCGATCACGGCACGCATGAGGCCACTGTGCCACACGCTCCTGCCCGTCTCATCCGGAATGCATGCCCTAGGATTGAGGCGTGCCCGACCGCCAAGGCCGGGTACGGCGAGGTCGCATAGTGGACTAGTGCAGGCGCCTTGAAAGCGCCCGAGCGGCTCAAACCGTTCCGTGGGTTCGAATCCCACCCTCGCCGCCGTCGTCGCCCGGAACGGGCGCCCGAGGGAACGTCTGGCGAGGAAGGTGTCCGTGGGGACGTACGAGTTGAGGCCGGCGCCGCCGCTGCGTGCGCTGGCCATCGGCGCAGTGATCACCTTGGTCGGTGCGGTCCTGCTGGTGCTGGCCGTTGGCCAGGGATGGTCGCCGGCCGTCCTGGTACTCGGTGCGCTCGTCGCGCTGCTCGGCTTGGTCCTGGACGCCGTGGCGCTCATCGTCTTCGTCCGAACCCGGGTCCGGGTGGAACTGGACCGGGCCGGCTTCCGGGTGGTGACCACCGGGACGGTCAGTCGGCCGGTACCCCGCGAACAGGAAGGCGTGTGGGGCGACATCGCCCGCGCCACGGTGACCGAGCCGGACGGAACCCTGGTGCTCGAGGGGCGGGGAGCGCACCCGAACGTGGCGGTGGTCCGACCGCGCCGGACCGCACCCGACTTCGACACCATGGTGAACGAGGTGACGGTGCGGCTGCGGGACCGCAGCAAGAACTGACGGTCGGCTGCGCGGCGCGGGGTCAGTAGCCGGGCGGGCGCGGAGCTGACTCGGCCGCTTCCGAGTCGTAGGCGCAGGAGTCGGCGACGTCCTCGCTCTCGGTGGTCGGCGTGGCCGACGGTTCATCCGGGGTGTCGGTCGGGTCATCGGGCGGCGCGGTGGAGGAGCTGGGGCTGCTCGGCTTGGTCGACTTCTTCGGTTCCTTCTTCTTCTCGTCCTTCGTGTCCGACTTGGCTTCGCCCAGGGCCTTCTTCACCCGCTCGCGCATCAGGTCGAAGTCGGGGTCCGGGGAACTGAATCCGTTCGCCCCGTGCTTGAAGACGATGCTGCGGATGTTGCCGTCCTTCACCCGCAGGCTCAGTTCGACCAGCATCGACAACATCTCCTGGGGTACATCGGTTTGGATGATGTCCTTGCTGGCCCGGGCGATCGCCTCGTACCGGGTAGCCAGGGTGGTCGGGTTGGCCTGCTTGATCACGGCGTTGATCACGCACCGCTGCCGGTCCATCCGCTCGAAGTCGTCCGACCCGTACCGGCCACGGGCGAACCAGAGCGCGTCCCCACCGTTCAGGTGCTGGTCCGCGCCGGGCTCGAGGTAGCGGTCCGGCTGGATCCCCCGATCGGTGTCGCCGCCGACGGCGACATAGCTGTTGATGTTGACCGTGATGCCGCCGAGGGCGTTGATCAGTTTCTTGAAGCCGGCGAGGTTGACCAGCACGTAGTAGTCGACCTCGAGGCCGAGGGCCTCGCCGACGGACAGTTTCAGGGCGTCGGCGCCGAGGTTGTCGGTCTCACCGAGTACGTCCTCGGGCACGGTGTTCGGCACGTTGTCGTACATCGCGTTCAGGAAGAATTCGGCATCGTCGCCGTTGTAGCCGTTGTAGAACCCGTTCGGGTAGTGGTCGCTGAGGGCTGAGTCCTTCGGGAACGGCATCCGGCCGGTGTTGCGCGGGAGGCTGAACAGCGAGGTGTCGCCGGTCAAGGTGTCGATACTGGCCAAGATCACGGTGTCGGTCCGGGTGCCGGTCCGGTTGCTGGCGTCGTCGCCGCCGAGGAGCAGTACGTTGAGCCGGGGCTTGTCCGCCCACGGATCCTTCTCCTTGTCGGTCGGCGGGGCCATCGTCGGCCGGGTGGCGCTCTTGGTGTCCTTCTCGGACTGGAAGACGGTGGTGACCAGGGTGCTCTGGTCGTAGGCGTACCGGGCGGCCACCGCACAGGGGGCGGCGACGCAGAAGGCGAGGCCGCCGACCAGGATGCTGCCGAGGACGCGCTGGAGCCGGGGCGGGTTGGTCGAGCGGAGATTCAGGTGGGTGGCGAGGATGACCCCGACCCAGACCAGGCCGCCCACGGCCAGGGAGATCCCGGCGATCAGCAGGAAGCGGGGGTTGACCGCCAGGGAGACGAGGCCGTCCAGGTCGGTGAGGGCCCACACCACCAGACCCAGGATGAGCAGGATGAAGGCGGCCAAGATGGCGAACCCGAGCTTGCGGCGGCGGGCGGCCACCAGGCCGAGTCCGGGCAGCAGGGCGCCGACCACGGTGAAGAAGACGGTGCGACGGAAGTCGTCGCGGGGGTCGAGTGCGCGTTTGGGTCGTACCGGGCCGGAGTGGCCGTTGAGCGAAAAGGCCATCGGCTCTCCCTCCCCCTCGTCCGGCCCCACTGTGCAACTCGGTGCATGAGCGCACCCCGGGGGTGCACACCGGCGCCTACTGTAGTGGGCCACCCCAACCCGGAACCAGCCGAATCCGTGCTCGAGTCACTGTCGACGCGTTGCCGCGGCGCATCGGATGCGGTTGACTCGTTCGATGGTCCCGACGTGAGGAGTCCGATGTCCCACCTGTTCATCGACGGCCAGTGGCGGGGAGCCTCCGACGGCGCGACCCGCGAGATCCGAAGCCCCGCCGACGGTACGGTCGTCGCGACCGTTCCCGAGGCCACCGCCACCGACGCCACGGACGCGGTGCGCGCGGCCCGGCAGGCGTTCGACCACGGCCCGTGGCCGCAGACCCCGGCCCCGGAGCGGGCGGCGCTCTTGGTCGCCCTCGCCGACCGGCTGGCGGCGGAGAAGGAGGAGGTCGCCCGGCTCGAGGCGGGCGACACCGGGAAGCGGCTGGTCGAGGCACGCATCGACATGGACGACATCACCTCGGTGTTCCGACACTTCGCCCGGCTGGCCGGAGCCGAGGCGGGGCGGGTCATCGACACCGGGATGGCGGACGTGTCCAGCCGGGTGGTGCACGAGCCGGTCGGCGTCTGCACGCTCATCACCCCGTGGAACTTCCCGCTGTTGCAGACCTCGTGGAAGGTGGCCCCGGCGCTCGCGGCCGGCAACACGTTCGTCCTCAAGCCCAGTGAACTGACCCCTTCGACGAGCATCTGGCTGGTCCGTACGTTGGCCGACCTGGGACTCCCGTCCGGGGTGGCGAACCTCGTCCTCGGCGCGGGCGACCGGGTGGGCGACGCGCTGACGTCGGACCCGGGCGTCGACCTCGTCTCGTTCACCGGTGGCCTGGCGACCGGCCGACACATCATGGCCGCAGCCGCACCGACGGTGAAGAAGGTCGCCCTCGAACTCGGTGGGAAGAACCCGAACGTCGTTTTTGCCGATGCCGACCCCGCGGCCGCCCTGGACAACGCGCTGACCGCGATCTTCCTCGACTCGGGCCAGGTGTGCTCGGCCGGTGCGCGGCTGATCATCGAGGAGTCGATCGCCCCCGAGTTCGTCGACGCGCTGGTCGAACGCGCCGGACGGATCCGGATGGGTGCGCCGGACGATCCGCGGGCCGAGACCGGACCGCTGATCAGCGCCGCCCACCGGGAGAAGGTCGAGGCGTACGTCGCCGCCGCCGTGGCCGAGGGGGCGGTGCTGCGGGTCGGTGGGGTGCGGCCGGACGCCCCCGAGTTGAGCGACGGCTTCTACTACCCGCCGACCGTCCTGGACCAGTGCACCGCAGGCATGGGGTGTGTCCAGGACGAGTCCTTCGGCCCGGTCCTCACCGTCGAGACCTTCGCCGGGGCCACCCGCGAGGAAGCCGAGGACGAGGCCGTCGCGCTCGCCAACGACACCATCTACGGGCTGGCCGGCGCCGTCTGGACCGAGAACGCCGGCCGGGCCGAGCGAGTAGCCGCTCGGCTGCGGCACGGCACGATCTGGATCAACGACTACCACCCGTACGTCGCCCAGGCCGAGTGGGGCGGCTACAAGCAGAGCGGCATCGGCCGCGAGCTCGGGATGGCCGGGCTGGACGAGTACCGCGAGACCAAGCACATCTGGCACAACACCCGTCCCGCACCGTCGGGCTGGTTCGGCACCGATGCGTGAAGGAGTGACATGACCGGTGGCTACGACTACGTCATCGTTGGCGGCGGATCGGCCGGGTCCGCCCTCGCCAATCGACTCAGCGCCGACCCATCGACGTCGGTACTCGTCCTCGAGGCCGGGCGCAGTGACTTCCGCGTCGACCCGCTGATCCACATGCCGGCGGCGCTGCCGTTCCCGATCGGCAACAAGTTGTACGACTGGAAGTACGAGTCGGACCCGGAGCCGCACATGGGCGGCCGCCGGGTCTACCACGCTCGGGGCAAGGTGCTCGGCGGCTCCAGTTCCATCAACGGGATGATCTTCCAGCGGGGGAATCCGCTGGACTACGAGCGCTGGGGCGCTGATCCGGGGATGGCCGGATGGGACTACGCCCACGTCCTGCCGTACTTCAAGCGGATGGAGACCTGCCTGGCCGGGGCGGACGCGTGGCGGGGCGGCTCGGGGCCGCTGAAACTGACTCGCGGTCCGGCCACCTCACCGCTCTTCGGCGCCTTCCTGGAGGCGACCGAGCAGGCCGGCCACCCGCGGACCGACGACGTCAACGGCTACCGCCAGGAGGGCTTCGCCCCCTTCGACCGCAACGTCCACCGCGGTCGGCGCCTCAGCGCAGCCCGGGCGTACCTGCACCCGGTGCGGGACCGCAAGAACCTGACGATCCACACCCTGTCCATGGTCACCGGGCTGCGCCTCGAGGGGAACCGCGTGGTGGGGGTGGACTACCTGCGCGGCGGAAGGTTCGCCCGGACCGCCCTGGCCGGGGAGGTGATCTTGTCCGGCGGCGCGTTCAACTCCCCGCAGTTGCTGCAGCTCGCGGGCATCGGCAACCCGGACGACCTGCGTGCGGTGGGTGTACGACCGACGGTCGAGCTCCCCGGAGTGGGGGAGAACCTGCAGGACCACCTGGAGGTCTACATCCAGCACGAGTCCAAGCAGCCGGTGTCGATCGGCCCGTGGTTCAACTACTGGAAGGCGCCGCGGATCGGCGCCGAGTGGCTCTTCCTCCGATCCGGGGTCGGCTCCTCGAACCACTTCGAGGCCGGCGGATTCATCCGCAGCAACGACCAGGTGACGTACCCCAACCAGATGTTCCACTTCCTGCCGATCGCGGTCCGCTACGACGGTTCGCAGACTGCCGCGGAACACGGCTACCAGGTGCACATCGGGCCGATGTACTCCGACGTGCGCGGTCAGCTCAAGATCACCTCGGACGACCCCCTGGCGCACCCCTCGCTGCTGTTCAACTACCTGTCGACGGAGAACGACCGACGGGAGTGGATCGAGATGATCCGGGCGGCACGGACCATCCTGTCCCAGCCGGCCTTCGACGCCTTCGACGCCGGCGAACTGTCGCCGGGGCCCTCGGTCGAGTCCGATCAGGAGATCCTCGACTGGGTCGCTCGGGACGCCGAGACCGCGTTGCACCCGTCGTGCACGGCGAAGATGGGCACCGACGAGCAGAGCGTCGTCGACCCGGCGTCGATGCGGGTCCACGGCACGGAAGGCCTGCGGGTCGTGGACGCGTCGGTGTTCCCGTACATCACCAACGGCAACATCTACGCGCCGACGATGATGGTCGCGGAGAAGGCGGCCGACCTGATCGCCGGCAACACCCCGCTCGACCCGCTCGCCGAGATGCCGTTCTACCGGCACGGTCAGGGAATGCCGTTGTACCCGCCCGGTGATCCCCGCAATGACGCCGCCCCGGGCACGGTGGCCGGGCCGGGGAGGGGCACTGCGTGATGGGCCAACGGGCGGTTTTGCCGTCTGGATCGGGGCTCGATAGGCTGTCCGGGCGCGAGGAGGTGTCGCCTAGCCTGGTTTATGGCGCCCGCCTGCTAAGCGGGTTGAGGGTTCATCCCCTCTCGCGGGTTCAAATCCCGCCACCTCCGCGTCGAGGTCCTGCAGAACTGCGGGGCCGAGGTTACGAAGCTCCGTTCCAGAGCCATTCTGGGGCGGAGCTTCGAACGTTCAGGGGGCCAAGGCGGCGACTGGCAGGATCGCCACGCCGTCTGGGCGGCGGTAACCGAATGAGGCATTGGTGATGACGCCGAGAACGGATGGCTCGCCGGTCAGGCGCGTGTCGATCTGGGCTGCGAAACGGGTGAGGGATGAGGCAGCCTCATCCACGCTTCCGGCGCCGAGTTTCACCTCGAACGCCCCCCACCGGCCGTCCGGGAGTTGAACGATCAGATCCGCCTCGACTCCGTGGGAGTCGCGGTAGTGGGACACGGACGCGCCGAGTGGCATCGTCAGGGCTCGCAGGTCTCGCACGACCATCGACTCGAAGAGGAAGCCGGTGTAGTTCAGATCGGTGAGTAACCGTGCAGGGGTGGTGCGGAGCGCTGCGATCGCAAGTGCAGGATCAGCGAAGTGGCGTTTGGGTTCCTTGCGCAGTGCGGCCCTTGATCTCAGGTGTGGCGCCCACGCGGGTACGTCCTCCACCAGCATCAGTCGTTGCAGTGCCGACAGGTAGTCGTAGATGGTGCTGCGGGCCAGCGGGACGTCGCCGCCGCCGCCTGTCTCCTGGGCGAGCACACTGATCTTCACCTCAGTCGCTGTGTTGCGAGCCAGTGATGCCATCAGGCGGTTGAGGCGCTGTGGGTCGCGCGTGGCCCCGGACACCTCGGGGACGTCGACTTCTCGGGCGTTGGCCAGGTAGTCGACGTTGCTCTGCAGGGCGGCCTCGGTTGACAGGTGCAGGTTGGTGGGCCAGCCGCCCACAGCGATGAGATCCAGCAGATCGGGGAGCGAGAGCCCGGGGTCGGGCGCCGAGTCCAGGACGCCGTCGAAGAGCCCTGCGATCGAGATGTCGCCGGTTGAGCGCCCCATCTCGTACAGGCTCATCGGTCGCATGCGGAGCCGGCTGATGCGGCCCGCGCCGGAGTGTCGGGTGACATCGTCCCGCGGTGTGGCGGAGCCCGTCAGGAGGAACTGGCCGGGCGTCTGTCGCTCGTCGACCTCCCGCCGAACGGTGTTCCAGAGCAGAGTGCCTCCGACTTGCCATTCATCCACCAACCTCGGGACAGGTCCGGCGAGGACGACGCGGGGATCGACAAGGAGCGCCTGCTGGGCACTGAGGTCCAGATCGAGCATCACTTCACTCGCGCACACGCGGCGCGCAGTCTGCGTCTTGCCGCACGCCTTGGGTCCTTCGATGAGCACCGCTCCGGCAGCAGACAGACGCGCCACGAGTTGATCGTCAAGCAACCGGCGCAAGTACTCCACGTGGACCACGCTACAGTATGAGGGCATTTGAGGCTACAGTTTGAGTTCATCTTGGGCTTCAGATTGAGATTGGCCCCGAGGATGGACCAGAGTTGATTCTGCTGCTGGACTGGGGCCATGATGATCCGACCGGCCGAGCTCTCGGCCATCAAGCAGGGCAGCATCGATCTGGCGTTCCGCCGTTGGGTGCAGCCGCGTGTCAAGGTGGGCACCCGGATGCGCACGGCGATCGGGGTCGTGGAAGTCACCTCCGTCGAGCCCGTGGATGTCGCCGGTCTGACCGCCGCGGACGCCCGCCGCGCCGGTGCGGAATCGTTGGACGCGCTCCTCGCCGGGCTCGCATCGAAGTCGGATCGCGGGGTCTTCCGCGTCGGCCTGGCGTACGGCGGACCGGACCCCCGCTCGGTGCTGCGCGAGCAGGTCCCCGACGCCGCCGAGGTCGCCGAACTCACTGCGTGGCTCGATCGGCTGGACCGGGCCTCGGCGATCGGTCCATGGACCCGGGCCACGCTGGAGTTGATCGACCAGCGGCCCGCCGTACGGGCACCGGAACTGGCCGCCAGTCTCGGGCGGGACACCCCGACCTTCAAGCGCGACGTGCGCAAGTTGAAGGAGAAGGGGCTCACCGAGTCCCTCGACATCGGCTACCGGCTCTCACCGCGGGGCGAGGTCGTCCTCGACGCGGACGGCCGCGAGCGTCGGCATGCTCCGCGCCCCGCGGGGACCCCGCTGCCGCGGATCGGCGCCCCGGCGACTCGAGCCCTGCACGGTGTCGGCATCGAGACGCTCGAGCAGGTCGCGGCCACGACCGAAGCCGAGCTGGCCGACCTGCACGGGGTGGGCCCGATGGCGCTGGGCCGGCTGGCCGAGGCGCTGGCCGAGCACGGTTTGGCACGCCGTGCCTGATGGGACGGGAGAAGCGGCCGCGCCGACCACGACCAAGGTCTGCCTCAGCGCGTGGTGGTGGTGGGCGGAAGCAGTTCGGTGATCAGGCGCTCGATGCGGGCCTTGATCTCGTCCCGGATCGGTCGCACGCCCGCGATCCCCTGGCCGGCCGGATCCTCGAGTTTCCAGTCCTCGTACCGCTTTCCCGGGTAGAAGGGGCAGGCGTCCCCGCAGCCCATGGTGATCACCACATCGGAGTCCTGCACGGCCTCATCGGTGAGCACCTTGGGCTGGTTCGCGCGGATGTCGATGCCTTCTTCGGCCATCGCCTCGACCGCAGCCGGGTTCACGGTGCCGGCCGGGGCGGACCCGGCGGATCGGACCTCGATGCGTCCATCGGCCAGATGCCACAGGTACGCGGCGGCCATCTGGGAGCGTCCCGCGTTGTGCACACAGACGAACAGCACGGAGGGTGTGGCCGAGGAAGGCGGCTCGGTGGTGGTCATCTCTGCAGGTCTCCTGTCGGGGTGGCGCTTCAGGCGCGGTCGGCGGCGGTGTCGGACTGGGCGGTGTCGGTGCGGGCGGGGAGGGTGGGGTCTCCGGGGAAGAGCTTCCGCCCGGACCAGAGGCAGACGTAGATGAGTCCGACCAGGACCGGGACCTCGATCAGCGGCCCGACGACGCCGGCCAGTGCCTGTCCGGAGGTGACCCCGAAGGTGCCGATGGCCACGGCGATGGCCAGTTCGAAGTTGTTGCCGGCTGCGGTGAAGGCCACGGTGGTGGACTTCGCATAATTCAGGCCCACCGCTCGCGATGTCAGCAGACTGATGCTGAACATCAGGACGAAGTAGGCCAGCAATGGCAGGGCGATCCGAGCCACGTCGAAGGGGTTGGAGGTGATCGCGTCGCCTTGCAGAGCGAAGAGCAGGACGATGGTGAACAGCAACCCGTACAGCGCCCACGGCCCGATCTTCGGCAGGAACCGCTGCTCGTACCAGTCCCGGCCCTTGGCCTTCTCGCCCAGGGTGCGGGTCAGGAAGCCCGCCAGTAACGGGATGCCCAGGAACACCAGGACACTGAGCACGATGGACCAGACGGAGAAGTCCGCCGAGGTGGTGGGCAGTCCCAGCCAGGACGGCAGGACCTGGAGGTAGAACCAGCCCAGGGCGCCGAAGGCGAGGACCTGGAAGACGGAGTTGATGGCGACCAGGACGGCGGCGGCCTCGCGGTCCCCGCAGGCCAAGTCGTTCCAGATGAACACCATCGCGATGCAGCGGGCCAATCCGACGATGATCAAGCCGGTGCGGTATTCCGGCAGGTCGGGCAGCAGGATCCAGGCCAGGGCGAACATCAGCGCCGGTCCGACGAGCCAGTTCAGCACCAGGGAGGTGATCATCAGACGCCGGTCCCCGGCGACGCGGTGGGTCTCGTCGTAGCGGACCTTGGCCAGCACCGGGTACATCATCACCAGCAGCCCGATCGCGATCGGCAGTGAGATCTCGCCGATCTTCACCGCCTCCAAGGCCGTGTTGAGCCCGGGGATGAACCGGCCCAGGGCGAGGCCGAGGACCATGGCCAGCAGGATCCAGGCGGCCAGCCAGCGGTCCAGGAACGACATCCCTCTCATCACGCCGTGCGGGGCGGCCGTGGGGGAGGTGGTGGCGGTGCTCATGCGGGCCAACTTTCAGATCGATCGCTGTCGATGCGAACACTAGCGGGACATATCGACCTACGTCAATGTAAGGTGGGGTAATGGTCACGCCACTCACCCTCCCCCCCGCTGACGACACCGATCGCCGCAACGCCGGCCTCGGTTCGGTCGCGTGCTGCTCCCTGTCCGACGGGCCGATCGACGCCGAAGCGGCCCAGCGCGCAGCCGGGATGCTCAAGGCCCTGGCCGATCCCATGCGCCTGCGGCTGCTCTCCCACGTCGCCGCCCAAGGTTGTGAGGCCGTGTGTTCCTGCGACCTGACCGACGAGTTGGGCATCAGTCAGCCGACGGTGAGCCACCACATGAAGAAGCTCGTCGACGCCGGCCTGTTGACCAGGGAGCAGCGCGGCAAGTGGGCCCACTACTCCGTGGTCCCGGCTGCCTTCGCCGAGTTGCGCCGGATGATGGACCTGGGTTGAGCCCACACCGGTGTTGGCTGCGGCAAGCGCCGTCTCGAGTGGCCGAGTCGTTTCAGAGGTCAGGTGTCGTGCCAGGCTTGGTCGATCTCAGCGATCCGGCCGGCGCCCGCAGTGAGAGATGCGACTTCGTCGGCGAACGAAGGCCATTCGGCCACCGGTACGGCGACGCTCACCGTTGCCTCGGACGCGTACGTGACGTCGGCGACCAGCACCCCGGCATTGCGCAGGTCGTTCTCGAGTCGACCGACCGAGCCGATGTCGACGGTGACGGTGCCGCGCACCATCCGCTGGCGTGTCCTGGTCCCGGCTCGGTCGAGCGCCCGGGAGACCGATTCGCCGTACGCACGAACAAGGCCGCCCGCCCCCAGCTTCACACCGCCGAAGTAGCGGGTGACGATCGCGACCAGGTCGCTGACCGGGCGGCGGGTGAGGACCTCGAGCATCGGCACGCCGGCCGTTCCGGCCGGCTCCCCGTCGTCGTTGGACCGGGCGATCTCGGCCGTCGGGCCGAGGACGAACGCGGTGCAGTGATGGTTGGCCGTACGGTGCTCGCGGCGGGTCTCCTCGATCACCGTCCGGGCCTCGTCCTCTCCGGTGACCCGCCGGAGCCGGGCCAGGAACCGTGACTTGCGGACCTCGGTCTCGACGTCGACGTCGCGCGCGATGACCGCGTACTGGGTGGGCACGGGTCCAGACAAGCACACACCCCGACCGGATCGGGTCGGGGTGTGTCGCGTTGTTGATCAGTCCTGCAGGCGTGGACGCCGGACCTTGGTGTGCTTGGTCTGCAGATAGGCGTACAGGCCTTCGGGGCCGAGTTCACTCCCGATGCCGGAGTGCTTCCAGCCTCCGAACGGGGCCTGCAGTTCGGACACGTCGTTGACGTTCACCCCCACTCCGCCGGCTTCGAGGCGCTCGGCCACGGCCAGGGCGCGCTCCAGGTCCTCGTCGTAGACGTAGGCCGCCAGCCCGTACTCCGAGTCGTTGGCGGCCTCGATCGCCGCGGGGACGCTTGCGACACGGCGGACCGCGAGGACCGGACCGAACGACTCCTCGTGCAGCACCAGGGCGTCGGCCGGCACTCGGTCGAGGACGGTGGGCAGGTAGTAGTGGCCCGTGCTGAGTGCGGGGTCGTCCGGTCGCTGTCCACCACGCACCACGTCCGCACCGCGCGCGGTGGCATCGGCCACGTGCTGCTCGGTCCGCTCGACCACGGCCGCGGTCGTACAGGGGCCGTAGGCGGTGCCCGGCACCGAGGGGTCGCCGAGCTCGTACCCCTCGACCACCGCCGCCAACTCCTGGACGAACGCGTCGGCGACGCTCTCGTGCACGATCACCCGGTTCACCGCGATGCAGATCTGGCCCATGTTGGAGAAGGACCGCCGGGCTGCGGCCGCAGCGGCCAGCGGCAGATCCGCATCCGGGAGGACGACCAAGGCGCAGTGCCCGCCGAGCTCCAGGCTCACCTTCTTGAGGGTGGACGCGGCCGAGGCCATGATCGCCTTCCCGGTGGCGGTGGAGCAGGTCGCCGTGATCATCGCGATGTCGGGGTGCTCCGTCAGCCTGCTGCCGACCTCGCGCCCACCGGGCAGGTCGGACAAGGCCCCGGTCGGGAGACCTGCTTCGGTCAACAGCCGAGACACCAGGCCGATGGCCAACGGTGCCTCCTCGGGGGGCTTCACCACCACCGAACATCCCGCGGCCAGGGCTGGCGCGACCTTCCAGGCGTAGAGGTCCACCGGGTAGTTCCACGGGACGACCGCGCCCACGATCCCGACGGGAGTGTAGGTCACCGTGCTGGTGGTGGCGTGGCTGCCGGCGGAGCGGATCGCGCCCTCGACCCGGCGACCCTGCTCGGCGTAGTAGTCGAACACCGTGGCCCCGAAGAGGATCTCCTTGCGGCTGTCCGGGAGCGGCTTGCCCTGCTCTCGGGTGAGCAATGCCGCGATCTCGTCGACGTGGTCGCGGATCGCGCTCGCACCCCGACGCAGTATGGCGCACCGTTCATCCGGGTGCAGGGAGGACCAGTCGGCGCTCGACCCGGCCCGACGGACCGCTGCGTCGACATCGGCAGGCGTGGCCACCGCGCACCGGCCGACGATCGAGCCGTTCGCCGGGTTGGACACCTCGAAGGTGTCGTCGCGGTTCTCCCAGGTGCCTGCGATCAACAGCCCGCGGTCGTTCGTGGTGATCATCTCGTTCATCGGTTGCACATCAATCGCCACAGTTCCTCGTAGTTCTCCTCGTTCTTGCGGTGTGCTTCCTCGACCGTCGCGGTGTTGGTGTTGACCATGATGTACGGCTTCTCACCGCGCCGGACGATCTCCTCGGTGGTCGCGGACACGATGGCGTGCCCCGCGGCGATGGCGATCGAGGTCGAGGTCGGCCCGACCGGATGCTCCAGGCCCTCGATGAACTGGGACGCGTCCTCCTTGGGAACACCGGTGTCGATCACGATGTCTGCCACCTCGAAGAGACGTTGGCCCGACTCGTGTCGGCTGGGCGTCGCCGACGAGTGCGGAATGCTCGTGACGGCGATGACGGTTCGGCCCTTCTCCTTGAATTCGAGGGCCATGTCGAGAATGACGTTGTTGATGCCCGAGTGGGAGAAGAGCACCAGGGCGTCCCCGTCCCGGGCACGGTGCGACTTGAGGATCACCGAGCCGTAGCCGGGACGGGAGTGCAGGAACCGGTACTGGAAGGTGCCCATGTCGCCCCACACGTGATGCATCAGGGCGAGGGGGGTGTCCACGATCGGTCGGAAGCCGGTGATCGTGCCCGTCCGGGGGAACATCTCCAGGGCGGCGAAACCGCCGTGGCCGGTGCCGAAGGTGAACACCAGGTTGTCCCGTCCGATGGTGTCGGCGCAGACGCGTGCGGCGTCCTGGATGGCATCCAACTGGGTGTCGCGTACGTGGGCGATGCGCTCCATCACCGCGGTCAGGTAGTCCTTGCTCACACTCATTCTGTTTCCTCTTCTCTGCTGCGCACCTGCGTCGGTTCGTCGCACAGTGCATTGATTCCGGCGACCAGGAGGTCCTGTTCGGCCTTGATCCGGTCGTTGCCCTCGAGCTTGGTGTGGGTGGCCGCGTCGACGCTGGCCAGACAGAGCACCCCGGCACGTGTCTTGAGTGCGCGGCCGACCGCCAGAATCGCGCTGCTCTCCATGTCCAGGCCGACGACACCCCGTTCGACCAGTGCGTCGATGTCGACGCTGGCCGATCCCGGCATGGTGTCGTCGGCGAACAGTTCGGAGTAGAACCCGTCGTAGGAGGCGATCATCCCGAGTCGGGTGGCCCGCCCGGTGCCCTCGGCCCGCGCTCGCAGCGCCACGGTCAGGTCGAGGTCCGGTGCGGCCGGGTAGCCCGGGGGTACGTAGGTGCCGGAGGTCGCCTCGCCCCGCAGGGCGCTGTCGGCCACCACGAGGTCACCGAGACGGGTCGGTCCCACAGCCAGCGCGGTGCCCAGACGTACGACACTGCGGACGCCGATCGAGATCAACTCATGCAGCACCACAGTGGCGATGGCCGCGCCCATGCCGAACGCACTGACGGTGACCGGAGTGCCCTGCCAGGTCCCGGTGGTCGTGGTCAGGCCGCGCTCCTCGTTGAGGATCGTGGCATCCTCCAGCAGGTCCGCCGCCAGCAGGACTCGCCCGCGGTCTCCCACCAGTACGGCCCGCGGGGCCACGTCATCGGGGGTGCAGCCCAGGTACCAGGCCCGCTGAGACTTCTCACTCACCATCAGTTCTTTCCCAACTCTCGTTCAATCAGAAATTCCGCGGCATCCTGCCCGGCTCCGACGACGGCGTCCTTGACCGCGGCCGGACTGTTCTTGATCATCTGTGCACCCGTGGCATCCAGCAGTCGCGCCATCAGGCTGCCGGCGAAGGTGTCGCCGGCGCCGGTCTGGTCCCGGACCTCTGCTCGTCGGGTGGGTGGGGCGGACCCGGTCACGGTGCCGTGCCGAAACCGGATTCCGTCGGCACCGTGGGTCTCGACCACCAGGGCCCCCGGGGCGCCGAAGGTGTCGGGGTCCAGCCCACAGTGGCGCCGCAGGAAGTCCGCTTCGGTGACGCTGAAGGTGATCACCTGGGCCCGTTCGACCAACCGGGCGGCCAAGTCGTCCGACAGGGAGCCGGGGTCCGCCTTCACCGCCCACATCAGGGTCGTGCCGTCCTCGACCGCATCCAGAGCGGCGCGGATCGCCTCGGGTGGTCCGACGCTGATCACGACCGCCTCGGCTGCGCGGATGCACTCCCGTTGGGCCGGCTGCAGGCCGGTGTCGAGCTGTCCCGGGTCGAAGAAGGTGACGACCTCGCCGTCGGGTGGGTAGAACATGTGGCTCGTCGGCGAGCGTTCGCCGCTGCGGGCGACGCCGTCCACGCCGACACCCGCCGTGGACAAGGCGGTACAGAAGTCCCGGCCGGGTGCGTCCGTGGCCACCCAACTGACCACGACCACGTCTCCCACGTGGCGTCGCGCGGCGTGGGCGAAGTACGCGACGGCGCCCGGATCAGCGCTCGCGCCGTGCAGCGGCTGCTCGACCAGGGTGGTGCTGCCCGGACCGCGGAAGGGTGCGGTGCGGTACTTGTGGTCGAGGCTCGCATAGCCCAACACGCAGAGCCGGGTCACCGGTCGAGACCTCCGTCCTCGGCGAGCAGGGCCACGGCCTCGTCGATCGTGACCACGCTGCCGAAGTAGCGTCGCACGTCCTCGACCGCGGCCTCCTCCAGGTGCGGACGGTTCGAGCTGGTGGCCTCGCGGGGCAGGACGACCTCGAAGCCGTGCGCGAAGGCGTCCTGGATGGTGGCTCGGATGCACACGTTGGTCTTCACCCCGGCAACGACCACGCGGCGCACGCCCTGCTCGTGCAGCAGCAGGGCCAGGTCGGTGGCGAAGAAGGCGCTGTACCTGCGCTTCGGGACCACCACCTCGCCCGCACGCTCGACCGGGCCGTGGCCGGGGAAGAAGGCGGCGGCGAAGGAATTCTCCTGGCAGTGCACCGGAAGCTTCGGCTGCTCCGCATCATGCACGCCGGTGCGGTGCCGCTCCACGGCGTGGACGACCAGGCGGTCCGCGGACCGAGCGGCGTCCAGCAGTCGGCCGACCGGGGCCAAGGTCTGCTCCACACCTGCGTAGTAGTTCGGCCCCGAGGGGTCGTAGAAGTCGTTGATCACATCGATGCTGATCAGCGCGGTGGTCGGGTACTGTGTCGGGTTGTCGATCATGGGGTGACCGCCCTTCGTGACTTGAATCTGGACTGGTATCCCGTGACGGCCAGGGCCACGATGACGATGACATAGGGCAGCGTGTTCAACAGCTGCCCGATGGACGAGCCGATCTGGATGCTGACCTGGAGGGCGTCGAAGAAGGCGAACAGCAGGCAGGCCACGGCCGTCGGCAAGGGCTTGTTCCGACCGAAGTAGAAGGCGGCGAGGGCGATGAAGCCCCGGCCCGCCACCATCTGGTCGTTGAACAGGCCGACCTGGCCGAGGGAGAGGTGCGCGCCGCCCAACCCGGCCAGGGCTCCGGCGATGAAGCCGGCGCTCTCCCGGATCCGCAGCACCCGGACGCCGAGGCTGCCGGCTGCGGCCGGCGCGTCCCCGGCGGAGCGGAGTCGCAGACCGTAGCGGGTGTTGTGCAGCACCCAGATCGTGATCGGGACCAGCATGAGCGCCAGCCAGAAGAGGACGTCCTTCCCGCTCACCAGCGCGCCGAGCAGCGGGACGTCCTTGATCCCGGGGATCTCCCAGCGGGGGAGGCGTTCGATGCCGTCCAGCCGGAGGGTCCCCGAGACTCCCATCTTCCATTTCAGGATGAAGCCGATGATGCCGGCGATGACGATGTTGAAGCCGAGGCCGACGATGATCTCGTTCGCCTTGAGCCGGGTGATCACCAGTGTCATCAGCCAGGTCAGGACACCGGATCCGACCCCGGCGACCAGGAGACCGAGGGCCCAGTTCGACGTGGTGGCGCTGACCGCGACGCCGATCAGGGCGCCGGCGAGCATGCCCCCTTCCAGACCGATGTTGACCACGCCGCTGGCATGGTGGATGAGCCCGCCCAGGGCAGCCAGTAGCAGCGGCGCCAGGAGCAGCAGGGAGGCGACGATGACCGTGTTCATGCGGACCTCTTCCGACGCTTGAGGGCCAGGGTGAAGGAGGCGACGGCAAACATCATCACGGTGCCCTGCAGGACGTCCACGAGATCGAGTGGGATGTTGTCGAACAACTGGATCGTCGTTCCGGCGCTGGCGAAGGCACCGAACAGGGTGGCCGCCGGAATGATGGCCCACGGGCTGCGGCGCGCGAGCAGGGCCACCGCGATGCCGGTGAAGCCGTACGAGGCGGAGAAGCCGCCGACCACGAACTTCCCGACCACGCCCATGGCGTGGATGGCACCGCCGATCCCGGAGATGGCGCCGGTGAGCAGCATCGCCACCAGTACGACTCGGCCGAGCTTGATGCCCTGCGCGGCGGCGAAACGCTCGTTCACCCCGGCGTGGTGGAGTTCGAGTCCGAAGGTCGTCCGGCGCAGCACCCAGGCGTACCCGGCGACGAGCACGAGGGCGATCAGGAACCCGATGTTCAACGAGGAGGGCGGCAGCAGCTTCCACAGGTCGAAGGGAACCGCAGCCGTGGAGGAGTTGGCCGCCCCCGGAGCCAGCAGGTAGGCGTTGACGAGCCAGGCGGCGATGCCCGCCGCGACGAAGTTCAGCATCAGCGTCGAGACCACCTCGTTGACCCCGAGGCCGACCTTGAGCAGGGCCGCCGGCAGGGCGAAGAGCGCGCCGGTCACGAAGCCGGCCACCAGGGCCACGATGATCACCACGCCGGGGGGCCACGGCAACAGCACCGAGAGCCAGGCGGCGGCCAGTCCGCCGAGCACGAATCCGCCCTCGGCCCCGATCGAGAAGACCCCGGCCCGGAAGGCGATCGCGGTGCCCAGGCCGGTGAAGAGCAGCGGGGTGGCCGCGGTCAGGGTGCCGGCCAAACCGGTCATCGTGCCGAAGGCGTGCTTGGCCATCAACACGTACACCGCGAAGGGGTCGATCCCGGCCAGGCGCAGGATGATGCCACCGATCACCAGGGCGATGGCGACCGGGAGGATCGCCTGGCCCAGCTTGAGGCCGGCGACTCGCAGCCGGGAGTCGCGGGCCGTGATCTCCTCGGTGGGAATCGGGGGACTCGTCGTCGTCATCGGTTGATCACCGCCGTCCGGGTGTGGGCTGTCTGGTCAGCGGACATCGGGTGCCTCCGGTTCCGGGTCTGGCTCGGGCGTCGGCTCTGGATCGGAGGTCGACTCCCCCGAGGAGCCGAGCATCGCCGCGCCGATCAGTTGGCGGGCGCCGGTCTCGTCGGGATCGAAGGTTCCGTTGCGGACGCCCGCGTGCATCACGATGATCTGGTCGCACAGGGCTTGCAGTTCGTCCAGTTCTTGGCTCATCAGCACGATGGCCACCCCGCGATCGCGGGCGGCCAGCAGTTCGCGGTGCAGGTCGCGGATGCCCTTCACGTCGACACCACGGGTGGGCTGGGCTGCGACCAGGACGGCGGGTTCGAAGGAGAGTTCGCGGCCGACCACGACCTTCTGCTGGTTGCCCCCGGACAGGGTGCTGGCGGGGTCGGTCACCGACCCGTGGCGGACCGAGTGGGCGGCGAGCACTTCGGCGGCCTGGGCACGGGCCCGGCGAGCGAAGTAGCGACCGCCCCGGCCGACGGGTGGCGTGCGGTGGCCGCCCAGGACGACGTTGTCGGCCAGCGACTCCGTCACCGAGAGGCCCTCCTCCTTGCGGTCCGCCGAGATGTAACCGATGCCGGCGGCGCGCCGCCGGTCGACGGGGGAGTGGGTGATGTCATCCCCAGCCAGGCTGAGGGTTCCGGCCAGGATCGGGCGTACGCCGACGATGGCCTCGACCAGGTCGTCCTGCCCGTTACCGGCTACTCCGGCGATGCCCAGGATCTCGCCGGCGCGCACTTCGAGATCCATCGGCCCGACGGACTGCTGCCGACCGCGGACCAGCAGGCCACGTGCGGTCAGCACGACGTCCCCGGCGACGGCGCTGCGCTGGTTCGTGGCGGTGGTGATGTGCTCGCCCACGACCAGCTCGGCGAGTTCGGTCCGATTCAGGTCGACGTCGGCCTGGCTGTGTACCACGTGCCCACCACGCAGGACGGTGACCGCGTCGGCGACCGCGAGCACCTCTTCGAGCTTGTGGGTGATCAGGATGATCGTCGTGCCCTGGTCGCGCAGTTTGCGGAGCAGGTCGAGCAGCCCCTCGATCTGGCTGGGGGCGAGGACGGCTGAGGGCTCGTCGAGGATCAGCGTGTCCGCACCGCGATAGAGGGCGCGCACGATCTCCAACTGCTGCCGAGCGCCGATGGGCACGTCGGTGCACTGGCGGTGCCACGGAATCTCGGCGCCGATGGACTCCGCGATCTCCTCCGCCCGACGGCGGGCGCCCTTCCAGTCGATCCGTCCGCGCCGGACCGGCTCGATCCCGAGCACCAGGTTCTCCAGCATGGTGAGGTGCGGGCTCAGCGCCAGTTCCTGTTGTACTACGGCGATCCCTGCGGTGAAGGCGTCCCTGGGTCCCTTGAACCGGGTCGGCTCGCCGTCCACGAGGACGGTCCCGTCATCGGGCTGGTCGAGCCCACTCAGGGCCCGGATCAAGGTGGTCTTGCCGGCCCCGTTCTCCCCGAGGAGGGCATGGATGTGGCCGCGCTCGGCCCCGAAGCTGACCCGGTCGAGCGCCACCGTCGGTCCGAAGCGACGGCTGATCCCGTCGGCTCCCAGTCGCATACTCGTCATCAGGCCCAGTCCGGGTAACCCTGCTCGGTGACGTCCCACACCTCGACGTCGCCGTTGATGATCTCCTCCTTGGCCTTCTCCACGGCCTCGAGTGACCCGGGATCGACGTCGTCCTTGGTGTACTCCATCTCGGTGAGCCCGACGCCGTCGTCGGCGAGGCCGTAGTTGAGCGTCTCCCCGCCGGTGAGTTCGTCCTTCGCGTGCGCCTCGACCAGATCGGACAGGGCGACGTCGGAGTTCTTCATCATCGAGGTCAACACGTAGCCCTCGGCCAGGGCGTCCTGGTCGGAGTCCACGCCGATCGCGTAGTGCTCCTTGTCCTGGGCGGCCTGGATGATGCCCGCTCCGGTGCCGCCGGCCACACCGTAGATGATGTCCGCACCGTCGGCGTACATCTGGTTGGCGATCTGTTGGCCCTTGGAGGCGTCGCCGAAGTTGTCGGCGTACTTCACGTCGACCTCGATGTCCTCGTCGACCGACTGGGCGCCTTGGATGTAGCCGATCAGGAACTTGTCGATCCCGGCGCTGCGGGTGCCGCCGATGAAGCCGATCCGCTTCTCCTTGTTGATCTTGGGATTGTCCGTGTGGGTGGTCTCCCGTGCAGCCAGGACGCCGGCCAGGTAGGAGCCCTCGTGCTCCTTGAACACGATGCTGGTGACGTTCGGACCCTCGACGACCGCGTTCACGATGGCGAACTGGACGTCGGGGAACTCGGGTGCCACCTGGCCGAGAGTCTCGGCGTGCGAGTACTCCAGGTCGGCGACCAGCCCGTAGTCCGCTCCCGCGGCGGTTCGGATGATCTGCTCACCCTGGGCCACGATGTCCTTGGACTCGATCGCCTTGCCGGCGACTCCATTCGCTTCGGCGGACTCCATGAACCCCTGGTGGCTGAGGTCGTTGTAGGCCTCGTCCCCCAGGCCGCCCTGGGCGACGATCAGTGCGGCCTTCTTCTCCGCTGCAGTGTCCGGGCCCTCGCCGCTCGGGGCAGTCCCGCCGCAGGCGCTAAGGAGAAAGAGCGCGGACACCGCTCCCAATGCGACTGTTCCCTTGGCTTTCATGGGTTTCCTTCTTTCCTGGTGCGGTGGATTGTGCGGACAGCACGGCGTGGTACTCGTACAGGGATCCGGGGTAGTAGGCGTCGACCGCCTCGACGGTCGCCCCGTCCCGGTTGCGGCTCACCCGACGGACTCGCATCAGGGCACTGCCGGTGGGTACGTCGAGCGGGGTGGCGACGTCGTGCGGGGCGGGGACGGCACGGAGCCATTCGTCGGCCGTGACGGGCTGCAGACCGTGGTGGGCCAGGTGTCGATAGATCGAGACCTGTTCCTTCTCCAGTTCCTCCCGGGTCAGCCCGACCCGTTCGACGAGTGCGCGGGGGAGGGCGATCTGGTGCAGGCCCACCGGGGCGCCGTCGCTGAGGCGCAGCCGACGCAGGACGACGAGGTCCGTGTCCGCCGAGAACGTACCGAGCAGGTCGTCCCGCGGTTCGTCCGGTCCACACACCCGGTAGTCCAGCAGCCGCTGGGAGGGCTGGGCCCCGGTGCGCCGGGTGAAGTCGGTGAAGCTGATGACCTCGTTCAAGCCGTGTTGCAACGGACGGTCCGCGACGAAGGTCCCCTTGCCCTGCCGGCGTACGACGGTGCCGTTGCGCTTGAGTTCGTCGAAGGCCTTCACGATGGTGGCGCGGGACACGGCGAGGTGGTCAGCGAGGTAGGGCTCGCTGGGCAGCTTGTCGCCCACCTTGTAGACGCCCCGGACGATCTGGTCGTCCAGGCTGCGAGCCACCTGGAGGTACAGGGGTTGCGCGTGTTCGTCTCGGTCCAGCATCAGCATCCTCGCCTGCTCGGTTATCCGGTTGACCGGTCAAGTGGAGACTAAGTCGTGTGGTCGGGAGATGCAAGGGGTGCGGGGTGACCTTTTCGGTGGGTGAGTCGCCGTGTGCACTCCCGAGACGACAGAACGCGCCCGGCCAAAGCGGTCGGACGCGTTCTGGTCGCGGGCTCGAGGTCAGCCCTGCAAGCGGGCCCGGAGCGCGTCGAGTTCGGTGTGCAGGGCAGCCGGGACCTCGTCGCCGAGCTTGGCGAACCATTCCTCGATCAGCGGGATCTCGGCCAGCCACTCCTCGGCGTCCACGGCCATCGTCGGGGCGATCTCAGCGGCCGACTGGTCGAGGCCGGCCAGGTCGAGGGAGTCCGCGGTGGGCACCAGGCCGATCGGGGTCTCCTCGGCGTCGGCGGTTCCCTCCAGGCGCTCCATGGCCCACTTCAGGACGCGGCTGTTCTCGCTGAAGCCCGGCCAGATGAACTTGCCCTCGGACGACTTGCGGAACCAGTTGACGTAGAAGACGGCCGGCAGCTTCGCGTTCGGCTGGTCCTTCGCCACGGTGAGCCAGTGGTTCAGGTAGTCGCCGGCGTTGTAGCCGATGAACGGCAGCATCGCCATCGGGTCGCGCCGGACCACGCCGACCGCACCGGTGGCCGCGGCCGTCGTCTCGCTGGACAGGGTCGCGCCCATGAAGACGCCGTGCTGCCAGTCGCGGGCCTGGGTCACCAGCGGGATGGTGGTGGCCCGACGTCCGCCGAAGAAGATGGCGTCGATCGGCACGCCCTGCGGGTTGTCGAACTCCGGGGACAGGATCGGCACCTGGGTGATCGGCGTGCAGAAGCGGCTGTTCGGGTGCGCCGCCGGCTCACCGGGCTTGCCGCCCTCGGGGCCGTCCTCCGGGGTCCAGCTGCGACCCTTCCAGTCGGTCAGGTGCTTGGGCGGTTGCTTGGTCATGCCCTCCCACCACACGTCACCGTGGTCGGTCAGGGCGACGTTGGTGAACAGCGAGTTGCCCTTGTCGATGGCGCGCATCGCATTCGGGTTGGTGCCGTGCCCGGTGCCGGGGGCGACGCCGAACAGACCGAATTCGGGGTTCACCGCGTACAGTCGGCCGTCCTCGCCGAACCGCATCCAGGCGATGTCGTCACCGAGGGTCTCGACCTCCCAACCTGGAATGGTCGGCTCGAGCATGGCCAAGTTGGTCTTGCCGCAGGCACTCGGGAAGGCGGCTGCGATGTGGTAGCTCCGGCCCTCCGGGTTCGTCAACTTCAAGATCAACATGTGCTCGGCCAGCCAACCCTCGTCGCGGGCGATGGCGCTGGCGATCCGCAGCGAGTAGCACTTCTTGCCGAGCAGGGAGTTGCCGCCGTACCCGGAGCCGTAGCTCCAGATCAGCCGCTCCTCGGGGAAGTGGGAGATGTACTTCGTGTCGCTGCAGGGCCACACGACGTCTTCTTGGCCCGGCTCCAGCGGCGCACCCACGGAGTGCAGGCAGGGGACGAAGTCGGCATCCCCGGCTGCGGTCATCTCGGCCAGGATGTCGGAACCGACGCGGGTCATGATCCGCATGCTGATCGCGACGTAGGCCGAGTCGGTGATCTCGACGCCGAACATCGGGTGCTCATGGTTGACCGGGCCCATGTGGAAGGGGATGACGTACATCGTGCGGCCGCGCATCGAACCCCGGTAGAGCTCGGACATCGTGGCCTTCATCTCGGCCGGGGCCATCCAGTTGTTGGTCGGTCCGGCGTCGGCCTCGTCGACCGAGCAGATGAAGGTGCGGTCCTCGACGCGGGCGACGTCGTCGGGGTTCGTCCGGGCGTAGAAGGAATTCGGCTTGGCGTCGTTGCTCAGCCGGACCAGGGTGCCCGCCGCAACCAACTGGTCGGTGAGGGCGGTCCATTCGGCATCGGACCCGTCGCACCAGTGGATGGCGTCGGGCTGGGTCAGTTCGGCGACCTCGTCGACCCACGCGAGCAGCCGCTCGTGGGTTGTTGGCGCGTCGGTGGTCACGTTCCTGTCGATGGTTGCAGTCACGGCACGAATCTCCCTCGCGTTGTAGTACCAGTGGGTGCGGTGGACTGACCATAGCCCACCATCATTACTGGTATTAGGGCGAAACGGCGAGAAAAGTCTGTGAACCGGATCACAAGGCTCGTTTTCCCGCTCAGGTCGGCCGCGATTCAGGGCCAGCACATGACGCAGGTCACAGGGCTCGTGTGACTCGGCCGACAGGGCGGACCAGACCAGTCATGCTGCTGGGCATCGGCCGCCGCGCGAAATCCACCCCGGGTGGCCCTGAATCGGCCGTCAGGGCGGTCTGGGCAGCGCGTGTGGTGGATCCCGCGCGGGTCGGGCCGGCGAATTGTTGCGATCGGCTTCGTGCGGCTAGACTGTCTCCTCGTTGCCGACCTGTCTGGTCGAGCAACGGGCACCCGTAGCTCAACGGATAGAGCATCTGACTACGGATCAGAAGGTTTGGGGTTCGAATCCCTACGGGTGCGCCATGTGAAACACCTAGTCAGACCGAGGTTCCCGGGATATCCCGAACCTCGGTCTTTCGCTTTGACAGCAACCGTGACAGCAACGCCCGGCCGACCGCTGGCGTCAGGCTCGTACGTAATACCGGCGGTATCACCCTGATGAGGCATCACGAGTCACCCAACGCCCGGTCCATCGCATCCGCTGCTTCCCGCAGCGCAGAGGGCATCACGTGGGAGTAGAGATCCATCGTCACCGCGATCTGCGAGTGGCCCAGAACGTCCATCACCACCCGAGCCGGCACGCCCTGAGCCAGCAGCAACGACGCGCAGGTGTGCCGCAGATCGTGGAAGCGGATCCTCCGAACCCCCGCCGTCTTGATCAACTCATCGAACAACCGAGACAGGTTGCGTGGCTCAATCACCGTGCCATGCGTCGACGCGAACACAAGACCCTCGTCCTGCCACTCCGACCGCGCGACCAACCGCTCCGCGAGCTGCAACGAGCGATGCTCCCGGAGCTGGCGGAGCGAGGACGACGGCAGTGGCACCACCCGGCGCGACCGCGCGGTCTTCGGCGGGCCGATCACCAAGCCTTCACCCTGGACACGTTGCACCACCCGGCGTACCCGAACGGTCCCTGCATCCCAATCCACATCGGACCAACGCAAACCCAAGAGTTCGCCCCGCCGAAGGCCCACGGCCACCCCCACCGAGAAGAGCGCGTGCAACCGGTGACCACTGGTCTTTCGGAGGAACTGCGCGGCCTCAGCAGGGCTCCATGGCGCCACTTCACGCCGCTCGGGACGAGCAACCCGAACCAGCGCAGCCACATTTCGCTCGACCAGCTCGTCTCGGACCGCCTCGGCCAGCACCGTCCGCAATGTCGCATGCACCAGCTGAACCGAGCGGTCCGAAAGGTCCTCCTCACGCTTCGCGCCCAGGAGCGCCCGAACCTTCGCCGGTGTGATCGCGTGCAGTTTCACCTCTCCGAGAGTCGGCCACAGATGCAGCCGCAGCATCATCCGGTAACTCGACAACGTCGACGGCCGCAACCGCGGGCGTGCCACGTGATCAAGCCAATGTTCCGAGTAGGTGCGGAACGTCCACCGTTCTACGGCCATCGGGATCCCCGCGGCCGTCTTCGCTGCGATGGCCGTCAGTTGAGCAGAAACTTCGCCCCGGGTCTTTCCATACACCTGACGCCGCACTCGACCGCCGTCCGCACGGAACACATAGATCGCCGCAACCCACCTGCCATCCTTCCGGCGATAGATCGATCCCTCCCCATTGGCACGTCGAGTCATGCCACAACCTGGGACCCTGAGAGTCGGTCGACGTACTCACGCAGTGCGTTCACGGGGATTCGTCGGGCCCGCCCGATCTTCACGCTGGTCAGCGCACCGATTCGCATCAGGTCGTAGACCGTTGATCGCCCGACCCCGAGCAGTTCGGCCGCTTCCTCCGGTGACAGTAAGAGCTTCTCCATGTCGAGTTCCCTTCTCTGGTGCAGGGAGGTTGTCCTCCCCGCTTTCGGATGGTTCGGTGTCTTGCGCAGTGGTCAAGGGCACTTCGTGTCACTGCGTGATTCGCTGCGCTCACCCCTGACCACTGCGCACGACACCGAAAGGCAGCTGGTCAGCGGGAAGGGCAACCGGTGGTCGACTACGGGCTCGGGCCAGTTGCCGAATGACTGTCCACAGGCTGGCGGGACTTCGCTCGGTCGTACTGCGCACGCCATCGTTCTCGCTCAGCGATCGACTCCATGATCACCCGTGCGTAGATCGCGGGGTCGGTCTTCGTATCAGTCCAGACGAACCGGGGCCGTCCATCGGTTGTGGTGACGTCAGCGGCCATTCGCTCGATCTCGGGCGCGAGGATCCCGGCCGACAGCAATGCCTCCCGCACAACGGCGCCCCGGTCGGCTCGATGCTGCGCGAGGGTCTTCCCGGACCACTGTCGCGACACGAGCACTCTCCGCCCCCCAACGCCAAGATTCTCCCTGTCATGCGCCTTCGCCACGCAACGACCAGGAACGAGACCAGGACCCGGTTTGTCAGGCTGAACCCCGTAACGAAGCCAGTTCGCACACCGCGGCGAACACGGAAGGAACCGCAACTCAGCAGCCAACCGAGAGACGTGCCGCTCCCGTGCCACCCCGCCGGCACCCTCAGAGTCCGGCGGGTCGGCGATGGCCTTGGTCAGATACTTCGTCAAGTACCGGACCGCCCTGTCTGCCTCCGCGGACGGTGCAATGATTCCGCGCATATCGAGCTGAGAACCGAAACGCATCACATGGGCCGGCTGACTCTCTGGATCCTCGATGGCAACATCAACTGCTTCGTCCCACGACGGCAACGCCACGCCGCTGGAAGGATCGCAGTAGTGCTCCCCGTCCCACACCGGATACGCGTCCCGATCCGTGTAGACCGGAATGTCATGAGTCGGCCACCACACCTGGACATACGTGGCCCGGACCACCTGGCGCAGCACACTCCGCGGAACAACCCCACGGATCGCAGCATGAAGGTGCGGGGCAAGTCGCGACTGAGGCTCAACCGCCGCAAAGTACTGCACCTTGTACCCAGCGCACCGCCGCAAGTTCTGCCAGAACCGATCCACCAACTTCGAGAAATGCAGCGCATCCAAGGCCGCCCGCCGATAGTCATAGGTACCCGGGTCCACCGGCACGCCATTCTTGATCGGACCGTACCCGGGGAGCGTCAACGTAAGGAACATCGACGGCCGGTACTCTCGCCCGCCGGGAGCGGTAAAGACCTTGCCGACAGTCGTGTCCGTCGCAGGCACCCTCGGCAGCTCGGCCACATCCGAACGGCGACGAGTCGAGCGGGTCCGGCGAGTGATACCGCCGGTATCACCCCCAGCGCCCGAGTCCTCCAGGTCAGACGCTCTCGCCTCATCGGCAGTGATACCGCCGGTATCACCTGGATCGGAATCACCCGCGTCAGGAGGATCGTCGGTACGGTGCCAGCCTTCCGCGCACTGCTGCATCCGCAGGACGCGGGCCTTGTGCGCGCACGACGGGCACACCGACTCTCGGGTTGAACCGCACGGGATCGCTACCCGCTCCTCGACACCAGTGTCACGATCAAGCACCCGACGCATCAGCGGCCGAACGCACACCTTCGCACCGATCGCCAGTTCGCGAGCCATCTCAGGAGTCACAGCCTGCAGAACTGCCAAGTCACCCATCCTCGCCCACCTCCACGCCCTCGGTCTCAGATCGGCCCGGAGCATGCCGGGTGAGAAGGTGCGTGATCCACGGGTCAAGCCGGTCAGCCAGCGCCTCCAGATCGGCCCACAACGCGACCCTCTGCGCTCGCGTCATCCCCGCACGGATCGGAGCCGGGTCGTCGGTCCACAACGCCATCACGAGCTCGTCCGGCTCGTCGACACTGCCAGGGTGTGAACACTGCAACACCATCGCCCGGTAATGCAGAGCCACTGGATCGACGATCCCCGAGTCCGGATGCACTTCCTGGGTGTTCATGCCGCGCTCCCGTCCGGCTCGTTAACGTCGACCTGCTCAGCCACAGTCCGCTTCCGCGACCGTGAGCGACGTTGACGTGGAGCCCGTTCGGCCGTCTCCGCTGCTGACAGGTCGATCGGGATCTGCCGTGCAGCTGGGAAGCGGGCGGCAGTCTCGCGAATCACGTCATCCGTGACCGCAGCTGCCCGAACCTTCACGATCTGACCGTCCTCACCGACCGCATAGCCGACGCCCGGAGTGGAGCGCGGGATCCTGTGGCACATCGCCCCCGCAGCAACCGCGCCATCCCCCAAGACCATCGCTGCCTCCTCCTTGTCCCGGAGTCGCAGCCCCATCGACTGAGTGAACAGGTGCCGCATCTTCACCGTCTCCTTCCGGGGATCCTGGAGATACGCGTGCACGTAGAACCCGGGCGCACGACCCACCGACAGCAACACCGACAACGCAGCTTCGGCACGCTTCAGCAGGTCCCGATCGCTCTGATAAGCGATCAGCGACGCCAACTCGTCGATGAAGATCACCACCAACGGTTCCTCCAGCGTGGGCGTATGGAAACGCACGTGCCCGGCCAACCCCTTAGCCCGAGCAGTGCATGTAGCCGCAGCCTCTTCCAGCAGGATCACCGCCTCGAGCGGCGTCGTCGCGCATCGCGTGAACATGCCCAAACCCAGGGCGAGTTCCATCCCGCCCTTCAGGTCGACTCCACAGGCCTGCACGAAACCGGCCCTGATCGCCGGAGCCAGAGACAGCAGCGACCCCCACAGCACAGAACCCTTACCGGAACCGGTCGAACCGGCAGTCAACGACGACACCCGCAGCGGAAACCGCCACGCCTGCCCATCCTCGGTGCGCCCCAGCTCCATCCACTCCAAGTCGATCCGCGCGTCCTCCCTGGGAACGTCCCGAGCGAACGCGGCCGCGAGCGGATCGCCAAAGGACCACACCATCCGACACTGGGACAACGTGCCGTCCGGCAGCACCCGATGACGACGCGCATGCAGCGAGACCCGAAGACGCTCCGAGGTGAAGCGCACTGGGTTCCGTTCCGGCTTCTATGTGGGTGCCGGTGAGGGCTCCCG
>JBQDIN010000035.1:0-41499 GCA_052094425.1 Propionibacteriaceae bacterium
CGAACACCTGGTTGGCGGCGATGCAGGACTGGCCGTTGTTGCGGAACTTCCCGATCATCAAGGTGTCGGCGGCATGGTCCAGGTCGGCGTCGTCGAGGACGACGAACGGGGCGCAGCCGCCCAACTCCAGCACCGACGGGAGGAAGCGTGCTGCCACGGCTTCGGCGACCAGTCGACCGACCCGGGTGGACCCGGTGAAGGTGACTGCTCGGACCCGGGGATCGTTCAACCAGGGGGTGGCCACCTGGTCGGGGTCCCCGAGGACGGTGTTCGCGGTGCCGATCGGGAGGTGCCGGTCCAACAACTCGGCGAGCACGATGGACGACAACGGCGCCAGCTCGGACGGCTTGAACACCGCGGTGCAGCCGGCCGCGAGGACCGGGGCGAGTTTGCGCATCGGGATCGAGACGGGGAAGTTCCACGGGGTCAACACCGCCACGGGGCCGACCGGGTGGGCCTCCACCCGATGCCGTACGCCGGGGACGACGTCGAAGGTCTCCTCACGTTGGGCCTCGAGCAGGTCGGCGAACACCCGACAGTAGGTGGCGGACAGGTTCAACTCCGCGGCCGCTTCGGCGACCCGCTTCCCGGTCTCGGTGCTGATCAACCACGCCCAACCACCGTCGGGGGTGCCCTCCCCGGCCGCGGCCGCCAGGTCGTCGGCCATGGCCCGGAGCACGGCAGCGCGCTCACCCACCGGGGTGGCGGCCCACGCCGGCAGGGACTGTTCCGAGGCGGCAAGGGCCGCGTCAGCCGCCTCCCGCGTGCCGTAGTGGACCCGGGCGATCTCGGCGCCGTCGGCGGGACTGATCAAGGAGCGTGTTTCGGAGGAGATGGTCGGCTCGCCGTTGATCCGTACTCCGCTGGCGTGCTCGAGCACGGCGGTGACGGCGGTCTGGGTGGGGTTCACAGGATCTCCTCGAAGGTGCTGAGCCGGGACAGGTCGATGTCGACACCGAGCCCCGGACGGTCCGGAATGGTGACGGTTCCGTGGTCGGTGAGCAGGTGGGACACGGGTTCGCGCAGCGGGTTGGAGCGGACATCCCACTCCACCCACGGGGTGCTGGGGTTGGCCGCCGCGACCTGCAGGGTCGTCGCGGTGGAGACCGCGCCGTTGTAGAGGTGCGGGGCCACCAGGGTGTCGTGCTCGGCAGCTTCGGTCACCACCTGCCAGTAGTCGGTGACACCGCCGACCTTGCCCAGGTCGGGTTGGACGATCGCCACCCCGGGAGTACGCAGGTACGCCTCGAAGGCCGCGGCCCGGTAGAGGTTCTCACCGGTCGCGATCGGCAGGCCGGAGTGCTCGGCCAGGCTGCCGAGTTCGTCCGGGTCGTCGCTGGCGAGCGGCTCCTCGAGCCACTCCACACCGTACTCCCGCAGCAGCGGAGCGTGGGAGCGTGCGGCGTCGGGGTCCCAGGCCCGGTTGGCGTCGGCGAAGACGCGTACGTCGTCGCCGAGCACCTGGCGCGTGGTGCGCAGTGTGGCCTCATCGGTGTCCGGGGAGAAGCCGACCTTCACCTTGACCGCGGTGAATCCGAGTTCGGCGCAGCGCTCGGCGGTCTCGGCCACCCCGGTGGGTCCGAGGCTGGAGGCGTAGGCCGGTAGTTCCCGCACCGGCGTGGACCCGTCGCCCCGCACCAAGCGGGCGAGGGGGAGCCCGGCCTCTTCGGCAGCCCGGGTCCACAGGGCGGCGTCGACGCCGCTGATCGCTTGGCAGATCGGGCCGGGGGCACCCCACTGGCGGCCGATCGGGCCGAGGGCGCGATGCAGCAGGTGGTGGGCTTCGGCCGTACTGGTGAAGGACCGGCCCACCAGCAACGGGGCGATCCCCTCGTTGATCGTGGCGACCCGCTCCCGCCAGCCCCAGCCGGGGAAGTTGATCCAGGACTCGCCGAGGGCGACGGTGTCGTCGGAGAAGGCGAGTTCGACCAGCACCATCACTCGGTGGGAGAGCGGGGCGAAGGACATCGCCACGGCGTCGGTGGCGGGGGCCCGGAACGCCCGGCAGCGCACCCCGGCCACGGGTACGCCCCGCAGTGCAGCGGACGGCGTCCCTGGCGAGAGTTGTGCGATATCGAACATTGCATGCAGTCTGCACGGGCATCACGAAGTCGTCAAGGGGTGCGGTCGGCAGATCTCACCGAATGGTGCGGAGGGCGTCGCCTCAGGCGAGGACGAGTTCGGTGCCCGCGCCCCCGAGGGCGGCGGTCAACTCGTCGCCGAGGGGGGCCTCGGTGACGACCGTGTCGAGGGCGTCGAGCGAGCACACCCGGACGGCGCCGCGCGCCTGCTCCTTGGAACTGTCGCAGGCCAGTAGTACCCGGTCGGCCGCCTCGATCAGGGCCTGCTTCACCGAGAGTTCGAGGGTGGTGTGGACGTAGATCCCGCGCGGATCGATTGCGCTAGCGCCGACGACCAACGTGTCGAGGCGCAGATGACGCAGCGAGGCCAGTGCCGCCGCACCGACCATGGCCTGGTTGTCGTGCAGCAGGTCCCCACCGAGTCCGATCACCTGGACGTTCGCATGGTCAAGCATGGCAGCAAGAACGGGCACGGAGTGGGAGACGATGCAGCCGGTGAAGGTCGGTCCGACGGCGGTCGCGCACGCGAGTGCGGTGGTGCCGGCGTCGATGCCGACGGCCCCGTCGCCGGGCAGGAGTACGGACACGGCTTCGGCGATCCGGTGCTTCGCGGCCGCGTGCTCACTGTGGCGGGCGTCGAAGGCGGCCGGTCGATGCTGTCCGGCCGGCAGGCTGGCGCCCCCGTGCACCAGGGCAGCCATCCCCTCGTCGGACAACTGGCGCAGGTCGCGGCGAATGGTCATCTCCGACACCCGGATCTCGGCACTCAGGGCCGACACCGAGACGTGGCCGGCGTGGTGCAGGCGTTCCAGGATCAGGCGTCGTCGCCGCTCGGCGCCGCCGTGGCGCATCGGGGTCCGGGGGTCGGTCACAGCCAGCATCCTAGGGGATGGGGTTGTCGGTACTCGAATCCAAATGTTAGATTCCGAACAGTTTCGCCCACATGGTCGGCGCCGTACGCCACCGAACTCCAGGAGACTCCATGACCGACACCCGTGTCCTCGCCCGCCCCTCCGGTGGGTTCGCCATGCTCGCCGTCGACCAGCGCGAGGCGCTGCGGAAGATGATGGCCGATGCCCGGGGTGGCACGATCACGGACGCGACGGTGACGGAGTTCAAGGTCACGGCGGCCCGGATCCTCAGCCCGTACGCCTCCGGCATCCTGGTGGACCCGCAGTTCGGCTGGGAGGCGGTCACCTCGGCCGGCGCCGTGGCCGACACCTGCACCTCGATCGCCGCGGTGGACCTGTTCACGCCCAACGAACGGGAGTTCGTCGCCCAGTCCGTGATCGACGACTCCCTCGACCTGGCGCAGCTGAAGCGCCAGGGTGCCCGGGCACTCAAGCTGCTGGTCCTCTGGCGACCCGAGGAACCGTCCGCCGACCGGATCGAGATGGTGCGCGACTTCGTCGCCCGGTGCCGTCAGCACGACCTGGTCTCGATCGTCGAACCGGTGTCGCGGGGCCCGCTCGCCGGCGGTGCGTGTGATCTCGAGGCGGGGGTGCTGGCCGCAGCCCGCGAACTCGGCGACCTGGGCGCGGACATCTACAAGTCCGAGGTGCCGACCCACGGGCGGGACACCGACGCGGAGCTGACGGACGGCTGCAAGGAGTTGACCGACCTGATCAACGGCCCGTGGGTGGTGCTGTCGTCCGGGGTGGATGCGGATCGATTCCCCGATGCGGTCCGGCTCGCCTGTCGTGCCGGTGCCTCCGGATTCCTGGCCGGACGTGCGGTCTGGGCCAGTGTCGTGGGGGCCGAGGACTGGGAGGTCGAGTTGGAGCGGGTGTCCGTGCCGCGGCTGCGTCGCCTGGGGGAGATCGTCGACGAGTCGATCGGCTGACCGGTGGCCAGCTTGCCTACTGTCCTCGGCCTGTGTTGATCTTCCGCCTGTGTTGATCTTCGAGCTGTGTTGATCTTCGGGCTGGCCCTGGTCTCGGTGTTCGTCGGGGCGGCCCTGCAGCGCACCACCGGGCTCGGCTTCGCGCTCGTGTGCGGACCCGTCCTGGTGTTGGTGCTGAATCCGTTCGACGGGATCGTGCTCGCCAACCTCCTGTCCGCCTGCGTGTCGACGGTCGTCCTGCTCAGTACCTGGCGCGGCATCGACGCGCGGATGGCCGTCGGGATGGCGGCCGGGGTGGTGCTCGGCGTACCCGTGGGGGCGTGGCTGGTGGGCCGGATGGCCAAGGCCCCACTGCTGGTCCTGGTCGGCGCCATCACCTCGGTCGCGGTCGCGCTGGCCTTCCGCACCCGTCCGATGTGGGTGTTGGCCCACCGGGGTGGGCCCATGGTGGCCGGTACGGTGTCCGGCTTCAGCAATGTGACCGCCGGCGTCGGCGGTCCGGCACTGGCGGTGTACGGCAGCAGCCAGTCCGTCCCGCTCGCCACCTTCGTCCCCACCGTGCAGGTGGTCGGACTGTTCACCAACGTGCTGTCGCTGGCTGCCAAGCACGAGTTCCACCTGCCCTGGCAACTCGTCCTGTCCGCCGTGCTGGTCCTGTTCGCCGGGGTGGGACTCGGTGCCGTGCTCGGGCCCCGGATCCCGCCCGCCCGGGCTCGCGTGCTGGTGTTGGTGCTCGCTCTGGTCGGTGGCCTCGGCGCGGTGGTCAAAGGCCTCTGGCAGTTGTGGGTGATCTGAGCCGGCCGGCTTCAGCGATCTACCATGACTGCGATGACCGAGACTCGATCCACATCCCGCGCGGTGCCCGAAGCCGTGTGGCAGTCCCGCCGTGCTGCCCACCACACCCGGGTGGACGAGTGGCTGGTCGGCCACCGCCAGCGCAAGCAGACGAGGGAGAAGCACCCGGTCGAGGACTTCCTCTTCGAGTACTACTCCTACCGGCCGCACCTGCTGCGGCGTTGGCACCCGGGACACGGGGTTGTGTTGGCCGGACCGTCAGCCGACGAGTTCCTCGATCTGCGCGACTACCACCGGGTGGCTGCGGGGGTGGCCCTCGACGGCGATGCCGTGTTGGCTTCGCGGGGGCGCACCGTGCTGTTCGTGCGGGACCTGATGCGGCGCACCCTGGACCGGCCGGCCCAGTTCGGCTGCTTCGGGATGCACGAGTGGGCGATGGTGTTCGGTGTCGCACCCGAGGAGACCCGGCACCCCGACTGGCCGTTGCGGTTCAGTCCGGAACGGATCGCCGCGATCGTCGAGGAACGGGAGGTGCGCTGCACCCACTTCGACGCATTCCGCTTCTTCACCCCGGCAGCGCGGCCGCTCAACCTGGTCCAACCGACCCGGGCCGACCAGCTCGACCTGGAGCAGTCCGGCTGCCTGCACGCGGGAATGGATGTCTACAAGTTCTGCGCCAAGCTGTCGCCCTTGGTGCCGTCCGACCTGGTCGCCGACGCGTTCGGACTGGCCCGCGAGATCCGGGAACTCGACATGGCCGCGAGCCCGTACGACCTGACGGCGCTCGGGCTCGCGCCGGTGCAGGTCGAGACGCCCGAGGGGCGTCGCGAGTACGTCGCCGCCCAGCGACGCTTCGCTGTCCGTGCGGACGAACTACGCCGCCGACTGCTGTGCGTGCTGGAACCGCTGACCGATCGCGTCCCCGCGGACCTGCGCCACCCGGTGGCCCAGGTGCACGATCAAGCCGCCGCCGACCAGGGCGGCCAGACCACCGACGCTGGCAGCCAGGAAGGCTGCCGCCCCGGCGATCAGGGAGGCCAGCAGCAGTCCGCCGGCACTCAGGACGCAACCGATCAGCACCAGGATGCTGAGCGCGTCCAGCCCGGTGAAGCGCGGTCGCGGGGCTGACGACTGCGGCCCACGGGCGCCCCGTGGCAGGTCGCCGACCAGAATCGACAACTCGTGCTGGGTCCGGGCCTGGACAGCGGCGGCCAGCCGATCGTCGAGTTCGGCGGGAGTGAGCCGGCCGGCGCCGAAATGTTCGGACAACTGGTCGCAGACGGCGGACCGTTCAAGATCGCCAACGCGGACGTTGCTGCGGATCGGCCGGGCGTACGGGTGGGAGTGGGGCATCAGGGTCATGGTCTGATTCTGGTCTGTCACCGGGTTGGATCACGACTGATCCGGGCGGACCTCGGACCGTGGTCGCACCGAGTGTGGACCCGAGTCGTACCCGGCTGGGGCTCAGTGCGACAAGGTGGTGCAGACCGTGGCCGCAATCGGCTGATCGGCGGGTACCCAGTCGGGGAGGTGGGGGAGTTCTCGCACCGGAACCCACCGCACTCGGTCGTGGGAGACGCCCGGTAGCGGCGCCCCGGCGGTGATGGTGGCCAGCCAGGCGCGCAGGACGTAGTGGTCCGAGACGGGCCAGGCCCCGCCGCCAGGTCCCGGCACCTCCGCGCCGAGGTCGACGGTGACGTCGAGTTCCTCCCGGACCTCACGCACCAGTGCCTGCTGCGGGGTCTCGCCCGGCTCCACCTTCCCGCCCGGGAACTCCCACCGGCCGGCAAGGTCGGCAGGCCGGTTGCGCCGGGCCACCAGCACCGCGCGTGGATGTTCGGGGTGGTCGGTGATCACCGCGCCGACCACCAGTCGGCGGGTCACCACGGGGCCGGCGCCGGCGGACTCGAGGAAGTCCGCCGGGCACTGCGTCGGTGCAGCAGCCGGGCTGCGAGCACTCCACCGAGGGCGCCGCCCAGGTGGCCCTGCCAGGACACTCCGGCCTGGCCCGGGAGCACACCCCAGAGCACGCCGCCGTAGAAGATCAACACCGCCACGCTGATCAGGATCTGCTTGATGTCTCGGGAGTAGATGCCGCGGGCGAGCAGGTAGGTGAGCCAACCGAAGATCACCCCGCTGGCCCCGGCGATGATGCTGTTCGCCGGGGTCAACAGCCAAGCTGTCAGCCCGGAGGAGAGCACGGTGATCAGGGTCGACCAGACCCACCGGGCGAGACCGCCGAGCAGCACCAGCACCCCGAGCACGAAGAACGGCAGCGAGTTGCTGGTCAGATGGTCGAAACCGAAGTGCAGGAAGGGGGCGGTGAACACGTACGGCAATCCGTCGACCTCGCGGGCGCGGATGCCGAACTCGTCCAGCGCATTGCCGCTGGCCTGGTCGACGATCTCCAGCACCCAGAGCAGCGCCAGCAGTGCCCCCATCAGCACGGCGGCGCCGAGCGGGCGTTCGACCGAGCGCTTCATCTCACTCCTGTTGGATGCCGGGGGCGGACCGGGGCCCTCCATCCTGCCCGATCCGGCCAAGCGGATCAGGCGCGAGCCCGATCGCATCGAGGCCAACTTGGGGTCATGATGAGGGGATGCAGATCAACGAACCCGACTGGGTCGAGCACGCACTCTGGTGGCAGGTCTTCCCGCTGGGTGCCACCGGTGCACCGGCCCGAGCCCTGGACGGAAGTCAGGACGCAGTGCAGGACGGGGTGCCGGTGCCTCGGCTGCGCCGGCTGATCGACTGGCTCGACTACGTCGTCGAACTCGGCCTGTCCGGCCTCGCCCTCGGGCCGATCTTCGCGTCCGAGACGCACGGGTACGACACGATCGACCATTTCCGGATCGATCCCCGACTGGGCACCGACGAGGACTTCGAGGCCCTGATCGAGGCCGCTTCGGCCCGCGGGCTGAAGATCCTGCTGGACGGTGTGTTCAATCACGTCGGTCGCAACCATCCTGACTTCCGGACCGTGCTGGCCGACGGTCCCCGCGCCGCCACGGCGGACGAGTTCCGGCTGGTCTGGCCCGATGGGGCGGGGCCGGGCACCGAACCGGACTGGGACGACTTCGAGGGCCACCACCACCTCGTGGCGCTCAACCACGCCAGCCCTTCGGTGGCCGACCTGGTCACCCGGGTGATGACGCACTGGTTGGCCCGCGGCGTGGCCGGATGGCGTCTCGACGCCGCGTACGCCGTGCCGGTCGAGTTCTGGGCCGAGGTGTTGCCACGGGTACGCGCCCAGCACCCGGACGCCTACCTGGTGGGCGAGGTGATCCAGGGCGACTACCCGGAAGTAGTCCGGGCCGCGGGGCTCGACGCCGTCACCCAGTACGAACTGTGGCAGGCGATCTGGCACGGCATCGCGGAGGCGAACTTCTTCGAGATCGACCACGCGCTCACCCGGCACAACTCCTTCCTCGACACCTTCGTCCCGTGGACCTTCGTCGGCAACCACGACGTGACCCGGCTGGCCAGCCAGATCCCGGACGAGCGCCACCACCCGCACGCCCATGTCCTGCTGCTCCTGCTCGGCGGCACCCCGGCGATCTACTACGGCGACGAGCAGGGGTTCACCGGCGTGAAGGAGGATCGCGAGCACGGGGACGATTCCGTCCGCCCACCGCTGCCGACCTCGCCGGCGGAGTTGCTGCCGTACGGCGAGGCGACCCATGCACTGCACCACGCGTTGATCTCCATCCGGCGCCGCCACCCGTGGTTGCACGCGGCCCGGAGCGAGACGTGTGCGTTGACCAACACGACGCTGGTGCTCCGGTTCGAAGGGCAGTCGGGGGAGTCGCTGGTCGTCGGGTTGAACCTCTCCGACGAGGTGCTTCCCGTCGCTGCGGAGGGAGAGGTCATCGCCGGGACCGGCGCCCGGGGCGGGACCGGATTCGAAGTCGATGCACACGGCTGGCTTGTCGTGGCCTGATCCGGGGCGGGACGCGGATATCCTTCGTCCATGAAGGAACTGTCCCGCGGGGGTCGCCTGTGCCTGGTCGGCTACCTCGTGTTCGGTGCGGTGGACCTGGTCGCCGAGGCGTTCGCCCTCGAGATGCTCAAGAGTGCCATGCTGCTGTTGCTGATGGTCACGCTGGCTGCGTTCCACGTCCAGGTGAACAGGCACGTACGGACCCGGCTGTACTGGTTCGTCGCCGGCGCCCTGGTGTTGTCCTGGCTCGGCGACAATGCGGGCGGGATCGCACTGCTGGCCAAGATCCTCTTCTTCCTGGCCGTCCAGGCCCTCTACATCGCCGCCTTCTGGCCCCGGCGCGAACACAGCATCCTCCACCGGCGGCCGGTCCTGGTCGTCCCGTACGCGTTGGCGGCGATCGCCCTCGTCGTCCTGGTGGCCCCGGACGCCAACGTGTTGTTGGTCCCGGTGATCATCTACGCCCTGGCCCTGGTGGCGATGGCGGTCCTGTCCACCGGGCTGAATCGCTGGACGACGATCGGCGGAATCCTCTTCCTGGTCTCCGACGCGGTGCTCGGCCTGATGTTGCTGACCGGGGGGCGGTTGTCCTTCCCGTTCGCGGGGGTGATCGTGATGGCGACCTACCTGGCCGCCCAACTCCTGCTGGTGTGGGGAACCAAGGTCCATGCGGATCGTACGGTGCCGCTCCCCCCGGTCGGACGCACCCGGCAGCCCGCCGGAGCACGCGGCGCGGCCTGAATTCCGTCCCGGCGCCGGCTCGGGGTACGGTCGAGTCATGGGAATCTTCCGTTCGGGTTCCAGGACCCAGGTGGACACCGAGGGCAGGCAACAGGAGCACCCCTTCCGGATCGAGCCTCTCGGCGCAGAGTTGGCAGCCGATCTGGAGACCAAGCGCTCCTGGGTGCGCAACTGCATCGTCGGTGACACCGCCGAGTTCGACTCCTCCTGGCAGGCCAAGGCCCGCACCGTGGTGGGGGTGCTCGACACCGGCAAGGTGGGTCCGGCCGACACCGCTCGACTGCAGGCGTTGGGCGTGGTCTTCGGTGATGCCCTGGTCCAACTGTTCGACCTCACGTGGGTCCAGATCGTCGATGACCAGGGCACCGATCCGGCCCTCGAGATCCCCGGCGTCAGCGACGGTGTGGTCTTCCCGTTGGCCATGGTCGCCAAGCGGGTGGCGAAGGGCGAGACGGTGGACGCCGAGTGTCTGGGCACCCTGATCGGTGACCTCGAGCAGACGATCGCCGACCTGCAGGCCTGAGTCCGTGTCCCCGGCCGGCTGAGCCCTTCGCCCCCATCACCCTGAACGAGCTCGGCGGAGTGGACGGCCCGGACCGACGGCGGCGAGGACGGTGGGACGCAGCGGGACAGCCTGGACTCCGACGACCGCGAACTGCGGTCCCTGTGGACGGTGGTCACCGACACCGCGGACCTGCCCGGCTGATCGGGAGGCCGGCGCCGATCCGGTCACTGAGTGGGCACCTCAGGGCGTTCGTAGGGGACCTCAGATGAGGATTCGGGGCCGAAGATAGGACACCTTCCCGATGTGTGCGGGTACGCCTCAGGACCACGCTGGAGAGCAGCGAGGAACTGAGGAGGAAGAGATGTCTGACTACTACCCCTACATGGAGCAACACACCCACCGGGCCGAGGAGTGGGCGGCGCAGGCCGCCGAGGGCCGGCTGGCCGCCGAGGTCGTCCGGAAGCGTCGGACCGAGGCGAAGGCGGTACGACTCGCCGCACGGACCGCCGCCCGGACCGCCGGACGCCCGGTCCGGAGGCCGGTGATCGGTCGGCTGCGGTCGCTGTGGAGTTCGTGACCCCGGGAATCGTGAAACCATGAACGTCGTGATCGTTCGCTCACCCACCACCGTCGTCGGCCGCCGGGACCAGCGCAAGCAGTTGGCCACGGCGGCCCGACGCGTGCTGGACGGCCAGGCACAGACCGTTCTGCTCGGCGGGGACGCCGGGATGGGCAAGACCACCCTGGTGGACGTGTTCCGGGCCGAGCTGGAGGCTGTCTGGGGCAAGCACCTGGCCATCACCGGCCAGTGCGTACCGCTCGGTGGCGACGGCCTCCCGTACGCCCCGGTGGTCGGGCTGCTGCGCAGCCTCGTCGACCAGTGCGGGACCGACAGCCTGCTGCGCTGGCCGGGTCACGGAGTGGACGACGTCTTGTCGCTGGTCCCCGAACTCACCCGGACGGCCGGCGACGGCGGCGTGGGCCGGTTGGAGTTCTTCGAGGCCTTCACCGAGATCCTCGAGACCGTCGCGGCCGAGCAACCGCTGCTGGTGGTGCTGGAGGACCTGCACTGGGCCGACGACTCCACCCGTGACCTGATGCGCTTCGCGATCCGTGCCCTGGACGAAGCCGGGGTGCTGGTGATCATGACCTACCGCACCGACGAGCTGCATCGTCGGCACCCGCTGCGTCCCTACCTCTCCGAATTGCGGCGGTTGCCGGCCGTGACCGGATTCGAGTTGCCGCCGCTCGGCCCGGATGAGGTGCGGGCGATGGTGCGCCGCCTGGTGCCCGGTGCGCCGGTGCCGGCCCTGGTGCGTGAGATCCAACGGCGCAGCGAGGGGATCCCGTTCTTCGTCGAGGAACTCGCCAGTACCGACTGCGAGGACGGAGCCGAACTCCCGTGGTCGCTGCGAGATGCACTGATGGTGCGGATCTCCGCCCTGTCCGAGGACACCCAGCGGATGCTGCGCTCCCTGGCCTGCAGCGGCCAGCGGGCCGAGCACGACCTGCTGGCGGCCATCGTGGCCCGGATGAGTGAGGTGGAACTCGACGCCGCCCTGCGCGAGGCGATCGAGGCCCGGGTGCTGGTGGTCGACCGGACGGGATATCGGTTCCGGCACGCCTTGCTGCGCGAGGCCCTGCTCGACGACCTGCTGCCCGGGGAACAGGCGCGCCTGCACCGGCGCTACGCCGAAGTGCTGGAGGAGTACGAACACCTCGTCCCCGCGGGGTCGGTGGAGGTCGAACTGGCGCACCACTGGTACGCCTCGCACGACTCGGCTCGCGCATTCCGGTGGTCGATCGCCGCGGCCCGGACCCGCCGATACGCCTACAAGGAGGCGCTGCTGATGTACGAGCGCGCCCTGGAGCTGTGGGATGCGGTGGAGGCCCCCGAAGAGGTGGCCGGGCCCTTGGACGAGGTGATGTTGGAGGCGATGGGGAGCGCCCGCGACGCCGGAGAGCCGGAACGGGCGTTGGCCCTGTTGAAGAGCGTGATCGCACGGTCCGGCCAGGACGCGCCGGCCGAACGCCTCGCCGAATGGCTGCGACACAAGGCGAAACTGCTGCAGAACCTGATGCGCCCCGGGGTGGTGGAGACCCTGTCCGAGGCGCTCGCCCTGATCCCGCCCGAACCACCCGGCCGGATCCTGGCCGAGACCCTGGATGCCCTGGCCACGGCACAGATGCTGTTCGGTGACCCCGCCAGCATCGACACGGCGCACCGCGCCATCGCCACGGCGGAGGCCCTTGACCTGCACCGGGTCGAGTCCAGTGCACGCAATTCCCTCGGCACCTTCCTGGTGGTGACCGGCCGCGAGGAGGAGGCCGGGTTGGCCGAACTCCGCCGGGCCGGCGAACTGGCCGGGAACGAGCCACGGATCCGCCTCCGGTACGCGATCAACTACTCCGACGCCCTCTACCTCGCCGGCCAGTACCACGAGGCGGCTGAGGTTGCGCTGGCCGGAATGGACGTGGCGGCCGACATCGGCCTGCAGCGGGGAATGGGAGCGATGCTCGCCGGCAATGCGGCCGAACCGTTGCTCGCCCTCGGGGAGTGGGCCACGGCCGAGAAGTTGATCACCCGCGCCCTCGAGCTGGTGCCACCGGCTCACCACTGGGTGCACCTGCGGGTGCTTGCGGCCCGACTGAACGCGTGGCGGGACGAGGTCGACGAGGCCGAACAGGTGCTGGTCGAATTCACCTCCTTCCTCCGCGACGTCGATCGGGCACCCCAGTACGCATTGCTGGTGGCCGGCATGGAGGCGGAGGTCGCCACGATCCGGGGCGAGCCGGACCGGGTCTGGGCGGCCACCGAGCCGGTGATCACGAGCAGCACCACGCGCCACCACGCCCAGGCGCTCCCGGCTCTCCTCGCCGCCGCCACCTCGCTCCGGACGGCCCCACCGAAGGCGGCCGAGCGGGATCGGCGGGCCACGATGATCAACGAGGGACTGGGCTGGGTGCACTCCGGCGCAGTCCGCGACTGGGCACCCGTGATCGGGGCCGAACTCAGCGACAGCCGAACCGATTGGCAGCGGGTACACGAGGAGTTCGCCTCCGCCGAGCGAGCTGCCCCGGTGACCTTGACCGACCACGTGGGCCTGCAACGGGTGCGCCACCTGATCTCCGACGGGGAGCGATCCGCGGCACGGACCCTCGCATTGGAACTGCTGGGGCGCAGCACGGATCGGGGGGCACACCTGGCGACCCGCCGGGTGCGGGAACTGTGTGAGGGGGCCGGGTTGCGACTGGTGACCGAAGCAGACCAGCCGGCCGGCACGGAGCGCGGGGTCGATGCCCTGACCCCGCGGGAACGGGAGGTGCTCGAACTGGTCGCCCGAGGGCTGTCCAACCGCGCCATCGGCGCCGCCCTGCACATCAGTACGAAGACGGCCAGCGTGCACATGTCCAACATCTTGGCCAAGCTCGGGGTGCGCAATCGGACCGAGGCCGCGCACCTGCTCCGGCCGACCGGGTGACGCGAGACCGTCCCATCCTCCTTCCCCCCCGGGTTGTCGAGGGGCTGCAACCAAACCCTCGGCCCCCGCGTATTGGAGGGTGCAGGACCCCGAGGGAGACAACGGCTCCGTAACGCACGGCGCGGAGAAGTGGGCGAACAGGCCTCCGACAGGTAGATTTGCCCGCGTTGTCCGCTGTCGAGGCAGCCAGTAGTGCATCCGCCGGACTCGGCGGTGTGGACACGGAGAGTGTGAAGGAGCAGTGGCATGCGTGTGACCAGCGCCAGGAATCTCGTCGCGGGAGTCGCGATCCTGACCTTCGGCAGCCTGTTGGCAGCCTGTGGGACCGCACCGAGCGACCAAGGTGCTGCGCCCACGAACGCGCCCTCGAGCAGCGCGAGCTCTGAACCATCGGCCACGTCGACCACCTCGGCCAGTCCCAGCAGCACGCCGACCCCGGCCCCGAGTCCGTCGAAGACCCCGAAGCCGAAGCCGAAGAAGGCGAAGGCGATGCTCAAGAAGGGCGACACGGGAGACAAGGTCCGCGAGCTCCAGTCCCGGTTGAAGCAGATCGACTGGTACGCGCCCAAGATCACCCCGACCTACGACGACGTCACCGTCGAGTCGGTCAAGGGCTTCCAGGAGAAGCGCGAGGTGCCGACCACCGGCGAGGTGGACAAGAAGACCTGGGCGCTGCTCGCCGACATGACCCGCAAGCCCACCGATGACGAGATGCACAACCGGCTCACCCCCGGCCCGGCGATCCACAAGTTGGGGTCCGAGGGGGACAAGGTCCGCGACCTGCAGGCTCGGTTGAAGCAGATCGGCTGGTACTCCGGGAAGGTCACCGGTTACTACGGCGACGACACCGCCAGCAACGTGAAGGGCTTCCAGGAGAAGCGCGAGATCCCGGACACCGGTGAGGTGGACCAGCGGACCTGGGACCGGTTGGTCGCGATGACCCACACCCCGACCAAGGACGAGAAGCACAACAAGAAGCCGAAGGCGAAGAAGGCCAATGGTCTCGATTCCCGGTGCATGACCGGCCGGGCGCTGTGCATCAGCAAGTCCACCAACCAACTCGTCTGGGTGGTCGACGGCAAGGAGCGGTCTCGGATGGACGTCCGGTTCGGCTCCGACGAACTGCCGACCCGCGAGGGCGCCTTCAGCGTGTTCATGAAGTCCCGCGACCACGTGTCGACGATCTACCACACCGACATGCCGTTCGCGATGTTCTTCTCCGGCGGCCAGGCTGTGCACTACTCGCCGGACTTCGCCGCCAACGGATACAATGGAGCCTCGCACGGTTGCGTGAATGTGCGCGATCGCGCCGCGGTCGTCGCGTTGTTCGACCAGGTCCGCAACGGCGACAAGGTGATCGTCTACGGCTGACCGCCAAGCCCTCCGCGCCAGTGTCGGAGAGTACCGCGGCCATGGACTTGGCCTGCCGGGCGGGACGGTCGGATCGTTCGTAGAGCTCGGTGACGGCGGCGCCGTCCATCAGCAGCAGATGCTGGTCGTCGCCTTCTACGTGGTGGCTGCCTTCGCCGTCACCGCGCCAGACAACACCGGCTGATCGGTCTCCAGCCCGATGCTGCTCCGGTGGTGCTCGCGTTGAACCAGTGTGTGCTCTACCTGGCGATCGCGATGCCTGGCCTGGTCGGTGCCGTCGGGATCGAATGGCTCGGGCCTCGCTACGTGACCCTCCTGGCGGCAGCGTTCGCGATACTCGCCCTCGGGTTCTCCGCCGCCGCGACTGGCCGGACCAGCCAGGGGTCGTACCGAAGTCGTACGCGTCTAGGCCCCGGGTAGGGCTATCCCCCGGGGAGAATGGGGTGACAGCCTGATGTCCTGACCCGGCCCCGGCCGCAAGAGTAGGGGTATGGAACGGCAGCCCCCGCGGACACGGCGCGCTCATGTGACATTCATGGGTGCGTGTCCGTCTCGTCATGATCAACACCTAGCGTCGCCGAGTGTGAGGGTCCACCCGCGGAGCCAGCGATGATCACGCTGTCAGCCATCGGACTGGCCGTACTCGCCGCGGTCTGCTTCGCGCTCGCCGCGGCCCTGCAGCACCGGGCCGCCGGGGCCGCATTCACCGGCAGTACGGAGCCGGTGGCCACCCGTCGCCTGACCCCGCGCCGGCTGCTGCACACCGTACGGAACCGCTGGTGGTTGCTCGGCCTCGCCCTGGCCGGGATCGGCGCCGTGCTGCACGCGGTCGGACTCGCCTTGGCTCCGGTCTCGGTGGTCCAGCCGGTCGGCGTCCTCGCGGTCCCGTTCGCGGTCCTGCTCAGCAGCCGACTGGCCGGGACCCGGCCGAGCCGCACCGTGGTGGGCGCCGTGCTGCTGTGCATGATCGGCGTGGCCGCCTTCGTCGCCCTCGCCGCCGGGGCGACCGACACGGTACGGCTCACCGACGGCCGGATGATCTCGGCGGGACTGGTGATCGGGGGCATCGTGATCACCTTCGCGCTCCTCGGTGCCCGCGGCCCGCACTGGATCCGCAGCGCTGGATGGGCCTCGGCCGGGGCGGTGTTGTACGGGTTCGTGTCCACCCTGATGCGGGCCACCTTCCTGCTGCTGCGCGACGGCGTACCGCTGACCCACCCGCTGTTGATCAGTGCCGTGATCGGCATGATCATCTCCTTCGGCTTCGGTCTCTGGCTCATCCAGCAGGCCTTGGCCAGCGGGCGTCCCGAGGTCGTCGTCGGCGCCCAGACCGTGCTCGATCCCACCGTGGCGGTCCTCGCCGGCGTGGTCCTGCTGGGCGAAGGCGCGCACCTGACTGCGCCCGCCACCGCCGCCCTGGTGGTGGCTGCGCTCGTGGCGATGGCGGGAGTGCTCCGACTGGCCCGGCACCAGGCCGTACAGCCGATCGGCATCGATTCCCGGACAACCGACACCCAGCACACCGACATCCACCACGTCGACACCCAGCACGTCGACGGCGGCCGGCTCGCCCCGAGTCCGGTCGGGACCGCAACTCATTCTGGAAAGGAAGCTCTCCGATGAAGATCATGCTCGGCAGTGACACCTACCCGCCCGACGTCAACGGCGCTGCCCGGTTCACCGAACGACTCGCGACCGGACTGGCTGCTCGGGGCCACGACGTACACGTGGTGGCACCATCCTGGCTCGGACCGGCGGCCCGGGAGGAGATCAACGGAGTCACCGTGCACCGGGTGGTCTCGCACCGCTGGCCGCTGCACGAGAAGTTCCGAGTCTGCCTGCCCTGGCAGGCGAATCCGGCCGCGGCTGCGCTGGTCCGCGCCCTGGCCCCGGACCTGGTGCACGTCCAGGCCCACTTCGTGGTCGGACGCGGTCTCGCGATCGCCGCTGACGAGGCCGGAGTGCCGCTGGTCGCCACGAACCACTTCATGCCGGAGAACCTGGTTGAGCAGGCGCGGATCCCGTCGCGGGTGCAGGACCTGACCTCCCGACTGGCGTGGCGGGACGTGGGCCGGGTGTTCGGCCGGGCCGATCTGGTCACCGCCCCGACTCCGCGCGCGGTCGAGTTGTTGGAACGCTCCACCGGACTGACCGGCGTGGAGGCGATCTCCTGCGGGATCGACGTGGACACGTACGCCCGCGCCACCGCGCGAGCTCCCGAGCACGAGCCGCCCCGGATCCTGTTCGTCGGCCGATTGGACCAGGAGAAGCGGGTCGACGAGTTGCTCCGGGCGGTGGCGATGCTGCCGGCCGGCCTCGACTACCGGGTCGACGTGGTGGGCGACGGGACCTGCCGGACGGCATGGACCGCGCTGGCCGCCGAACTGGGCATCACCGACAAGATCAACTTCCTCGGGTTCGTTTCCGAGACGGAGTTGCTCGAGGCGTACGGGCGCAGCGACATCTTCTGCATGCCCGGGGTCGCCGAACTGCAGAGCCTCGCCACCTTGGAGGCGATGTCAGCGGGCAAGCCGGTGGTCGCCGCGAACGCGATGGCGCTCCCGCACCTGGTGCATCCGGCGCGGAACGGATTCCTGTACACACCGGGGGAGGTCGGAGAGCTCAGCCTGCACCTGCAACGCCTGCTCGAGCACGCGGACCTGCGGACCCGGATGGGGGAGAAGAGCCGGGAGATCGTCGCCGGGCACGCCTTGACGAACACCCTGGACGCGTTCGAGGAGGTCTACGCGCGGGCGACTGCTCGTACGCCGCAACTCACCGCCTGATCCGGAGCCGGGCCGGGGCTCAGCTGGTCTCGCGGACCGTCACCTTGCACGTGGCGGTCCGTTCCTCGCCCGGGTCGATCCACACGGTGGTGTCCTCGATCCGGCGGGCGGTGTGTACGCCGTGGGCGGGCCAACTGCTGTTGGGTCCGAGGGCGAGGAAGTAGCCGGCCCCGTACCACGGGAAGTCGGTCTGGCCGCCGGCCTCGAGGTGGTACCACAGGTGCGGCCACTCCAGGTTGTCCCACTCCAGTTCGACCTGCAGCCCCAGGACCGGATTGGTCAGGGTGGCGGTCGGGGAGGTGAACCCACTCAGGTAGACCTTGCGGGTCTCACCCAGTCCGGCGGCGGGCACGTCGTGCAAGTTGATCGCGCCGTCCTTGCCCATCGTCCGCGGCCACGGCATCACGTCGCTGTACTTGCTGCTCGGCAACGTCCCGGTGTCCGGTCGGCACAGGCTCGCGCCGCACTCGAACACGGTGTCCGGGCCGACCAGCGGCGGGGCGAAGGTCAGCTGCTGGCCCCACATCACCTCCACCGACTCGCCGGCGTCATTGTGGACCGTCTCGGTGAGGAGCACTGCGTCCTCGGCCAGGGTGATCTCGCGGGTCACCCGGAACGGGCTGCGGACCAGCCGGGTGCGGAGTCGGATGCCCGTGTCCTCGATCGGTTCCCAGTCGTACGGTGCGGTGCAGGCCTCGCCGTTCTCCGGCCATTCGACCCCGCGGGTGGTGGCGGAGTCGCCCCCGTTCGGGAACAGCGACTGCCACCCGCCGGGCCACGCCTCGGTGCTCTGGGCCCGGGTGTTGCCGCCCACCGCAGTGCTGCCGTGCGGCCGCAGGCCCCACGGCGTGGACCAGAGCAGGTCCTCGTCCCGGCCACTCCGACGCAGGGACAGCACGTCACCGCCCTTGCCGGGTACGACGGTGATCTGCAACCGGTCGTTGGACAGCGTCAGGACGGTCCAGCCGCGTTCGGTCGTCGGCTCGATACGAGTGGTCATGCGTTATCCGGGAATCCTCAGGGCAGTGACGGAATCTGAGTAGGCGTTGGTCAGCAGGAGGGTGACCTCGGCCCGGTTGACGTCGAAGGCGACGAAGCCGGTGACGGTCTCCCCGGGCATGAGCGTACCGGTCGTCATGACGGGGGCCGGCGCGCCGTCGGGGGTGGCGTGTACCAAGCGGGCGTCCTGGTCGAAGAGTTGGAAGTACTCCGGGGCGAAGGAGATCTCCCCCTCGGTCGACTCCAACTCCACCTCCAGGACCAGGTACTGGCCCGACGCCGGTGGGCGACGGCCGCGGTCGGTCCAGTCGTGGGCGACCAGGCGCAGCACCCCGGCCCCCTCGGAGGAGACGAACGGGATCGAACCGGCGTCGTCGGTGGGAGCCTCGCTCGGTCGCTGCGGCGGGGTGGCGCTCGGACTGGGCTGCGGTGCGGTCTCGACCGGCCGGTTGGCCCGCACCCAGCCGGTCATGAGCACCCCGATCAGGACGGCGAGCACGGCTGCCGTGATCACCAGCGGCTTGCGGGAGCGGGGCGGCCGGAACCGGTTCGGATCGGGTGGGGCGGGACGGCCCGGATCCGTCGGTGCCCCCATCGGATGCGTGGGCGGCCGAAACGACGGGACGCCCCCGTGGCCGTACCCCTGGGCAGGCGCGGAGAAACCGGGGCCCTGGGGTCGGGACCCCATCCCCGGGCTCGGATCGCGGCCCTGCCCGTGCTGACTCATCGCGGCAAGGGTACCCCGCGGACGGGGCCGGATCGTGACCTGTCACAGATCGGCTGGGCTCATCGACAGGCGGCCGGAGTGGTTGTCCACAGGGTCCCGGTCCACGTGGTGGCCGGGCGAACCGGTCCCCATGGTCGGTGACATGACGAACCACATGCCAGACCGACCCGTCGCCGGCTCGCCCGCGGTCCGACTCCGGCCCGAACAGCCACCGGACGTCCTCGACCTGGTCCCGATCCTGCTCGGGTTCCACCCGACCGAGTCCTTGGTGATGGTGGTGCTGCACGAGGACACCGTCGCCCTGACCGCTCGGATCGACCTCGGCACCCGGGAGGAACTCGAGGCACCCGGCCGCGACGAGGCCCCCGGGGAGGGTGGCTGGGAGGTCAGCCGGGCGGATTGGCTCGGGTCGCGGATGGCCGAGATCGCGATCCAGCACGCGGCGACCGGGGTCATCTTGGTCGGCTACGCGCAGGATTCCGCGCTGGCGGCCCTCGCGCTGCACCGGGCCGTGCTCGCCCAGCCGCCGGAGGTCGAGATCGTCGACGCCATCTGTGCCGACCGAGACAGGTGGTGGTCGCTCGCCTGCCGCTGCTCGGCGTGCGCCGAGGAGGGCACCCCGTACGAAGCCGGCGGTGGGCAACTGGCCGCCGAGGCGGTCTACGCGGGGGTTCCGCTGCGGGTCTTCGGCGACCGGCAGGAGAAGGAGTCCACGGTTCGCCCGCCCGCTGCGGAGGATCGGTCCGGGCTGCGGCAGGCCTGTGTGGTGGCGGCCGAGGCACTGGCCGACCAGCCCGCGGAGCGGCGGTGCGCCGAGATGGTGGAGCGGGTGGAGGCATTCCGCCCCGGGACTGAACTCACCCACGCGGAGTGTGGCCGGTTGGCGGTGCTGGCCGCCTCGATCGAGGTCCGGGATGCGGCGTGGGGCCTGTTCAGTCGCCCGGATGCGGAGCGGATGTGCGACCTGTGGGGGCAGGTGGTCCGCCGTGCCGTGGCGCCGTACGAGGCGGCTCCACTCTGTCTGCTGGGGTTGGCCGGCTGGCTCGCCGGGGACGGGGCGCTCCAGGTGATGTGCTTCGAGCGAGCCCTCGCGGTGGATCCCGGCTACTCCCTCGCCCGGCTGCTGGAGCAACTCAACGAGCGAGCCGTACCACCCTCGTTGTGGGACGAGATGGCTGAGGAGGTGCGCGCGCTGTCGGCGGTGGAGCGCTAGCGTTCTCCCATGACTCGATTCGTGGTGTGCGGTGAGGCGTTGATGGACTTCTGCCTGAATGAGCAGGATCCGCCGGACTCCTTCCGCAGCACCTGGGACGCGCTCTCGGCCGGCGGCCCGATGAACACCGCCGCCGCCCTGGCCGAACTCGGTGCGGACGCCCACTTCCTGGGCCGGCTGTCCACCGACTTCTTCGGCGCCCAGTTGCGCGACCACATCACGAAGGCGGGGGTTGACCTCGATCTGGTGGTGACCAGGGACGACTTCACCTCGCTGGCCATCCTGATGATCGACGAGCAGGGCAAGGCGACCTATGCCTTCCACCTCGACGGCACCGCCAACTTCCAGTGGCAGCCCGATGAACTGCCGGCCCTCACCGCCGATGACTGGCTGCATGTCGGCACCCTGGCCACCGTGGTCGAGCCGGGTGCGTCCGTGCTCGCCGAATGGGCGGCGAACCAGCCGTCGCGGATCTCCTTCGACATCAACGTCCGCCCGACCGTGATCACCGACCCGGAGGTCTACTGGCAGCGGGTGTTGCCCTGGCTGGAGGTGGTCGGTGCCCGCACCGGGATCGTGAAGGCGAGTGATGACGACCTCGACTTCCTCGCCCGCGGCTCCGGCGATACGGGTTCGGCGGAGGAGGTGGCGGCCGCGTGGGCGCGCCGGTTCGGGTTCGGCCTGGCGGTCGTCACCCGCGGTGACCGGGGCGCGGTGGCGTACACGGCTGACGGTGGGACGAGCACCCACGACGGGTTCCGCGCCGGGCTGGTCGACACCGTCGGGGCCGGTGACACCTTCATGGCCGGGTTCCTCGACAGCCACCTCCGGGACCCGGACGACATCGTCGCCGCACTCGAACGCGGCTGCGCCGCTGCTGCCATCGTGGTCGGACGGCTCGGGGCCCAACCGCCCACCGCAGCGGAGGTCGACGCGCTGATCGGCGCCGCGGGCCGCTGACCCAGTCGGAGAGGAGCGTTGGCCAGTGTTGCCGCGCGATGCGCAGGTACCCCTGTCACCTACGCCCATCCGAACGGGTTCGAGGTCGGCGCGGACCCGCTGCGCTTTCCCGCGTACCGCCTGCCAGCAACCGATAGCTGGCGGTCCAGGCCCACTCGAGTGGGCCGCGCGAAAAGCGCTGCAGCCACAGGTGGGTGGTGAGGAACAGCGTTGCCACGATGCCGACCCAGGCTCCCATCGTGACCCACGGACGTACGAGGTCGGGCACTTGGTTGAGGCCGAGACCCCAGCCGTAGAACAGGATCGAGGCGATCACATTCTGCAGCACATAGGCGCTCAGCGCGACCCGTCCGATCTCGGCGAGGCGCCGCGATCCCCAGCCGGGTGAGCAGCGCAGACACAGCTCGGCGATCAGCGCCAAGGCGCCGAATGCAGCGATCGGTGCGGTGACGTAGCGGGTCAGGAACAGCATGGACGTCGAGCTCAGGCCGAGGGCGAAGTCAGCCAGGAGCGCGACCGCGCCGATGATGATCAGCCGGCGCCGCAGGCTCTGCGCCTCCGGAGTGAACAGCCCGCGCCGGTACAGGTTCGCTCCCAGGATGAACATGACCACCGAGAGGCCGAAGATGAAGATCGGCTCGAGGCGGAACACGTCTGCCATGGTGAGCCGCAGCCACACCAGGTCGAGCCAGGATCCTTCTTGGTACGGGTTCGGATCAGGCGTGCCGTCGCCCAGATTGACCTGTCCCGTGGCCAACGCCCCGGTGAGCAGACCGACGACGAGTACGTGCACGGTCCCCAGCAGCCACAGCCACAGCCGTTGGGTGCGTGGACTGGTGACGATGAGGTGGGCCACCACGGCACCAGTGACGGCGTACCCCATCAGGACGTCGAACTCGACGACCAGGACGTAGTGGGCGAGGCCGTCGAGCAGGAGGAGGGCGGCCCGCCAGAGGTAGGGGCCAGGCCACCGTTGCCCGCGGCGGGTGGCTGACTCCTGTTGGATGGCCAACCCGATCCCGAACATGATCGTCAGCAGGCCGAGGAACTTGCCGTTGGCCAGTTGCTGGAGCACAGCAACCATCCCCTGTAGCCAGGCGGGTGCGTCCCCGAGTCCGGGAGCACCGATGTAGCCGAGCATGCCGGCCGGGTGGCTGAAGATCCAGATGTTGGTGGCCAAGGTGCCGAGGATTGCCACGCCGCGGGCCACGTCGAGTGCAACGATGCGACCGGTCGACGCATCGCCGACGGTGCTGCCACCGGCGCCCGGCGAGATGTGGGCGGGGGCGGCGGTGGATACCGCACGGTTGTATCTCAGGTGTGACATCACGAGAAAGTATCACACCTGGGATATGATCCGGGTGTGCGGGACGAGATGAAGGGAGGGGAGGACGATGCCTCGTAAAGTTGACCCCACCGAGCGACGCCGCGTCATTCTCGAGGCGGTTCAGCGGTTGGTGGTGCGTGTCGGGGTGGAGGCGGCGAGCCTGCGCAATGTCGCCACGGAAGCAGGTCTCAATGTCGGATCAGTGCGGCACTACTTCACCTCCCACGAGGAGATGCTGGTGGCGGCCCTCGCCCGACTCGAGGGGGAGGTCGAGGAACGCGTCCGTGCCCACCTGCCTCGACTGGCCGAGGTGGAGAGTGCCGACGCGGCGATCGAGATTGCCATCGACGTGCTCGAAGAATTCCTACCGCTCGATCAGGAGCGCCGCGATGAGCTGACGATGTACTTCGCCTTCGGTGAGGCAGCCCGAGCGATGCCGGCATTGCAGCCCCTGGCGGAAAAGCTGATCAACGATGTCCGCTCGACCTGTCGGGAAATGTGCCGCTCAGCCGGATCGGCCCAAGTCGAGGAGGACACCGTCGCGCTGGCCGCGCTGCTGGACGGTCTCGGGTACGCCATGTTGCATTCGCCGGCGACGTTCCCCGACGACAGGGTGCGCACGGTCCTGCGGCGCCAATGGGCCCTGGTCACCCTGCCCGGCTCTCCGTCGGTCGAGTGGGGTCGGGTCGCGGACACCTGGGGTTGAAAGGATGGGGCTTGTCGCCGGAGCGCTCACGGAGGAGGCCGACGTCTCGTGGCGTTCGCAGGTGAGGCCGGGGGGAGGAGTACGGTGACGCGGTGCGCTTCGTACTGTTCCCCGGCCGGCACCATGTGCTGACCCGCTTCCAGGCCGAGTACCTCACCGCCCTCGTGGGGCCGGCCGGAGAGTACGCCGGTGCGACGGTGGTCTGGCCCGTCACCTCGGCGAACCACCACACCACCAAGCGGAACCCGGTCCCGTACTACCGACGGGAGGCGGCGATCGAACGGTTCTCCGTGATCGAGGGGGTGCCCTCGCTGGTGGTCGCCGTACACGACGTACCGCCCACCGACGACTTCGCCGAGGTGACGGTGAAGGCCTGCCGGGAGGCGCTCGGGGTGGAGTTCACCCCCGACGACACCTTGGTGGCCTGTTCCACCCCCGCAGTGGCCGAGCTGTACCGCGGACTCGGGTTCACGGTGCTGCCGGTGGAGGACGGGGTCGAGCCCGAGCCGGTGCGGCCCTGGGCCGTGCTGGCGGCGATCGCCGCCGCTGATGATCACTGGCGCGAACTCGCGCACCCGGCGTCGGTGGACGTGCTGGCGCGCTACCGGTTGGACGACCACATCGCCCTGGTGGTCAACGATCCGGTGATCGGTGCCGACGGCGGGTTGACCACCACCCGTGACTACCACACGTACGCGGAGTCCTTCGAACGCGCGAGTCGACGCAAGTGGGAGCAGGTGGGTCCGTACGTACGCCCCGGACGGATCCTCGACATCGGCTGCGCGACCGGCGGCCTGCTGGAGTGCATCGACGCCGACCCGAGGTTCCACGAGTCCGACCTGCTCGGGGTCGAGGTGGCCCGGCACCTGATGGCCGAGTGTGAGCACAAGGTCAACCAGGGCGTGTTCACCAACCCCAACGTGTTCTTCTACCAGCGCAACATGCTCGGTGACGCCCGCTTTCCGCCGCAGTCGATCGACACCTCGATCACCATCGCAGTGACCCACGAGATCTGGTCCTACACCCGGCCGCCGGAACCGGCCGTACGCTGGCGGGCGGTGCAACGATTCGTGGACCACATCGCCGCGCACACCACCCCGGGCGGGGTGTGGATCAACTCCGACGTGTGTGCTCCGGACGATCCGGACCAGCGCGTCCGGTTGCGCCTGGACGACTCCGACGGAGCCAACCCGGCCGAGCCCCGGGACCTGTCCGCGCTGGCCCGGGAGGAGGTGGCCGACCACCTCCGCTCCTTGTCGACCCGCGCCACCTTCGACCAGTTCGTCCTCGACTTCGGCCGCAACGCCGGAGTGGTGATCAACTTCGAGCCGTTGGGGGAGGCCGTCGAGCTGCGGCTCGGGGATGCGATGGACTTCCTCACCCGCAAGGACTACGCCGACAACTGGCTGTCGGAGACCCACGAGCAGTTCTGCGGACTGTCCTTCGCCGATTGGCGGGAGATCATCGACCGGTCCGGCCTCGCCCTGGACCCCGCCTCGCACGCCTGGCGCAACGACTGGGTGGTCGACCAACGGATCGCTCCGGTGGCGAGCCTCACCGATCCCGGGGGCGCTGCGTTGGACTGGCCGGTGACCCATCTGTTGGCGGTCGCCCGCCGTCCGGGAGATGCGTTATCCTGACCCCATGCAGTGTGTCGCACTTCTTAGTTAGCCGCGCAGAACTCCTGCGCGGCCACCCCTCGTGCCCACGGGCCATCGACGAGGGGTTTTTTCATGCCCGGCAGGCCGGGCCCGGCGACACCCAGCATCCGGACGAGTACGAGGAGAGGTTCACGTGAGCGAGGTCAGCGAGCGCAGCGACCAGGAGGTGAGTCGCTACGACGCCGTGGCGGCGCAGGAGCGTTGGCAGAAGTTCTGGGAGGCCGACGGCACCTTCGTCCCGCTCGACGACGGCTCCAAGGAGCGACGCTACGTCCTGGACATGTTCCCGTACCCCTCCGGCGACCTGCACATGGGCCACGCCGAGGCGTTCGTGATGGGCGACGTGGTGGCCCGTTACCTGCGGCTGCGTGGCTACGACGTGATGCACCCGATCGGCTGGGACTCCTTCGGGCTGCCGGCCGAGAACGCCGCCATCCAGCGCAACGCGCACCCGGCCGAGTGGACCTACGCCAACATCGACACCCAGGCGCACTCCTTCCAACGGTACGGGTTGAGCCTGGACTGGTCCCGGCGGTTGCACACCTCCGACCCGGAGTACTACCGCTGGACCCAGTGGCTGTTCCTGCAGTTCCGCGACCGCGGGCTGGCCCACCGCAAGGCGAGCTTCGTCAACTGGTGTCCGCAGGACCAGACCGTGCTGGCCAACGAGCAGGTCGTGCAGGGGATGTGTGAGCGCTGCGGCGCCCAGGTCACCAAACGCGAGCTGACCCAGTGGTTCTTCAAGGTCACCGAGTACGCCGAGCGGTTGCTGGACGACATGGCGCAACTGGAGGGCGGCTGGCCGGACCGGGTGCTGGCGATGCAGCGCAACTGGATCGGTCGCTCCGAGGGCGCCTTCGTCGAGTTCGAGATCGAGGGGCGCACCGAACCGGTGGAGGTGTTCACCACCCGTCCGGACACCCTGTTCGGAGCCACCTTCTTCGTGGTCGCGCCGGAGGCGGCATTGGCGTCCGAGATCGTCATCGACGACCGGCGGGCCGCGTTCGAGGAGTATCTGGAGAAGACCAAGCAGGCCACCGAGATCGAGCGACAGTCCACCGACCGGGAGAAGACCGGCGTTTTCCTGGGCGTGCACGCGGTCAACCCGGTCAACGGCGAGCGGATCCCCGTCTGGGCGGCCGACTATGTGCTGGCCGACTACGGCACCGGTGCGGTGATGGGCGTGCCTGCGCACGACCAGCGTGACCTGGACTTCGCCCGAACTTTCGACCTGCCCGTACGGATGGTCGTCGACACCGGCGAGGCCGATCCGGCGGAGACCGGGATCGCCACCGGCGGAGACGGCACCTACGTGAACTCCGGCGTCCTGGACGGGTTGTCCGACAAGGAGGCCGGCGTCGCGAAGATCATCGACCAGTTGCAGGCCGACGGCAAGGGGGCCGGGGCGATCACCTTCCGGCTGCGCGACTGGCTGCTGAGCCGGCAGCGGTTCTGGGGCTGCCCGATCCCGATCATCCACTGCGAGAAGTGTGGGGAGGTGCCGGTGCCCGCTGATCAACTGCCTGTCGAACTGCCCTATCTGACGGGCACCGATCTCGCCCCCAAGGGAACTTCGCCGCTGGCCGCGGCGACCGACTGGGTGAACGTGGACTGCCCGACCTGTGGCGGCCCGGCGCAGCGGGACACCGACACGATGGACACCTTCGTCGATTCGTCCTGGTACTTCTTCCGCTACTGCTCACCCGGCAACACCGAGGCACCCTTCGATCCCGAGGACGTACGCCGCTGGATGCCGGTGGCGCAGTACGTCGGCGGGGTGGAACACGCCATCCTGCACCTGCTGTACATGCGGTTCTTCACCAAGGTGTTGTACGACATGGGGCTGGTCGACTTCACCGAACCGATGGAGCGACTGCTGAACCAGGGCCAGGTGATCAACCAGGGCAAGGCGATGAGCAAGTCCCTGGGCAACGGCGTGGATCTGGGGGCCCAGATCGACGCGTACGGCGTGGACGCGGTCCGCCTGACCGTGGTCTTCGCCGGCCCGCCCGAGGACGACATCGACTGGGCCGACGTGTCGCCGTCGGGGTCGCTGAAGTTCCTGCAACGGGCCTGGCGCCTGATCGAGGACGTGACGAGCGAGCCCGGTGCCGATCCGGCCCCGGGTGACCTGGCGCTGCGCCGGATCACCCACCAGCACGTGGCGGCCATCCAGGAGTCGCTCGAGTCGCAGCGGTTCAACGTCGCCGTCGCTCGGGTGATGGAGTTGGTGAACGCGACCCGCAAGGTGGTCGACACTGGCGCTGGCCCGGCCGATCCGGCCGTCCGCGAGGCCGCCGAGGCGATCACCCTGGCGCTGAGCCCGGTGGCGCCGTACATCGCCGAGGAGATGTGGGAGAGGTTGGGCCACACCCCGTCGGTGGCGAACGCCGACTGGCCGACGGTGGAGGAGTCCCTGCTGGTCGAGGACACCGTCACCTGCGTGGTCCAGATCAAGGGCAAGGTGCGGGCTCGCCTCGAGGTCGCCCCGGACATCGCCGACACGGAGTTGGAGGCGCTGGCGCTGGCCGACGAGAACGTGGTCCGCAGCTTGGCCGGGGCCGAGGTCCGCAAGGTGATCGTCCGCGCGCCCAAGCTGGTCAGCATCGTCCCCGCCTGACGCCATGGATGGGGGTTCAGCCGGCGGTGATGGGCTCAGCCGGCGGGGGCGAGTTCGGCTCGCAGGCCGCGGTGGTCGGTGCCGGTGATGTCGAAGGTCTCGATCGTCGTCGCCGTCATGGAGGACGAGAGCAGGACGTGGTCGATCGCGATCAGCGGCGGAATCGCGCCCTGGGCCGGATAGGTCGGCAGCCAGCCGGCGCCGACGATGTCGGTGGCACTGCGGAGACCGTCGCGGCGCAACTCCACCATCGGGCGGTGGTCGTCGACGGCGTTGAAGTCGCCGGCGATCACCAGCCGCCGGTCGAGGTACTTGGTCGCCGTGGCCCGCAGTTGCTCGTGCTCTGCATCGAAGAATCCGCTGGTGCAGAACGGGTTGCAGGGGTGCACGGCGAAGATGGAGACCGGGCCGACGTTCGGAACCTCGGCTTCAGCCACCCACTGGGCGAAGGCGGAGTCGATCCGCTCCTGCTCGGTCAGCGCGAAGCGGGAGTAGATCACCGATCCGTTCAGACCCCGGCGCGGTTCGCCCACGGAGTAGGTGAAGCGGTCGTGCCAGCCGAGATCGGCCAGGTCGTCGACCAGTGCGGGGGTGACCTCCAACAACACCACCACGTCGGCGTCGGCCGCGGCGGCGACCAACTCCTCGGGATCGGCCTCCCCGGCCAGTGCGTTCAGGGAGACCAGGCTGAACGACTCACCGGTCGCCGGCCGATCGTCGGGGACGAACAGGGGGAGCGTCCACACCGCGTGCAGGGTGAACCCGAGCACTGCGACCAAGGTCAACAGTGCGGGGAACCCCCGGCGCCGTGCGCGGAGCAAACCGATACCCAGCGCCACGGCAGCGATCGCATAGCCGAGCAGGGCGAAGGAGATGAACGAGGCCGCCAGCTGCAGTCGCGGATCGGTGAACGGCAGCACGCGTAGGGCGGTGGCTGCCATCGCGGGCAGCAGGAAGAGGAGGCCGAGGACGAACCAGAACGGTTGGCCGCGCCGAGCACGCCGATCGTCGCTGTTCACCGGCCACCGTGCCTGGGGGCGACCGGGTTGTCGAGCACCAGTTGGATCTCCTCCGGGTACGGCGGGAACTCGCTGTGGCCCGTCTCACCGCTGGGCTCCCAGCCACGGGCGGCGTAGAACCCCCGCGCCGTCGTGTTGCCCACCAGCACCCACAGGTGGGCCTGCGGACTCAGTCGGTCGAAGATCTCACCGGTGGCGTAGTCGAGCAAGCGGCTCCCGTACCCCTTGCGGAAACGGTCGGGCCGGACACCGAGGTGGTGCACCCGGACGTCGGAGTAGGCCAGGTAGCCGATCGGTTCACCGTCGAGCTCGCCGATGCGCACATGCAGGGCGGGGTCGCCCAGTACTCGACGCCACCGGTCGGTGACCTCGTCGAGCGGGTACGACTGGTCACCGAACAGGTGTCCGAGCGCTGCCTCGCTGGCCTGCCGCTCCAGGTCGGCGAGCACCGCCGACTCACTCGGGACCGCCCGCCGGACGGCGAACCCGTCAGCGTCGGGGCGGTGCCGGGGCAGGGCGTCCGGGTGGTCTTGGTCGCGCACGTCCAGCAGGGTGATCATCTCGGTCGCGATCCGGTCCGCGCGGGTGTCGGTGCGGGCGGCGCGGATCGCCCGCAGGGACTTCTGGATGCACCACGCCTCGGTGGACTCCTCGTCCGTGGCCAGCACCATCCCGTTCTCGCCGGGGGCCACCACTGACAGGTCGTCGAGGGGCAGGGTGGTGGTCCGGAGCGGGTTGCGGACGACGATCTCGTCCGCGGTGATGTGCACCCTGGGATGCAGGGCGAACCGCCACACGTACGCGATTCCGGCCAGGGCCAGCAGGCTGATCACGACCGCGACGGGCACCGATCCCTCCCGCGACCAGGCGGTCCAGGCGAGGACGGCGAGGACCACCAGGCCGACCACAGCGACCGTGATCGCCGCGACCAGGGTGCTACGGGCCACCCGCCACCGCTTCGGCGGCTCACCGGTCATCTGATCCCCCTCCGGACACGTACGGGTTGAAGCTCAAAACTACCTTGTCGGTGGTGAGGTCACCGGATCACCGGGACCCGCTGATCGAGCCGGTCGAAATCATCTGGTCTCGACCCGTATCGGCGTGGTTCAGGCCTGCGACGGGTCCACACCCAGGTAGGCCTGCACCACGGCGGGGTCGGCCAGCAATTGATCAGTGGGCCCGGACTCGACGATCTCGCCGGACTGCAGCACGTACCCGTGGTCCGCGGCCCGCAGCGCCCGGCGGGCGTTCTGCTCGACCAGCAGCACCGTGGTGCCCGCCTCGCGGATCTCCTTGATCACGCGGAAGACCTCATCGACGATCTTGGGGGCCAGGCCCATCGAGGGTTCGTCCATCAGCAGCATCGTCGGTTGGGCCACCATCGCCCGCGCGATCGCCAGCATCTGCTGTTCCCCACCGGACAGGGACCCGGCCGGCAGTGACTTGCGTTCGGCCAGCACCGGGAAGCGGGCGTACATCTCCGCCATCCGGGCCGACGCGGTGCTCCGCCGGTGCCAGCCACCGAGGCGCAGGTTCTCGTCGATCGTCAGGGTGGACAGGATCTGCCGTCCTTCCGGGACCTGCACCAGCCCGCGGCCCACCAGCCGGTGGGAGGGGGTCCGGGTGACGTCCCGGCCGGCGAAGGTGATGGTGCCCGACTTGGGGCGGACGAGGCCGGAGACGGCATTGATGATCGACGACTTGCCCGCGCCGTTGGCACCGACCAAGGTGACCAGACCGCCCGCGGGCACGGTGAACGACACCTTCCGGACGGCCTCCACCCGACCGTACGAGACGGTCAGGTCCTCGACGCTGAGTACGTCCGCGCCCTTCACGGGCGCGCTGTCAGCGGCCATCTCAGTTGCCTCCGGTCGGATCGGCCAAGGTGCCGTCGGCGATGCTGCCCTCGGCGGGGGAGTCCTCGTCCTCGGAGCCCAAGTAGGCATCCACCACCGCCTGGTTGGCGGCGATCTCGTCCGGGGTGCCGGTGGCGAGCACCTCGCCGAAGTTGAGCACCACGACCCGATCGCAGGTCTGCAGCACCATGCCCACGTTGTGCTCGATGAACAGGATGGTCAGCCCGTCGGTGGCAAGGGACTTGATCAACTCCGAAAGGGCCGCTGCCTCCACATGGTTCATCCCGGCGGCCGGCTCGTCCAGGATCAACAGGCTCGGGTCGGAGGCCAGGGCGCGGGCGATCTCCAGTCGGCGTTGATCGCCGTAGGAGAGGGCCGACGCGCGGGTGGTCGCCTTGTCCTTCAATCCGACCCGGGTCAGGCAGCGGGCCGCATGATGGAGCGCGCGCCGCTCGTCGCGTCGGGCCGAGGGCAGCCACACCAGTCGGCGCAGGAAGGTGGGCCGGGTGACCAGGTGGCCGCCGACCAGCACGTTCTCCAGCGCCGACAGCCGACTGAACAGCTTGGAGTGCTGGAAGGTGCGACTGACCCCGGCGGCGGCCACCTTGTGCACCGGTGCCTTCCCGACCTGCACGCCGAGCACGGTGGCGGTCCCCGTCGACGGGGGCACCAGACCGCTGATCATGTTCACCAAGGTGGTCTTGCCGGCGCCGTTCGGGCCGATCAGACCGACCACGTCACCACTGCGGATCTCCAGGTCGACCCCGCGCACAGCGTGCACACCGCCGTACTCCTTGCCGAGTCCCCGCAGGGAGGCGACGACGTCGCCCGTGGCCGGGTGCACGCGCCCGGTCTCCGGCGACTCGTCGAGGTCGGCAGGCAGCCGGACCCGCCGCGGGATCAGGCTCGCCAGGCCACCGGGCAGGAACAAGATCACCACCAGCAACAGCACCCCGGACAGGAAGGGTCGGATCCAGCCTGCCTCGATCCCTAGGCCGCGTTGGATCTCGGGCACCAGGGTCTGGAACCCGCTGCCGAGCAGTGGTCCGAGGAACATCGTCGATCCGCCGACGACGGCGGTGACCAGACCGTCGATGGCGGCGGCGAAATTGAAGTCAGCGGGGGCGATCAGCCGGACGAAGAAGGCCCAGAGGACGCCGTACAGGCCGGCCACCGCGCCGGAGGTCACGAATGCGGCCAGCCGGTGCCGGCCCACGTCGATGCCCATGGCGCGGGCGGCCAACTCGTCCTCCCGGATCGCCTCCAGGGCGCGGCCGTAGCGGGAGCGGGCCATCCGCCAGAACCAGTACGCGACCACGGCAAGGATCACCCACGCCATCACCGGGTCCAGCACCTTCGGCACCCGCATTCCCTGGGCGCCACCGGTCCGCTCCTGGTTCAAGATCACGATCCGTACCGCCTCGGCGAACCCGAGAGTCGCGATGGCCAGGAAGACCCCGCGCAGGTGCATCGTCGGCAGTCCCAGCACGACGGCGGCCACCGCGCCCACCACCATCCCGATGGCGATCGCCACCAGCAGGGTGGGCAGGTCGCCGAACGTGTCCGGGTCCGGGGCCAGGATGGCCGAACTGAAGGCGGCGATCGACGCGAACCCCGCCTGTCCCAGGGACAACTGCCCGGCGACCAGGACGGCGTAGAAGGAGAACGCGAAGATCGCGCCGAGGGCGATGAAGACGAGGGTGGAGTCGTTGATCATCACACCTCACGGACCCGACGCTTGCCGAACAGCCCCTGCGGTCGCACCAGCAGGATCAGGAAGAGCAGGCCGAAGGCGATCAGGTCCCGCCACGAGGAGCCGATGTACTGGACGGCGAACACCTCGGACAGACCCAGGATCAGGCCACCCGCCAGGGCACCCGGCAACGACCCCATCCCGCCGACGATGATCACCGCCAACCCCTTCAGCTCGATCGCGGTCCCCATCGTCAACTGGGCACTGTTCACGTTCATCGCGAACAGTGCCCCGGCGACTGCGCCGAGGGCCGAGGAGATGGCGAAGGTGGTCGCGGTGATCCGGTCCACGTTCAACCCGAGAACCCGGGCCGCGGTCGGATTCTCCGCCACCGCGCGCATCCCCCGGCCGAGCCGGGACCGCGCCACCAGGAAGGTGAGCGCGACCACCAGCACGATCGAGACGACCATGATCACCACCTGGACGAGGGTGATCTGGGCCCCGAGCACCTGAAAGCGGGTCTCCGGGAAGGAACCGGCCGGGAACCGTCGGGTGTCCGGGCCGTAGCGCCACTGCAGCAGGGCGATGAGGATGCCGGCCAGGGCGATCGAGGAGATCAACCCCGCGAAGTGGGCGTCCGGCCGGTTCTTCAGCGGCCGGAACGCCACCCGCTCGATGATCAGTCCCAACACGCCGCCGACCAGGAACACCAACGGCAGGGCCAACCAGATGGACAGGCCGCCCCGCTCCACCAACTCGATGCCGACGAAGGCTGACACTGCGAAGACGGCCGGGTGGGCCAGGTTCAGCCGGTCCAGGATGCCGAAGACCAGCGTGAACCCGATCGCGAACAGGGCGTAGATGGACCCGATGAACAGGCCGTTCAGCAGCTGCTGCATGGTGTCCTGATCACTCCAGCACGGCGAAGGAGCCGTCCTCCACCACCTGCACGACGGCCTCGTGCTCGGCGTCGCGATCCTCATTGAGGGTCAGTGATCCGAGCACCGTCGGCATGTCCTTGATGGTGCCGAAGCCCTCCTTGATCGCGTCCCGGCTCCCGTCGCAGCCCGACCGGACCGCGGCGTCCACGAGCATCAGGCCGACGTACGCCTGAGCGGCGAACTGGTCGGGCGCGGCACCGTTCTTGGCCTCGTACGCCTCCAGGAATGCCGTGTTCTCCGGGTTGTCGGAGGCGGAGTTCCAGGCGGCGCCGACGACGACCCCTTCAGCGGCCTCGCCGGCCTGCTCCATCAGCGCGGGGTTGTTGAATCCGTTGCCGCCGATGATCGGTGCGGTGATGCCGATCTCGCGGGCCTGGGTGACCAGCGGGACGGCGGCCTCGATCAGCCCGGACACCACGATGGCATCCGGTTCCAGGCCCTTCGCCTCGGTCAGCAGGGCACGGAAGTCCGTGTCCGCCTTGGAGAACGTGAGGGTGTCGAGCACCTCCACCCCTTCCTCCTCGAGGGAGGAGTTGAAGACTTCGTAGCCGGACTCGGTGAAGGCGTCGTCGTTGCTGTACATCACCACGACCTTCTCCAGGTCGTACGCCTCCTTGGCGGTGGCGACCGTCTGCGGGATCACCTGTCCCTCGGTGAGGGAGTCTCGGAAGATGTAGTCACCCTGGGCGGTGATGCCATCGGCGGTGTTGGAGATCGCCATCACCGGCATGCCTTCCTCCTGAGCGATCGGTTGCGCCTGGAAGGCACCGTTCGACAGGGTCGGGCCGATGATCACCGACGTCTCGTCCTCGACGAACTTCTCGAAGACGGTGATGCCCTGACGAGGATCGGTGGCGTCGTCCTCGACCGCGAGCTCGTAGGTGACACCGCCCTTCTCGGCGAGGTGGTCGGCGGCGAGCTCGAGTCCGGCGCGCTGGGACTCGCCGTAGCTGGCGGCCCCACCGGTCAGGCTCAGCGCTGCACCGACCTCGATCGGGTTCTCGATGGTGCAGTCGTCGCCGGTGCCTTCACCGGTCAGGTCGTCGCCACCACCCCCGCCGGATCCACCGGAGGAACCGCAGGCAGTCAGGGTCAGGGCCGCGGCCATGGCGGCAGCGGCGAAGAGGGTCGTACGGGATGGCATGGGTACTCCTGGCTTGGTCGGGTGAGCCAATCGCGTGAGGTGCGAGAACGCGGAGGGCTCGCGTCAGTATGGGCCACCGTCGAACACCCCGACAAGGGTGCGCACCCGGCGGTGAGTTCTCTGTGATCGACTCGTGATGGTCGATGCTCGGTGCGTCGTGGGTTGGGTGATGCGAGCCGGGCTGCGGCTGACTGCGCGGCGGACCCGGGGCGGACTAGGCTGTTCCAATGGGTCGAACGGCGGTGGTGACGGATTCCACGGCCTCCCTGCGTGCCGAACAGGCGGGGGAGCGGGACATCGCGGTCGTACCCCTCCAGGTCGTGATCGATGGGGAGAGCCGGCCGGAGTCGCCCACCGGTGCCTCCGCCGACGTGGTGGCGAACGCCCTGCGCGCTGGGTCGACGGTGAGCACCTCCCGACCGGCCCCCGAGGCCTTCGGGGAGTTGTTCGCGCGCCTCGCCGACGAGGGCTACACCGAGGTGGTGGCCGCGCATCTGTCCGGGGCGATGTCCGGCACCTTCGACGCCGCCAGCCGGGCGGCCCGGGAGGCGCCGATCCCGGTCACCGTGGTGGACACCGGCACCATTGCGATGGGGATGGGCTACGCCGTGCTGTCGGGTGCCGAGTGGGCTGCGGGAGGTGCTGCCGCCGACGTGGTCGCGGAGAGCATCCGGGCCCGGGCGGCGGCTTCGGAGACCTACTTCTACGTGCACACGCTCGAGTACCTGCGCCGCGGTGGCCGGATCGGTCGGGCCGGTGCCCTGCTCGGCTCCGCGTTGGCGATGAAACCCCTGTTGCGGATGGTCGACGGGGTGGTGGCGCCGCACGAGCGGGTCCGGACCGAGTCCCGTGCACTGGCCCGGTTGCAAGCTCTCGCGGTCGAGGCGGCCGGGGCTGCGCAATCCGACCTGGTCGACGTCGCCGTGCACCATCTGGACGCGGCGGACACGGCGGACCGGATCGCCGAGGAGATCGCCGCCGCCGTCGACCACCCGACCGAGGTCGGCATCTACGAGTTGAGTGCCGTCCTCGGCGTACACGTCGGCCCGGGCACGGTCGGCGTGGTGGTCTCGCCCCGACCGAGCTGACCCGATCAGCCGGTCGCCCCCGATCAGCCGGCCGGTGATCGGGTGGCGGGTGATCAGATGGCGGGGACCCCCTGCAACGTCTCGATCGTCTCGGCCGCTCGATACCCCTCCCGGACTCCGGCCACGATCGCCACGACGCTCTCGGCGTTGTTCGTCCGCAGCGGGAGGATCTCCTGGTAGTGGTCGGATCGGTACCAGCCGTTGGCCGCTTCGGTGGAGGGGAATTCGATGATCACGATGCCACCCGGCAGCGGCCCCTCCAACACCTGCGGATCGGTCCCGTGCACCAGCCACGACCCACCGAAGGGTTCGAACGTGGACTCCATCTGTCCCATGTATTCGAAGATGTCGGGACCGATCCGGACGTCGGTCAGGTATCCGATGACGTAGGCACTCATCTGCTGCTCCTTCGTGGGGTGGCTGGTCGTCTCGGGGGCAACTCGCCCCGGACGTGATTCCACTCTCCACGGCGGATGTCTGGTTGACCATGACCTCGGAGGTCAAGGTCGCCCCGCCAGCGACTCGTACGCTGTGACCATGACTTCCACCCCGATCGGCACCGTCGGCGCGCAGTTGCGGGGATGGCGGGAGCGCCGCCGGATCACCCAGGAAGGTCTGTCCGAACTCGCCTCCGTCTCGCCCCGCCACGTGAGCCGGGTCGAGACCGGCAGGGCGCAGCCCACCGCCGCGATGATCATGCGCTTCGCCGAGCAGTTGGACGTCCCGCTGCGCGCCACCAACGCCCTGCTGCTGGCGGGAGGGTACGCGCCGTACTACACCGAGTACGGGCCGGACGACGCCCCGCTGGCGACGGTGCTGGCCGGCCTGCGCAAGCTGCTCGACGCGCACCTGCCCCATCCCGCCCTGCTGCTGGACGACCACTGGGACGTGGTCGAGGCCAACCGTGCTGTCGACGCCCTGTTGGTGGGGTGCGCGCCGTGGTTGCTCGAACCGCCGGTCAACGTCGTCCGGTTGTGCCTGCACGAGGACGGTCTCGCCGGGCGGATCGTGAACCGGGACGTCTGGGCAGCGCACCTGTTCCGGCAGGTGCGCCACCGGGCCGAACACACCGGCGATCCGCGGCACCGGGCGCTGGTCGAGGAGATCGACGCGTACCGAGGCGAGCACCCCCGCCCACCGCAGCCCGACCGCGGTCCGGTCGCGGTGCTCGAGTTGGCGACCGAGACGGGGACCGTCCGCTACTTCACCACCTCGGCCCGGCTCGAGGGTCCGACCGACGCCACCCTCGAGGGCCTGCACCTGGAGACCTTCCTGCCGGCCGACTGAGGTCAACGAGCCGGAATTGTCCTTGACGTCCGCGGATATCGTGGGGCCATGCATCCACTGGCGGGGCGACGTGGCAAGGCCTATCTGCTCGACTGCCTCGGCTTCCTGGGCGTTGGGGCGGCAATGGTTCCGTTCGGGGTGATCGCCTATCGCCGTGGGCTGATCGGCCCGCGACCGGTGATCTCCCACCTCGTCAGTGCCACCCTCCCGGTGATCGCCACCGTGTGGACGGCGCGGCAGGAGTCCGGCGCGATGCGGGCCACCTGGGGCAAGCGGCGCCACGGCCTGACGGTCACGACCGAGGACGGAGACGCCCTGCCGTTCGGTACCGCCCTGCTGCGCAACACGGTCAAGATCCTCATTCCCTGGCAGCTCGGCCACACTGTCGCGATCGGTTCGGCCTACGGTGGGTGGGACCGGAAGGATCCGGTCACCTTGGGGGCGACCGCAGTGACCTACCCCCTCCTCGGCGTGATCGTCGGCGCCGTCGCGTCCGGGAGTGGACGTGCGGTCCATGACCGGGTCGTGGGGAGCGTCGTACACGGGGTCCTTTCGTCGGCAAACCCCTGAATCCTGACCGGCCCCGCTTTCACCGCGCTTTCCCTGAATCGGTAGGTCCCCCTGTCCACAGGAACGGCCTTCTCGGCTGACCTGTCCACACTCCGGCGGCGTGACCGGCAGCCGCCGCCCGGGGGCGACAGGGTTCGGTCATGGTGGGACGTCGAGGCCGGCCTGATCCGGTGGTCAGTGAGTACGTGCAACAGCGGTTGGCTGCCCTACTGGCTGAGACGCCCGCCCGTCGTGCGGCCCCGGAACCGCTCGAGGGCCGGGAACCGCTCGAAGGCCGGGAACCGCTCGAAGGCCCGGAATCGCTGGAGGGCCGAGGTGGGCCCGATGCCACCGACCTGGAGCCGTTGGAGGAACTGCCGGGTCAGGAACTGCCGGATCCCGAGCCGATAGCCGGCGCACGAGCGGCGCCCGCCCACGCGATGGTCCGTGCCGAGCCGGAGGAGCCGGGCGGCGGCGTGGAGGCGCCGGCCAGCCCGGACGCGCCCCCGCCGGCAGCGCTCCCCCGGCTCCCGTTCACCCGACGACACATCGCGGTCGTGGCGGTCGTGGTGGTGCTGGCCGCCGTGGTCGCAGGGGTGGCCCTCCTGCGAGCCCGGCCGATGGCGATCGCGACGCCGACCACGACCGTCTCCGCAGAGCCGAGTTCGGCCAGCACCGACCCGACTCCAGCGGGGTCTGCATCCGCCGAGCCACCACAGGTCCTGGTGCACGTCCTCGGCGAGGTGCACAAGCCGGGCGTGGTCGAGTTGGCCGAGGGAGCGCGGGTCCGGGATGCGCTGACGGCGGCCGGTGGGCTGACGAAGGCAGCCGTGCCCGGCGACCTCAACCTGGCCCAACCCCTGGTGGACGGTCAGCAGGTGGTGGTCTCCGACGAGGCGGACGACTCCGGTGTCCGGGAATCTTCCGGCGGCTCCACGGGCAGCGGGCCCGACTCGACCGGAGGCGACACCGCCGGTGATCAACTCGACCTCAACGCCGCCAGCGAGGCCCAGTTGGTCGAACTCCCCGGGGTCGGGCCGGTGACCGCCGGCCGGATCCTTGCCTGGCGCGAGGAGAACGGACGCTTCACCCGAGTGGAGGAGCTACAGGAGGTCGACGGGATCGGACCGAAGACCTTCGCCCAACTCGCGCCGCTGGTCCGGGTCTGAGTCGCGTCGGTGGCCGTCACCACGACGCGCCCGGACAGCTCGGCGGGGGCTGGCGCGACCCGGGCCGACCGGGTGCACGACTTGCGGCTGGTCCCGCTCGCCCTCGCCGCCTGGGCCGGGAGTTGGTTGGGCACGTCCGGGGCCGGATGGGGGACGATCTGCGGGGTCGTGGGCGTGGCGGGCGCGCTGATCATCACGGGCTGGCGTCGCTCCCTGCTGGGTCTTGCCGTCGCCATCCTGCTCGCGAGCTCCCTCGGACTCGGTGCCGTACGCCACCACCAGTTGCACTCCGGGCCGCTCCCGCGGCTGGCGGATGCCGAAGCGGTGGTGCAGGTGGAGCTGACCACCGCCGGTGAGCCCCGGGTCCGCCCGGACCGCTTCGGGGTCGGCGAGTCGCTGGTCGTCCGCGGCCGCGTCCTGACCGTCACTGGCCGCGGTGAGCAGTGGTCGGTGCGCACACCCGTCTTGGTGATGGTCTCCGGTGCCTCGGTCGACTGGTGGGTCGACCAGCCGGTGGGGACACGTTTCGCCGTGCTCGCTCGGGCCAGTCCGGCCGAGCCGGCCGATGACGTGGCCGCGATCATCCGGGTTCGCCAGCAGGGTGAGGTCGCCTCCCCGCCCGGGCCCGGCTTGCGTGCTGTCGAACGGGTCCGCGACGGCTTGCGTACGGCGGTCGAGCACCGGCGGCCGGACCAACGGGCCCTTGTTCCGGCGCTGGTCCTGGGCGACGTGTCCCGGGTGACCGACGAACTGCGGGCCGACTTCCAGACCACCGGGCTGACCCACCTGACGGCGGTCTCCGGCGCGAATCTCACCCTGTTGTTGGCGTTCGTGCTGGTGATGGCTCGAGGCGTCGGGGTGCGGGGTTGGTGGCTGCGGCTGCTCGCCCTCGCCGGGGTGGTGGTCTTCGTGGCGCTGTGTCGCAGCGAGCCGAGCGTGCTGCGGGCGGCGGCGATGGGATTGGTCGGGTTGGCTGCGCTGGGCGCTGATCCCGGGCGGGGGTTCCGGCGGGGCCTGCGGAGCCTGTCGTTGGCGATGGTGCTGCTGTTGATCATCGACCCGTGGTTGGGTCGGTCGGTCGGGTTCGCCCTCTCGGTGTTGGCGAGTGCCGGGATCATCTGGTGGTCCGGCGGCTGGGCGGACCGGATGGCACGGTGGCTGCCCCGATGGGTGGCGGAGGCGCTTGCGGTCCCGATGGCGGCGCAGTTGGCGACCCAGCCGGTGGTCACGGCCATCTCCGGCCAGGTCAGTGTGGTCGGGCTGGTGGCGAACGCGGTGGCCGGGCCGTTGGTGGGGCCGGCCACGGTGCTGGGGTTCGCGGCCGCGGGCCTGTCGCTGCTCAGCTCTTGGCTGGCAGCGGTGGCGGGCTTCGGGGCCGCATGGTGTGCGCAGGGGATCATCTGGATTGCCCAGTGGGGTGCTCTGCTGCCCGGGGCGGCTTGGGCGTGGCCGTCGTCGCCCGTTGCGATCGGCGTGGTGGCCCTCGGCTCACTGGGTCTGGGGTTGTTGGTGCCGACGCTGCTGTCGCGACGGTGGGTGGCATGCGCGGTCGTGTTGATCATGGTGGTGGCGCTGCTTCGGGCGCCGGTGGTGCCGGGCTGGCCGCCGCGGGGGTGGGTGCTGGCGGCCTGCGACGTGGGGCAGGGGGACGGTCTGGTCGTGCCGGTGGGCAGGGGTGCGGCGGTGGTGGTGGACACCGGTCCGGAGCCGGAGCCGATGGACCGCTGTCTGCGGCAGTTGGGCATCCGGTCGGTGCCGTTGGTGATCTTGACCCACTTCCACGCCGATCATGTCGGCGGTCTGGCCGGGGTGGTGTCCGGGCGGCAGGCGGGGGAGGTGTGGGTGAGCCCGGTGGCGTCCCCGGTGCCGGAAGCGGAGCGAGTGACGGCGCTGGCCGCCGAGGCGGGGGCGGCGGTCCGGGTCCCTGCGGTGGGTGCGTCCGGTTCGGTCGGGGCGGTGGAGTGGGAGGTGCTGGGGCCGGTGGCGGCGTCCGGCGGCGGGACCGAGGCGGGGGAGGGGGAGAGCTCGGCGGAGAACGACTCCTCGCTGGTGCTGCGGCTGACGGTGGACGGGACCCGGATCCTGCTCACCGGGGACGTGGAGCCGGCCGGGCAGCGGGCGATCCTGGCCTCGGGTGCGGACCTGTCGGCGGATGTGCTGAAGGCGCCGCACCACGGGTCGGCCCGGCAGGAGCGGGACTTCTTCGCCGCCACCGGTGCGTCGGTGGTGGTGGCGAGTGCGGGAGAGGACAACTCGTACGGCCACCCGGCGCCGTCCATGATCACGATGGCCCGGTCGTTGGGGATGACAGTGCTGCGGACCGACCAGCAGGGTGGTGTCGCGCTGACCCGGTCGAGTAGAGGGCTCGGTGCGGTCACGCAGCGGTGACCACCCGCCATTGGACTCCGCGGCTTGATCGCCCTATCCGGTTCCGGCCTGGGACGGACGTCAGCACGAAATCACCTCACCAAACGAACCGGGGATTTCTTCAAGATTCTTGTGTGGACAGGGATCTCTGGACCGATTCGTGTCAGTGGGTGTCTCTAGAGTTGTGGTATGTCGACGACGACGGACACCCCTCCGGACGGGGACTTCGCTGCCTTGATGGCGGTCCTCGACCGGGTCGCGTCCACCGACGCCTGGCAACTCTCCGAAGACCAACAATTGGGTCGGATGGACAGTTACGGGGTGGCGATCGACCGTCTCCACGGACTCCGCCTCCACACCGTCCGCACAATTGATGAGCGCCGTGTCTGTGAGGACACCGCCGGCTGGTCCGTCTCGGATCGGACCGCGTTGACTGATCGGGCCATCCCGAGAGTGGCGAAGCAGTACGTCCGCACCGCGAAACAATTGGGCCGCTTCCCGATCCTGCAACACGCGGCCGAGGCGGGCGAACTCACCCTGGACCAGATCGATGCGTGTCTGCACGGGTTGAAGCACCTCCCGGCGATCGCCTCGGACGACCAACTGGTTTATGTGCAAACCAAGTTGTT